>NZ_JABXKF010000184.1 GCF_017115165.1 Nostoc sp. LPT | reverse complement strand
CTCCTTGCACTTAGTTGTGGTTTTGACATTCATATTTCCAGGTGCAAGATGTGAGAATATAATACTTCTTATCTGAACCTTGATTGACGTATAATGTCCGGCTGGGGTCTGTTGCTTTAAAAAATTCTAGTAAATCTATGGTCATAAAGTTATCTTATATGTCCTAGATATGCTTGTAATTTATAATAAAGTTACTTACAGCATTTGTGATGGCTTTTCCAGAAAATTTTCGGTTTTCTCTTCCAGAGACTTTACTTTTATTGACTAAACTGCTATTTGTATGGTTCAAGAGCGCTTTTCATGCAATTGCCCTTTTGTAGTGCTAGAAGTGATTGCCTCAGTGGCGATCGCTGATAATCCAATTTCAGCATTGAGTTAGTGCTGACTAAGCCTTGAGCTATGCTGTCGCTTAACCCAAGCTATAATATCATGTCCGCTTAATGACTTATCATTTAGGTTGACGCTCTTACACGGGAACATGGAGAGAAGTCTGAGCGCCGACTGACGGCGTTCGCGTTGGCGTTAGCAAGTCTTCAGATCCCACATAATCTTAGCGATCGCCTTGACGTACCCAATTTCTGGTTATTCATATCTAGCAAGCTTTTTGCCTTTTTCTCACCGTCGAACTCACCGAAGAGGCTCCAGGGAAGGGGGCTCTTAGCAGGGGGAGCAAGCCCTTCTCAAGAGCGTGGAGCTTGGGAGCAGCGGTACGAAGCCTCACCCCGGAAGGGCGCTCGGCTGGGGCAAAGTACAAGCTTTGTCCCAGCCTTTCCCCCTGCTCCCTGCTCCCTGCTCCCCTGCTTCTTTTGACACATCCTATGAGATTAGCGATCGCTATAAATGCCTCGTCTCGGCTGGAGGTGAGTCCCAGTTGTTGTTACGACCATCAGTGAATCGAACGGGTGCTTCAGCTATCTCTGCTATATCGGCGTTGTCGAGAGCAGCCAATTGAACTGTAATATAGTCCCCACCAACCTGTTCATGATACCCACGCGCAAACGAGTGTAGGCCGCAATGCTTACAGAAAAGATGATGTCCAATCTTTAGTCCGAACTGGTAGTCACTTAAGTCACTCTCGCCGGAGAGCAATCGGAATGCACTAGGCTTGATGATAGCGTTCCAATTCCGCGTTTTCGTACAGAGTGAGCAGTTACATTTGTTTGTACCCAAGCTCAGGTTGATGTCGGCTTCAAATCGAACTACACCACAATGGCAGCTTCCAGTAAAGGTTTTGAGCATCACAAACTTCCAAGAAGTTATCTCTAAAAAGTCTACAGGTTCTGAGGGCAACCTTACGCTATGCATTAGTCACATCTTTCTTAACAAAAGAGTGAAAGTGTAGAACGTAGATATAGCAGTAGTTGGGGAATTGAAGCCAAGATTTGAAAAGTAGGCGATCGCATTGACTAGATATTAAAACTTTTAATGTATTGACTTATACGCAAATTACTCCACTCGCACTGCGCTCGCACACATATAACCCTCTTCAAAATGCACCATAACCACGTTAAGCTGAATTAGAGTAGCAATTGTATTGCGCTTTTTAATATGCAAATCTCTGTTCTTGTCAAATTTTAATTTTTTCTGCTTGAGAAACCCGGAATGCTAGACCAAATTTTTGATTACCTCGACTTTCATTTTAGCCTTGAAGCCCTTATAGTTCTGGTGATCCTGGTGCTTTTAGAGGCGCTGTTATCTGCCGACAATGCCATCGCCTTGGCTGCGATCGCAAAAGGGTTGGAAGACAAGGAACTTGAGCGTAAAGCTTTGAACTTTGGTTTAGTCGTTGCTTATGTGCTGCGAATCACCCTGATTCTCACTGCCACTTGGGTACAACAATTCTGGCAATTTGAATTATTGGGCGCTGCTTATCTGCTGTGGCTGGTATTCCAACACTTTACCTCAGAAGAATCCAAAGACGAGCACCATCACGGCCCGCGTTTTAATTCATTGTTGCAAGCAATACCCGTGATTGCATTTACAGATTTGGCATTTTCTTTGGATAGCGTGACAACTGCGATCGCAGTTTCTCAAGAAAAATGGCTAGTGTTAACGGGTGCAACAATTGGTATTATTACGCTGCGATTCATGGCGGGATTGTTTATCCGTTGGCTAGACGAATATGAAAACCTAGAAGATGCAGGCTATGTAACTGTGGCCTTGGTGGGCTTACGCTTGTTGTTAAAAGTGGTCAACGATAGCTTAGTTCCACCAGAATGGATCATGATTGCTGCCATCTTCCTGATTTTAGGCTGGGGATTTTCTAAGCGTGTTAATACTGAATTACCCCAAGTAGAGCCGGAAAAGAGCGAAGTCTCAAAATAAAAAGAGCAGGGGGCAGGGGGCAGGGGGAAATAACTAATTCCAAGTCCCCAGTACCCAGTCCCCAGTCCCTAATATCTTACTCGTGCAACCAAGGCGTTAAGTGTGGTTGCCAACTAACCAATTCTTCATCCTTAAACCATAAGGCTACTTCCTGTTGCGCGGTTTCTGGAGCATCAGAACCGTGAATTAAGTTGCGACCAATATTCAGTCCAAAATCGCCGCGAATCGTTCCCGGTTCTGCTGTTAAAGGGTTTGTCGCACCAATAATCTTTCTGGCAGATGCAATAACGCCATCTCCTTCCCATACCATCGCTACCACTGGGCTAGAAGTGATAAATTCCACTAGACCACCAAAAAAGGGACGTTCTCGGTGAACACCATAGTGTTGTTCAGCCAATTCCCGACTGACTTTCAGTAACTTTAAACCTACTAGGGTAAAACCTTTAGTTTCAAAGCGACGGATAATTTCTCCCACTAATCCCCGCTGGACTCCATCAGGCTTAATTGCTAAGAATGTGCGCTCCATTGCTATCTCCCAAAGCTTAATAAAGTTTTTATCTAGTCAATTGTCCTTTGTCCTTTGTCCTTTGTCCAAGGGTTTTGCACTAATGACTAATGACCAATGACTAATGACATACGACTTTTGACCAATCAGAGTTTATCTCAGAAATTATCCTTGGGTGCATATACGTTCCTAGATGAATGCGCTAAATTGTTAACTCGTGGGTGAAAAACAGAGGTTAGGAAGAAATGGGTGTTGACTCAACTGCTACATCTGACGAGGTGGTACCAGTACCGTCCAATGGACAAAAAGAAGTGAAAAATCATAAGCACAAAAAGCTGTTACCACCGAGTCCTACCACAGGAGATTTACCTCGCTCCTGGAAAATTGAGGATAGCGAAGCCTTGTACCGCATTGAAGGATGGGGACAACCTTATTTTTCCATTAGCGCTGCTGGACACGTGACCGTAGCACCCAAGGGCGATCGCGGGGGATCTCTTGACTTGTTTGAATTGGTCAACGCCATGAAGCAGCGCAACTTGGGACTTCCCATGTTGATTCGCTTTTCCGATATTTTGGAAGACCGGATTGAGCGGTTGAACGCTTGTTTTGCCAAAGCGATCGCTCGCTATAATTACCCTGGTGTCTACCGTGGCGTGTTTCCCGTTAAATGCAATCAAGAACGGCATTTGATTGAGGATTTAGTGAAATTTGGCAAACCCCATCAATTTGGTTTAGAAGCCGGTTCCAAGCCAGAATTAATGATTGCTCTAGCTGTGTTGGATACACCAGGAGCATTGTTAGTTTGCAACGGCTACAAAGACCGAGAATACATCGAAACGGCAATGTTAGCCCAAAGACTAGGGCAAACACCAATTATCGTCTTAGAACAGATTGAAGAAGTTGATTTGGTGATCGATGCCAATCGCCAGTTAAGTATTAAACCAATATTAGGAGTTCGTGCTAAACTCAGTACCCAAGGCATGGGACGTTGGGGAGCCTCTAGTGGCGATCGCGCTAAATTTGGTTTGACAATGCCTGAAGTAATCGAGGCTGTTGACAAGTTACGGGAAGCTAACCTGCTCGATTCTTTGCAGTTAATGCACTTCCACATCGGCTCACAAATCTCTGCCATTAATGTGATTAAAGATGCCATCCAAGAAGCCAGCCGCATTTATGTAGAATTGGCAATGCTGGGAGCAGATATGAAATACCTTGATGTTGGTGGCGGCTTGGGCGTAGATTATGATGGCTCCCAAACCAACTTCTATGCATCCAAAAATTACAACATGCAGAACTATGCCAACGACATCGTGGCAGAGTTAAAAGATACCTGTGCTGAACGGGATATTACCGTACCAACACTGATTAGTGAAAGTGGACGAGCGATCGCTTCTCATCAGTCGGTGCTGATTTTCGACGTTCTCAGTACCAGTGATGTCCCCCTGAATCCACCAGAACCTCCACAAGAGGGAGAATCCCCAATTATTAATTATCTTTGGGAAAGCTTTCAATCCATCAACCAAGAAAATTACCAAGAGTTATACCACGACGCTGCACAATTCAAAGAAGAAGCCATCAGTCGGTTTAACTTAGGAATTTTACGCCTCAGAGAACGAGCCAAAGCTGAACGCCTCTACTGGGCTTGTTGTCAAAAAATTCTTAACATTACTAGACAGCAAGAATACGTACCAGATGAACTGGAAGACCTAGAAAAAATTATGGCTTCCATCTACTACGTCAATATGTCAGTGTTCCAATCAGCACCAGATTGCTGGGCGATTGACCAGCTATTTCCGATCATGCCAATCCATCGTTTGGCTGAAGAACCAACGCGGCGAGGAATTTTAGCAGACCTCACTTGCGACAGTGATGGTAAAATCGACCGCTTTATAGACCTACGTGATGTCAAATCGGTTTTAGAGTTGCATACCTACAAGCCAGGAGAACCCTATTATTTGGGGATGTTTTTGAATGGAGCTTACCAAGAAATCATGGGCAATTTGCACAACCTGTTTGGTGACACCAACGCCGTTCACATCCAATTAACGCCCAAAGGCTACCAAATTGAACACGTTGTCAAAGGTGACACCATGAGCGAAGTAGTAAGCTACGTTCAGTATGACTCCGAAGATATGGTGGAAAACATTCGCCAGCGCTGCGAGAAAGCATTAGAAGAAAAGCGCATTACCTTAGCGGAATCTCAACGACTACTGCAAACCTACGAGCAGAGTCTTAGAAGATATACGTACTTAAATAGTTAGGATTGGGAATTGGGCATTGGGCATTGGGCATTGGGTATTGGGAAAAGGACTTGGGGACAAGGAGAAAGACTTGTTGCAAGTTCTCACCTCTTATCCCCTTGTCTCCCTCATCTTCCCCACTCCTCATGCCCCATGCCCCATTCCCTAATTTGTATTTGTCCCCAACAATTCCTCTATCGCTTGTCGCTCAACAGGTGTATGTGATGGCACTGTTTGACGGGCATCGGTAATCAGCCAGTCTAAAGCAGCCGCTTGAACATCGATCGCAGCGCCAGTTTTATCTACGCAATAACGTCCAAATACCAGCTTATCGACTAACCGGACTCCAGGGCCTAGGCGCGACCATTCAAAAATTACGCTGTTTTCCACTGTTGCACCACTACATATCCAACAATTGGGGCCAATCATCGCTGGCCCGACAATTTTAGCTCCGTCTTCGATTCTCGTCATCCCGCCAATGTAAACGGGGCCTGTGATATCCACTTTGTCCCAATTGACGGCAACATTTAAGCCAGTGTAGATACCGGGGGCGACTTCATGACCAGGAATTTGCACATTTTTGATTTCACCCAGCAGCACACCGCGAATCGCCCGCCAATAGTCTGGGACTTTACCAATATCTACCCATTCAAAGTCCATAGGAATGGCGTAAAACGGGGCTTTGATTTCTACCAATTTGGGAAACAATTGGCTACCAATGTCATATTCGACATTAGAGGGAATATAGTTAAAAACCTCTGGCTCAAAGATGTAAATACCTGTGTTGATGTTGGTGCTGAGGGCTTCTTCAGTTGAAGGTTTTTCTTGGAAAGCTTTGACACGTCCCTCTTCGTCAGTCACAACCACACCATAGCTAGAAACTTCTTCCTTGGGTACAGATTTAGTGATAATGGTAGCGATCGCTCCTTTGGATTTATGCCATTTAACAGCCGCAGTTAAATCCAAGTCAATTAAAGCATCACCACATAAAACTACAAAGGTATCATCAAAAAACGGTGAAAAGTCTTGGATGCGCCGCATCCCTCCAGCTGAACCTATCGCTTCGCCCACCAGTTTACCGTCGTCATCAATTTTCCCTTCAAAGGAATAGGCAATCTGCACCCCAAATCGCTGACCATCACGGAAATAGTTTTCTATTTCCTCAGCCAAATGACTAACATTGACTAGAATCTGGTCAAATCCATGATGGCGTAACAGTTCTAGCAAAAACTCCATCACTGGCTTTTGCAGGATGGGCATCATCGGCTTGGGCATAGTGTACGTAATCGGACGCACGCGAGTACCCTTGCCAGCCGCGAGAATCATCGCTTTCATAAAAATTTATTCCTCAACCACAAGCCAGTTTACTTTCATCGAGTGATACTTTATCATCAGTTTTTATTTCTGCTCTAAGTCATCCCCCAGAATAGGGATAACAGGAATTTAGTGGTTATAACAACCATTGATATACTTAGATGACAAGCGATCGCTTATCTTTTCAATTTACTCGGATTTTGGGGCTGAATCAAAAATCTATGACAAGGTAGGAAGCAGCTATGCTGAAACCCAGGAGGAAAACCCCATAAATATAGCAAAGTGCTGTTAGCGGATAGCTAAGGTTTAGCCCGTGCTGAGTGCTAAGTGCTGAGTAAAAACCCGGTTAATTCAAGGTTTTGAGCAACCAACACTGTCCTAACCTATGTGACTACAGCTAACTTTGCGCTCCTCTGCGTTCTACTTTGCGCTCCTCTGCGTTTAAACTTAAACCCTCAATTCACCACGAATTTACGAAACTGTAGACTTAGTTCATCGGATGCTCAAAAGGTTTGCCAATATTAGCTGAATCTCTAATTAAGCGAATTTTTATTTCATCATAAAAGTCCTCTTGAAATAGCTCTACTTTCGATTGAGCCGAGAGTAATAGTAGTGCCCAGAAAACACTAACTAGGTTACTGTGTTTAGACTCATGTCCAGACCCATTTTGGTTGAGAAGCTTTGTCTTAGTCCATAATTCTACAAGTTGTTCTAAATTCAACCAATTTTGTTCTAAACTTAGCTCTCTTGTCGATAATTTCAATACCTGCTCCAGTTCTCCAGCGACTTCTGTCAGATTTTCCTGGTGGGCTAACTCCAGCGCCTCTCGCATACTTTGGACGCTAGGTTGACGCCTGGGACGGATAGGTTTGCTGACTTTTTCTACCAGTTTGAGTTGGTTAGCCATAATCTGCAATTGCTCAATTAACTCTTGCAGAGTCACCCGACGCTTTGGTGGCGGCATCGCCGCTGGACGACGACGTAATTGCCGTTCTAAGGGTAGACGATGACCCTGAGGTGATATACCGTCTTCACCTGACAATAGGGCATCATCCTCTACACCATCTTGTGCATCTCCTACTGTTGACAATTGCATCAACGTATTTGCCTTGAATAATACCAGCATTGATGCTGATAAAAATGCCTGTCCAGATTGAGACAAGTCCGCTTCATAGCCTCTTGTTATTGCCCCAGGTGCCATCAGTTCTAAATAGCGGTCAATCACCTCAATCACTTGGACATCCCAAGGATCAATTTCCCCCTGCTCGGCTTGGTAAATCAAAAATGTGATTGTTTCTAATAGCTCGGAAGCTTCCATCAACAGGTTCTAAGTTTAATTAATGAGAATCAAAAGACTATAAATTCAACACTAAACTAATTGACTATTGGCAAAGCGTGTACCTTATACATTCGCTTGCGCTTCTTTTATTCAGAAATTGCCTGCTGGCAGTATCCTCTAGAATTTGTAATCGATCACCATTGTGAATTGTGAGATTAGATTGTGCAACTTTTCACTTTGGGCATTGGGCATTGGGCATTGGGCATGGAGAAGAGACAAGGTAGACAACGAAGAGGGGGGACAAAGGAGAGACTTGTTCAATAATTTCCCTGTTGTCCCCTTGTCCCCTTGTCCCCTCATCCCCCTGCCCTGCCACCTTGATCAGGAGGTGAGTCATGGGCAATAGTGACAGTTGAGACAAAATTACTCGGCTTGCCGCTTTTAATAGCGTCGAAAGTGCCCTTAATAGTACCAGCAATCGGAACAGCAACAAGTGTCCCTAACAAGCCAGCAATCTCAAATCCCATTAGAATAGACACAAAAATCCAAATGGGATTCAGTCCGATAAAATTGCCGAGTAACCTGGGAGCTAACAAGTTATCTTTAAGCTGCTGCATGAGAATTGCCGCGATCGCAACTTGAACTGCCAACCACCAATTTTGCAGCAGCACTAAAATCGTCACCAGACCAATACCCAGAGACGCCCCGATAAAGGGAATGAGTTCTGAGATACCAATTAATATGGCAAACAACAGGGCAAAAGGCACCTTTATCACTAAGAAAATTGGTGTCAGGGTTAGCACCATGAACAATCCTAGTAACAGCTGGCTGAGGAAGAAATTCTGAAAGTTTAAGCGCAAGGATGTGGTCAGGGGATCTCCAATGTTAGAGGGCAAAAGATTGATCAGACCATACCAGACGCGATCGCCATATAAAAGCATATAAAATGCAAGCACAATTACTAACACTAAGTCAAGTAATCCTGAAAGCAGTGTTCCAGCAAATCCTACTGCACCAGAAGCTAGCTGTTGCACCACATTCTGAATGTTGGCATTGATTTGACTGCTCACAACCCTCAGATCGATTGGCAAACGTCGTTGCTTTGCCAGCATCTCAAACTGCTCTAGGTTTGCTTGACTACCGGCTAACCAATCAGGAATCTTATTTAACAGTTGAATTGTTTGGTCAATAATCAACGGCACTAGGGTGACGCCCAGAATCCCAAGCAGCGTTAATGTTGCCAGTAAAACTATGATTACCGCCTGAGTGCGCGTGATCTGAGCACGTTCAAAGAACTTAACCGGGTAATTTAGCAGAAAAGCCAGAATCGCCGCAATGCTCAAGACAGTAATAGGATGCTGAAAATAGCGAAAAAGCAGGGTTAGTAGCCAGATATTGAGAGCGATAACTGGACCGCTCAGACCATAAATTAAGAGACGTTGGAGGGAGGCCGAACGGCGCATTTTATGCAACCTATTTTAGATATTCTTTGAGAGAGTTTGTAAAATTCTTGATGGCGCTGATCGTCATCCGATCATCATCATAGATATTTTTGAGAAAGATATATATAAGCGTATCTGATAGCAAGGAAACAAATCACAATGGACAAAACCGTAGCTGACCTTCGCAAAGACTACACTTTGGAAGGTTTGAGCGAACTCGAAATAGACCTCAATCCTTTTATCCAATTTAAAAAATGGTTCGATCAGGCACTAGCAGCACAACTCCCTGAACCCAATGCCATGACCATTGCCACAGCCACACCAGACGGTAAGCCTTCAGCCAGAATGGTGCTGCTTAAGAATTTTGATGAACGGGGCTTTACCTTCTTTACCAACTACAACAGTCACAAAGGACAAGAATTAGCAGAAAACCCCCAGGCGGCTTTAGTCTTTTGGTGGGCAGAACTGGAGCGTCAAGTCCGAATTTCGGGGTATGTGGAGAAAGTTTCCGAAACTGAGTCTGACCAGTATTTTCACAGTCGTCCTGCCAACAGTCGCCTGGGTGCGTGGGTATCTAATCAAAGCGAGGTGATAGAAAGCCGAGAAGTCTTAGAGCGACGCTTGCAGGAGTTTCAAAGCAAATATAAAAATCAGGAGATTTTTCGACCGCCTCATTGGGGAGGCTTACGAGTTATTCCTACAGAAATTGAGTTTTGGCAAGGACGCCCTAGCCGTCTGCACGATCGCTTGCTCTATAGCCGTTTAGATAATGGCACTTGGAATATTGAGCGGTTGTCACCCTGAAGAAGAGGCAGGGGAGCAGGGGAGAATTCTTGAACAAGTCTCTCCCTTGTCTCCCCCCTCTTCCTTGTCTACCTTGTCTCTTCTCCATACCCAATGCCCAATGCCCGCATCACATTACCAGTGGGCGATCGCATCTTGAATTGCTGCCCTTGCTTCTGATAGAGATTGGGTACGGGCATCACCTTCATTCAGGCTATTAGCGTTAATAAATTGAATGTCTGTAATCCCAATAAAACCGAAAATTGCCCGCAGGTAGGGTTCTTGAAAATCATAAGCAATGAAAGGGGATGTTGCGCTAAAATCACCGCCGCGAGTTGTAATGATAACCGCCTTTTTACCCTCGACTAATCCTCTATAGCCTTGAGCATCTAAAACAAAAGTCCGGTTAGGGCGAACGATTTGGTCAATGTAAGCCTTTAAGGTGGAAGGTATATTAAAGTTATACATTGGCACTCCAAAGACGTAGCGATCGGCAGCTAAAAATTCATCAACTAACTCGTCAGAAATCCTGATTGCCTCAGCTAACTCTGGAGTATGGGTTTCTGGTGGTGAAAATGATGCTGCAATCCAAGCTTCATCAACGTGAGGAACTGGGTAATGCCCTAAATCTCGATAAGCGATCGCATCTTCAGGATGTGCTGCTTTCCAAGCACTGACGAATTCCTTGGATAATTCTCTGGAGTGCGATCGTTCACCACGGGGGCTGGAATCAATATGTAGAATGTTTACCATCAAATATCTCCTGATTAACTAGGATTTCTGCTTTTACTTTTTTTAAGTCTATATTTCAAAGCATTACATTAGATACTAAAAGTAACTAGTTAATAAAGTAAAGTAGTTACTATAAAGTAACTACCGGATAATTTTGGCTAACTTATCGATGTCTGCTTCTAAAAATCCTGATGCTTGCCCAATAAGTATTTTGATGTCCTTATTAACAGGGCCCTGGACAATGTATATACTGTGGGTGTTGTGTAATAGTGGGCCTACTCGCTTTGGTGCATTGAAGCGCCAAGTAGAAGGCATCTCAACCAAAGTGCTGACAGAAAGACTGAGGATGCTTGAGGCAGCAGAAATTATTTATCGCCAGTATGAACCAACTATCCCACCTCAAGTCACTTACGGTCTTACAGAACGCGGCCAGGAACTCATTGAAATCCTTCATCAACTCAATGCACTTGCTGAACGTTGGTATGGCAGTGAACAACGAGAACATAGCAATAGTAATGTTTAAGCTTAAATTACACAAGTCTTATCTCAAACCTAAGTATTTTTAGGGTTATTGTCTAAGATATTTTGACTAAGCCCCGTCCGTGGGGCGGGGTTGCAGGTTTGGGGTGTGGGGTTGCAGGTTCTAGAGAGCCCCAACAACCATCGGGTCACTTGCCCCGTCAATTCACTGGCGTAGCAAAAGGTCTGTGTCACAAGCCTCGACCAATGCCGTCCTCCCTATACCCTACACCCTACCCCCTATACCCTATTAGTGACTGTGGGCTTCAAGACAGTTCCATCCACACCGAAAGCTCCTCCATATCAAATAGAGGAAGTTTTTGAATACCAGCTTTTTCGAGGCTGTTGTCTTGTGTACTTCCGCGCCAGATTACGCAGAGTACGAAGTCCACGATCGCTCCCTCATTACGCAGCGCTTCGGTACTTTTTACAACCTGACCACCTGTTGTAATCACGTCTTCAATAATACACAATTTTTTCCCTTGGATATTAATTCCTTCTGCTATCTTCTCAGTACCATATTCTTTTTTTGTCTTCCGAACAAAGACAACTGGTAATTCAACTTCTAATGAAATTGCTGTTGCTAAAGGAACTCCCCCTAATTCCAACCCTGCTAGAATTTCCGTGCCTAGTGGAATCTTTTTTGCCATTTCTTTAGCTAACTGCTTTAGTAACAAAGGATTAGATTCAAACTGATATTTATCAAAATAATGGGAAGATATCTGACCAGAACGTAACCGAAACTCTCCATTTAAGTAAGAAACACGAACAATTTCTTTGCCTAATTCGCTATGACTCATTTTTACAAAAAGCTGGGGAAAGTGTAAAAAAGCCGATGGAGAATGCATCGGCTTAACTGACAATATTCAACAGATAAATAGTCTACTGTTCCTGGATCGCTGCTGCTTTGGGAGGAAACTGAATTCTGGGATCTGGCATGAAATTGTATCTCAAATACAATCCTCCTGAGACAAACAGGATAATTAACAACCCACCGATACCAAGGGGACTAGGAAGCCAGAAAATAGCTTCTATATGGTTTAGCTCACCAGGCTGGAGTTTCCATACTAGTTGATTGCCATTTTTTTCTGGCTCAATTGCAGTTTCAGTTAGTTGAACATTTTTGGCTCCCCAAGGAGTCTTCAAGCTAAATTCCAAATCGAGAATTGAACCAGCATTAGCTAGTACATTACCTTTGCTGGCGATTAGAGAGAGCGATCGCAAATCCAAATCATAAATCAACCGATTTCGGACTAAAAGTAAAAAATTATTCTCCTCCAAGAGGACGTTTGATTCAATTTTCGGCAGTTCTGAGTTAGATTGGCTCTCTACAGACTCAGAGGGTTGATTTGCACGGGAGTTAAAGAACTCGTTGAACTTCTCTTGCAATTCCCTACCACTGCTAAAAGGAATTGTGACGATGATTTCTTCTTGGGAAACTCGCTGTACTTTACCTTCAAGTTGACGGGCACGACGTTCTATGCTCTTTAACCATTCGTACACCGAATCACCACTAAAACTGGTTAGCCGTTCTCCCAACTTAATATGCTGTACTAGTTCGCCACTATTTGAGTTGTCAAAATTAAGCCCCACATCATACTTTACACAGCCAGTCAGTAGCAGAGATGTTAACAGCACTAGCCACAGAATAGGATTTCGCATGGGAAAGACCGGGTTCATTCGATTTCGACCATTCAGTGGTGAGAGCAATTTCATCTTTGCCAACACAAAACTAAATGGTCTGACTAACCACCAGAAAATCTTTCCGAAAATTGAAGAATTCATAACTATAAATCTCCCCAAAAGTCAAACTTTTTAACCAATATTGACTTCTTAGTATTGTTTGAGATTCCTGGAATACCATTTTGATCGCTCTGGGACTGGGTAAGAAAATATGAGTAAGATTTAGTCTGGGTCTGAATTTTCATTCAAATCTTCCCAATGCCCAATCCAAAATTATTATCAGCCAGGAGTTCCTGAAAAATTCAACCAAACCAAGTACGAGATGGTTAAAACAATGGCAATTAGCGCCACCCAGATAAAGCGATTATCTCTGGTATTGACCTGACTGAGGTCAACAAATTCTGGCTCGGCAGGTTTAGGCTTTTGCTCCCCAGAAGATTTAGTAGACTTAGCAGGTACAGAAATTTTGAGTTCATTATTGGCTAATGCGCCCAAATCGGGGATTTCGGTCATCCATTCGCTGGGTCTTTTCAGCTTTGGTGCTTTTAAGATATAAAGCATCTGCCGCGCTTGTTTGCTGATTTCAAAATGGGCATGACGTTTGAGTCTTTCGCAAAGAGCGATCGCATCATCCGTGCGTCCAGCTGCTTCATAAGCTGTCACCAGATAAATTTCTACTTCGCCCCCAAGGCGAGAATTACGAGCTAACAGAGCGCTGGCCTTTTCTAAATTTTCTACGGCTTGGCGGTATTGCCCATTCTCAAAGGCAACTTTCCCAGTCTGGTAGCGGGTTTTAGCAATTTCTAAACTTTCTGTACTCACGTCTTATACAAAAATTAGCACTGTTTTCATTTTGCCAATGCCAGCAATCTTTTTGGAATCTTTTCAAAAACTGGCAATCTAAAAGTGAATAAACTTCTAAAATTTTAACTAAGTAGCTGCGACTATTTTCTGATTAAAAATTCCGGTATCTTATGCAGGTGAGCAAAATTATGTTGAAAATCAAGCATTCGCAACTGAATTGGCTCTTAACAGGTATGACTTTAGCAGTGATGGGTGTAAGCATTGCTCCAGCTTCTGCCCAGTCTGTGATCGTGATTGATGGTGGTTATGGAGTCAGGCAATCGCCTGCTGTGGGTTCCTTTATTTATGGTAGTCCGATTCCCACACCTATGCCTGTAGATCCGGCAACGGGATTAATATCACAACGCAATCATTACCGCGATTATTCCTATCCCCAGTTCAGGCAGAACTTGAGAAATTCCACGCTGATTAATCCAACTTACCCCGATTATTCTTATCCCCAGTTTAGGCAGAACGTGAGAAATTTCACCCCGATTAATCCAACAATTCGAGATTCAACCCTAGTTAATCCGGTGATTATCAATAATTCATGGCGTCGTACACCATTTAGCGGCGGGCGATCGCGGGTTATTATTACCTATCCTCGGTAGGGTGGGGGAGATGAGGGGGATCAGAGGGATGAGGGAGATGAGGGAGATGAGGGGACAAACAAAACTCCTAACTCCTAACTCTTTACTCTTCACTCTTCACTCCTCACTCAGCACTCAGCACTCCTCAACTCCTAAGAGGTAAACTGCGAACCGAGAATCATCGTCCCAATCCCAACATCAGTAAAGATTTCTAGTAACAGAGCGTGAGGAATGCGACCATCAATAATGTGTGCTGCACGGACTCCTTGAGCAAGCGATCGCACACAACAATTCACTTTAGGAATCATCCCACCGCTAACTATACCATTGGCAATCAACTCGCGGGCTTCACGAATATCTACTTTCGGAATCAAAGTAGATTGGTCTTTATAATCTTTTAAAATTCCACTGGTGTCGGTCAATAAAATTAACTTTTCTGCTCCTAATGCAGCAGCGATTTCCCCAGCTACGGTATCGGCGTTAATGTTATAAGCTTGCCCTGTCTCATCTGCGGCAACGCTGGATACTACCGGAATATAGGCATTGCTAGCAAGGGTTTCCAAAATCTTAATATTCACATTGCTGACTTCCCCTACAAAGCCGATGCCTTCTTGACCTTGGGAACGGGCTGTAAATAGATTACCGTCTTTACCGCAAAGTCCTACAGCCAATCCACCAGCTTGGTTAATCAGGGAGACAATTTCTTTATTAACTCGACCAACTAAAACCATTTCCACCACATCCATTGTGGCGGCATCAGTGACTCGCAGACCATTCTTAAATTGTGGTTCTATTCCCAGCTTATCTAACCAACTGTTAATTTCTGGGCCACCGCCGTGTACTACAATTGGACGCAAGCCCACGCAGGATAAGAATACAATGTCGCGGATAACTTTGTCTTTGAGTGTGCTATCTTTCATCGCTGCGCCACCATATTTGACAACAACAGTGCGACCGGCGAATTGTTGAATATAAGGTAGTGCTTCGCTTAGTACACGTACACGAGTGGCTTCAGCTTGCCTGATGTATTCAGAATCGTTGACCGTCATGAGGAGCCTAACAGAGAGAGTTAAAACCTATTTCAGTCAGTGTAGAAGACTTTGTAACTCCTCACAATCTCTGCTGCCAAAGTTGAGTATGTTTGTACTATAATGACTCTAGCAATCTAGCTGGATTTGTAAAAATATGGTTGCTTGTTGTGTAGATAACACAGCAATAACAGTAATAGACATCTCCGAAAATGATCAAAGCCTTTATGTGGCTGGCTATAAGATGTAAATGCAATCATCCTAAATTAGCTAGTCTGTATGAAAAAATAAGGCTTTGAGATATTTACTGTTGATAATTAGGCAAAAATATCTAGTTATATGCGTTTATTTGAACCTGAGCAAACATTTTGCCTTTTTCTAAACCTTGTACGAACGTCAATGTTACCTGTCGTAGGTTTTAATTTCCAATTTCGCGCTTGTCTGAGAACCATTTCATCCAATTCATGGTTTCCTGATGAACGAACAAGACGTACATTACTAACATTACCTCGCCCATCAGTATCAACAGCTACTTCTACCCTGGCTTGAATTCTTTGATTTGTTGGTGAATTAGCAATTGCTTGAGATGTTCTGGAATTTCTTACATCTTTTAAACACTGTATTAATTTACTACTATTTGGTGTTTCTGCGCTTGCATTCCTTGTTGTAGCCGAGCAAATCAACCAACTGGGTATCAAAGCAAAAATCAGTGTTAGAAATAGTTTATTTTTTCTCATGAATGCCGTTGTCTGAATTAATCAGAGATTCATTTTATTCTACTTAATACTCTGTACCAAGCAGCCATTTTTACGTAAAACCTATGCATTCATCACATCTTTTCGGGACAGTTTGGGATAGTTTCGGGACAAGCGTCCCAGTGGACAACCCTTAATTAACAATGCTCAGGAACGGTCGGGACAGTTCGGGACTTCAGGACATACTGCCTCTAAATGGGGTTTAAGGCGTGTTTTCCAATAGTCCCGATTGTCCCGATTACTATTCAATTGCCTCATATCTGCCTTGGTCATCTATAGTGGGAGCAACACGATTTTCTGAAGTTGGACAAAAAAGGAGCGACGATGCTCCACCTTGCCTTCTTGCGATCGCAAACGCTGCATCATCGTCCTCGGCTTCGATTGCTCCTTTGCCTATAATAATCGCAGAAACTCCACAAATAGAGGAGCCGATTGCCAGTAAGCTTGTGAGTTACTGAAGGTAGCATAAAAATCGTCCTACTAAAGAGTGATTTGCTTAATCTAACTAAAGATTAGTTCAATTGAAGTGAAAACTGTTTATATATATGTGAAAGTATTTTCACGCTTGTTTTTTCCTTATTTCCCTTACGACATTTTTTGTTTACTGTGTCAATGCATAAGTCCTAATAAAATGAAAAACTTAATTTATTTAGGAATTCAGTATTTGTCTGGAGCCTTTCTGCTCTGGCTCTGTTTCGCAGGAGTTGCATGGGCTGATGAAGATCGGGACGCTACACCTGATGAACGAGCCAAGGTAGAAGAGGTTCTGAAAAAGCAAAGTTGTCCTTCTTTTGACGATGTTGACTTTATCTTCAGGAGCAATCTCTATAAGGTTAACGATGTTATCTGCAATGATGGCAAGAAATACGATATTCTTCTTGACAAAAACTTCAACATTGTCTCTAAGCAGGAAGATCGCGATTAAGAGATTGTTGCCATTGAATGGCGATATTTTGGTTGAATATTTTATTCTTTGGATGGCCAAAATTTGGTAACTTGAGTTTTATTAATGAGAAACTTGTGTTTTGAGAACACTAGGAATTGCCTTAAGTACTCGCTTGGCAACGTCTTCAGGTGTTATCTGTCTCTCGCTCGGTGATGTGCAAATCGGCTTGAGAGTAAAGTGGTGTTCGTTGTTCGAGGAGCGATCGCATTACGCTACGCCATAATCTGTATACTGACGCTTGTATGGAGCTTGCAAACCCAAGACAATATCCTCTCGTGGTACTCCCATGATCGCTAATTCCTCTGCCGGATTGCGATCGGTTAAATTCTGTTGTAGCCAAATTTTGCCATATTTAATATCAAAATGTATCACGCATCGATAAATACGATTAAATCCTTGCCAACCGACATTCATCCATTGATAATGATTGCGTTCTGTGTCTAAAATGAGTTGGACTTCGACATCATTATCCGAGATATTATCACTGGCATAGTTCGTCAACAATGTTTTAACATACTCTTGATATTTTGTTAGTTTATCCACTCTACAATCACCTCATCTACTGGATTGTAAACAATTAATAGCACCTGATACTGTTTGATCGCAGTTTGAGTAAACTCCAGTTGAAAAAATGTTTGGTACGTATCCAATGGAACTGCTAAGTATAATACTCGCTCTGGTTCATATCCCGCTAATGCTAGACGGTAACTAAGGAATTGTCCCAAAGCGGATTCATTAGGGGTGTAAGGGTTTAAGGGTGTAAGGGTGTAAGGTGAAGTCCTTTGGATTGAAACCAAAGGACTTCACGGTTGCCCTTCTTATTGCTGGGCTAAAGACTCATGCGGGTGGTTGGGGCTAGTTCTTCCCCCCCCTACCACCATGCAACCCTCACACCCGCCCCAACGGGGCTTGGTAAAAATCTGTAATTGCCGAGGGGTTTAAAAAGCTTTTGATTTCAATTGCTATTTTTTCATTTCCTTTTTCTGCGGCAATTATTTTCTCTGCACCTAAATCAATTTGGAAGTTGACCAGAAAGAAAAAGGTACAAGCCCCTAAATTTATTTATGGAAAAAGAAAAAATGTATTTCGAGACGTGCAACGCAAGAAATACGGCGTCGTTGTTACAAGCCCCTAAATTTATTTATGGGGTTCAAAATGTTTGACTTTTGACTTTTGACTTTTGACTTCCCCGAAGGGGCTGACTTCCCCAAATTTAAATTTTAATGGATCGCTCGTAATTATCCATTGTTCTTTTTGCAAAGCTTTTTTAACTGATTCATGAAAAATATCTTTTGCAGACACAGTTTAGATCAATACTTCCCCATTAATGAGAAACTTGGGTTTTGAGAACGCTAGGAATTGCTTCAAGTACTCGCTTGGCAACGTCTTCAGGTGTATCTCCCTCTCGCTCGGTGATGTGCAAATCGGCTTGAGAGTAAAGTGGTGTTCGTTGTTCGAGGAGCGATCGCAACTTAGCTTTAGGATCGCCATCTTGCAGCAGTGGTCTTGTGGTATCCTCAGCTAAACGGCTGTAAATTATCTCCACTGGCGTATCTAGCCACACTATCAAACCGTGGTGCAAGTAACCCCAATTTTCTCGCCGCAGTACAATGCCCCCACCAGTTGCTATAGTCAACTTTGTAAAAGCACAAACTTGTGAAAGCACATTACTTTCTAACTGGCGAAACCCTGCTTCACCTTCCTCGGTAAATAACTGATTGATGGATTTACCTGTTACTTGGGTAATGACATCATCGGTATCTACAAACCCATAGCCCAGTTCTTTTGCTAGTAAGCGCCCTACTGTCGTCTTACCAACGCCCATAATACCAATTAAGTATAGGTTGACTCCTTGTAATAAGCTTCTCACCAGTTGCTTCGCTCCAATTATTTTTGAGTACTGAGTCACAGTTTTAAATTATAAACTCAACAACTCAATCTAAGATTTAGAAATACAAAGTTTTGCACCGATCACCCAACTGGATAAAATTAATAGAAGATTTACGACGGTTACTGAGTAAATACTACCCATTAGCAGGAGATGATTATCTGTTTCAGGGTCGCAGTGATGGACATATAAGCGAAGATTCAGCCGCTAGGATATTACGCACTGCCTGTAAACAAGTTGGGATAATTGGAGTTTTAACCCACAGCTTTAGAAGGACTGCTTTAACCCTGATGAGTAATGCTTTTATTCCATTACGTGTAATTCAAGAGATTAGCGGACATGGGAACTTAGAACAATTGCAGCGTTATTTAGAGGTGACTGATGAACAGGTGTTAGGGGCGACGGCTAGTTTGTCTATGCTGTCTCCGGTTGGGGAGAATGTCAGGAAATGGGCGTTAGACGACATTCCTTTAAACCAAATAAAAAAGTAAAATTGAAAGAAAACAAAGAAAATGACTGATACACCATTTCCAAGTCGGATTGACCGAATTGAAGAAATCCTTTTAGGCGTGGCACAGAGACAGGCAGAAACTCAAGAACAACTTAACGAACTAGCCAATAACGTTGACCGTGTTCTGAGTCGTAGTGCGATTTTAGATGACGTACTGCTTGAATTACGCGATAGCCACGAACAACACCAACGCAATTTTGAGGAGCATCAACGCACCACTAACGCCGCTCTACAAAGTCTTGAATCTATCTTGTTACAGTTAATTAGAAATAAGGCAACTTAGTTCCCCACCTGCCTCATTCTCTACTCACATCCACCCACACTTATCGCATCCCGTTAGGTGGGTTTTAAGGCTAAATAATCATTTGTCAGAATAGATTTTCTCTATACGCAAAAATCCGCTTAGTTACTAAGCGGATTTCAAACTTGTGTTTATTTCAAGTCTTATATAGGGATAACATTTGCAGCGATCCCACCTTTTGGACCATCTTTAACGTCAAATTGAATATTTTGACCCTCAGCTAGCGTTTGAGAACCATTGCCTTGAATAGCTGAAAAATCAACGAAAACATCTTTAGATCCGTCCGCAGGTGTAATGAAGCCAAATCCTTTGTTTTCATTAAATAATTTTACTTGTCCTTTAATGCGAGCGCCGCCTACAATTGTCGCTACTTCTAAATCATCAAGCTCCTCAATATGAGAAGCTTGATGATTTTTAATTTCTATTGCTTTTACTTTTTTGATATCCACCAATCTTAATAGTAGTTAAATAACAGGCTAGCAACTGTAACTACAAAAACAACAAAAACAGTAAAATATCCTACCTTTCCCACCTTTCCTACTCTGTACGGATACTGGAGATACAAAATAATCTTAGTGAAAAGTGGGTTTAGTAGGAAAGGTAGGATGTTTCTAACGCCCATTAGACGACATTCCTCTAAAGGATTCTTATAAATACGTGAGTTCAACGGGTTGATTTAGGTAAAAAAAGCTGAGACTGGAATTAAACGAAAAATACGCATGGTGTCTCAGCAACGTTAACTTAGGCAATAGATTAACAATTCTTCTGTGAAATTATTATAAGTAATAAACGATGAATTTCTTAGGAATGTAGTAACTTCCCGGAAGTAACTAGATAATTGCTGTATAGTGAGCGCTACGCTTAACCAAAAAATTAAAGTAGCTTGTTTGAAACTTTATCCGAACAATATCTGTCTATCCAAATAATCAGGGTTTTTACTCCGGTGGGTAATTTTAAGTATACACAATACTGTGTTTCTACCAGCACAGGATCATTATTCTAAAAGTTCAGTTATAACAAGACCTGCTCAATTAAATGTTTCTGATAAAGGTGTAAATAATGACTGATTTACTGCGATCACCCAAAAAAGCTTGTAAAGAAATTGAAGTTTTGACACAAAGACTACTGCATATTCCACCCCAATAAGCCTGAATGAATAAATATTGTATGAATGAGGTGTCAACCATGACTCGAATTCGTGACGTTGTAGAAAGAGCTTTAGCAACTGGCTATTTAACAGTTGAAGCTGAAGATCAACTACGACAACTGTTGACTACCCGATATGACTTGGAAGATTTTAATGCTTTCATGACTTTGCAGGAAGCTGCCATGACTGGTAGGGTCAAGCAGGAGTCTAGAGAGCGGTGTGGCATTAAATAGAGATGTAGCCTGCTAGTACATCTCACCGACGGGGGCGTTTACCATCATCTTCAAAATTATCATCATCCTCAAAAAATTCCCAATCATCATCATCCGCTTGATTGCTAGTTGGCGGCTGGTAAGGGGGAATAATTACTCGGTAATCAGCATCGTAAATTGATTCAGTTTTTCCCGCAGCTGTATTTTTTGGCTCGCGGTAGCTGTAGGAGTAAACTGAACCAGACCGAGAACTCCTTTTGGCTTCTGATTGACGTTCGTAAGTTGTTGAATCTCTAGGCTGTTGAGCTTCAGGGTTAGGAATAGGCGCTGACTCTGACTTTTCATCAAAGTTCCAATCATCATCTCTACTGCTATTTGTCTCCCAATCATCAAATCCCTCACTGCTAGGCTCTTCTCTTTTACTAGCTGGTGGTGGAGGACTGGCAGGACGAGATGTAGGTTCTTCTCTTTGGGTTGCTTTGGCACGAGTTGAAGTGGCGGTTCTTCTGTTAGGAGTTTGGCGTTCTCCTGCCACAAAATAATTGGATAAGTTAAACAAGGTAGAAATCAATATAGATGTGAAAGCACCAGTGGCAGTACTGAACAAAATCCATATCGCTAGTGGTAATGGTTGAGTTCGCACGCCCAAAAATACTAGCGATAGGGCAGGTGAGAAATTTTGGACTAATAACAGCGTTAGTCCTCCCAGTACTGCCACCAATAGAATTAAGCGAATTACAGCCATAGCAATTTTGTCAGTTGTCAGTTATCAGTGGTTAGTAGTCAGTGGTCAGTTATCAGTCTGATTATTCTTCGCTAATTACTGTTCACTGACTACTGACACTATCAGCCATCTCTATCATTACCTTTTTAGGACTATTGTGAAATTTACCAAGCCCCGTTGGGGCGGGTGTGGGGGTGTGGGGTTGCATGGTAGTAGGGGATATCTAGCCCCAACCACCCGCATGAGTCTTTAGCCCAGCTATAAGTTGGGCAACCGTGTTGTCCTTTGGTCTCAATCCAAAGGACTTCACCTTACACCCTTACACCTTTACACCCCTAATGAAAATAAATCCACTCAAGGCGTTAGCGACGACCTTGCCACCGCTGAATTGGGATGCAGTCAATACCTAGTTGATCTAAAGCACGGGCAACTACAAAATCAACTAAATCCTCAATGGTTTGGGGATTATGATACCAGGCGGGAATAGCGGGGACAATTCTAACTCCAACTTCTGCTAAAGAGGTTAAGTTACGTAGGTGGATGAGGCTAAAAGGCGTTTCACGCGGGACAATAACCAGCTTTCGCCCTTCTTTGAGTTGGACATCTGCTGCCCGTTCTAGTAAATCGGAACTTAAGCCAACCGCTAGCTTTGCCACTGTACTCATGCTGCATGGAATGATCATCATCCCCAGAGTGGCAAAGGAACCACTAGCAATCCCGGCTCCAACATCACTCCAAGGATGGCAGCGTAGTTTACCGTCAAGTGCAACTCCAGCTTGCTCTCGCCAGAATTGTTCTTGCCCAGTTGGTTCTGGTGGCATCCGAATTTCCTGTTCTGACTGCCAAACCATGTAAGTTGATTTAGAGGCAACCAATTCAATACTATACTCCGCTTCTAGCAAAAATTTGATCGCGCGAACAGCGTAAATCAGACCAGATGCGCCCGATACGCCTAAAATTAAAGGTTTAGTGTGATTTGACACGTAAGTTTTAGTGGATTTTACTCGTCCTCAGAGTAAGGGTCTAGGTCATCAGGCTCCATATCATTTGGTAAGTAAAGGTCTGAAAGGTCTTCATGGGAATCATTGCCGGTTAAACCTTTGGCTAGTCCATCGCTGCCCACTGTTACCAAATCAATTTGCTGACGGTAGTAATCGACACTTTTAACTTGGACGGCGACGCGATCGCCTAGTCTATAAGAAGCGCGATTTTTGCGACCAAACAGTGCCTGTTGTCTGGCGCGATATTCATACCAATCATCTTTGAGAGAACTGACGTGTACCAATCCCTCTACCCGCAAAGGCACACCAGGATTACTGCTGGATTCTACCTCAGCAGCTGGTACTTCAATTTCCACAAAGAAACCGTAGGATTGAACCCCAGTAATCACACCTTGAAATACCTGACCGATGCGTTGCTTCATCAGTTGGGCTTTTTGCAGTCCGGCTAAATCGGCTTCGGCTTCTTGGACTTCTTTTTCTCGGTCGTTGATTTGGACAATTACCCTAGTCAAATCGCTTTGGAGTTCTTGTTGCAATTCCGGGGGTAAAACATTCCAGTTAATTTCCTCGTGGCTGGAGGACTGGCGTAGATTGACCCGCTCTCTCACGCGGGTATTGCGGCGATCGCGTCCGTTTTCCAGTAGCGCGTAATACACTCTTTGCATCAGCAAATCTGGAAAACGCCGCAAGGGAGCGCTAAAATGGACATATTGCGGTAGTGCCAGACCAAAGTGAGATCCTTTGGTGGTACTGTATGCAGACGGCTTAAGGGTATCTTGTAATAAGTAAGTAAGAACTTGCTCAGAGGGAGATTCAGCAAAAGCTGTGGTCAAATGTTGGTAATCTAAGGGTTGGATATCGACTTCTGGATCTAATGTGAGGTCAACGCCTAAATTGACTGCCAATTTCAGCATTTCCTGGACATCTTCAACATCGGGAGTACCTTGGACTCGCCAGATAGCCGGAACACCAAGGGCATTTAAGTGAGTTGCAAACAGTTGATTAACTAACAGCACCAACTCCGTGAGTAGCGATCGCACTGGTAAATCATTCACCACCACAGCGCCGAGAATCCCCTCATCATAATAGGCGTTTTGGCTAGGCGGCAGATTCAACTGGAGGCTTCCACGAGTCAATCGCACTTGTTTTACCGCAGTTTGCAAGGCTTGGAGGTCTTGCAGGATTTGGGAAACCTGTGATGATTTATCTTCAGCTTCACCTGTGAGAATTGCTTGGGCTTGTTCAGTAGTCAGTGCAGTCTCGACATTGATGACACTGGGTTGAATTTCCCATTCCAGCACTTCTCCCGATTGGGGATCAATGGTAATTAAAAAAGAGATGGTTAAGCGATCGCTCCCAGGTACTAAAGAACAGCGTTCTGCCACAGTTGGGGGCAAGATTGGCAACACCAATTCTCCTAAATACACTGATTTACCCCGTTTGAGTGCTTCTCTATCTAGGGCTTCGTCAGGTTGGACATAGTGAGAAACATCGGTGATATGAACGCCCAAAAGCCAATTTCCGGCTAAGTTTTTTTCTAAACTAAAAGCGTTTTCTATAATTTTAGTATCATTATTTACCCCTTCAATCGTGAGAGTATACAAATTACGTAAATCCAGCCGATTTTTCAGGTCTGCTTTCAGCAGCTTTTTGGGCAACTTGGCGGCTGCTTCTAGAACATTATCTGGAAAAGTCCGGGAAAGGTCGTGTTTGCACGTAACTAAATCTATATCAGCAGCGGCTTCGGCATCGCTGCCGAGGATTTGCACCACTCGACCAAGGGGAGGATATTGTGCCAACGGGTAACGCAAAACTTCCACATGAACCAGATGATCGATCGCTTCTTCTAACTTTGCCCCGTTCGGTTGAATCTTGAGTTCAAATAGCAAGCGATCGTCTAAAGGCACAGCTCGAAAACCAGTTTCTACTTGCTTAATTCGTGCCAGTAAAGTGTGGTTAGAACGTTCGAGAATCAGCTTCACCTCCCCTTCGGGAGAGCGACGGCGACTGCCTTCTTTAAGAACTCTCACCAAAACGCGATCGCCATTCCAAGCATTGCTCAGATGACTTTCGCGGATGTAAATATCCTCAGCTCCTTCCACATCTTGAATAGCAAAGCAAAAGCCTTTACTAGAACAACGGAGTTTTGCCTCGATTATTCCCTCTTCTGAGACACGGCGGTACTTGCCCCGTTCTTTTACTAAAATACCGATTTTTTCCAGAACATCTAAGGCGATGTGAAGTTTTTGTAAACTTTTTTCATCTTCACAGCCAAGTTTCTTTTCTAAAACCTTCCGAGCTACCAATTTATCATCGGTGAAATTGGCAAGGAGTGTAGCGATTGAAAATTCCATGCAGTGAACCGACCTTTGGTCAAAACATCATTTGTTGTTTAATCTGGTTCATTTCTGTATACCCTCACGGCTTACAGAAACAAGCTGGAAACTAATTGCCCTGAAGCAAGCTTCCTAAGTTCTAAGGAAAGGAAGCCCGACCCAGTAAGAGCAAGAAACTACTCCCGCAGTTCCTTTGCAAAGAAGCCGACCCACGGACAACTCTGGGCGTTTACGAACTTCTCACTGCACGATGCTCTCAGAATTCGCCTGCGTTCAAGTCCCTTCACCTAACCAAACTTAAGATTGCACGCCTAATTAAAATTTAGCCCCGCTAGTTAATTACGCGACGGGTTTTTGAGAAGCTGGGTTAGAGAATCCATACTGCCCAAAAGCGCTATGCACGGGAGCCACTGCCATCCTGGGGTCTCCCCAAGTGGAGGAGGCAGTGCGGTCTTGGGGTCTCCCCAAGTGGAGCAACTGCCGTCAAGTGGCGTGGAAACTACAGGTGTTTGATTGTCTAGAGAGAAGGTAATTTTACGCCATTAGACTCTGATTTTTAACTAGGAGGAACTGCTGGTGAACCCAATTTTCCCACATGTAGAATCGGTAACAATTAGGTAAGCAGCTTAATAAGCAGCGAGGGCGAACCTTATCTCCATTATTGTAGATTTAGAGGGCACTTCCAGAAAATAGTTCTAGATATAGACTTGGGTAATCAGTATAGCATTGCAAGCAAGACTACCCAGATAAGTTAGCACTGACCAAAAATTTCGTCAAAAAAGAGCTACTGCTACAATTAGGACACCAGGCAAAGCAAGAATATCACCTTGATCGCTCAGAGCAGAGAATTATACCTACTCATCGTCTGCCAAGAAACTGATGACACATAGTAAACAATTAAAAATGAATAAATGCAATATTGGCAGGCATCCTGAGTATCGAGTGGATGTAAATTAAAGTAAGGGCAGCCGATCTCGCTTGAACATACAGGCAGTATCAACCCCGTTATTAAAAATATTTAGATTGGTAGCAGTATTATGTTGGCTCAATTCCAGAGCTTGTATCCCAAAGGCAGTTTGATTTCTGAATTAGTGCAAATTTTTCAAGGAAAATATATTGTTCGGGCAAGCGTGCAAATTGAAGGTGTAACCCGTGCTACGGGTATGGCAGCAGCAGAAACAGTAGAAGCAGCAGAAGACCAAGCCAGAACCAGGGCGCTGATAGTTTTGGGTATTACAAACGCGCCACCAGAATCAGTAGCGTTGACCTCAAATCCAGTTTCTCTAGCACAGCTAAATCCTGACTTGAATACTAAAGGTGGATTGAGTGAGCCTGCTGCTTATTCCTCTGCAAAAGATGAGGATTTTGTTAGTAGTCAGTGGTCAGCAGTCAGCGATAAAGAAATATCTATACCGCCTTCCAAAGAACGGAACATCAAACCAGAAGTAGTAACAAGCAGTAACGAACAGTACGGCTACAGCAATGCTGCGCCCCTATCAAACGATACCTATAGCCAGGATTTAGGTCAAAACTTTCCTATGACTGCCAACCGGGAGCTAGAATTCAATCCTCCAGTTGAGAACTTGGAAATAAATTTTGATAACCAGCCAGAAAATCAAACCTTTCCGGCAATTTCTGCCAACAATGTCACACCATTTACACCCCGGAGTTACAGCCCTCAAGAAAATGTCACTACCCCGGCAGTGACAGGAAAGAGAAAGAAAAAAGCTGAACCCGTGGATTTATCAGATGTAATTGCTAAAACAGATGTCGAACTTCAGCGTTTAGGTTGGACACCAGAACAGGGACGGGAGCATCTGATTGAAACCTACGGTAAGCGCGGGCGGACTTTGCTGACTGAAGAAGAATTACACGGATTCCTCAAATACTTACAATCTCAGCCAGATCCAATAGCGGGATTTTAGTTAGTCATTAGTCATTTTCCATTTGTAATTAGGACTTACGCACACTCTACGAATTCTCGGCGCTGCTTCTCTTCGATACGCTGCGCGTTGGCGGAAGCCGACGCACCAGAAGGCGGTTCGATAAATTAAGCTTTTTAGCAATTTTTGCATAAATTATAATAATAACTAATACGAAGTTGCCAAAGATAGTATTATTTGAGCGGAAATAAAAACTGTCATTGATTATGCCTCGTGTGCGAATTGAAATTGTGCCGCACCTGGGCTATCCAGAATTAGACTCGTCTAGAACTTATGCATTGACAAAGTAGACAATTGGTAAGTTAGGGTTAACGAGGAAAAAATACCCTCCTAAGTCGAGAAAGATCAAAAGCGCGATCGCGCTTTTAATCGGCGAGTTTACAAGATTGACTATACCCGTGCATCTGCACTGACTTGATACTGAACTTTATTTGAGCTAAACTGTCTGCTCCGGATAATGACGAAGTAATCTCCTGCGGTTAGATACTGGCGTGTAATTTGGTGGGAAAATGAGTCGCGACTTTGGCCAATCACTTCGCCTTGATTGCGATCAATTTGACCATTGTTGTTTGAATCCCTAACTAATAATAAATCTGTCCGTCCTCCGTTCGGGGCAACGCCTTCCAGTTTTAAACGTAAGTTAGAGCGCCCGGTGAGTAGCACTTTTCTAAAGTCTTCTAAGTCATCGGTGGTGGTCACATCGCCTTTAATCTGAAGAAATCCTTGACCACTATTCAAATTCCCTTCGAAATCCGCTGCAAAAATGCTATTGTCGTTATCGGGTGTCGCAAAAGCTGGAGAAACCAATCCACAAGTCAATAAAGTTAGCAACGTTAGCTTGAGACTCGATTTGAAGCAATTCATGATGTTCTTCCTGAAGATAAATGATTGATTTTTGGTATTACACACTGTACAAAATGACTTGGTGTGTTTGTAACCTAAATCTAAACTAAGCTTTTAATAAAAAAAATACAGTCTGAAAAAGACTTTAATAGTATGAAGTTAAAAATAAAATTCAAATTGCTTGGTATTATTTAGTCACAAAAAGTCTGTTTTGATAACATTGATTTACTCCAGCAAACTAGTTTTGAGGCTATTGTAGAGCGACAAATTATGGTTCTTCCCAACTTTTGGTGATCCTATGTCAGGATCGAAATGTGTATCTTGAGACAATTAAAAGTTGGAATTTCTTCAATATCTGCTACCGGATCAAGACTACCTTCATCTCGACAAATGGGATCTTGACCCTTTAAAATCGGGTTTTGAACTTCTAAATCACGCCTGATGTGAATTAAAAACGCCTCTTGTACCGTAAGGGTTTTGAGATTGTCCAAGATCATAATTTTGGAATTATCAACGCAATTACAAGGGTTTCAACACTTAATTCACATTAAACATAAATCAACTTTTGAACTCAAATAACCCCTCTTCAGTTATGAAGAAGGGTTATTTTTAGGGTTTAAGGAAATTAAAAGTGGTAAATCACCATTTACCAATCGTGACTATTAATTAAGAACAGCAACTGCTGGGCGACTACCAGCGGAGTGACGGTCAATCACTTGGTCAATCAAACCGTAGTCCCTGGCTTCCTCTGGTGACATGAAGAAGTCACGTTCAGTATCTTCAGCAATTCGCTCAATTGGTTGACCTGTATGTTCGGCTAAATAGTCGTTTAGCCGCCGCTTGTGGTACAGAATTTCCCGCGCCTGAATTTCAATATCAGTCGCCTGTCCTTGAGCGCCACCTAAAGGTTGATGAATCATAATCCGAGAATGGGGTAGACTCATCCGCTTACCCTTAGCACCCGCGCTGAGGAGAAAAGCACCCATACTCGCCGCCAATCCGGTACAAATTGTACAGACATCAGGGCGAATATGTTTCATAGTGTCAAAAATGCCCATACCAGCCGTCACCGAACCACCGGGAGAATTGATGTACATATAAATGTCTTTCTCCGGGTCTTCAGCATCCAAATACAGCAGTTGGGCAACAATCAAGTTGGCAATATTGTTATCAACTTGTTGTCCCAAAAAGATGATGCGCTCACGTAACAGCCGTGAGTAGATGTCAAAGGCGCGTTCACCTCGACCCGATTGTTCAATAACGATAGGAATCATGGAAGCGTGTTTGTGGCTACTTTAAATACATTTTATCGGTGACAGCACGAAACTGGGGCTGATCTCTACTATTCCCAGGTGATATAAGTAAATCTTGGCTATTCTGTCTTATTCAACAAAGGAGCAAAATGTGTTTTTGCAATAAATTTAACTTCTAAGGACACTTTTTAGCGACAAAAGCTGTCTAAGAGAATATCCCGGTTTAGAGAAGAATAAATCAAAAAACTTCAATTGTCGCCAATCTTATATCTCGGACTTTGCTGCACAACCTTGGCGATATATTGATTAGACCGATAACCGAAATCCGATTTGCTTAGGGAATTATGTTAACTATCAGTAACATTTTAAACATTTTTTTAGAATTTCCTTCGGCATTTATCAAGTTATTTTTGTTAGATTCGGTAAATCGGGAGTACGAGGTGTATTTAGAATAACCAGTCGTAGTTGAAATGCTATCCATTCAGAGAGAGACGTGCCATGCTGGAAAAACTTATACAAGCCGCCATCATCACCTTCTTGCTCCATCTGATAGCAGGACTTAGCCCAAATACTTTAATGCAAACAAAGACAGCAGCACCTATGCAAGAAACGCCACCAAATATTGTTAGCTTGCTATTGCGATCTTTTCAATAAGAATGTTTCATAAGTTGCACAAGTGTCAGTAAGTCGGCGTACATAAAATTATATAAATGATGATTCCCTTGTAGTTAGCGCTGACTACAAAACTGCAATTTTTTACACTTACTTAGGCGAGATTAAAAGCAAAGGGATAATTTGCTCATTGAGTTTCTTAACTTAATGTACATAGCTGTCTAGGCTCACACTCCTGAGAACAGGGTAGACTGAGCAAAGAAGGCAAACTAACTTGCGTTTGATTATGACTAATCGCCTTGCTGAAGCTAAGAGCCTCTATCTCCGCAAACACGCCGAAAACCCAATTGATTGGTGGCCTTGGTGTGATGAAGCACTTGCAACTGCAAGGGCGCAAAATAAACCGATTTTTCTCTCCATTGGCTATTCTAGTTGCCACTGGTGTACTGTCATGGAAGGCGAGGCTTTTTCTGATATTGCGATCGCTGACTACATGAATACCAATTATCTTCCCATCAAAGTAGACAGGGAAGAAAGACCTGACCTCGATAGCATCTATATGCAAGCTTTGCAGATGATGAGCGGTCAAGGGGGTTGGCCTTTAAATATTTTTCTTTCCCCAGAAGATTTAGTACCGTTTTACGCTGGTACTTATTTCCCTGTAGACCCGCGCTATGGTCGTCCGGGATTTTTGCAGGTGTTGCAAGCGCTTCGCCGTTATTACGATACAGAAAAAGCGGACTTACAACAACGTAAAGCCTTAATTGTTGAGTCTCTGCTCACGTCTGCGGTGTTGCAAGACGGTACAACAACCGAGCTTGAAGACCAGGAATTACTCCGCCAAGGTTGGGAAACCAGTACAGGCGTAATTACTCCTAGTCAATCTGGCAATAGTTTTCCGATGATTCCCTACACAGAATTAGCACTGCGGGGAACTCGATTTAATTTTGAATCTCGCTATGATGGCAAGCAAGTTTGTACCCAACGGGGACTAGACTTAGCGCTGGGCGGCATTTATGACCATGTAGCCGGTGGTTTTCACCGCTATACTGTTGACCCGACTTGGACAGTACCCCACTTTGAAAAGATGCTCTACGACAATGGACAGATTGTCGAGTATCTGGCTTCTTTATGGAGTGCAGGAGTACAAGAGCCAGCCTTTGAGAGGGCGGTTGCTGGAACTGTACAATGGCTGAAGCGGGAAATGACTGCGCCTGAAGGTTACTTCTATGCTGCTCAAGATGCCGATAGCTTCACTGAATCCACGGCGGTAGAACCAGAAGAAGGAGCCTTTTACGTCTGGAGTTACAGCGAATTACAACAACTGTTAACGCCTGAAGAATTAACCCAATTACAACAACAGTTTACGGTGACGCCTAACGGCAACTTTGAAGGACGTAATGTTTTGCAAAGACACCATTCAGGTCAACTGAATGCAACGCTGGAAACGCCACTGAGTAAATTGTTTACCGCTCGTTATGGCGTTAATTCTGAGTCACTAGAAACTTTTCCTGCTGCTCGGAACAACCAGGAAGCAAAAACTACTAACTGGCCAGGTCGCATTCCCTCGGTGACAGATACGAAAATGATTGTCGCCTGGAATAGTTTGATGATTTCTGGGCTGGCTAGGGCTGCTGGGGTTTTCCAACAACCTTTGTACCTGGAATTAGCAGCACGAGCGGCGAATTTTATCTTGGAAAATCAGTTTGTCGATGGGCGTTTCCAGAGACTCAACTATCAAGGAGAACCAACCGTTTTAGCGCAGTCTGAAGATTATGCTTTGTTTGTTAAAGCTTTGCTAGATTTACAAGCTTCCAACCCTGAGCATGAGCAATGGTTAGAAAATGCGATCACTATCCAAGATGAATTTAACGAATTTCTCTGGAGTGTAGAATTAGGTGGTTACTATAACACATCAAGCGATTCTAGTCAAGATTTAATTGTTAGAGAGCGCAGTTATGCAGATAATGCCACACCATCAGCCAATGGAATTGCGATCGCTAACCTTGTCCGTCTGGCTCTACTCACCGATAATCTAGATTATTTGGATTTAGCGGAACTTGGTTTGAAAGCTTTTAGAAGTGTAATGCATCGCGCTCCCCAAGCTTGTCCCAGCTTGTTTACAGCTTTGGATTGGTATCGTAATTCTACTTTGATTCGCAGCACAACTGAGCAAATAAACTCGCTGATCCCCAAGTTTCTGCCGGTGGCTGTGTTTGCCATCACATCTGATTTACCAGAGGGAAGCGTTGGGTTAGTTTGCCAAGGTTTGAAGTGTCTTGCACCAGCAGAAAGTGTAGAGCATTTATTACAACAAGTCCAGAAAAGTCAGAATAGAGGATAATTTTGGCAACATCAGACGCATAACCATGAATAAACCGCCTGTACTTGGAAACATCAGTCCTATTATTCCTGCTGGTGGCGATATGGAAAAAGCGATCGCTTTCTATGAACTACTTGGTTTTACAACAATCTATAAAGAAGGCGATCCGGTCACTATGGCAATTATCAAACGCGACTTTGCAGAAATTTTTCTGCAAAAAAATGATGATCAACACCTAGCGGAATGGACAACTTTTCGGATCAAAGTTGATGGTATTGAGCAACTTTATCAGGAATTTCAAGTACTAGGCGGACAAATTATTCATCCCAACGGTCAGCTGCAAACGAAACCTTGGGGAATGAAGGAGTTTGCGATTATTGATCTAGCTGGTGTGTGCATTACGTTTTTTGAGCCAAAAAACTAACATGACTACCCGAAGCAAATTAACCGCCATAGTTTTAGCCGGCGGTAAGAGTTCTCGGATGGGTCAGGATAAAGCCTTGATTCCCATTCAAGGAGTGCCGTTGTTGCAGCGAGTTTGTGGGATTGCTAAAGACTGTGTTGCTGTTGTTTATGTAGTAACTCCCTGGCCGGAACGCTATCAAGACTTGCTTTTGCCTGGTTGTGAGTTTATCCGAGAAGTGCCTTTGTGTGGAGAATCTTTAGCCCACGGGCCTTTAGTTGGATTTGCTCAAGGGCTAGCCCAAGTACAGACAGATTGGGTGCTGTTGCTAGCTTGCGATTTACCGAGGTTGCGGGTTGAGGTGTTGCAAGATTGGGCAAGTAGACTTGATAGTGTAGGGGATAATGCGATCGCGGCTTTAGCTTGTCATCCAAAAGGCTGGGAACCTCTGTGTGGTTTCTATCGCCGTCGCTGTTTGCCACAACTCGTAGAGTTTATCAACCAACGGGAGCGATCGTTTCAACAGTGGCTTCGGCAATATCCTGTAGAAGTTTTGCCCTTAGCAGAACCAGAAATGCTGTTTAACTGTAATACACCAGAAGACTTGGCTTTAAGTTGAGTTGGGGAATGGGGACTTAATCGTGAACTGAACCTGCGGAAACTCTGGTTATAAAGTCATTTTTCGGATGATTTGAATTCACCTCTAATTCACCTCTATAGTTCAACACAGTTCAGATCAGCCCAAAACCCTGATGTAGAGATGCGATTTATCTTTGCTAAAAGGGGTTTAAGACCCCATCCCCAATGCCAAAGCTTGTTTTGCTGTTGGGGTCTAAATCCCCAAACGCTCCTACGTCGCTAACGCTTCGCTATCACAAAACGTAATTGCGAATGGGCGAAAAAGCGAATTGCGAATTGTTTAACGTGTCTTGGTTATTTGAGATTTAAACTCATTAAAATTAGTACATAATAAAAACTTTTATCACATAACCACCAATGCTATTTCCTGAAAATGAAAGCCAAAGGAGCTTTAATTTACTTTTCTCCAAAAATCCCACCCCTATGTGGGTATATAACCAGCATAATCTACAATTTTTAGATGTAAATGAAACTGCTGTTATTCACTACGGCTACTCACGAGAAGAGTTCTTGCAAATGCGAATAACTGACATTCACCCTTCAGAAGACGTGCCTATCTTCCTTGAATATTTAGAACAAAAGCACTCTAATTTAGATTTTACTGGTCGATGGCGACATCAGCGAAAAGACGGACAGATTATTGATGTTGAAATTTTCACACAGACAATAGACTATGGCAGTTATCAGGCTCGCTTAGTTCATATACGAGACATCACAGAACACAAACAAATAGAAAGAACTCTTCAACACAGTGAAGCTAGATTTCGAGTTATTTCTGAAGCCATTCCTGTTCCATTCATTATCTCGCGTGTGTCTGATGGGTTGATTTTATACGCTAATACAGGGTTGCTTCAAACATTTCAGTTTTCTCCAGAGTATTTAGTTAATTGCAAACAAATTGGAGAATTGTATCATAATATAACAGATTTAGAAGCACTGTTGACAGTTCTTAATCAGCAAGGTTTTATTCATAATTATGAACTGCAATTAAAAAAAGCAGATGGAACTCGTTTCTGGGCGATCGCTTCTTTACAGTATTTTAAATTTAACAATGAATCAGCAATTTTAACGGTATTCAATGATATCAATGACCGCAAAAATGCCGAAACAAAACTCCAAGAACAAAATGAGTTTTTGCGGATAATTTTTGAGAGCATACCATTGATGATTGCCCTAGTTGGTCCTAATTGCAAGCTCCAATGGGTCAACCAAGAATGGGAAAATATTCTCGGTTGGAAATTTCAAGATTTCCAAACTCGTAATGTCTTGGAAGTGTTATATCCTAATCTTGAATATCGACAGCATGTAATTAATTTTATGCAGTCTGCACAACGCAATTGGGGTGACTTTAGAACTCAGATGCGCAATGGTCGTTTACTAGATACGTCTTGGACTAATGTTTACCTTTCAAATGGTCAAATTATTGGTATTGGGCAAGATATCACAGAACGTAAGCAAACTGAACTAGCTCTAAAAGCCCAAGCCGAGCGGGAGCAATTGATGCGAACTGTTTCTCAACGGATTCGTCAATCTTTGAATCTTCAAGATATTCTAAATGCAACAGTTCAAGAAGTGCGAGATTTACTTGGGGTTGATCGAGTCTTAGTTTATCAGTTTGACTCAGAGATGATCGGCACAATTATGGCGGAATCGGTGGAACCTGGATGGACGGTTTCTTTGGGTATACAGATTCATGATACGTGTTTTCAAACAGGTGCAGGAGTGGAATATTATCAGGGACGCAAACGAGCGATCGCTAATATTTATGAAGCTGGACTAACTGATTGCCATATTAGCTTGTTAGAACAGTTTGAGGTGAAAGCAAATTTAGTTGTGCCCATTTTGCTAGAAGTAAGCTCTCAAAACCCTGGCTCTTACATTTGGGGTTTACTGATTGCTCACCAATGCTCTGGTTTTCGTGAGTGGGAAGAAAATCAATTAGATTTGCTCGATCAAGTGACAGTCCAATTAGCGATCGCAATTCAACAATCCAGCATCTTAGAGCAAGCTCAAACTGAACTTGTTCAAAGGCAAAAAGCTCAAATCAAGTTAAAAACGGCCTTAGCTGAAAAAGAAGTTCTTTTAAAAGAAGTTCATCATCGAGTTAAAAATAATTTGCAAATTGTCTCCAGTTTATTACAACTTCAGTCTCAAACACTCAAAGACCCGGAAATAATCAAAGTTCTTCGAGAGAGTCAAAATCGAATTGAGTCAATATCTCTAATTCACAAAAATTTATATACTTCCGCTAATATCGGACAAATTGATGTCGCTGACTATATCAGTAATTTAGCAGCCAGCTTGCTAATTTCCTATCAAATATGTCCTGGTAAAATTTTTCTAGAAACTGATATAGATTCAGTAAGCTTGAATGTCGATCAAGCTATTGCCTGTGGATTGGTGATTAACGAATTAATCTCCAATGCCCTCAAACACGCTTTTCCCAATCAACAAGTAGGCAAAATCAGTATTGCTTTACACAATACTGGCAACAGTATCGAAATGACTATCCGAGATAATGGGATTGGTTTACCAGATAATTTAGATTGGAGAAATACTGATTCTTTGGGTCTATCGTTAGTACATGACTTGGTTACAGAACAACTAGAAGGCGATATTACTTTAAAACGCGATCGTGGAACAGTATTCAAAATAAAATTTACGCAGTTAACTTTGCATTAATAAATATCAAATGGGTCAAGCTAGGATTTTAGTCGTTGAAGATGAAGTGATTGTAGCTAGAACTATTGCTAGTCAACTTAGTCAACTAGGATACATTGTTACGGGTACAGCTTCATCTGGAAAAGTTGCCATTGCCAAGGCATTGGAAACTCAACCAGAACTAGTATTAATGGATATTATTCTTAAAGGTGATATGGACGGTATTGCTACCGCCACTCAGATTCGCCAGCAGTTAGATGTACCTGTAATTTATTTAACCGCTTATGGCGACGATCATACTTTAGAAAGAGCCAAAATTACCCAACCTTTCGGATACATCGTTAAACCATTTACTACAAAAGATTTAAAAATCGCGATCGAGATTGGTCTGTTAAAACACCGGTTAGAACGTGAACTGCGGGAAAATCGAGATCAGTTAGCAATCCTTTTAAACTCAATGAGTGATGCTGTAATCGCTACTAATGAGCAGGGAAAGATGACATTCATGAATCCCGCAGCTGAAGCACTGACCGGCTGGCAGCAAAAAGATGCTTTAGGAAATGAGGCAGCGAAGATTTTTCATATTGTCGATGAAGTGACAGAGACAACATTAGAAAATCCTGTGACAAAAGTGCTGCGGGAGCAACAGGTTGTTTATTTAGGGGAATTCACATCTCTAATTACAAAAAACGGCAAAAGAGTTCCAATTGGCGATAGTGCTTCACCATTAAAGCAAGGATCTGACCAGATAAATGGTGTAGTAGTTGTTTTTTGGGATCTTAGCGAACGACGCCAAACAAAATTGCTAGAGCAGGCATTAGAGAAGGAGCAAGAACTTAATCGTCTCAAATCCTTATTTATCTCTACTGTATCTCATGAGTTCCGTAATCCCCTAACTGTTGTTCAAACCGCAGTAGAACTCATGGAAATGCAAGGAGCAAATTTGACAGATACAAAAAGAGGCATCTATTTAAAGCGAATTCAAGGCGCTGTGCAATCTATGGAAAAACTTATGGAAGAAGTGCTGTTTATGGGTCGAGCGGAAGCAGAAAAACTCATATTCAACCCTGCTCCTCTTAACCTAGAGCAATTTTGTCGAGAGTTAATTGAAGAATTTTTGATTGTTAAAAGCAGCGTGTGTGAAATTGTTTTTACCTGTCATAGTGAGAATACGTCCGCTGTAATGGATGAAGGACTTTTACATTACCTGTTTGCAAATCTTCTCTCAAACGCGGTTAAATATTCTCCCCAAGGTGGCAAGATTCAGTTTGATTTAATATGCGATCAAATTGAGAAAGTAGCAACTTTTTACATTCAAGATCGAGGTATGGGCATTCCCGAACCAGACCAAGCTCGACTGTTTGAATCATTCTACCGAGCCTCAAATGTCAAATCAATTCAGGGTACTGGATTGGGGTTAGTAATCGTTAAAAGGTGCGTCGATGCTCATAGGGGTCAAATCAGTGTCACAAGCGAAGTTGAAGTTGGTACTAGATTTACGGTAATTTTGCCCTTAAATTCCGAATTATCCTTGACTGAAGCTTCCGAATTATAAATTCTTCTTCAACTTACATCCTGATTTTTGTTACCAACTTGGGTTTGGTAGTGGCGCCATTTTTCCTGCTGACGCGCTCTTTTCTCTTCGGTGAGGCTATCAAAACAATAGGGACAGGAGATACCTTGCTTATACTTTGGAGACACTTTATCTTCCTCAGAAATCGGACGGCCACAACAGAGACACAACTCATAACTTCCTTCCTCCAACCCATGACTAACGGCTACCCGCTCATCAAAAACAAAACATTCTCCTTCCCATAAACTTTCTTGTGCTGGAACTTCCTGCAAATACTTCAGAATGCCGCCCTTGAGATGATAGACTTCTGCAAAGCCTTGGGCAAGCATGAAGGATGAAGCTTTTTCACAGCGAATGCCGCCTGTACAAAACAGAGCAACCTTTTTGTGTTTAGTTGGGTCGAGATGGTGGCGCACATAATCGGGAAATTCGCGGAATGATTCAGTTTGGGGATTTTCTGCCCCTTGGAAAGTACCGATCTTCACTTCATAATCATTGCGCGTGTCAATCACGGTTACTTCTGGATCGGAAATTAAATCATTCCATTCTTGGGGATTGACATAAATGCCAACTTGCTCATTTGGGTCGATTTCTGGCATCCCCAAAGTGACAATTTCTTGCTTTAACCGCACCTTCATCCGGTCAAAGGGTGGGGTTTCGGTATAGGACTCTTTGGATTCTAAGTCTGCTAGACGGGGGTCAGAACGCAGAAACCAGAGAACTGAGTCAATCGCCTGACGCGAACCGGCAATTGTACCGTTAATCCCTTCAAGTGCCAGCAAAATCGTCCCCTTGACACCTTGCGCTTGGCAGTAAGACAGCAGAGGATCTCGTTTCTTGGTAAAATCTGGCAGCTTAACAAATTTATACAGTGCTGCGACAACTTGGATCTTTTCTGGCTTCATCCCTTTGGTAGTAGAACAATATAAGTTACAATAACAACGGTAATCAAAGTTATCTACTATTTTAAGTTTATGGGGGTTTAGCTCAGTTGGTAGAGCGCCTGCTTTGCAAGCAGGATGTCAGCGGTTCGAGTCCGCTAACCTCCATTAGAAATATTTGATTAAAATGTGCTATGCCTGCGGTTCTTGCTAGCCTACGCACATTTAAATTAATTAAAATCCTATTTATTATCAAATAGTGGGGTTATTTTCCTTGTTAGGCAAGGGGTTTGGGGAGAGGAAAGTATGGTATTGCATCCATTGCACCGATTCAAAGCCGTACTTAGTTAGAAGAATCTCTGGATAAGGAGGTGAACTCTGACTTGACAGCACTCAGGTAATTTTGATCGTTCAAAATTTGACTTATCTATACTTAGGGGGTTGTTTGGAAAAGCGTCCATTGGGGTTAGTGGCAATTGTTCTCTACAAATCATTTGCCGCCTTGCTGCTTATGGTTACTTCGATCGCTTTATTATTGACATTAAAAAATTATCAAATTCTAGAGGCGTTTTCAGAAAATTATGTTTTAGAAGGTAAATCGATAATTATTGATTGGCTTTTAAAGAAAGTTGTTAACTTAAATCCTAGAACTCTGGCATTTAGCGGTATCGGAACCGGAATCTATGCTATTGTTACTGCTATTGAAGCCGTTGGTTTATGGTACGAAAAGCGTTGGGCACATGTCTTAGTATTGGGACTTGTCGGTATCAGTATTCTACCAGAGATTTATGAACTAATTCGGGGAATATCTCCGATCAAAACATTAGTTTTTGTGTTAAATTTAGCTGTATTTGGCTATTTATTCCGAAATTTTCCTAAACATCCCAACTAATTTTTGATTCGATACTTAGGGTCTATCGTTGAAAAGTTAAGGAGTGCTAAGGAACCAACAGAGCCAAACATAGTGATTAAAAAGCTTGACCACAAAAGGCTCAGGGTTTACGCAAAACCAAGACCCTACGTTGTACAATCGCTAGAAATACAATCTGGAGAGCGACTTGCCTAGATCGATTCAATCTACTCAACCACCATTGAAATTTATTCCCCAACGGTTGAATCTGCTGGTACTCCAGATTTTTCGGTGGTTACTGCCGATCGCACTACGGTTTCGTACTCGCCCTTGGCTACCGGCTGGGATTGTCAAGGTTGAAGCCAAGAATGTTGAAGTATTAGCTGAACTCTATCAACAATTTCAAGCTGGAAAAATTCGCTTTTTGTTGGCATTTCGCCACCCAGAGGTGGAAGATCCTCTCTGTATGCTGTATTTGCTTTCTCGGATTGTGCCACAAGTTGCTCGTCAAAAAGGTATTACACTAAAATCCCTGGTTCACAGCTATTTTCTCTATGACCGAGGTATGACAGTTTGGGCTGGAAAGTGGCTAGGTTGGCTGTTCTCTCTGCTGGGGGGTGTACCGGTTCGTCGCGGTAGGCGACTAGATCGGCAAGCTATCCAAAATGCAAGGGAGTTGTTTGCTAATGGCGAATTTCCGATCGCAGTAGCGCCGGAAGGCGGTACTAATGGTCATAGTGGCATTGTTAGCCCCTTAGAACCTGGCGTTGCTCAAATGGGGTTCTGGTGTGTAGAAGACTTAGAAAAAGCTAACCGTTCTGAGACTGTGATCGTTGTACCGATCGCCATCCAGTATCGCTACGTTGAGCCACCTTGGTCTAAGATAGATTGGTTGTTGAGTAAGTTAGAAGCTGATAGTGGCTTGAAAGTTTTGGAAATTGATTCGGGCGAGTGCCAAGAGATTTACTATCAACGCCTCTGTAGGTTAGCTGAATATCTGATTACCGAGATGGAAGAGTTTTATCGTCGCTTCTATCATCAAGACATTCCAAAAACCATCTCAACTGATGAATTGAAGAGTGCTAATCAGGTATTAGTTGCCCGACTCCATCGCTTACTGGATAAGGCTTTACAAGTTACCGAGCAATATTTTGAAGTTCAAGCGCAGGGTAATTTTATTGACCGCTGTCGCCGTTTAGAAGAGGCTGGCTGGAGTTACATTTACCGAGAAGATTTGCCAGATATCAATGCTTTAGCACCTTTCAAACGCGGTTTGGCAGACTGGATTGCAGAAGAAGCCGACTTGCGAATGCGGCACATGCGGATAGTGGAAAGTTTTGTTGCAGTCACAGCTACTTATATTCAGGAACAACCGACGGCGGAACGGTTTGCAGAAACAGCTTTGCTTGTATTCGATATGCTTTCTCGAATTCAGGATACAACACTTCCGGGGCGACCTCGGTTAGGTTTGCGACAGACACAAATCACTGTGGGGGAGCCAATTTCAGTTACAGAACGCTTCAAAAATTGTCAGGGCGATCGCCAAGCGTCTAGACAGGCTGTGACCGATTTGACAAAAGATTTGCAAATCGCTTTAGAGAAGATGATTGCTTGATTTTTCCCCATTGCTTAGTGGTCTGTAGACGGGAATCCCCACGCGAGTTACTTTTAGGGTTGTGGCTGTGGCACTTGAGGTTGTTCATCAGCAGCAGGAGCAAACTCAGCTGGATACGCCAGGAGCGATCGCCATTCTGCTACAGGCTGACAAGAGGCTTGAGCTGACGATCGCCAATGCTTTAGCATTACTAATCAAGGCAGCTTACCCCTGAGAAATCTTTACACAATCAGGGAGCATATTCGTCTCAAGCCTGCGTTTCAGAACACAGGAGTATGCCACCAGGATACTTAAGATACAGAGAAGCCCGTACAGCATTGCAAGAGATGCAATGCCAATTAGGCAAATGCTAACTTAAATTTGCTTCGAGCCATCGAGCAATCATTTCTTCTATGCTTTTCCTTGCCTTCCTCTCCCTCTCCGTTGTGCGACAATTGACAAGCATAAAGTGACCTTTTTGGACAACTAGTGCTTGTTGTCGCATTTGAGTAAGTAGGTTGTAGGTTTTAATAATGGAGCTAAGCGGATTCGAACCGCTGACCCCCTCAATGCCATTGAGGTGCGCTACCAACTGCGCTATAACCCCAGAACCCTTAGTAGGTAAGTTTTTTAAGCTTACTAATTAGTTCTATAAATTATGTTAGCTTAATCATTATGCAAGTTTATGTAAGTTAAGTCAAGACAACTATATTAAGTTATGTACATTCACAAATTAATGTCGCTAACTTGAACCGACAAAAGCCTTGCTACCGCTCTTGGGTCACTCTGGGGAAATAAAAATCTCAGGCAACATTTAAACTTCATACAACACTTGGGTTTGAAGCTTTATTTTTTAACATTATGGTCAGAAATATGTATTTTGCCTGAAACTCCTGCGTAACAAGGATTATATGTTTTTACTGTGGTGAGAGTGATTAAAGAGCGCTACACGGGGTTTTTGTTAATTTTTTGGCTCTGGAGTTTGCTGTTTATCGTATGGACTGTTTGGGCTTGGTGGGCTGTTCCTGCTGCGTTACTAGGGTTAATATTTGCTTACTACTGGACAGTTGATGCGGCAGGTGTCTACTGTAGCTTGTTGGAGTCTGCTTTTGATTTGTATCGCTTCTTAGAACTTTATAAATCCCTTCGCTGGCCAATACCTATTAATCCTAAGCAAGAACAAGAGTTCGATAAGGGTAGATTTTATTGGTTATAATGCTGGTAATCAGTAGGGCATAAGCAAAATGTCACCAAAAACTTTTGATATTGCTGATTTATCTGATAATTTAGCTGATTTATTGTCAGATATCCAAAATCATGTTGAAGTTACCCTAACTCATCAGGGTGTCCCTTTGGCAAAACTTTTGCCTTTGACTCGACCTGAGCATACAGTTCCTAAAGCTGATTTAAATGATACCTTAAAGCCAAGAGTTGCGGGTTTTTGGCAGGGACAAGTTAAGATTGCTAATGATTTTGATCAGACTCCAGAAGAAGTAATTGCAGCATTTTATGGGGATGAGTAGTGAGTTTTTTGTTAGATACTCATATTTTGTTGTGGTTTTTAGAAAATGATTCTAAATTCTCAGATCGGGTACGAGAGGTAATTACTAATCCTGAAAATTTAATTTTCGTCAGTACGATTAGTGCTTGGGAGATTTCAATTAAACAGTCTTTAGGAAAGTTAATTGCTCCTGGTAATTTAGAGGAGGCTTTGCGCTTCAGTCGGTTTGAGGTTTTGTCTATGACATTAGCACATGGAATAAAAGTTGCTGATTTGCCTCTACACCATAAAGATCCTTTTGATAGGATGTTAATTGCTCAAGCTTTGGTAGAAGGTTTAACAATAATTACAGTAGACCAAAAGTTTAAATTTTATGATGTGCCATTATTCTCTGATGATTTCGGGTAGCTCAAATATGCCAAAATTTCAGAACTCTAGCTTTCTCTAGAATAATTGTTACAGGTTTACTTCATTTGCTAATTGTTTTTTGGTGCGTAGGCGTAGCCCGTCGTAGACATCGCAATTTTGTAAGAGTAATCCCTCTTGGGTCTGCCTACTTTATTGGTTCTGCTCCTAAGCTGATGCGCGTCTAGGTTGTACATTTTTGCATTCAGACCGTCCTTACGTCAATTGGTCATCTGGACTTTGAAATACAAATGACTAATGACCAATGACCAATGACAACTCTCACGATTAAATATACAAATTAAATGCGTAACAGCTTACTCTGAGAGCAGCCAATAGCGGTGTAGAAGATCATCGGATCAAGTTGGGGTGTGTTCAACCAGGGGAAATGATTGCTAACTATGCCGCCAGCCGCCTGCGCTTGGAAGCCCTCGAGCCATATCTATGGCGCGATGTAAACGACCTCGACCTTAAAAAGTTGTGGGAGTACTTAGCGTATTACCTGTACTTACCACGCCTCAAAAATCAACAAGTACTATTACAAGCGATCGCACAAGGAGTGAACGAATCCATCCCACGATCAATTCTGAGGCTGTTTTGCCTTCAGCCTTAGCTTTATTCATAAGGGACTTGCAATAAAATAAGATCCTAGTCAAACTGGGACAATCGTGATATCCCATTTGGGTAATGTTTCAGAACGTTGCCAGAAAGGTTGGTATTGTTCTAAATCTTGTGAGAGAACCTTAATTCCTTTTTCATAGGTAGTTTCAACCCGATGTACAATGGGTGCAATCCCTTTCCATGTCATATTGGAAGCCCAGTTGAGTGGGGCTTCAACGAGAATCTAAAATCGCGCCATTCCAATAGTTTTCTAAGGCAGCCCAACACCGCTCTATCGGACTGCATTTGCTTTAGTACAAGCGCGGGCAGTTTTGCACTTCATATCTTCTCGAATGACTGGTATTTTATTTCTTTGCAAGTCCCTTAGTCTCTAACCTGGCGACATTAATTTGTGAACGGTTATCTCGAATGAGTTGCGACATCAATTAGTGAAAGAGCGACATTAATGTGTGAATGGCGACATCTAATTTGTGAATGTACAACTACAAGCTGAAACCCTTATGTTATTCTACTTTTAAAGTGGCTCAGGTCGGAGTTGAACCAACGACCCCAGGCTTATGAGTCCCGTGCTCTAACCAACTGAGCTACTGAGCCATGTTATTCAAAATAATTAATTAGTATAGCATAGAAATTTGCTCAAGACTAGCCCATTTTGCAATTTTGTTAGAATTTCTATTCCTGTTGAGGTAGTAAGAAGCTGAAGAGGGAGGTAAACTCCCTCAACTAACAAGGCAATAATTTAGTTACAGACAACTAAGAATTACAGGCGTTGTGGTAAAAAGGCTATTGGGTTAACAGCACCCTTGCCTGATGGATGAATTTCAAAGTGGCTATGTGGGCCAGTGCTGTGACCAGTAGTACCCATTAAAGCAATTGTTTCTCCTTGATGTACCTGTTGACCCGGTTGCACCAGAATCTTGCTGTTATGAGCATAGCGAGTGCTGCTGCCATCAGGATGATGGATTTCGACGAGGTTGCCGTAACCACCATTGTTCCAGCCAGCTTTCTCTATTGTACCGTCAGCTGAGGCAACAACTGGCGTGCCAGTGGAGTTAGCAATATCAATTCCCTTGTGGGGTCTTCCCCAGCGCATACCAAAGCCAGAAGTGAGAGTACCCTTCGTAGGCCAGATATAAGCCAAGGTTGAAGTAGATGGAGGAGGTGTAAGTTCGTCAATGGGTCTGGGTAGATATTGATCCACTGCTGCTAAAGGCGGCATTATCTGTGGAGAAACTGTGGTTCCTCGCATCTTTCCTAAAGAGTCAGAGGCATTTACTCTTCTAGAAGGCGTTGCAACCCTTGTGGCAGATTGAGTGCCAGAGGGAGTCCACTGACTAGCAGAACCTAGATTAGGCAAGAACTCTGGGTTTATTGCTTCGGTAGCACGTACAGTAGTCTGGAATTGGGGCTTAACTGGCTGAACGCTATAGTTACCTCGAATCGGTGTCGGAACTGGAATTGGTATTGCTACACTATTTGGTCTAGATGCAGGGTTAGGTACACTGAAATTATTGGGCGTAGAAATAGGAGTGAGCATAGCAGCATTATTAGCTTCAATCGCTGCTGCTGGCACAACTAAATTACCAGACTGTTGAGCGCGATATTTCTGCTGTAACCTCTGGATTTCCGCTTGTAAGCCCCGCAAACGGTCATTATTGCTATTGTTTACCCTTGCTACCCTATTTGCTGGTGTATTAGGCTGTTGCATTTCGGCAAAAGCTTGTGGCGCTGGAATATCACCACCGATGCCATAAGACTTAGCTGTAGGGGGAGCAGTTTCTAAGTCAGTCGCACTGTTTGCCTGAATCTGTACAGTTACCGGTGTAGGGACGGCAACGCTACTGTTGTCTGCAATAGTTGGTGATTGTGAACTAGGTAGATATGAGTTGGCACTACCAATATTCAAAGGGGAGGTGGCAACATGAGGAGTTTTGCTAGACTCTACAAAAGTGGGCTGACTCGCTACAGTTGCTTCAACTTGAACAGCAGGAATTTGAACAGCAGGAATAACTAGTTTTTGACTAATTCGCAGTTCATTGGGATTATTGAGATTATTTGCTTTAACTAGTTCTGATACTGAAGTGTTGTATCTGCTGGCGATCGCTGCTAGTGTATCTCCAGGCTTAACTTCGTAGGCTGTATGTGTCGAGGAGGCAATCACTATTGGCGCCGCTGGTACAGATGCACTTATCTGTGTCTTCTGTTTTAACCTCGATATCAGGTTCGCTTGGCTTGCATCGCTAGAAGTGTCTGACTGGGTTGCTAATGCAGTCTTCTGAACCACAGTTGTCGGCTGCGCCAATTCTATATCAGCTTGTGATAAATTTTTGGTCTCTCCAGACTGTAACTGCGCCAGACTTTTTCTTAAACGGTTCGATTTTTCTTGTAAGCGATTTAGTGCGAACTCTTGTTGCGCCTTAAGTTGTGCATTTATTTCACTGTTGGCTGCGGTTGACGTTGCCACTATTTGTGGCTGGGCAGTTAGTGATGCGTTTGTACTATCAGCACTATAGTCAGACAGATTATTGACTGTTGGAAAACTAGTTTCGGCTAAGGTATTGTTCAATCCCTGTGCCACTTTGGGCTTCAGGTAAGTGGAATTTTTATAACCTGCGTTTGTTCGAGAAAACGTGTTTGATGCAGGAACTTGCAAAGATATTCCACTTGCCGCGACTTGCCATTTAGCTTCAAGCCCAGGCACTTGTGAGACTGCCGTTGGTTCCACGATTACAGGATTTTCCGGCACGCTCGCTGATGAGACTGCTTGGGACTCCAGCTTAGTGGAGGCGAATTTCACCTTGGTGTCAGGAACAGCAGGAATTGTTGAGGTCGCCTTTTGGCTGCCTACTGGCACCGCTGCTTGGGCTTGATCGCTTTGTCGAGTCACCAAAAGGCTGGTTGCTCCCATAGAGATTGCCAAGCCAATCATCGCCGCTTTTGTCCGCACCCGGCTATTAATTTTTGGATTCATCACATTTAGCAGTTCTACCGGGGCATCATCGCTGCTGGGGGTATTGTTCAACACAGCTTTTACTCTCTTTTTCAATGCTCGTTTCAAAGACGACCTCCTATGATCACTAGCGCTTAACTGACCTCGATTTTTCAGTTGGATACTAGTCAATGATTTAGATCACAACAAACGATAGATCGAGATCACATTCACCAGAGATGCTTACGCAAGATTAACCTGCTTCTCTGATTTAAACAAGTTCACATCTGTTAGCAAAACTTAAATTTTGCTGTGTTTACTTGTCCGAACCACTCCTAACACCACTTAGGACGATTTTACTCTTTACCATTATCCGCGTTTGTCTTGCGTCAATCGCGGAGACTGGACAAACTATTTGCCAAGTCCAAGTCGCTGCTGAAAATTAAATTGCGGCGACTTCTGGAAAAGTTATGCCCCCTGCTGTAGATATCTTCAAGATATTTCTACCTCATCCGTCTTCTCAACACGAGACTTTACGTTGATTATTCCCTAAAAAACAACCGTATTAACTATCGACTACTTTTGGGCTGATTTCTGTCCTTTATTGAGCCAAAATAGCTCAAATGTAAGACATGACTGGATTTTAGCAATTTTGTTCCTAGTTTAGGATGTTTTAAATTCATCAAAATCTATCATTCAAATTTGGCAATATCCCAAGTTTCATATACAAATTTCTTATAATAACCTTACTATACTTGTAAGTATCTTCCACTACATTTTGCGAACAAACCCAATTTTTGGTATATTGTTTTACATCTTCTTGCTGTCACCAAGAAAATTTTTGCAGTCACAAATAAATTGTCTAATAGGTTTCTGGAAAGGTTATAAGTAAATACACTTATAATCATCAATGTAAACAACTATTGTAAATAGCCTAACTGACGACGAGTTTCAAATAAGCCAATCGCTACACTTACTGACAGATTCAAGCTGCGAACCCCCGCTTGGCTCATGGGAATATACAGAGTAGCATCGCAATCTGACAGAATTGCTGGTGGTAAGCCCGTGGTTTCACTACCAAACAGTAGCCAATCATCAGGTTGAAACTGAAAGCTTACATAATTACAATTTCCACCAACCGTATAACCCAACCATCTGCCGCCACGCTCCTGATGTACGGTCTTAAAGGCTTCGAGGGATTCGTAATAGTGTAGTTTGACATAAGGCCAGTAATCTAAGCCGGCTCTTTTGAGGTAGCGATCGCTAATTTCAAACCCCAAAGGCCCAACTAAATGCAATTCTGTACCCGTAGCTGCACAAGTACGGGCAATATTACCTGTATTAGGAGGTATCTGCGGGTTAACTAAAACTACCTGAGGCATTATCCGTACAATTTACGTATTGTATAAAACAATTTATTGCCAATGTTAAATCTACCAAAAGATAGAGGCTATTCATAGGTTTTGTTAATAATAATCAAGCATCCTCAACCGATTAGATTTTTAAAACGAAGTACAAATCATCCCAGAGCAATGCCTGAGAGGGTATTTGGCTACAATCAGTAAATATTAAGTTTTGTGTAGAAAAAGTAAGTACTTATGTATTTTAGGGCTGGTAGTGACTGCAATAAAATCTATCATTTGTATGAAGACAGGAGATGGGGGCATGGGGCATTGGGAAGAGACAAGGAAAAAACTTGTTCAATAATTCTCCCCTGTCCCCGTCATCTTTATCATCCCCCTGCCCCTCTGCCCAATCCCCAATGGCTTTTGAGTTAACCCAGCAGAGACGAACATAATTTGTCTTCGAGTTCAATTTCGCGCTCTTGGGTGGCAATAATAGCCTGAGTGATGACGCGGTGGGTGTCAAAACCGACTGCGTGTAACTGCAACCACTGTTGAGCTTCATTGCCTTCGCGGAGAATTTTGTGCAAAGGGGAAAGGAAACAGCTAAAACCTTGTTGCTTGGCGATCGCCCAAACATCTTGGTACATTTCGGCAATCCAATCTCTCGCTACGATGCTTCTACCATCTTGCCAATGTCTCAACTGAGCATCGAGACTACTAGCAGCAGCAGCAGCTTCGTTGTCGGCAGTCAGAGTCACAAGTTCTTCAGCAGAGAAAGTACTTTGGGTTAACGGATCGATGCTGGGATTTTCGATTATTTGCAACAAACGTGCTTCTAACAAGGCAGTAATTGCTAGTAAGGCAATAGGATCTGTGACTAAATCGCAAATTCGCAATTCTAGGCGATTTAGGTCATAAGGACGGCGATCGCCATTTGGTCGTACCGATGCCCACAAATGCCGCACATTCTGCATGGTTCCGGCAAGGAGTTGATCTTCCACCCACTGGATATGATCGGCGTGGCTGGCAAATAAGGGGACATGGCTAGGCGTTTGTGGGAAGACGCCCCAACGGGTGGAGTGATAGCCAGTAGTTTTGCCATCCAAGAAGGGAGATGAGGCGCTGAGGGCGAGAAATAGGGGCGCTTCCATACGGATCGCTCGACACGCCCGCATTAATACTTCTGGATCGCTGATGCCTATATTTATGTGTACGCTAGCGGTAACTACTTTCGTGCCGTAGGTGTTCTCAATGTAATCATGATATGGGTTTGCTGGATCGGAACGGAGAAAGCGATCGCCCCCACCCAAAGATAAAGTACTCCCTGGTATTAAGGTGTAATCGCCCAAACGATTGAGGTAGTTTCGCAACTCCCGCCGAGGACGCAGCAAAGCACACAATAAATTTTCGTAATTGTGAGATGGTTGAGTGATGTATTCAACGTTGCGGCTATCTGGTTCGCGCATAAATCCATCCAAAGCCGCAACAATTTTGTCGGAGAGACCGACGATTTCACCTTGAGGCGTGCCAGTGTATATCTCAATCTCAAAGCCTTTTAATAAGACCACCTTGTTCTCCTCGGCTCTCTCTACCTATAAATTGTATCGAACAAGACGAATCTCTGAATCTATCTTTAAGTCAATCAAAGGTTAAGAATTATTTAATTGCCAATTCCCGCGAAATCAAGACGGCATATTTATTCTGGGCTGTCTTCTGATAAATTATTACTATTGGAGTATGAAAAATATCCTAATCTGGGTTAAATACAGTACAAAATCAAATCATTGGGTGAATCACTCTCTTGAACAATCTTGAGACGTATAAATTGCGCCCATACTTCATCACTAAGTAAGTTGAAAGCAGTTTCGGGATTGTTAATTGCGATCGCGCCGATAACTTTACGCCATCCCTGTTGCAATAACTCAATAAAAGCCTCTTCAATAGAAACTTGACTTAGCAACGAAAGTGCAGTTTTAAAACTTGCTGAATCACCTGAGAAGTTTTTCGATTTTAATCCCTGTATTGCTACATTCAACCATACAGGCAGAAGTTCAAGCCAATTATTTTTCTGTATCTCTTTGAGTGCAATATCTTCCATACCTAGCGCACCCCACACACATAAAGACTCTATAGCTAGTTCAGAATTGCGGTTTTCTAAAGCATTTTGCCATAATTTTTGAGCGTGATTTTGGAAGCGATTAGCGAGAAATTCATAAGCTTCCTGGACTTGATGTGGGATTGTAACTTTATAAACTGACTCACCTCGTGGTAGGTAATCGCCGCGATAGGATAGCCAGTTATGAGAGCCGCAAAGATGGATTTCTTTATCAACTATTACTTCTTTGATATGGGAATCTCCCAACCAAAAAACCTGTACGGATGGTAAACCATCAGGTGTTTTTATCGCTCGAAGTTTTTTTTCTACTTCTGGTGAAATTGGTTTATTCTCATCTTCTTCTCGCCGCGCAATTCCATGTCCAACTAAAATCCAGACTCCGCGATTAGCTAATTTCTGTAAAAGAGTTATAAATTTTTCATTGACAACTGCCTGATTCACCCAAGGAGAATAAATAAGAACTTGACTTTTAGCCGAATTTAAAACTTCTATAAAAGCTTGAGCAATTTGCCCATCGCGTAACTGTATAGCTTCACCTACCACTGTAAAATTATCTATTTTTAAATTGTTCACTGTGGCAGCTTCTAGCGCCTTTTGGCGAATATTTTCGAGTCTAGCTTCTATTTGAGTATTTTTCTGCTTGAGAATGACTTCGCGTTCAAAATCTATGGTTTCAGTTGACAACTTACATAATGCTTGCAAAGATATTTTACCTTCAGTATGTAAAAATTCTAACCAATTTGATGCTGACTCTAAAATTTGCTTTCCATTTCTTATTTGAATGCTCAATTTATCTTCAAGAGCATCAAAAATAACGAAAAGCGATATTTTTGTCCAGATTTTTTGAGTCGAAGCTAGCACCCTACAGGAAGTTACAATTTTTCCCTCTTCTGGCACATGAAGTGCTAAACCTGAAGCTTGAATACTTTTTTGTATTTCTTCAAGGGGTAGGGAAGCAATATCAGCAATTGTATGATCAATAGTTATAAAGTCTGCTAAGTCAGGCAAATTTATCGTTGTCTCGTTTAGTGATTCAGATTGAAAGGTTATCTTATCGCTTAAAGGGTCAGTAATAGCATAAATTTGTATAGGATATGGCGGCTGTGGTACAGACCCTTTTTCATAAAATGAGCGACCTTCAGGAGTAACTGTTAGTGGCGATATTGGTGATAGAGTTTGTAAGGAACGAAGAGTTGTAGTAGTAGTTTTAATAAATACAGAATCAAGCCCAAGTATAGAGGCTAATTCATCCTCTGTTGGCGGAGGTTTAAATTCAATAGCGGCGCGGATGATAAATTCTTCAAGTACGTTAAACTGACGAGGTTTTTTAATGTTTACTTCTACCTGAGTTTGTCGTAAACTATAACGGAATTCACGCGCTGCTAAAACTGATAAACTAGGACTTTGCGCTTCTATTTCGTCAACAAAATTCTTGATATTGTCATCAATCGGTTTAGCAGAAGAGGCGAGAAACATCAACGAAACCTCCATGTAGACACACGATGTTTGAAACATTGGAGTACATACTCCCGACTTGTCGACGCTGTTGAGTAAATAGCGAATGACAACCCACAATTATTAGTAATTCTTGAGCGCGGGAAAATGCAACGTTAACTCGTTCCGGTTTCTTGGCAAATCCCACATCTCCTCTATTATTATTGCGAACCATACTCACAATTACAACAGGTCGTTCCATACCTTGAAATCGGTCTACTGTACCAGTGGTGATTTGTAGCGATGGAAAATGTTTAGATTGCAAGCGTTCATCAATTTTCCTGAGTTGAGCGCCATAAAAAGTAATCACGGCAATTTCTTTTTTTGGTTCACCATTAGCAACTCTAGAAGCCCAAGTAGTCTCAAACTGCTTACATAGACGTTCAATCGCATTAATTTCTGGAATATTAAAAAATCAAGTTCCTATGGTTTCCTCTTTAAACTCATTACTTCCAGGCGTTTTTATCCAGATAATATGGTGATATTCTTGGATGATTTTGCCTGCTAAATTATGTGCGCGTTTTGTATCGGGCTTCAAAATCCCACATTCTAGTTTACCATCATAAAACTGATTGATTGCCCCCATAATAATCGGGTGCATTCGATATTGAATATTTAACATTTCTTTGATGCTATCATTAGCAGTTTCAAACTGAATTTTGAACAGTGACTCTTGCAATAATTCTAGTTCTGTATTTGTGCTGCCAATCTCTTGAGAAACTTCCTCTAAAGTATTCGTGTCAAGCATGGGTGGTAATTGTCGATGGTCGCCTACCATGACTAACTTTTTGCCTTTCAAAGCTGGGATTAATAACTCTGGAGGAGTACATTTACTTACTTCATCAATAATGACAACATCAAAGTATTTGAATTCTTGTGAAAAATCATAATTTGCGGCCTGAACACAAGTGATACCAATGACGTTGGCATTATTTAGATAAATCCGCCTTAAATCAGTGCGTAGGCGTAGCCCGCCGCAGGCATCGCTTTCCGTTGGCTGTCTTAATTTTCCTATCCAATCTTGGACAAAGTGCTGATATCGATTGAGATAAATTTCTTCATTTTGGAGCTGCTGTTGCCAATATTCAAATTGAGTCTTGATATTCCGTAAGGATTCCAGATTAAACAAGTCTGTAGAATCAACTTCAGGCTTGAATTCCCCAGGAATAGCTTCCCAAATTGACTGCCACCAAGTTCGCTCATTTGAGATATATTCTAATTGCTGCTGTAAATGCTCAACAATTTTCTGTCTTTGGCTTTGAATTTCTAGAAATTTGTTTTTGTAAGTTTCAGTTGTGTCTGCAAGCTAGAAATGCGAATTACCAGCAGGTCTTTGATAGTCAAAACTGTAGCAAAAGGATTGATTAAGGAAATCAAACTATCAAGTTGTTTTAGCCGATTTTCCCAGTTCCGTATTTTTGCTGTAAATTGTGAGGATTCAGTCAGAATATTTGAAGAATTATTGAGGTATCGTTGCACTAAAAGTTTTAATTCATTCGGTAAGTGTGGAAAGGATAAAAGTTCTTGTGAAAGTGCGATCACTCTTTGAAATTTGAAGTCAGCTTCACTACGATAATTTTCTAGCTGCTCTTGATTAGCAGATATTTTTTGCTGTTCATTAGTCGCCAAGCTCATCTGTTCATTCAATTGAACCTCAAGCTGCTTTTGCTCATTTTCGGTTTCAGTCTGTAGTTGCTTCAGCCATGTACGCGCACTCGTAACTATGCCGTTGACCACCTCCTTTGTAATTTGGGAGATAGCCGATTCACTTTCAACAGGCTGAACTCTTTGACGTATAATCTGGGCTTGTCTCCTAATAGCTTCAAGAGTTACTGCCGCGCTATGACGGCGACTATATGGACGTAATTTTTGAGCTATGGAATCCATACTTTTCTGCTTGACAGCAACCGCAAGCATCCATTCAATAATCCGACCCCAAACTCCTAGTGGTTTCTCAATTTCATTGATGCTATTTTGTGCTAGTTGCTTCAGCTTTATGAGAGATTCCACAGGGTCTTGTGCGTTACTAACGCTCACCTGGGAAATAGCAGCTTCATTGATTGAGCGATTACCTAGTAGATTTCGCCCCCGCACGAGTAAATCTCTGATTTCAGTAACCCGACTGCATACTCTATCCCATGGGCGATATTTTTGAATTAATTCATTGACTTTCAACTGACACTGATCAATACTTTGTTGCCAGGGTAGATATTGATCTGCGATCGTCATGCTTCGTAATCCCGAAGGTAATGAGATTAAGTTAACTGTAAAGTCTTGACGATTTTGTAAGCACTGTGTCAATACATTGATGATATTTAAATTAGCTGTAGACAGCCATATATCAAGGTCATTTATTGCTAAACTGACTTCAGATTCACGGTTGTGTAGATTTCTAATTCTTGATTGGAAGCTTTGCTGATTAGCAAGCAATTGTTGGTGATTTGACTTTAGGCGAGCAAGAGATTCTGAATTTTGTGTGTAACTTTGTGCAGCTAACTCCGCTTCGGTCATTGCTATAGCTATATTACTGGCGTAGGCTAATGCTGTACGAACTTCAGTAATCCAAGAAGCTACAGTGTTCTGCAACCAACCGGCTAAACCAAATCGCGGCTTATTTGGTTTAACCATACCAAGTTTAGAAGCCAAATCAATTGCTAACCGAAGATTTGCAGCAAAGTTTTGCAAGGAAGCGTCTGTAGATGTGTATTTATTCAGACCCGTCCATAAATTAAGAAGTGTTGGATCTTGCCAGTCTACTGAAGGTGCTTGATTCAACAACTCCTCCAAAGCAGTTTTCAGAGATTCGACCTCGGCCAGTTGGGATGCGGCTTGATTGTATTCATTTTTTTGGGTCGTACAAGCTGACTCTAAATTTGCTTTACGCGTCTGTAATAAATTCTGCTCTCCCTTAAATACCTCTTCTACTTTCAGGTATGCTGTGAATCGTTGTAATGCTGCCAATAATTACTGTAAAACTCTTACATTATCGAGGCGTTGGGTAAGATTCTTTTCGCAGTCAGTAGCGGTATTTTCTAGCCATGTGCTAATCACTCGATTTTCTAAAAATGGTTGTCCTTCCTCTGCAACTTTTTCGGCGTTTCCCTTTCGCACAGCCCGAATCACTGGATTATGAACTAATCTACTCAAGGCGTTATCTACTGCTAAATTGGCTTGAGAAGTAATTAGAGTGCGTCCACCCCTTAGAGCAACTTGATAGCAAATCTCGGCAATTACGGTAGTTTTACCAGTACCTGGTGGCCCCTGAATGAGAACTAAATCCTCAGATGCAAGCACCATTTCTACTGCTGCTTTCTGACTAGGATTAGCTGAGAATAACAACAAATCCTCTGGTCGCAATTCGACAGTTTCTTGAATAAGTCTTGCTTGGGAAGCGTCGAATAAAAAGTTTCCTAAATAGGGATTTTGGGTGCGTCCCTGTTTTAATTGTGTCAAGGCTTCTTTTTTACGCTGAATCTGTTGGATGTCACCAAATGCCTCGAAAAACAAAAATCCGGTCGCTGGTAGCTGATAACGTCCTGCTGCCATATCGTCAGCTAGAGAGTCTTTTAGCCTGATGCTGATGGTGCAACTGTTTGGGAGAATTTCTTTAATAGTTCCTAATTTGCGGCTGCTGCACCTATTTTGTCCTGTGGGAGTAGTCTCGAACAGCTTAACCTCTTCATTCTTTGCTTGTTTTACCCGTTCCCAGAACTTTTCCACAGCCAAGGAATTTTCATTAGAACCGTCAACAGTAGCTGAGGTTATGTCAATCACAAAAGTGATCGATCTTCCGAAGCCGAAGCCATTGTGACTGAAAAAAGGCACACAAAATTGGCGCGCTTTAGCGATTTTTTCCTCAATCTGTAAAAATACTTCCCAAATTCGCAGATGAGCTTCTGTAGGCAGATGGTCGCCGCATATAGGCATGGCTGCCATCCGTGCCAATGCCGTTGGCGGAATATTGATGTGATAGTCATGATTAGGCAGTAGCCGTAAACGATAAGGTACAGCATAGCCATCAGCATTTCCTTGTGAAAGTTGTAGCAACTTAGCAGATAGTACCTTTAAACTACCCCTTCCATCTTGTTCTACAACTGCTATAAATCCTAGTGTTTTTCCTAGCTTCTCAAGTCTTGCAGGTAATTGGAAATCATGCTGATCTGTTGCTATGGTTAAATCCCAAATTTCTTCTCCAGGATTTCTACCTGCGCCCTTGCGGCGTACATAGACTAGGCGAGGCTCTTGGCCCAGTAAATCAAATATTAGCTCGTTAGCACGCTCTCGTCGCTGCCAAAAGTCGGGATATGATTCAAGGGCTGTTTGACTTTCAATATTGCTGATCAAACTATCAATTGTCGAACTGACTAATGTATAGCCCCAATCTTCAGAATCTATTTTATGGAAAGATGTAGTAATGGATAATTCTGGGGTGTTAAAGGGACGATTTGTTAAGATTATTGGTTTAAGAATTCCCAAAATTTGTTGTTTGTGAAGTGAAGCAAGTGGATTTTGAGAGATAATTTCTGGTGACTTTGGTTGATGACTGGTTATACCTAATTCATTTTTGGGTGTCCCATTTTTAGATGCCAGTTTTTCAGCAGCCAAACGGATTCGTTTTGCCTCAGACTCTGAAATATTGCTGCTATAGCTTTTGACTGCAATGTTAAGTTTGTTGCAAATTGCTATTAACTCTTTGTTCTCCAAATTCAATTCTTTTGATAGCTCATAGATTCTGACTTGGGCGTTGTTCATCCACTGCTTGCCTTTGCCAACAAAGTTTTTCAAGTCTAGTATTCCCAAATACTCTGAAGGAACAACATCTTCAACTTCTGCTGCTCTGCTTATTTTGGGTAGTATTGCCCATCAACAATAAAAGCCCCTCTGGTTTTTACCCTATTCCCGTTAAAATTCTAGTTATTGCTTGTGGACAATCGATACAATTAACCACAGATAAACATAGATTTTCATAAAGGCGCACAAATGTACGCCCCTAAGCCTATATTTCATTCAAATGAGAATCGCTACAGCAGATAGGCTTCATGGAATAGGAATGGTTTGTACCTCTTCTAAGGATGGTGAATATTTAGAAGAACTAGCGCTACTTTCTGGTGTTGAAAGCTCATCATTTACAACTCTATCCCATGAATAATTGCAGATTTTAGTGCGAAGTAATGTACCAAATGTCAGGTTAATTACTACATCGAATAAATCGATAAAAATTAGATTCAAAAAGCGATCATTAGACACCCTTGAGCTAAAATGAGCATCAAGTGATATTTGCTTTCAGGGTAACTGATATAGCAACCGCCAAGGCGGTTAGGACAAAGAATATAATCTATGAGTAAAGTAATACTAGATACTGCTTAAGCCTTAGCACAAGAACAGATCATGCCAAAATCCTACAGTTACGACTTACGTCAGAAGGTAATTCAGGCAATTGAGTTAGACGGGATGAAGAAGAGTGAAGCGGCTCAAGTTTTTCAAATCAGTCGAAATACAATCAACCTTTGGCTTCAATCGATTTGCCAGAACAGGAGATTACCAAGCGTTACCAAATCAACCACTCTTGTAATGGGCATAAAATTACCGACTGGGAAAAATTTGAAAAATTTGTTGAGGTTAATGGGGATAAAACTCAAGTAGATATGGCCAAATTATGGTCGGTAGAAATTAGCGATGCCTACGGCGAGCTAGGCTAACGCACAATATCAAGAGCCTTAAAGAAAATTGGGTTCACTCGGAAAAAAAACTTATGGTTATCAAGAACGAGATGAAGTTAAACGACAAGAATTTAGAGAAGAGATAGCGATGTACAAACCAGAGTCAATAGTCTATATAGATGAAGCTGGAATGGATAATAGAGAAGATTATGGCTATGGGTGGAATGAAAAAGGTCAGCGATTTCATGCACTGAAAAGTGGGAGGAGACAAAGACGAGTTAATATGATTGCTGCCTGTTGTAATGGGAAATTATTCGCTCCATTTACTGTGGAGGGTGCAAGGAAGCGAACTGTCTTTGAAACTTGGCTAGAAACTTGTTTAATACCATCGCTAAAACCTGCACAAATAGTGATTGCAGATAATGCCACATTTCATCGAGGTGGATGTATTCAAGAATTAATTGAATCGGCAGACTGTCACTTAAAATACTTGCCATCCTATTCACCCGAACTTAATAAAATTGAGCGATGTTGCTCATGGTTAAAGAGTCAAATTCGTAAACAACTAATTCAATTTGACTGTCTTCGGAATGCTATGGAAGATGTGCTTCGCACAGCGTCCTAACCGCCTTGTCCATTGCTATATCTAAAAGTTCTTCCACTACCTGAGTAATAGTTTTATCTTTTGTTACAGCGTACAAGAATTTGAGCCAACACCAGACTTCAAACTAAATCCTCAGTCTGCTTTAGCAATAGACCCAGGTATCAACAACTGGTTAAGCTGTGTCTCCAGTATTGGAACTAGCTTTATTATTGATGGGCACAAAGTTAAATCACTTAATCAGTGGTACAACAAACGTGTTAGCACATTGAAAGAAGGTAAAGCGCAAGGATACTGGGATGAACAGTTAGCATATATAACAGAAAAACGGAATCACCAGACGCGAGATGCAATTAATAAAATCGCAAGACTGGTTGTTGACTATTGCGTTAAGCATCAAATTGGTACAGTTGTTTTTGGGTGGAATCAAGGGCAACGGCAAGAAGCAAAGCTTGGTAAGACAACTCAATCTTTTGTGCAGATACCAACTGCCAAGCTCAAAGAAAGAATCAAGCAATTGTGTGAAGAATATCGCATCAATTTTGTTGAAGCTGAAGAATCGTATACTAGTAAAACTAGTTTTTTGGACGGCGATTTTCTGCCTACGTTCGGCGCAAAACCCGAAGGGTGGACAACGAGTGAGAAACGAATTAAGCCTGCATGAAAATCCAAACTACTCCCGCCGCTGTTAGAGGTACGCTGAGGTTATCTGTGCCGTGGGGCGAAACTGCCTCTGCTAGGGTTGCGAAAGTAGCAGTTACCACCGCCGTCAACAATGCCCATCCTAAACTTAAAGGCGTTGCGAAAGGACTCAGCAACGAACCAGGTAGCAGTAACAGCACCAAGAAAATCACTACTGTACTCGCTATAAACATTGCTGCTGAACCTTCCCAGGAACGTACAGAACTTCCCACTTGGTATTTATGCTGCCCAAAACGTCTACCGATTAATGCTGCTAGTGCATCACCCCAGGTCATCGCCATTATTCCTGCTACAGCAATTGGAGCGCTATCTACTGGCCCCTCTGGTCGCCACAGTAGCCCGAACAGCAGCGTCACTGAGATAGCGAAATAAACTGTACCGGGTGAGCTATCCTGGGTATCCATTGCGCCGATGATTCGGTAGCGGTAAAATAGGTAGTTCAATCCGATAAAGGTAGCAAAAGGTATAATTCCGATTTCCCACTTCCTAAACAGTAGCAGGACGCCGAAAGCCCACATCCCTGCGCCAATATGGATTACTTTGCGAGTCAAATCTGGTTTCACACCAAACAGCTTACGCAATCCCTCGCCAATCACAAGCAGACTAATAGCGTAAACATAAGAAATTGCTAGCCCGATAAAATCATTTGTCATTTGTCATTTGTCATTGGGTATTCATCAATAATTCTTCTTCCCCTGCTCCCTCATCTCCCCCTGCAAGAACTGCTTATTCACTTAGGTCGATCGCTATTTCGTCTAAAGTTCTTTTCTACTGACGAAACGCTACCAATACCTTGAAGGATACCACGACCGATTAAACCTAAACCCCGCCCGACTATTTGGGTAAGGATAAAAACTATACCGCTACCGAAAACAGCTAATAGTGATTTTAAACGCGGTGCGATCGCATCACTAAACTCTAGAAGTAATGTCACTACTAAAGGAATATTAGAAAGTTTTACTAACTCCTGATTTCGAGGAGCATAAACTGAAGTATTGGCAATGCCACGAGGCACAATTACAAATAGCTCATACCGACTTTCAAAAACTGCTTTTGGCTCGTTTATATAATTTTTTAATCTATATTTCCACGACAAATCATTTCTAAACCGTTCAATTTCTCTTGTAGAAATCAATTGGCGTCCATAAAAGTTTTGCTTGATCTCTTCTACATCTGCTAGAGAATTTAACAGTGGTTGCACTACTCCATTCGCTACCTGAATCAACAAGTTCTCTAAAATCGTCAATGCTTGCGACTTGGTTTCGGCGCTCACTACTGGATAGGAGGTATTATCAATGTTCAATTCTGTTTGAAATAATAGATAAGAATACAACTCACAAACTAGCGGAATTTTATTGAGAATATCTCTTTGTATAACCTCTGTATTTTGCAGCAGCACATTAACAATTTCTACATTTTGATTAACTATTTTTATCCGAGAAAACTTTCCAAAGAAATCTATAATTGCTACTTGCCATAAATCGCGTATCAAGGTATTTTTTAGTTCATATAATTGATTTATCTCTATTTGAGAAGCACGCAGTTCATCCAACTGTTCAGCCAATTTTTGTAGTATCAGATAAAGTAATTCCCGTTTTTTATCTTCACGAAAGATATCAATTTCTAAAGGTATATCTGTAACATTTCTTAAAGGAAATTGAAGCTTATTAACGCAAGATGTAAACAAGGCAGATTGTAGGGTTCCCGGACTAAGTAAAGGTGATACGGTTTGCCTTTGCTGAATGGTGCTGCTTAATGAAGGAGTTAAAGGCGGCTGATCAGCAACTATAATCTGTTCCTCTCGCCTTTCTTGTGATGAAACCAACAACCGATTTAGCAACCAACGAGCCGCTAGCAGTTCTCGCCGCTGTCCAGCTAGAATGGCTCGATCTAGTACTGGTAGTCCGGGAACTTGTAATTGTGCAGTTACTGCGGCTAGGGTAGCGTCAATGTTAGCAATTCCTGACAAACGGAAATTATTTCGCAGTTTAGAGAAGGGGAGTGAGGAGTGGGGAAAAACGCGATTAATCGCGTCTGTACTAGGAGAATTAGGAGTTATGATTGCTTCTGTATCGCGAAACCAGTAAGAACCACCATCTGCAACTTCTTGCATGGCGGCGACTAACTCAGGAAGTGGTGTACCTTTGGGGCAGTAGCCATTTACACCAACAGATTTTGCAGCTAATAGTAGTCCTTGTTCTTGCACAGAACTGAGGAGCAAAATTGGTAGGTTGGGATATAAGGCTCTGATTTGCCGACAAAATTGTAAACCTAGCTGTTGACTGGTGGTGGAGCGACCATTACCGAATTCCAAAACTACCAAATTTACCTGATTAGGGTCTTTTTCAGCAATTTCTGCTAGAATCTGCAAGGCAATGGTGTCAGTTTCTACAACTGCGATCGCTTCTAGGTTAGGAATCGCTTCTAGGGCTACCCGTAATCCCAGACGAAAAATCGGGTCTTGGTCGATTAACAATAATTTTAGCGGGCGATCGCTCATAATCCACTCAATTACATCAGCACTGTTTTTTACCAATCAGAAAACAGCTTTGATACAAAACTTTGTCTTCCCCATTGTCACCTGTTTTCGCAAACTGATAAATCGATCATAATTGCCTTATGCAGCCTTCACTGTGTAATTAAATGAACCTGAGTATTCGGCACTGGTTGGCAGAACGCCATATCGCAATCAATCAAATCAGAGGCTTTTCTGAGGGACAATTGGCAGGTATTGCCTACCGTATTGTTCAGGATATGGAAGTCAAAAGTCTCATACCTTTTGATATCTGTACCTTGGTAGAGGTTTTAGAACTGCCCTTAAGTATTGTTTGGGAAGAAATCAGTGTCATTTCCCAGTTGACAGAAAAACTGTTACGTAGCCTTAGCCAAAAAAAACCTTTAAAACGTAACGAAGGCACATGGCTAGCGTTTCAAATTGCCTATCTCCAGGCTTTGCAAGCAATTCTAAAGCAGGAAGCAAGCCTACAAAAACCGTGGTTAGACCGGGCAATTATACCCATACAACCACACATACTTAAAGAGGATGTGGGTAAACTCATCCTCCAAGAACCGCAACTACAAGGATTACTGAAAACTCTCAGCCCAGGTAAATTGACTGATACTCAAGCTGAACAAGCACTGTCTTCAGTTGCAGATTCATTACTGGTGCAACAAATAAATAACGCTGCTATCGCTTGGTTAGTTGCCAATGGTGCTGAGGAAGTTGAAGCGAAACTCTTAACACAGCGTTTGGTCAACTCACTTCCTGGTGAGATACTGGTAGTCGTCACCGAGAATGCTGCACCTTTAGCCCAACTGCAAAAATTTTTCCGTTTGGGGATTTCATTATCTCCCAGTTTCATTACCCCAGAAGTTGGTTCTACAGTCGGTGAAAAAATTGATTTGCACCGAGAACATTACCGTGCAAGTTTGATTAAAAACCTCAGCATCCCTTTGCTGATGGAATCCTTTGCTCTTAAGGATATCTATGTACCACAAAAAGGCTTACCAATAGACGAAAATATTTTTGAGCAGGATAAAAAAGCTGTTAAACCAGTTGATTTAAAAACATGGGCGCAGCAACAGCTAACTGATTTAGAAACGATCGCTGTTATTGAGTCAGAACCTGGTTATGGAAAAACTAGTTTTTGCCAACTTTGGGCAGCACAGATAGCACAGGAATTATACCCTACTTGGATGCCTATATTAATTAGGTTACGAGATGTAAAATACGGTAAAACTTTCATCGAAACTCTAAATTCTGCCTTTGGCGTTAATCTTTCAACTTGGTTAGAGCAAGAAAATCTCCCTTGTCTGTTGCTGCTAGATGGTTTGGATGAATTGCCCCATTCTACTCAGGGTATCAGGGCACAAGCAATTTTTATTCAGCAATTACTGAACTTTCAATCTCAGCAACGGCACAAAATTGTGTTAACGAGTCGCTCAACGACGTTACCAGAAATCGTTTCGGAACTACCGCTATTGTTGAGGCGAATTATTATTCAGCCATTGGATGTGGACGAACTCAAACAATGGTTTCAACAGTGGGCAAAAGTGCAATCATTGCCCATTACTCAAAATTTCTTTACATTTTTAAAACAGGCAGGGTTATTTACCAGCCAATCAAAGTTAAGAGAATTATCTGCCCTTGTCCGTCAACCCCTAATGCTGCATTTGTTGGGCATCTTGCACCGCGAGGGATTGCTAGATGATGAACTATTGCAGTTAGCTGCTAATACCCAAAAGTCTTTTCTGTTATCAGAAATTCATCATCGCCTGAGTCGATGGTTGTTAGGTTATCCGCTAAGTGGTGGGTTCAAAACAATGCTACTGCGTTCGGGTACGGCTCATATTCATCGGACTCCAGAAGCGATCGCTAATTTACTCGCCGATCGTCATCCCCAAGATTTACTTGAGCAGATGCAAGCGATCGCTCTCAAAATTTTACACTCACAGCGTTATCAAATTAATCTAGCTGGTGAATTTAATACTTTACCAGCGTTTTATTTTAAAACTTGGGATGTAGAAAGCTCAGGCGAAAGCGCAGCGAAAAGTAGTTTAATTGAGTTTTCGCATCTCAAGCTAGGAGAATCTCTTTGTGCAGATGCGATTGCTGCTCAACTTAAACTTCTGACTAAGTACCAAGATGAAGCTTATGGTACGCCTACTTTTGTACTTGATTCTCCTAGTAGCGTGGCCCAGAATATTTATAATTTACTAGGTTACGGGATACTTAGCCAAGAAATTGAAGAACTAGCGATCGCCGGATTGCGTCGCCAACAAAAGCACAAATTTTCGTTTGAAGTTTTGTTTCAACGTCTTTTATCTTTCTGGCGTGCTTACTGTCAAGGACGTTGGTTAGATGAGGGGATAGCCCACAACGCTTTGACTAATTTTCATGCACTGCAAAACTTTGTGAATGTTGAACAGGTGAATGCTGCGGTAGGACTGAATGTGTTTTTATTGCTTTGTGCTTGCTACCGAGAAACAAAAGTTCCTTTTTGGCCTTGTGGGAATCCAGTCAATTTGACAGAATTCAATCCAGAGGTGCTGAGTGTGCTAATTTCTAGGACAACGGTTTTGCACAAAAGTGCCTTTGCAACCCGAATCAAGTCTCTGGCTGGACTCAATTTGTCGGGAGCCTCTTTATCGCAAGTGATGTTAACTGGGGTAAATCTTGAGCAAACAAACTTATCTAACGCGGAGTTAATGGGGGCGAATTTGGCTGGTGCCAATTTGCAACAGGCAAACCTCGCAGGCGCGAATCTACAACAGGCAAATCTCGCAGCCGCAAACCTGCAACAGGCAAATCTCACAGGCGCAAACCTGCAACAGGCAAACTTGATGGAGGTAAATCTTAATACTGCCAATCTCACCAATGCTTGCTTATTTGATGCCATCCTTGCTGAGGCTGACAAAAAATTGGCCACTGATAATGGTGCCTTGTTCTCTAAAGAGTCCTTTCAAATACTGAAACATTTGCGTAGTTTACCGCCGCAGGCATCGCAGCAACCCTTCTTAAACACTGTGAAAATCACGCCAAACACAAACGTTAATTGGAACAAAACCCCTGCGATCGGATTAATTGAAAGCTGTGAAGGCGCAATTTTGTCAGTAGATTTAGATGATGATGATGCCGATGATGAAACAGTTTTTGGCAATAATTCGATTGGGCAATAGGGCATTGGGCATTGGTTATCTCCCCCCTCTCCCTTATATCTCCCCTGCTCCTTTATCCCCCTTATCTCCCCCTGCTCCCCTAACCCTCCTGCGGATTGCGGTAGCCAAAAAAGTTAATACTGTAGTCAGTAATCCGCACTCCTGTTTCTTCTTCGATTTTGCGAATCAAATCTTCTGGTAGTTCCACATGAACATCAAGAATTTGATTTGTATCCACACAGTTGATATGACTGTGAGAGTCACTAATATTGCCGTACAAACGCCCATCACAGCGTTCAATACACTCAATGATGCCTTGACTGGATAATGCTTCTAAATTTTGATAAACAGAGGTATGGCCGATCTCTTTACCTTGGTGGTTTAAGCGATCGTAAATCTCTCTTGCAGCAAGATGTTCATTTGCTTGCCAAAGTAATTCCAGAATAAAGCGACGCTGACGACTAACGCGCATACCTAGGTTTTGACAGCGCTCAAGCGCATCTTCTAAGGAACGAATTGGTTTTGTAGTAATTGTTTGTTTTTGCATATTACAGCTTTTTAACTGTTGGGGGAATTTTCCCATCTAAACGTTTATTGGTTATTTAATATATGCAATGATATTGCACACCGCTGTTTTACCTGCACTTATGTTTTGGCTTTTGATGCTGTGAAAATCACAGGTGGCGATTATGATTTTTTTTGCTTGTTGACGGCTACTTTGTCAGAACCTTAATCTAAAACAAACTCATTACAACTTTAACTTAAAATTGCTATAAATGTCCACCTTAGGGCAGACATTGCCTTACCCAAGTAGGCTAATTCTAATGGCGTACCATATTAATCGTGTAGTAATTATTTAATTAGATGCGAGTAATTATAGCAATGAGAAAAGTAACATTTAATTTTAGTAAACATCGGTGAAGTGAGTGGCGTAGGCGAGCATTTACCGCAGGCATCGCCAGTGGCTTATATCAAGGCTATTAATGGATGTATATTTGTTATAATCAGCGAAAATTAAGTAAAAGTATCAAATAAACTTGAGCAAGGTCAGACTTGTGTTTAAACCTTGTATGGGTTGACGAAATTATCAGCAAAAAAGTATCAGTAAATACTAATTGATTTATGAAGAAGACTTTGTGCTATCAAAAGTTAATGTAGCGTCAATCCCTGAAAGCTGTTACTGTATATTCTTGATCCTACAGTTGAGCATCAAGAAAGTGGCTGCTGAATCAATGACAATTGCGATCGCACTCAATAATGACTTCATTAACAATCTGGATCTGTCCCCTGCATTAACGGTGATTGAAAAACTGCTGCAAGATGGGGTTGCATCCCACGAACAGCAGCTACGCTTTGATGTCAATTACGATCTCCAACCTGGCGACCCACGGGAACTTTCAGAAATTCCAGAGGTGCGGCTGTGGTTTGTCCGTCTAGATGCCAAATATCCCTGGTTGCCATTTTTACTAGATTGGAAAGCTGGGGAATTTGCCCGTTATGCCGCCATGCTTGTACCACACCAGTTCAGTCCCCAAGAAGGCATTCAATACAATCCTGAAGCCTTAGAAATATTTTTGATGCATAAAATCTTTACTTTAGGTGACTGGCTCAAACAGCAAGATATCCCCAGCCTCTCGCGGTTAAAGTCTATGGCGCAAATTCTAGGTTATGAATTAGATGATGCTTTTTTTGAAATATTTTAAATAGCTAATAGGTCATGGAATTTTGAGAAAATTTTCTTCGTTTTAGTGGACTGTGTGAAGTTATTTCTCTTATATTGCAATATCGTTCAGTTAAGCCCGAAATGCTCTGTAGAGAAGCGTTAGCGCATCGACACGAAGTATAATTTCGCGCCTCCATTTGCCGAAATCGATACCAAAAACTTAACTGAATCGTATTGATGTATAGTATATTTTGCGATATTTTAAACATCCTCTAAGGATGAAATTTTTATCTATCTAAAAAGATATTTTTTAAATTAACTATAGCAAATATGCTGAGAATAGAAACCTGTTTCTTATACAGGAAAGAGAGCAAGTTATATTTTATACTTGTTTAATGGAGCGCTTTCAGTAGTTCGCAAGATTCTGAAAGAGTAATTTTGTAATCAAACAAGTTTGAGAAAATGAGGGTTTTGGAATGACAAATTTAGTACCTGAGCGTGCAACATCTGAAGAAGAACGTTTCCAAGATGACTATTATTCTTACTTTGAATCCCCGGAAAATGTCACCCGATATACACCTACAGGTGGTTTTTTAAGTAACGCTTTTCCAGAAAATTCATTCTCTTTATTAGATTTAGGATGCGGTAATGGGGCTTTAAGCAAATATCTTCCGGCTCGATGTGACTATCTAGGAGTTGATCACAGTGAATTAGCTATTGAACAATGTTTAAAACTCTACCCAAATAGAAAGTTTGTTACCAAAGATTTATCGCTTTTCTTATCTGAACTTGTTGAAGATAATCAAAAATTTGATGCAGTCGTGCTAGCGGGTTTGTTATTTCACAGCATTAACAAAGATACCCAAGAAAAAAAAGACGATCAAGAAATTATTCAATTTTGCCTGAATAAAATAATAAACGACAAAGGATATCTTGTTCTAATTGTACCTTTTTGCTACGGCGATCATCCATCTCACACTTTGTTTGTTCGAGCAGAGTGGCTACAAAAGTCAATAGAAAAAATGCTAGAAATTGCTAATGCAAAAATTGTTCACGAGAATATATCTTTACAAATTGGTTTGGAAAAGAGGGTTCGACAGCAGAAAGCGACTCCTGACTGGTTTGTTTCCGATAGTAGTGTTGATTATCCCAGTATATTTGTGGGAACATATATGGCAAGCTGGACATTTATTGCTTGCCTCTAATTAATACCATTTTGGATTTTAGATGGGGAATTTGACCTCGATCTGTAGAGATGCAAAATTGTACTTTATCTTGCTGGGCTAACGCATATCTAAAGATTTTGGGTTTAACTGAACGGTATTGGGCTAGGTGGGAGAGGTTCGTTGAACTCACGTTAAGTTAAGAGATTCCTAATTAAAAAATCCAATTTTTTAGGGTGTATTAGTGATGCGGTAATATCATTTCACGAAATATCTGATACAGATAAATAGGTAGGGGCGTACAGATGTACGCCCCTACAGCCAATTAATATGTTGCAAAGATTTTTGGAAATGGTATAACGCACTAGAATAGATCGATTTGTCTATATAAAAACTGAAAGCCGTTCCCTACTTGTGACAACGGCTGAGTGATAAATTATAGAGCTTTTCATTTGTATGCAATATACATTTACCTCTCTCTTTACAGGAGAGAGGTTTTGAGACTTACTCTCTGTTCTAGGTATCTAAGTTTGGGAAAACTACTGGTTTAGCCACCCCAAATTTTCTCTAAAACTGTGTTTGGTGAAATATCCGCCGTTTTTCCCGTGAGGGATTTAATAGCCAGGAATTTATCGTTTTTCGGCAACAACTTAGCTGGATCGCTGGGGCCAAATACGGCAATGGTATAGGTTTGAACTGCAACACTTAGTTGTAGTGCCGCGTTATCAGTAGATAACATCAAATTTGCCCCGGCAATTATGGCAGTTAACTTACCAATATCATCTGGGGCAGTCACCTTAATATCTGGAGAAGACCCCAGAAGCGATCGCACAAACAGCTCATCATCAAGTCCCTTAATAACCACCACAGGCAGATCCGGCTGCTTTTGTTGGAAGGCTTGAATAATTTGCTGCCAATTCTCGACAGGGTAGATTTTATCTAGTTCTTTAGCCTGTAATAACTGACCAGAACCGCCATGAATCAAGATATAGCCTGTTTCATGAACCCCTAAACGTTTTTGTTCCTTTTGTGCCCACTCAATATCTGGTTTTGGCACATTTGCTGCTAATTCTGGGACAGGGCTATTTATTTCCAACGGTTGCAGCAAGTCGTGATATACTGCTGCCGCATATTGGGATGGTTTGAACGGCACAGTATGGGTAAGAAAACCCGATCCTTTGCCTTGATAGCCAATGCGTATAGGAATTCCTGTCAACCAGAGTAAAAGACCAACCAACCAATTTTGCTTAACAGCAATGGCAACATCATATTCGCGATCGCGAATTGTCCCCACTAAATTACCCCAATCTGCCAGACTGTTACGGTCATTAAAATCAAAGTTCAGCACCTCGTGAACTGACTTGCTCACTCGGTAGGCAGCCTTTGACCGGGGTTCAACAACGACATCTATCTGAGCGTCAGGGTAATGGCGCTTCAGGTCATCTAGAGTCGGAAAGAAGAGAATTTGGTCGCCAATTCCGCCAGGTACAAGGGCTACTACTCGCATAATATTTATTGACGCTTACTCGCTCCCTATTTTAGGGGAAAATATATAGCTTAAAGATTGAGGAATTCTGTGTATTTACTAATTCCAGCTGCGGGAATCGGAAAAAGAATGGGTAGTAACCGCAATAAACTCCTGCTACTCGTGCGATCGCAACCAATTATTGCTTGGACTTTATTAGCCGCAGAAGCCGCCAGTACAATCAGTTGGATCGGGATTATTTCTCAGTCTAGCGATTGGCCAGAGTTAAAAGCAATTATTGCCGATCTGAAGCTGACTAAACCAGTGGAATTGATTCAGGGCGGCTCCACCCGCCAGGAATCTGTTTACAATGGCTTGCAATCTCTGCCAATAGCCGCAGAACAAGTATTGATTCACGATGGTGCTAGATGCCTAGCCACGCCAGATTTATTTAACTCTTGTGCCGAGGCCATTCGCCACTGTCCCGGTTTAATTGCTGGTGTACCCGTCAAAGACACCATCAAAGTCGTTGATGAGCAAGGCATAATTCAAGATACACCCGACAGACGACAACTATGGGCGGCACAAACTCCCCAAGGATTTGATGTCAAGTTGTTGAAACAGTGTCATGCTGAAGGAGTCCGTCAAGGTTGGGAAGTAACAGACGATGCTGCTTTATTTGAAAAGTGCGGCATCGAAGTCCGAATTGTCGAGGGAGAGGAGACAAATTTAAAAGTAACTACTCCACAAGATTTAGCGATCGCAGAATTTATTCTTACAAATAGAGGCTTTTGAGGGAGTGAAGAAGGGAATAGGGTAAAGATTATTCCCTGTCACCTGTCACCTCTCTCTTAATCCCAATACCAAATTTAAAAGTTTTAAAAAATACTTTGACAATTTACGATATAATCCCACACACTTATTGATTGTTAGTTGTCATGTACTAATGACCAATGACTAATGACCAATGACTAACAACTAATGACTAAATGATTACAGCCACAGCGACGAAGATAGAAGCGATTCTCTATTTAAAGGGTAAACCCTTGTCGCTCGGCGAAATCGCCGAGTATGCCGCGTGCGATCGCGCCACTGTCGAAGAAGGCATAATTGAACTTATGGACAACTATGCCCACCGAGATAGCGCCCTAGAGGTCATAGAAACCCCAGATGGTTATAGTTTGCAACTACGATCCGACTTTCACGATCTAGTGCAAACGATGATACCAGTAGAATTGGGTGTAGGTGCATTGCGGACTTTAGCAGCGATCGCCCTTAATAGTCCCATACTCCAGAGCGACTTGATTAACCTACGCGGTTCAGGAGTATATCAGCACGTTCCAGAACTCGTTGAACTTGGTTTCATCCGCAAGCGCCGAGACAGCGATTCTCGCTCCTACTCGCTCCAAGTAACACCGAAATTTCATCAGTATTTCCAAATCGAACAACTTCCGCAAATACTTTCTACCAGCCAGAAGGAAGAACAACTAGAACTAGAACTAGAGCTAAAGGGAGTGGGGAGTGGGGAGTAGGGAGTAGGGGGATGAAAGAGATGAGGGTGATAAGGGAGCAGGGGAGCAGAGGAGCAGAGGAGCAAGGGAGCAGGAGAGGATAATTAATGACAAATGACTAATGACTAATGACTAATGACTAATGCCCAATTCCCAATTCCCCCTCCTCTTGACTTATACTTGTGGTGAATGCGCTACCCTTGTACTATGGTTTAGAGTAGAATTAGCAATTAAGCTAAATAAAACTGCCAATGGTGTTTAATCCTGACTTTTTGAATGACAACTCCGAGGAACACCCCAATCAACTTCTTTCTGACCACTCTGAGCAATACCCTAATCAGTTACTCAAATATCTACAGCATCAGTCTCCTGATGTTTTAGCTAGGATTGCTCAGTCCGCCAGCCCCGAAATTAAACAAATCATCTCGCAAAATGTCCAAGGGCTAGTGGGGATGCTCCCGGCAGAAAATTTCAACGTGCAAATCACAACAGATCGGGAGAATTTAGCTGGACTTCTAGCGTCAGCCATGATGACGGGGTATTTTCTGCGCCAGATGGAACAAAGAATGCAGTTAGAGCATTTGTCTAATGGTCAATAATTAATAGTCAGTAATCAAACATTCTGGGACTATTGACCAAATAATGACTAATTCGTAATTCGTAATTAAAAAAGGTATAGCGGCTGACACTGAATTAAAATTTAGTGGTCAACAAGATATTTATGGAAAGTTAAATCTTCCACTGATAGCACAGCTTTAGCGAGTTCGCGTACTCTGTAAGAGTTGCAAGCTACGCTTTTAGCGTCTCGTAGAGAGCATCTTGTAAGCACGAATTACGAATTACGAATTATTTTGACTACTTCCTTTCAGGATAAGCTCCTGATTGGACTTTAAAGGTTTGAATTTTACCGCTGCGGTTGACTTCGATAGCTATAATGTCTCCAACTTTGCTAGACTCTACCAGCCTTTGAACTTGGGCTGAAGTTTTGACTGGTTTACCATTAAATTTTTGAATCACGTCTCCAGGAAGCAGTCCTCCACGCTTGGCTGGGGAATCATCTGTAACTCCTTTAATCACAATTCCAGCATCCTGCTGAATGTTCAGTTGATTTTCTTGATTAATCTGCTGCTTTCTGATGGGAGAAAGGTCTGCCATTTCAATACCCAAGAAAGGATGTTCTACACGCCCTTTAGTAAAAAGTTCATCGGCGATGCGGGCGGCGGTTTCAATGGGGATGGCAAAACCGAGTCCTTGAGCATCAGCGCGGATGGCAGTGTTAATACCAATCACTTCGCCTTGGGCGTTTAATAAGGGGCCACCAGAATTACCAGGGTTAATTGCGGCATCAGTTTGAATAAAGCTGACTCGCTTATCTGGGACACCAACTTGAGTGCTAGTGCGATCGGTGGCGCTGATAATACCGATAGTAACAGTATTATCTAAACCCAGAGGATTGCCAATAGCGATCGCCCATTGCCCTGGTATCAGGTTTTGCGAATTGCCCAGTTTTACTGTCGGCAAATCATTCGCTTTTATTTTCACCACCGCCACATCTGTTACAGAATCAACTCCTACCACCTTCCCCTCTAGACTTCGACCATCCTTGAGGGTAACTTGTACCGTATCTGTATCTGCCACTACATGAGCGTTAGTGAGTAATTCCCCATCTTCGCTCAAAATAAATCCCGATCCTGTACCGCGCTCAATGCGTTCTTGAGGAATTGGTTGGTCATCCTCCCCAAAGAATCGCCGCAAGATGGGATTTTTCAAAGCGTCAGAGATGGGATTGGCTACTTTGCGAGTGGCATTAATTCGCACTACAGCCGGGCCAACTTTTTGCACTGCCGTCGCAATAAAATTCACGTTATCGCCACCAGTAGCCCCAATAGCTCCGTTAGAAGAATTAGGAACTACAGATTCTGGAGGCGAAGCCATTGTTACATTTTTTAGCTGTTGGAACGAGCGATTTTGTGGAATGAGATAGCGACTGCCAAACAAACCTGCACCACCGCCAATTACCAGTAAAAATACATAAACCGCCAGTTGCTTTAAAGATAACTTCATAATTGTTTTGCTCAAGAACAGCAATGCAGTTGCTAATTTCTAAGTGTAGTCAAGCTAACGGCAAGTGGACAGATCAATTTACGAAGAATTGGGTATTGGGCATGGGGCATTGGGCATTTGTCATTAATTATCCTCCCCTGCTCCCTTGCTCCTCTGCTCCCCTGCTCCCCTGCTCCCCTGCTCCCCAATTCCCATTCTTCCCATCTAAAATCTAAAGTTAATGCGCTATTGACCTTTATACATGACTTTACCCTTTCGTCAACTGTTTCTTTGTAGCTTAGTTAGCGCCTTGGGCCTAGTAAGCATACTGCCATACTCAAACAGTGCTAAGGCTGCTGTGGGTGGTTGCTCAACTCCAGCCTTATCTCGATTCCAACGCCATAAAGTTGTTCGTGGCGAAACTTTGGAGAGCATAGCGCAGCGCTACAATCTCATTCCGACAACTATTATTGGCATGAATCCAGCTTTGCAGAATGGTGCAGCTGCCGCCGTTGGTAGTGTGCTTCAGATTCCTCCCTACAATGGGATTGTAGTCGAAGTGCCTCGCGGTCAAACTTGGCGACAAGTGGCGGCACAATACAAAGTTCGTGCTGATAGCCTGTTTGAGGTGAATGGCTGCCAACAAAACCCCAGAATCGTCTTTGTTCCAGGGGTAAATTGGTCGCCCAATGGCGTTGTAACTAAGTCCCCTTTACCTACTGATGCAGGCGCACCAAACCGTGCATCTTTGTCTGGATATCCGTTAGCACAAGTGGCGACTGTGGGATTAGCTTATGGCTGGCAAATTAATCCTGCAACAGGTGAAGTTTTCTTCCACAGTGGTGTTGACTTATTATCATCGGTTGGTACTAATGTGATAGCGATCGCACCTGGAACTGTAGCCTTTGCTAGCGATCAAGGTTCTTATGGCAACTTGGTCATTATTAACCACAGTGGCGGACTTCAAAGCCGCTACGCCCAACTTGACAGTATCAAGGTTACTGTCGGTCAACAAGTGAAAAAAGGAGATTTACTAGGAACGGTAGGTACTAGTGGAAAACCAACATCTACTCAACCGCATCTCCATTTTGAAGTGCGTTCTAGCTCATCTCTGGGTTGGGTAGCGCAAGATCCTAAGGGTTATTTGAAGAAATGAGTATGTTTTTAAACGCAGAGGGACGCAAAGGGAAACGCAAAGGATCGCGGAGGAAATCTCTGTGTTCCTCTGCGGAACCTTTGCAATCCTTTGCGTTAAAAAAATGCTATGGATTCGCTAGATTTTACGATGTGCATTCCTGCCTCTGCAAACCTTGTAAATGCTGCATCTGCCTGTTCTGTGTAGTCCACAACACCGGGGACAACAACGGGGGAAGTGCAATCTTCTAGCAAATAGATTTTTTTGGTCAGGGTAGCATCTATTTGTTTAATTTCTGTTAATAAATTGTCAATTGTCCAGGCGACACAGTGACTTTTAGCTTGACCACCAATAATTACTGCATCATATTCTAAAAGTTGTTTAATCAGCCGTGTGTTCTTTTGGGCAAGCGGACGTTTTTCAAAGTCTTCTAACACTTCTGGACGTAAGATGGAATAGTTTTCTGTTAAAGGATTTTCGCCTTTAATTTCAAATTGCGTTTGACTCTGACGCGCAATGCCGTGGAAAAATATTGCTTCTTCTACCGATGAAACTAAAGCATGACCAATACCACCTAACATAGAATGATAAGGCCAAACAGTAAGGGGATATTTACCGTCTTGACTGAGTTTTTTAAGATAATGGTAAGCGTGTTTTTCTAATAATTCATAATCCCCATTAGTAACACTGTTAGCAACTGCTGGGTTAACTTTCCAGATACCTTGCTCAATATCTGCGGGTGTGATGCTAGTTGCTGCTGGAGTGGGATGTTCTCCGGCAGCGTTCACCCAAAAGATTGGATGGAAAATTTGCGTTGCAGTGTGAGTATCTAGAGTTGGTACAATTTTCGTGATTATTCCCAAGTTTTGATAAATAAACTCACATAATCTGAGATTATCATCCACCGCTGCATTCCCGGATTTTCCACCTACAAATAATTCAAATCCAGGAATACAGAAGGTGTTTTGGACATCAATTAACAGTAGGCAAATACGGGTTTTATCTAAAGATGCAGGTTTGATATCGTGTTGCTTCGCCCAGATTTCAGCTTCAGCGGCACGTTCTTCGTAAGGTACGCGCCAGACTTTGCCCACTTCTTCAGGGTTAAAGTGTGGGGGAATTAGTAGTTGGGGTGTTATTTGGGTGTTCATATAATTCTGCACTTGTATTGATAATTACTAGGCTTGATTCAGTTAAATATAATACTTGACAAAGTTTTTACTACAAAATTCCCCTTCCTTCTTTACTGTGTAAAAATGCAGCAATTTGTGCGGCTGACTTCAATTTAACAAGCTGTTGACATCCAAAATGCGGACATTGCAGGTAAAACATATCTATAACAACATCTGAGTGATTGCGTTTTTCACGTAAGACCATAGGTACATGATGTATCGGGCATAATACATCGCTATTTTCTACCTTCAAATGCTGTCTAACACGATCAACCACTGTAATTTGGATATTTTTAGGTGTAAAACTCTGACTTAGTTCGGCATTTGATAACTTAAGTTCAAAGACATTTGCTTTATGCATTAAACCAATATCCTGCGTAGAAAAATTCTGTGTACCTCTACATTGAGTATTTGCATGATTGTAATAGCCAATACACGACCAGAAAAAGTCATTTAACATCAATAAACTGCTGTCAGGTCGATTTTTATGTTGTAAAAACATTGGTCTGCCACACCCACATTGCTTTTCAAGAACAACTTGCCCCATGTGAAACTGAAGTATGTGAACTTCATCATTGTTCAAGAATGATGTTTCATATCTATCAGGGTTTTTTACTTGTTCGACTACGACTTCTTGAGTTTTGGCCTTTTGCCACTGCTCAAACTTATCCTCACGTTGTTTTTTTAACTCTTGGAGTTTCTCTAGCTCAGTTCGCTTTAGCAGTCCATCACGCGCCCGCTTTTTCTCAAGTTCCGTTTCCTCAAGGTTAATATTCTTGATGTCAATTTGAATATTTACAGTAATAGGTGTTGGAATAGGCGTAGCCTGGTTTTCTTTGGCTCTCTCTTGCGAAATCTCATTAACAACTCTAGCAATATAGTTTTTGGTTACTTGATTAACAGTTCGGATTGCCTTCATGACAATAGCTCCAGCACCGAAAATTGCTTCGATAAATCCCATATTCCTGCTTTTTAAATAGATTTTTCATTTACTAGGGTTCCCTAAAGACTAGAGGATTGTTACTTTCTCCATTTTTTTCTACGCGAATCGTCCAAAAGAGGCACTAGCTGTGGCAATCTGGGAAACAGAGATTTATTAAATCTGATATTTTAGCTACAGCAAATTTACCTAATCAGGTTATGCAAACTCTGCCCGCAGTAAACACCTCAAGCATCACATCACCTCAAGCCACCTTTGATACAACTATCAAGCGGCGTAAAACCCGTCCTGTAAAGGTGGGAAATGTCACCATTGGCGGTGGCTACCCCGTTGTGGTGCAGTCAATGATTAACGAAGACACTCTTGATATTGATGGTTCCGTAGCTGCTATTCGTCGTCTGCACGAAATAGGCTGCGAAATTGTCCGCGTCACAGTGCCGAGTATGGCTCATGCTAAAGCTTTAGGGGAAATTAAACAAAAATTAATAAAAACTTACCAAGACGTGCCAGTTGTGGCTGATGTCCATCATAATGGGCTGAAAATCGCCGTGGAAGTCGCCAAGCATATAGAGAAAGTACGGATTAATCCGGGCTTGTATGTGTTTGAAAAACCAAACATCAATCGAACTGAGTATACTAAAACTGAATTTGACGAAATTGGCGATAAAATACGCGAAACCTTAGAACCTCTAGTAGTTTCTTTGCGCGATCAAGGGAAATCGATGCGAATTGGCGTAAATCACGGTTCTCTCGCAGAGAGGATGCTATTTACTTACGGTGACACCCCTGAAGGAATGGTGGAATCTGCCATAGAATTCATTCGCATTTGTGAATCTTTGGATTTCCACAACCTGGTAATTTCCATGAAAGCCTCACGAGTCCCGGTGATGGTAGCCGCCTATCGCCTCATTGCCAAGCGCATGGATGAACTGGGTATGGATTACCCGTTACATTTAGGCGTTACGGAAGCCGGTGATGGCGAATACGGGCGAATTAAATCTACAGCAGGTATTGCTACCTTACTTGCTGATGGCATTGGTGATACAATACGCGTCTCACTTACAGAAGCACCAGAAAAAGAAATCCCTGTCTGCTACAGCATTCTCCAAGCTTTGGGATTACGAAAAACGATGGTGGAATACGTCGCTTGTCCTTCCTGTGGACGCACTTTGTTTAATCTAGAGGAAGTGCTGCACAAAGTCCGGGAAGCTACTAAACACTTGACTGGGCTTGATATAGCAGTTATGGGTTGTATTGTCAACGGCCCCGGAGAAATGGCAGATGCCGACTATGGTTATGTTGGTAAAACACCTGGTTATATTTCTTTGTATCGTGGTCGAGAAGAAATTAAAAAAGTCCCAGAAGATAAAGGTGTAGAGGAATTAATTAGCCTCATTAAAGCAGATGAACGCTGGGTAGAACCTTAAAGGGAGCAGAGGGGCAGAGGAAGCAGTGGGGAGATGAGGGAGATGAGGGAGCAGGGAGCAGGGGGAAAATTCCTCTCCTCTGCACCCTTCCCCCTGCCCCTCTGCCTCTTCTGTCCCATGCCCAATGCCCCATTCCCAAAAACTTTGTATTTTTTAGCTACCAAAATCGCCTGAATGTCAAGTATTTTGTTCAAATTAAGAATACATACTTGGTCTGTAAGTGGTAGCCTGTGTTAGATTGAGCTTACTGACTATAAATTTTCCCTCTGATGCAGCTGTCATTATGGTGATTACAAAAAGTAGGCTTGTTTTGGGTGCTACGGCAGTAACACTCTCCACGCTCGGTGCTATTAGCCTTGGCATTCACTCACAAGGTCAGGCTTTATTTAAAGCAAGTCCCAAAGAATTAGTAGATGAAGTTTGGCAAATTGTTCAGCGCCAATATGTAGACGGTACTTTTAATCAGGTAGATTGGCAAGCTGTTCGTAAGGAATACTTGAGCAAGTCCTACAGTAATCCGCAGGATGCGTATAAGTCCATTCGGGAAATGCTGAAAAAGCTAGAAGATCCCTACACCAGGTTTATGGATCCAGAGGAATTCAAGAATATGCAAGTGGATACCTCTGGAGAATTGACAGGGATTGGGATCACGATTGGTCAGGATGAAAAAACCAAGCAATTGGTTGTAATTGCGCCAATCGAGGATACACCAGCTTTTAAAGCTGGTGTTTTGGCAAAAGATATCATCCTCAAAATTAACGGCAAAGATACCAAGGGGATGGATACCAATCAGGCAGTATCCTTAATTAGGGGTGAGGCAGGATCGAAAGTCAACTTGACTATTCAGCGCGACAAGCAGATAAAACAATTTGACATTACACGGGCGCGAATTGAAATCCATCCAGTTAAGTTTTCTGAAAAGAAAACCCCAGCAGGCAATCTTGGTTACATTCGCTTGAACCAGTTCAGCGCCAATGCTGGTAAAGAAATGCAAACTGCCATCAAAAATTTAGAAAACAAAAAGGTAGCTGGATATATTCTCGATCTGCGTGGTAATCCAGGCGGCTTACTTTTCTCCAGCGTGGATATTGCCCGGATGTGGATAGATAAAGGTAAGATTGTCTCCACTGTTGAACGCCAAGGAGAGGCAGAAAACGAAAAAGCAAACGGACGAGCCTTGACTAATAAACCATTGGTGGTGCTGGTAGATAAAGGTTCAGCTAGTGCCAGTGAAATCCTTTCAGGGGCTTTGCAGGATAATAAACGTGCTACTTTGGTCGGGACTCAAACCTTTGGTAAGGGACTAGTGCAATCGGTGCGTCCCCTGGAAGATGGTTCAGGATTGGCGGTGACAATTGCTCATTACTATACCCCCAATGGTACAGATATTAATCACAAAGGCATTTCACCAGATGTGAAGGTGGATTTGACCAAAAAGCAGATGGAGGATTTGTGGCTCCATGAACGTGACAAATTAGCTACTTTAGCAGACCCTCAATTTGCTAAAGCGGTGGAAGTAATAGGTAAAAAAATTGCTGTTAAGGGAACACCTACAGCAGAAAAATGAAGAGTTAGGAATAAAGTTAAGAGTGAATCGTAAGGAGTTAGGAATAAAGAGCGTCACTGTCAACTACCTAACTCCTAGCTTAAACTGGTTGGCACTTCCCAGCCCTAATAAGTCCGACACGTCGAGCGATCGCTTCTTCTTGCGTAAAAGGTCCCCACTGTTCTAGAATTTCTAAATTATTGTCGCCAACTTGGTCACTGGGGATAATTTCGCAGTTTCCACCAGAACGCTTGACAATATACCAAGTTTGTAAATCGCTCATATTTTAAATAAAAATCTTGTTTTTATAGTAAGAATTTTACGGCATACAGAAAATATCTTCGCACTTACTGCTAAATCCTACATTTTGTAGGTGCGATCGTAGAATCCTGTAGGTTTTTTGCTGACCAGTCATATCTTGGATGCTTGAGGACAACTCCTGTTGCTCACCCTAGCCTCAAAAGTTTTCCTCTGTCAATTCGCTATGAACTTATGTAAAGCTGTACTAAGCCTCAATTTAAACTATAAACCATAGAAATCACTTAGCTCGATTGATTTTCTCTTTTAAAAGGGCTTCTACCTCTTTCTCAGGATTGTCAAGATCGAAAGGATAAGGGTGTTGTGTAGCACAGTCACAACGACTCATCAAAACTTGCAATGCAGCCCGAAACGCTTCTTCTTCATTTCTATGTTTTGAAATATACTGCTTTAATTCAGTATTGGTCATTTGGTTGAGGTTCTGCATCATAGAACAAATTTCCAATTCCCATATTGACCCGGTGAGAAGGGGAAGTTCATTTGGAATGCTAAATAGGATGTGAGAATCACAACTATGAGAGCATCGCTGGATGAGTTTATATTATTAAGTTTGTTACATATAGATTTATAAAGAGAAAATTTATGGACGAGCTACAACCAAGAGTTGAACAGCTACAATCCTTATATAGACTTTGCCATCAACTTACAAATGTAATGTTTCAGCCAATTCACATCGTGCGATTAGATGAACGATCGCTCAATATATTTATATTAGCTGGTCAAAATGAAGGAATAGAGCTAGAAATTACGCCAGATGGTAGTATAGAACCATGAATGTAGTATAGAACCATGAATGTAGTGTAGAACTATGAATAAGGTAAACTATGCAGCAATGAGCGACCAAGAGCTAAAGAGTTACTTTATTACACACAAGGATGATAAGGAAGCCTTTTATGCTTATATGGATAGACGAAAATCTCGTCATCGTGATGCTGCAATAAAATTAAACGATCCGGCTTGGGAAGAAAAGATAATAGCTGTGATTCAAAAACAATTAGGTTCTGATTGATAACTTAATCATTTCATATTCTTAATCGAGGTGGACAAAATTTTTGCAGTCCCCTCGATTTCTCATATAAATTTACCTTTGGCTAATACTTCCGCTCTTTTGGCTCAAACATGGTAATCGCCACCGATCGATATTGAATATCAATTCCGGCTGGTGAATAGTAAGCCATTGTGTGTTTGAGAAAGTTCGTATCATCTCGCTGGGAATAGTCTTCGCGGAAATGAGCGCCACGACTTTCTTGGCGATTCAGAGCTGATGCCAAAATAGTTTGTCCCACTACCATTAAACTTCGCAACTCTAAGGCTTCTACGAGTTCTGTATTCCAACAACTACCTTTGTCATCTAAATAAATTTGAGGATATTTTTGTTGTATTTCTTCTAGTTTCTTTAAACCTTCAGTCATTAATGCCTGAGTGCGGAAAACACCGCAGTACTCAGTCATACAATCCTGAAAAGCTTCACGGACTTGGTTAATACGGTACTGTCCTGGTTGTTCTAGCAAAGCTTGAATTTGTTGCTGGGCTTCTGTTACATACCGTTGCTCATCTACAGAGGGTAACTTACGTTTTTGCACAAATTTGGCGATCGCAGCCCCAGTTCTCTTGCCATAAACTACACATTCCAATAGTGAATTACTCCCCAAACGATTTGCACCATGTACGGAAACACAAGATGTTTCACCCGCAGCAAAGAAAGCATCAACTAAACCATCGCCACTACTACGAACTTGACCATCGGTGTTCACTGGTATACCACCCATACAATAGTGAATTGTCGGACGGACTGGCATTGGTTGAGTTACTGCGTCAACACCTACTAAACGATGGGCTTCTTCCCAACAGAAGGGAACACGACTCATAATTTTTTCTTTGCCTAAATGGCGTAAATCCAGATAGACAAAAGGGCCGCCAGCACTTCCATTGAGATGAATACCACGTCCGGCGCGAATTTCGTAAGCGATCGCTCGTGAGGTAATATCACGAGGAGCTAGTTCCATGCGACTGGGTGCATAATTCGCCATGAAGCGATCGCCTTCACTATTAATCAGATACGCCCCTTCTCCCCGTACCGCTTCCGAAATCAGCACCCCTACCGGATATAAACCAGTAGGATGAAACTGGACAAATTCCATATCTTCAAGGGGTAAACCTGCGATCGCAGTCATTGCTAAACCATCACCTGAAGAAGCGTAATCATTAGAGGTGGTATTATAAACGCGACCATAGCCCCCTGTGGCAAACATCACCGCCTTAGCCCGCACCACCTCTATATGTCCATCCAAAAGATGGAACATGACCACACCCTTTGCCTCATTTTCTTCTAAAATAAGACGCATTACGTACCACTCTTCGTAAACTTGCACCCCATAACGCCGCAAATTGTTAACCAATTCGTGCAAAATCGCATGACCTGTTTTGTCAGCAGCGTAGCAAGTGCGGTTGTGAGAATGTCCGCCAAAAGCCCTTTGGGCAATGCGCCCATCGGGTAAGCGAGAGAACAAAACGCCGAGATGTTCCAAGTCAATTACCACATCTGGCGCTTCTTGGGCGAGAATTGCTACAGCATCTTGGTCTGCCAAGTAGTCAGAACCCTTGACAGTATCAAAAGCGTGTGCTTCCCAACTATCTTCAGAATCAACATTTTTCAGCGATGCAGCCATACCACCTTGAGCTGCAACCGAGTGAGAACGAATTGGATGGGTTTTGGCAACCACAGCAATATTTAAACTAGGGTCAGTGCGGGCAATTTCTACAGCAGCGCGACATCCCGCCAATCCACCCCCGACAATAATCACATCGTGTTCCAGCATAATTAGCCCCCTGATTGCAAACCACTGCTGTTCTATTGTAGAGACGTGATTAATCAGCTAGTGCGTTGTAACAGTCGCATCTCTACAAAAAAATCCCTGCTTATAGACAGGGACGTTATAAAAAATTTTGAAATTAGGAGTGAAAAGTTAAAAACAAAGAGTTATGGCACAGATAGAGTGACTTATAACTCATAACTCATAACTCCTAACTCTTTAGCTAGTTGCTTGTACAGGTTGTTGCTGAGACACATTACCTGGTATAGGTTCCATTTTGGTTCCCGGCCCTACAGGACTGACTTCAATATGATTTAACAAGGTAGTGACAAACGCAAACAACAAGAAAGGTAGCGATAGCAGAACGACAAGACCTGCTGTTGCTAAAGCGTACACGGGCCGCTTGGCACCCATCAGCGCCAAAGCTGATGCCAAACTTAGGGTAATTGTAATCAACCAAACAATTATTTGACCGTAGATATCACCGAAAGTCAGGGTACAGACAAACCGATACTTTTGAATATTATTGTCGCTCATCACATTTGCCTCAAGTCTCTCCTAATAGGTTCTACGTTAGAACTATGTTTGCCTTGTAGGCAATTTCTAAATATTTTTGCAAGCTTTGTAATATCACTTCACAATCTAGCTACCTTTGGCGGCAAGGCAGTTATGCTAAAAAACTTCTTCCCTTCATCGGAGAGGTCGCAATTGCGATCGCCTCCTTAACAAACACTATCTTAGTTTTAAGCAAAAAGACTATTTGTCATCTGTCAAATTCAGGATATTCAAAATAAATATCTAGCAATTCTATTTAACTTGTGAAAATTGCAACCCACAGATTCCCAATGTCGTAAAAGTTGTCGGGGGTCTTGTTTCTCACGAATAATTTAAGATTGCCATAGTATTTAGTTTTTTGCTAGTAAATATTAACTAGAGAAATCAAGTAAAGTGCTTGATGTCAAACCGATTTTTTGATGCTAAATTTTGAGTATTGCCCGAACTTGTTGACTAAATCAACAAAAACCTTTATCTTTCGTGGCAACATTGTTTTAGGAGTGAATGTGAATACTATTTTTCTTCATAAAGGTGTTTTTTGGTTGCCAAGTTTAGCTGCTCTTGCATTCCTGAGTAGCGGTTTATCTGCAAGCGCCCAGACAGTAGACAAGGTAAGTAGTCAGCCATTAACTGAACCTTCCGCAACCGTAGCGTCTCCCAACGAGTTTAATCCAGAAATAGACACTGAAAGCCAAAATCTCTCTACAGAAATAACTAAGACTTTTACAGTCACAAATTTAACTAAGGTAGAGCAGTTGCCCAACACTGTGATACAAGAAAACGCCAGTGTAACACCGACACCCGTTCCAGGCACAGTGGCGACTTCATCTGCGACGCTTACCTCTGAATTTGTTGTACAACCAACTTCTCAAGCTACTGCTCAACCATCTGCTACCAAAGTGGCGCAATCGAATATTGATTTAGGTAGAACTACAAGTGGTGGTAGTAGCTATCTTGGGATCGCTGCTAACATTGGTTTGAGTGGTGGTGACACGTCTTTGGGCGATGGTAACTTTGCAGTAGTTAGCAAAATCGGACTGACAAATTCTATATCAGTGCGACCCTCAGCCGTATTTGGGGATAACACCACAATTTTACTTCCGATCACCTATGATTTTACCTTCAAATCAGCAGATGCTTTTAGCGAACCATTAGCGATCGCACCTTACGTCGGAGTGGGTGCAGCTTATAAAACTGGTGATGATTCGCAATTTGCCTTTTTGGCATCTGCTGGCATTGATGTGCCTTTAACTTCTCAATTTACGGCAACAGCTGCTATAAATGCCGGATTTTTTGATGAAACTGATGTAGGCTTGTTGTTAGGAGTTGGTTACAACTTCAGCGGGCTTTAAGAATTAGGAGTTAGGAGTTATTAAGATTAAATTTATAACTCATAACTCCTTAGTTTTTATTTAGGAGTAACTTTGTCAATCACCTTGATTGTGCCATCGTCTCCTACTGTCCAAACATCGTATACACCAACGACATCGCCGTTAGCATCGACATCTACGTTGCCGCTGGCTCCTTGGTAGTTAATTTTTTTACCATCTTTAAGTAACTTCAGCCCCTCGCAGACATCAGTAACTTCTGGGCCAGGCCCATCAGCAACTTCCCGAATTTTGCTGGCTATACCAACGCCTGTATTTTCCTCAGCAGCTTGCGCCGCCAATGTCAATAAAGCAGCTGCATCCCAAGCTTGAGGAGCGTATTCCCCTGGCGCACCACCCTTTTTATCTTTCCACAGCTTGTTGAAAGCTTCTAATGCTTTCCCATCGGAACCCGGTACTGTACCGATCGCTCCTGTTAAAATATATTTACCATCACCGCCTTTGCCAACTTGTTCGGGAAAAGTCGGTGATTTTACCCCATCTGTCAACAGAATCTGTACTCCCTTTGCCACACCTTGTTGATAGGCGGCTTTCAGGAACAGACTACCAGTTTCTGCATAGAGTACAGCCAAGACTGCATCTGGCTTACCAGCAAAAGCAGCAGCCGCTTCTGTATCAAATGTTTGGGCTTTTGGATCGTAGCGGACAGGCTTATCTTTATTAACTATAGTTCCACCCAATTTTTCAAAAGTTTGCACGAATGCTTTTTCAAACCCTACGCCATAGTCATTATTAATCACGACTGTAGAAACTCGCTTGAAACCTTTTTTTCTGGCAAGTTGGGCTAAAGCTAGTGCTTGGTATGTATCGGGGGGGGCTGTACGTGCCCAAAAGCCTTTATAGTCGCCTTTTTGAGCCTTTTCGGTAAATACAGGACTGGTACTACCAGGAGAAACCAGCATTACTTTATTTGGTGTGGCAATGGAGACTGCTGCACTAGAAACGCTACTGGCAAAGGAACCAACAACACCTGCAACTTTATCTAAAGTTGCTAGTTTGGTCATACCGGCGGCTCCAGCTTTCGGGTCGGTTTGGTCGTCTACTTGCACCAAAGTAACAGATTCGCCATTCACTCCACCGCAAGCGTTGACCGTATCAACAAGTAAAGGAACGGAACCTAGCATCTGCTGTCCTACAGAAGCCAAGTCGCCTGTTGTTGGTAGCAGTGAACCAATTTTTAGTCCTTTAGCACTGCTTGTAGTAGTTGAGTTTGCCGCTGGGGTAGAAATACTTCCGTTGTTAGCTGCACCGTTGGGAGTACTATTATCACCACAAGCCCCAACTAAAAATCCAGTTGCTAAGGTAGCTATACTGAAGGCTAAGGCGGTTCTAATTTTTTTCATAAATCACTCTCACTCCTCAAAATACTTAGGAGCCTAAAAATAAGATCCAAACTAGATTTATAACTTAGCTGGATCTTATCAAGACTTCAAAGGATAAATCATATCATCCATCTTTGGGAGTAGGAGTATTTACTCGGCATTAACTGGCATTAATATTTGTTTTTCTACACAGAATATCCTCCGTGTATCAAAACCTGGAAAACGGAGAGGGAGGGATTCGAACCCTCGGTACGGAGTTGCCTGCCGTACAACAGATTAGCAATCTGCCGCTTTCGACCACTCAGCCACCTCTCCTGACTCACGAATATCAATGTTAGCAGGTTTGTGGGGAAGAGTCAATAGTAATTTGTCATTTGTCATTAGTTATTCATGAAACACTGAAGACTAAGGACTAGGGACAAATGACTAATTATTTAAAGAACTTGCGATCGCATCCAAGCTATGGGCAAGGTGCGTAACTTTTTCCACTGGGGAACGAAAGCCCGCTGACCGAAGACATCGTAATCGTTGCGTTCAATCACCTCCAAAATTTGACCGTACAGCATTGATGCTGCCCACACAGGCCAACGGGCATCGGATGCTAAATAAGTAATTCCCCGGTCGGATGTGGTGTAAAATTGGCGGGCGCGGTCAATTTGAAAGCGCATCAATGCCCGCCAACGCTCATCTACCACGCCTTTGAAGAAGTCTTGCTCGGTATAGTTGAATTTTGCCAAGTCCTCAAGGGGAATGTAGATCCGCCCCCGTTTGGCATCTTCTCCCACATCCCGCAGGATGTTGGTGAGTTGATTGGCAATTCCGAGAGCGATCGCTTCTTCTGTGGGAACATAAGGTTGGATATTTTGCTGCCACGGTGCTGCATATATGGTGTTATCCACACCCATAACTGATGTTGACATTAAGCCGACAGTACCAGCAACACGGTAACAGTAGAGGTATAACTCCTCAAAGGTTTCATAACGACTGCGATATAAGTCCATGCGCTGACCGGCAATCATATCCCGAAATGGTTGAATGTCCATCGGAAAGCGCTGGAGAGTATCAACTAAAGCTACATCGTAATTTTCTAATGGGCGTCCCGCAAAAATCGATTCCAGCTGCTGTTCCCATAGGTCTAGGGTTTCTGGCGTGGTAATAGCAGATGCAGGGCCATCCACCAATTCATCTGTACGGCGACACCAAGCGTAAATTGACCAAATAGATTGACGTTTTACCGGACTCATAAGCAAAGTACCCAGGTAAAAAGTCTTGGCATACTTTGCTGTGAGATGCCGACAAAGTTTGTATGACTCGTCTACAGAGACCAGCGTTTTCATGCGCGGGGGGGAATCAGGCAGTTGCAGCATTCGTTGCGGGCGGTCGGGTGAGCGTTTGCAGGTTTGAGGAATTTGCTACCGGGAGGGCCTCAGAAATCGCCTGCGCTGTCAGCTTACCAGAAAGTACGGCACCTTCCATACTTGCTAAGTAGCGTTGCATGGTGTAATCCCCGCTGAGATAGAAGTTACTAATGGGGGTTGTTTGCGAGGGACGATACTGTTGACGACCAGGGGTCGCTTTGTAAACTGAACGGGGCGTTTTCACCACATGAGATTTCAGCAATGTTGCTGGATTGTCTCCCCCAAAGTGGTCGGGGAAGAGTTTTTCTAACTCGGCAATAGTTGCAGCCACAATCTCCTCATCGGATTTGGCAATCCAATCTTTTGCCGGGGCTAGAACTAATTCCAGCATCGAGCGGTCGGGGTTGGCGTATTCACGGCAGGTATTGCTCATATCAGCATAAACGCTTAGGAGGGGCGATCGCGAGAATAGCAAGTGATCAATTTGTGTAAGTTTACGATCAAACCACAAATGCAGGTTAATCACAGGCACGCCTTCCAAACCTTCTAGCTTTTGGAAAAACTCCATTTGCTTCCAAGGTGCTGGCAAAATCACCTTTAGAGGGTCAACCGGCATGGCAGATACATACAAATCCGCCGTGACAACTTCATCTTCCTCTCCATTCAACCCCCGAATCAAGTATCCTTTGACGCTACCATCGGCGTTTAGCAAAATCTCTTTTAAAGGGGCATTCAAGCGGACTTTTCCACCGCGTTCGGTGATGTAATCCACTAGGGGCTGACACAATCGTTCTGTTGGCGAACCATCCAGAAAGGCCATTTTCGAGCCTTTTTTTTCCTGGAGGAAACGATTGAGGGCAGTTAAAAGAATGGTTGCCGAAATTTCATCTGGGCCAATGAAGTTCAGCGACTTCGCCATGGCAATAAAAACTTCTTTATTGACCCGTTCTGGAATGTTGTGTTTACGCAACCAATCTGTCCAGGAGTATTTGTCCATTTCTTCAACGTACTTTTGCCCCTGAATCATGGCCGGCAATAATCCGATGCCAAAGCGGATTTTTTCTGGCCATGTCAGCATGTCGTTGTTTCGCAGAATTGCCACTATACCATTAATCGGTGCTGGCAAATCTGGGAAATCAAAGCGACTGTAAGTACCTGGTGCATCCGGCTGGTTGAAGATCATTGTGTGTTCTTTCCACTGCAATCGATCTTCAATGTCCAGCTCTTTGAATAACTGCAACATATTAGGATATGCGCCAAAAAAGATGTGCAGACCTGTTTCGTACCAGTCTCCATCAGCATCTTTCCACGCAGCCACTTTACCGCCTAGAACGTCTTGACGTTCCAAGACAATGGGTGTGTGACCTGCGTCTGTAAGATATTTCGCGCAGGAAAGTCCTGCTAGTCCCGCTCCCGCGATCGCTACTCGCATGTAACCCTACTGCTCTTCAATATTTCTTAACCGTTTTATCGTTCTCATTATACGTTGCAATCCGTTACATTTGGCAGCTATTGTGCGATCGCTTCCCCAAAAAACTTTTGCCAAAGGGAATTTTACCTACGCGCACCTGCCCAAATAAATTGCCATCACCATTATTGGCAATAGCTTGCGGCGTGCACTTTATATATATTTACATGCAAGTGATTTCGGGAAACAAAAGTATTTCCTTTGACTGAAAATAGCTAATTTCAAAAGTGATCTTAAAGTAGTTGATTTCTTTGCTAATTTGTGCATTTAGTATGAAAAAATATCTAGAGTATTACTTAAGGACTACTTTGAAAACTTTCCTCTCCCTATAAGGGTGTAGGATAAATGTTTATGTCCTCTAGGTTGAACAACCCAGTTGTTTACCTCACAACTTATAGGTAAAAGATTATGAGTGTATCGCAGGAGCTAAGGCGCTTTGGACATCACCTGATTCTAGGTATTTCCAGCACGACATTAAGCGATGACGATAAACGCGCACTCAATGAATTAAAACCGATTGGGGTGATATTTTTTGCTAAGAACTTTTTGGATGGCACTCCATATCAGGTTTGGCTGGAAAGCTTCAAGGATTTAAACAGGCAGATACGAGAATACACTGAACGTGATTCCATGTTCATCACTCTTGATCATGAAGGAGGTCGTGTAATTCGTACACCGCTACCAATTACCCGGTTTCCTCATGGGTTGTTGCTGCGATCGCACGCTTATGAAGTAGCAAAAGCCACAGCGGTAGAACTAAAATCATTGGGAATCAATTTATCTTGGGCACCAGTAGCCGATATTTTTTCCCATCCCAACAATCCTGTGATTGGGCCTCGCGCCTTTGGTAGCACTCCCGAAACTGCTACTCAAGGTGCGCGTGACTACTACCTTGGACTTCGAGATTCAGGAATTTTGGGATGCGCTAAACACTTCCCCGGACATGGAGACACCGGCAAGGATTCTCATATTGAGCTACCAATACTGAATTTAACTCTAGAAGACCTGCAACTTCGAGAACTTATACCCTTCAAAGCTTTAATCGAAGTACAGATTCCTTTGATTATGACTGTCCATATCTTATTTCCCAAGATAGATCCTGATGTGCCAGCAACGCTTTCCCAGGCTATCCTCAAAACCATACTTAGAGAGGAACTTGGCTTTGAGGGAGTGGTTGTATCTGATGATTTGGATATGAAAGCGATCTCAGATATGTTTATGAAAGCTGGTACTGTCGCGCGGTCATTTAATGCAGGCTGCGATCTGTTTATTGTCTCGCGTAATATTAATTCATCATCTATTGAAAGAACTTATCGGATTGCTGAAGATTTTGCTGATTCGCTCAGTAACGGTAGCTTAGATGAAGCAGTGGTAGAAGCAGCTAGAGAAAGAATTGAGAAACTACTGGCAGTAACACCGCAATATCCCGTACATGCTTTGGATAAAGATATATTATTGCAACATGCTCAACTAGCGATCGCTAGTTGCTATTCATAACCCAACCTGCATTCAAGTTGCATATTAGCAATTGCCAAAAGGCTAACTAAGATTTCATTTCTTAATTTTGAATTTTGTTAGCGCAGCGTTAGCGAGTCCGCGAGCGTCATTTTGAATTTTGAATTGTTTAGTGGGTGGTATAGGGGTCGAACCTATTTCTGCGGGTTAAAAGCCCGCTGCACAGCCGGTATGCCAACCACCCTAGTTAATTTGAAAAAGAAATGAGCAAGTGCGATCGTATTACATCGCAAATCTTGTAACACCAAACTTAGATATAAATCCACCTGGAAGGTACTGCCCCTCCTATTTCTGTGTTATCAGCACAGTGCCTCGCTTTTCGGCTTCAGGTGGATAAGTGGAAGATGGAGGAATCGTAGCTTGCTTCCCGTAGGGTACCCCTACAGTTACCCATACCCTGGTTTTCAAGACCAGTTGCCGTCCATTCAGCGGCATCTTCCATTCAGGGGTGTCTGACGGGACTTGAACCCGCTATGACTGGTTCCACAAACCAGCGCCTCGACCACTTTGGCTTCAGACACCATCAGTGGAATCAATGGGACTTGAACCCATAACCTCCTGCTTGCAAGGCAGGCGCTCTAGCCAATTGAGCTATGACCCCATCAAATAAGTAAAAAGAGCAAAGTAAAAACTAAAAAGAAAGAGAAATAATTAAATTCATTCTTTTGACTTTTGACTTTTAACTTTTGACTTGTTTAGGCGGGAGTGGTAGGACTTGAACCCACAACTTTCGAGGTAGAAGCTCGACGCTCTATTCCATTGAGCTACACTCCCAAGATTTGGTAGTCCTGACAGGAATTGAACCCGCAACATTCTTCTTGTAAGGAAGACACTCTACCAATTGAGCTACAGGACTATGCAAGCGAGTGAAGGGACTTGTTCGCGCAGCGTTCTCGAAGAGTACCCACGCACTGAGTATGGCGCACTCAAATGCTACCGATTACATCACACCCGCAAGTTTCAGAGCGGACGGCGAGATTTGAACTCGCACGAAGACGGTGGAAACGTCCCATGCTGCCGTTACATCACATCCGCATCAAGCTGGTAACAGGAATTGAACCTGCAACCTACTGATTACAAGTCAGTTGCTCTGCCAATTGAGCTACACCAGCACTATTTTTGGTGACGGGGGCAGGAGTCGAACCTGCTGATGTTCAGGTTATGAGCCTGACGAGCCACCGTTGCTCTATCGCCGCATATTCACCAATACCCCTGACAGGATTTGAACCTGCAAAATCTGGACTCTGATTCCAGCACGTATGCCAGTTCCGTCACAGGGGCATATCGGGATGGCAGGACTCGAACCTGCGACTCCATGCTCCCAAAGCATGGCTTCTCGCCGCTGAATTACATCCCGTTGGTACTCCTGGTGGGAGTCGAACCCACAACTAAACAGATTTTAAGTCTGCCACCTCTTCCAATTGGGCTACAGGAGCAAATTTTGGTACTCTTGGTGGGAATCGTAGACGCAAAGCGGCTTCCCGAAGGATACCCACAACTTACCGTTTTTGAGACGGCAGCCTCTTCCAGTTGGGCTACAAGAGCAAATTTTGGCAGCCCCACCAGGGGTCGAACCTGGAATCTTCGCCTTCAAAGGGCGCTATGTTGCCAATTACACCACAGGGCTTTATTGCCAGGGCAGGGTTTGAACCTGCAACCTCATCGTTCAGAGCGATGCGACTTCCCAATTCGTCCACCCGGCAATGAATGGCTGCCTCAGTAGGACTCGAACCTACAACCGCGCGGTTAACAGCCGCTTGCTCTGCCATTGAGCTATGAGGCAACGAAGCCCCCCAGGTCGGAATCGAACCGACGACCTCCTGTTTTTCAAACAGGCGCTAACTACCAACTGAGCTACCGAGGGATAAAAGAAGAGATTATGTAACGAGAGCGGAGGGAATCGAACCCTCAAATCTTCAGTTTCGTAGACTGAGATGTTATCCAGTTACACCACACTCTCAAAACGGAGAGAACAGGATTTGAACCTGCGACGGGTATTAACTACCCGCTTCCTCTTAGCAGGAGGACGCTTTGGGCCACTCAGCCACCTCTCCATAATGGGTCGAGCAGGATTTGTAGCTTGCTTCCCGAAGGGTACCTGCGTGCAAAAAAGAACAGTTTTACAGACTGTCGCCTTCAGCCAGACTCGGCCACCGACCCACAATCATTCCCTCGACGAGAATTGAACTCGCATCTGTGCTTTGAAAGAACACTGACTTAACCATTAGTCCACGAGGGCATAATTGACTGAATTTTAGATTTTGGATGAAACTTTTTAATCTAAAATTGTCTGACACAGGGACTAGGATTTGAACCTAGAACATCGGATTTGGAGTCACGAGGTGTTACCGTTACACTATCCCTGCATTTGGTGGCAGCGGCGGGATTTGCACCCGCATATATTAGGGTATGAACCTGGGGCTTTGCTGATTAAGCTACACTGCGGCACCAGAGGCTGAGGTGAGATTTGAACTCACGATGTCGGTTTTGCAGACCAACGCCTTCGACCACTTGGCTACTCAGCCATTTGGGAGTCCCGACGAGATTCGCACTCGTCAATCTTCAGCTTGAGGAGGCAGCGTGTTGCGGACGTTCCCGACGCTCGATGACTCGCTAACGCTGCGCTATCCGTTGTAGCGACTGCCGTAGGCTGACGGCTTAAACTATTCGCCTACAGGACTAGAACCAGGGTGACGGGACTTGAACCCGCAACATTTCCGCAGACAACGGAACGCTCTAGCCAATTGAGCTACACCCCGATTTTTTGAATCTGTGCCTAAACTTTTAAGTTTTTAGGTACAGAATTTTGGTGAACTTGCCCATTTCTTATTTAGTTTTCAAGGTTCAGAAAAATTAGCTTTTACTGTTAGAAACTGTTAGGAAAACAACCGAAACTCTAGGTAGCAAGCCTGTTGTGTATTACGGATGTATTCAGTGGTTTTGATGAGTGCAAATTTAGAACTTTTTTCGTTTATTGCCTCTACTGCCGATGGTTTGCAAGTAAAAGCAGCTTTGTTGACTGGAGACTCTGGTTTATGCCAGCGCCTGTCCTTTAGTTGTATGTAGAACATAATTTTGACTTTTGAGAAGCTTTGTCTTTCGCCTTACTACATTTATACTACAAAATACTACAAGAGGTGTCAAGGGGTTTCAGAAAAATTTTTTGATATTGTCTATAAAAGCTTCTGCACTTATATTTGAGCTTGCTAAACTCCTTGAAAAGTCAAACTACAGCTTATGATTGGGTGAATCTTTAAAAGCCTGACGTGACAAACAACTCCCTCAAGCGACAACAGATAATTAGTTTTGTCGCGATCGCCTTTAGTATTACAGCTTGTAGTATTGCTCCAGGTATCTCCCCACAATCGGGATTGAACCAGCCACTAAGCAAAATTCATACTGCACTTCAAGATCCAGCAAAAAGCCAAATTAATGCCCAGCTACCACCATCAGCCAAAGTAGAAAACCCTACCTTTACAGTCCCAGCAAAATTTCAAGGAAAAACAGTTTATAAGGTGCAACCCAGCAACAACGAAAAGGTTATAGCTCTCAGCATTGATGATGGGCCCTGGCCAAAGACAACCCTAGAAATGCTGGATATCTTAAAGCAAAATGATGTTAAAGCAACATTCTTTTGGGTAGGACAAGCTTTGCAAGCAAATCCAGACTTAGCCAAGCGTGAAGTAGCCGAGGGACACGCCATTGGCAACCATACTTGGCATCATTGGTATCGGCGAATGGATGAAGCCACAGCCAAGAGTGAAATTGATCGCACAGCCGAGCTGATATACAAAACTACAGGAGTTAAAACTTCTCTGTTTCGTCCTCCTGGAGGCTTTTTAAATAACGGACTAGCCGCTTACGCCAAAAGCCAGAAAGATGCTGTCATTATGTGGTCGCTAACTTCCGCTGATACCGATCCTCACGCCAAACCACAGGCATTTGTAAATAATGTCCTCAAAGGCGCGAAACCTGGTTTCATTGTTTTAATGCATGATGGTGGTGGCGATCGCCACAGAACTGTAGAAGCTTTGCCACAAATCATTAGTGGACTCAAACAGCAAGGCTACCGATTTATGACAATTCCTGAACTACTAAAAATGGCGCAATAAAGGGTGAGAAATTCTCCTCACCCGACTATTTCGTTTACTCGCTCATCACAGAAGCACAAAATTGAGCTTCCTGCCAAAGTTTGTGCAAAAAGAACTCAGCGCGATCGCTCATAGTGGTGACAAACACACCGACAGCATCCTTAGAACTAACTGATAGCCAAGAACCCCGCAGGGTGACTTCCATATATTCGGCATCACACGCACAGAGGGCAATGATTTCTCTGTCATCTCTTTTTACCTCAGCCCTAAGTACTTCTACTCCTGGCAAATCAACAGGAAGCAAAAAGGAAGCGGTAGTGGGTTCAATGCACAAACCTTGCCCAACTCGCAGGGCTAAAATCACTCGTTGCGCTACCCATTCTTCTAGCGACAGAGTGACACATTCTAAATCAAAACTGCTTTCAGTGTAAGTTAATTTCAGCATTCCTTATGCTCTCCTGTTATTCCAGGCTTGCTTGCATATCTATCCAAAACTGTTCAGCAAAAGAAATCGCGGGGTGGATTGGCGCTTTTGGTTTGGTACGCAGTTGCATACCAGCTTCAAACAGGGTGCGATCGCCTTTACGGGAGTTACATCTTTCACAAGCTGCGACCACGTTATCCCAAGTGTGAGAACCGCCTTTAGAACGCGGCATCACATGATCTAGCGTTAGATGTTTGCTGCTGCCGCAATATTGGCAACTGTGATGGTCTCGTCGCAATACTTCCCGCCGATTCACTGGCGGAACTTTCCACATCCGCTCATTAGAAGTGATTGTCAAACGAATATGTTTTGGCACATCAATTACCAAACTGGGTGAGTGAACTTGCCATCCGCTTTCTGTGGTAAAACCCAGCGGTTGCGCCTTATTGGTTACTAACAGCACAATCGCCCGCTTGATATTGACCCGACATAGTGGCAAGTAATTTTGAGAAAACACCACCACAGATTGCTCTAACACTTGCATTGCGTTCGCGCCGCGCATGGAAGATATCGTCACAGCTTAACTCCTTATAAAAAAACCCCCGCTTCAAGTTTTCGGTGAAGCGGGGGTTAGAATTGACCGGAAAATTTTCTGGTCTCATATCGGTACAGGATTCCTTTGTCTGTACCCCCCGCTTTTTTGATCTAGTTGTGGTTTTGCAATTAGTGCACTAATGGCTACATACTTATAATCATCATTACCTTCTGTGATTTGCCCATGATTTCGGCTACCATCGCCCATAAATAAATACTCCACTTCCATAGCAGCTGATTCCCAATTGGTTCGGCAATTGGTAACGCACAAAATTGAAGTAGAGATGGGGTAGATTGATTTCACAGAAAATTTCACCTATTGAACATTCCCTTAAACATACTACACTTGTATTACTATCCTGTCTATACCTTTAAGGAGAAAAACTGATGCATACGATCGCTCGCACCCCAACCACCGATATGGAAGTTACCAGCATTCGCCTAGAGCGAGAACTCAAAGATAAGCTCAAAGAAATAGCTGGGAATCAGGGATATCAAGCTCTGATCCGAGATATCCTTTGGAATTATGTCCAGCAAAAATCAGGTGAGTGGAAGCCTCGATTTTCGCGATCCGACATTCGAGCTAGCATAGCTGCCACAGCTCAGCAAGAAGAACGCTGTGTACTTACAGGTCAACTAATTCAACCCCAAGAACCGATGTTGTTAGGACTAACGAGGAATGGCGATATGGTTCCTCTGAGTGTCGAGAGCTTGGCTGGATAAACTTCGTCCATTTTGAAACCTGGAGTAGGGCGGGCCGAAAAGCCCGCCACTACCAGCAGGGAGTACAAAATGCTCTTACTACTTTAAAAAATATAATTCTGAAAATAGATGTGGTTTAGTTTTATATTCAGACGAATGCAGCCTAGTTATTTTTACTAATAACTAGGCTGCATTCAAAATTTAGCCAGAACTGCCGCAACCTCTGATCAGCAAGAATTTATTTAAATTTAAGCTCTACTCCAAATTTCTGCCACAGGTTGAGAGCAAGACGCTCACGAACTCGCTACCACAGTTACGCTATCAGTGTAGGTCTGAACTACAAGTGTGTCTCGTTAGTGCAGCCTCTTGTAGAGAAGAGAAGCCTATACTGCAAGAGCAACCTCCTCGTGTCTCCTTTACTTTTATTGATATTTTACTGAGAGTTACGGAGATCAAAGAGTAGCTTGTTAAACCTACTAGTTTTTTCAAGAAATGTAATAAAGCTTTATAAAGCAAGTTACGTAATTTTACGCCCTCAAAAGGGGAATTTTGCTGTAATTCCAGAGAAATTACGGTTTATGTATACTTACAGACAGGATACAGTTAATAAATTATTTCAAGATAGAGCAGTTAAAAATAAGCTAACTTAAAAATTTATAGGATATCTTAAGTATTTTATTACTTATGTACCAATGTAGCAATTTGCTTGATCTAGTGGAAATTTGGCCATCTGAGATAGAAAAGGGCTATAACAGGTGAGAGAAAGTATTCACACAAAATTTGTCAATTATCAGGGTGTAGCAACACAACTAACGGTGAAGAATATGCCAAAAGGTTGGGTGCAAGAACAATGGGGTTATTATCCGAGGGCGTGCCAAAAATGAAAAAGCCTTTATCATCGCCGCCACATTACATAGATGACATAGATCGACTACAACCTTACCAAGTCAAGCTGATGCAGCATCAGGAAGAACCTGCCCGCGAGTTGGTACAAAAGATTAACCAAATCATTGCTAATAGCTCTGCTACGGCTTTGATGCTGCAAGATATTGCCCAATTGCTAGGAGTGGCTTTTCAAGTAGATTGCTGCTGCTTGGTTTCAGTGGCGGATGAAACATCCCAGGAAGCAACTACTACTAATTGGTGTGCTGATGAGTATCTAGGATTGCCCCACCCAGAAGAAATGTTTTCGATGGAACAGCTGCTTATGCACTCGCCAGTGCTGCAATGTGCTGCTCAACCATTGACTATTGAAGACATTTCCATAATTCAGAACAGTCTAGTAGTTGGGTGTCAATATTTACCACTACCGATAAAAGCGGTTTTGGCAATTCCCACTCGGTTTGGTGGCAATAATAATGGAGTGATTAATCTGATTAAATTCCAACCTTATGAATGGAGTGAATCAGAAAAACAATTGCTCAAAGAAGTGGAGTCGGCTTGCGCGATCGCTTTTTCTGGAGTAGCACAAGCTCAACAAATTACTCATCAACAGCAGTCCCTGCAAAAGAGCAAGCAGCATCAAAGCTTGATCAAGCAATTAACTATATTGAGTCGTAGCAACTTGGAGCTAAATCAAATGCTCCAATTAGTTATCGCCTCGACTGCTGAATCTCTACAAGCAGATCGAGGTTTGCTTATACAACTGAAATATACAGATAGGACTCAAGCTAAAAAACAAATTCCGAAAGCAAAAGCTACCGTGAGTGGTGAATGGACTAAGGTAATCCAGAGTTCCCGCGTTAGTAAACCAGATACCTTAAATCAGTCGTTCTTAATTTCAGATTGTGGTTTATGCCAGCGTGCCTTCCTAGACTCAGGAAAACCAGTAATCTTTGATGATTATACAGAGCAAAATGATACCTCAACAGCTACTCCATTATTGGCAGTAGAGAAATTTCCGGCGGTGCTGTTAGTGCCATTAGAAAGTCAAGGTATAATTTTAGGATTTTTGGTGCTACAGCAAGCTGTCACTCGCAGTTGGCAAGCAGCAGAATTAAATCTTGTAGAAATGGTTTGTGCTCAAGTAAGTAACGCCATAATGCAGTCAACGACATTGAGCGGAGTCCAAAGTTTGGTAAAAGATCGGACGGCGCAACTCCAGAGTAGTCTGGAACTCCAGGCAAAATTGAATGAAAGAACACGGCAATATGTTGAGCAGTTGCGGAAACTCAACGAACTCAAAGATGAATTTTTGAGTAACATGAGCGATCGCCTACGCTACCCTTTGACAAATATGCTGATGTCAATAAAAAACTTGCGTTTGCCAGGAATAGCACCAGAGCGTCAGACTAAATATCTAGATATTCTTGAGCAGGAATGTTCAAAAGAAATCAACTTGATTAATGACTTGTTGACCCTCCAAAAGCTAGAGTCGCCTCACGAAGCCCCGCAATTAGAATCTATAAATTTAAATACTAGAATTCAGGATATAGCAGCATCTTTTGAGAAAAAACTTGGCGAAAAGGGATTAAATATTTCTGTAGATTTGCCAGAGGAATCGCTCAAATTGCAAACTGAACTGGAGAGCTTTGACCGCATCCTGCAAGAATTACTAACGAATGCCTGTAAATACTCAGAGCCTGATACAATAGTCCATCTTGAAGCTGCTCACCAAGTTGATCGACAAATCGATCAAGTTATCATAAAGGTGACGAATACAGGACGTGCCATCTCTGAAGAAGAAGCGACCTACATCTTTGATAAATTCCGTCGTGGAAAAGGGCGTTGGACTCCAGGGACTGGCTTGGGACTTGCTTTAGTCAAGTCTTTAGTGCAGCATCTGAATGGAGCGATCGCTGTTGAAAGTCTCCCAATTTCGGTTTCTGAACAGAGCGAAATTTGCTTCACTTTGACTCTGCCCCAATTTTCTGACGAAAGCAAACCATAATTCTGAAAGTGACTAAAAAACAGAACACAACAGAGAACCCTAATTTGCAGTCTTCCACTGATGACACCAACCTAGAAGGGGATTTGCCTGCTCAGGTAGAAGTTCAAATTGAGAAAATAGCAGAGCGACAGCGGCAAATCAGTGCTAAAGTCCAAATCCCCCACCCAGTGGAGCAAATCTGGAAGGTTCTAACAAATTATGAAGCCTTACCTGACTTCATCCCCAACCTCGCCAAGAGTTGTCTAATCGAGCATCCCAATGGTGGAATTCGACTGGAGCAAGTAGGCTCCCAACGCTTACTGAATTTCAACTTTTGTGCGCGGGTAGTTCTAGATTTGGAAGAATACTTCCCTAAAGCAATTAATTTCTGCATGGTAGAGGGAGATTTTAAAGGCTTTTCTGGTAGCTGGTGCTTAGAGCCTTATTCTTTCGGTGAGTATCTAGGAACAAATCTGTCCTACACAATTCAAGTTTGGCCTAAACTCACTATGCCAGTGGGAATTATTGAAAATCGCCTGAGCAAAGATTTGCGGTTGAATCTTTTGGCTATTCACCAACGTGTAGAAGAACTAGCCAGCAAAAAACCGTATGCATAACAACAATTAAACCATCATTCAGGTGTATTCCTGAATGATGGTTTTTATTGCTAGATTTCAAACAAAAAAGCTTTTGCTTTTTATTGTTTTTAAGTACCCCCAGGGGAATTCGAATCCCCGTTACCTCCGTGAAAGGGAGGTGTCCTAGGCCTCTAGACGATGGGGGCATTGGACTCAGACCTTTTATAAGTTAACCAATTTCCTTGCCGTTGTCAACAGGTTTTGCCAAAAAAAGTTTCTGGCAGCTAAACTGGGTGGAAGCAAAAGCTTAAAGAGGATATAAAGATATGGAGACAGTTAACAATTCAAAATTCAAACATTTTAGACATTTTCAGACAGGGATTTAAACCCCGATTGAAACTGACTAAAGGCGGAGTGGCTCTGACTCCACGCTACGTGTAGACGTAAGGGTCTTAAACCCCTTGATTTACGATAAAAAAGTCCGTAGATGCTTGTGCGATCAGCCGCAGAGTGCGTCAGCGTTAGGCGCTGGGAATTTTGGGGTATACACATATCTAAAAAACGCTGAAGACAGCAAGGAACAAAGGGTATGATGTTGTACCCTGTAGAGTTAATATCTACGGTTTTTTACAAGAGATTTTGAAATAAATCGCTCAAAATCTACAACATGGAAGCATCTTTTGAAATCACCATACAGATGGCGATCGCTGTCTTTGCAGGCATTAGTGCCCAAGTGCTGGCTGCATACCTTCGTGTACCCAGCATCGTCTTGTTATTGCTGTTGGGCATTTTGTTTGGCTCCGATGGCATAGGGCTATTGCATCCCCATTCGCTAGGCACTGGACTGGAAGTTATAGTCGCCCTGGCAACGGCAATCATTTTGTTTGAAGGCGGACTTAACTTGGATCTGCGTGAGTTAGGTAGAGTTTCAGTCAGCCTACAATTGCTCGTCACTCAAGGAACGCTAATCACCCTGCTTGGTGGGAGTATGGCTGCTCACTGGCTGGGTGAATTTCCCTGGAACATAGCTTTTCTCTATGCTTCCATAGTCGTAGTGACAGGCCCAACCGTCGTTGGCCCATTGCTCAAACAAATCAATGTAGATCGACAAGTGGCAACACTTTTGGAAGGAGAAGGGGTTTTAATTGACCCTGTAGGGGCTATCCTCGCCTTCGTTGTCCTCGATACAATTTTGAATGGTTATGCTGACCCGATCAATGCGATCGTCGGTTTACTTATACGTCTGGGTGTTGGCGCAGCAATTGGTGGTGCTGGCGGTTATCTGATGAGTTTGATTTTCAAACGCGCCAGTTTTCTGTCATTTGAGCTAAAAAACTTAGTGGTGTTGGCGATACTTTGGAGCTTGTTTACCTTATCGCAGATGATCCGCAGTGAATCGGGAGTAATGACAACAGTAGTTGCAGGGGCTGTCTTTGCCAACTCCTCAGTCCCGGAAGAACGTCTGTTACGCAGCTTTAAGGGTCAGCTGACAATTCTCAGTGTCTCGGTGCTATTTATCTTATTAGCTGCTGACCTATCCATTGCCAGTGTGTTTGCTTTGGGTTGGGGTAGTTTATTCACCGTTTTGGTACTAATGTTTGTCGTTCGCCCGATTAATATCCTCTTGTGTACCTGGAACAGTGACCTAAACTGGCGACAGAAACTATTTTTAAGCTGGGTTGCTCCCAGAGGAATTGTTGCTGCCTCTGTAGCTTCTTTTTTTGCGATTTCCCTGACACAACGCGGCATTAACGGTGGTGATTCCATCAAAGCTTTAGTTTTTCTGACAATTATCATGACTGTTGTCTGCCAAGGGCTAACAGCTGGCTGGGTTGCTAAATGGCTGGAAATCACCTCTAAGGATGTAACTGGAGCAGTGATTGTGGGTTGTAATCCTTTGAGCCTTGTGATTGCTCGTTTCTTTCAAGAACGGGGAGAAAATGTGGTGATGATTGATACTGACCCCGAATGTCTTGTGCAAGCCGAGGCGCAAAATCTCCGGGTTATTGCCAGCAGTGCGCTGGATGCTGCTGTTTTGGAAGAGGCAGGACTTGCCTCTATGGGTACTTTTTTGGCGATGACAAGTAATGGTGAGGTGAATTTTGTTTTGGCTCAAAGAGCAGCTGAGGAGTTTAAACCCCCGCGCGTCTTAGCTGTTTTTCCCCGCGATCCACAAGCTAGTATCTCGGCTAGTAATAAAGTTAATCAAGCTTTTATTCCAGACTTAGCAATTAAAACTTGGAATGAATATTTGAATGATGGGCGAGTGAAGTTGGGGACAACTACGCTAGATGAATTTGAGTTTTCGACTCAATACGATCGCATCCAAGAAAAGATTCGGACTGGGGTGTTGATACCGCTATTGGTAGAACGAGCAGAACGCTTACAGGTAATGCCAGCTAACCAAGATTGGGAAATTGGCGATCGCATTATTTATCTGTTACATGACCCCAGACCTAGCCTTTTAAAACGCTTATCTGGTGCCACCCAATCCACTCCCCTTTCTCTAGAGAAGTTACCAGAGGTTGAAGACCTATCCCTTGCCCAATTATCTCAACTTTCTACTAGTGAAGCTCCTGGGGGATGAGGGAGCAGTTCTTGAGCAGGGGGATGAGGGGGATGAGGGGGATGAGGGAGCAGGGGGAGAATAATTACTAACTCCTAACTCCTAACTCAGCTTGATATATTTGCCATTCTTGCCAGAGTAAAGCAGACAAATGTACTATGGCGAGAATTAGCGTCGCTACCGAAATCAGATAACTGTGGATTGTGTAAAGGTGTTCGACGGTAATTGTGTTGATGGCTCCACCACCAGTCAGGATTTCGCGCAGTTGCCCACCAATCAAAGGAATGGCTTCGATGGTTCCTAGCTCAATGCTAAAACGCCAGTATCCTTCCTGAGTCCAATCTAAAATCATCGCTGTCCAATCCAACCCGATCGCACTCAAGGTTAACAAAATCACACTAATCCAAGCAGCCAGCCAACTCTTGCGAAATTGCCGACCTAAAAACATCACCACAATTTGAATTAGAGCGATCCCAATTACCGCATTACCAGCAATATCATGCGCTCTCCAAAACAACCAGCCGTATGGTAGTTGTGTATTAATCATCTTTAATGAGTTATAAGCTCCGCCTGCTGTCGGTTCATAGTAAAAAGAAAGCAAAACTCCGGTAGAGATATAAATTAAACACAGAGTCAAAATCACGACTGATAATATCGTTGCTATTCGTCGCAAAATCCGATCGAACTGGGTGCTTTGCATGGCTCACCCCTCCTGTTCTTAAGTAAGTATTTATTCTTATTACAATTTTAGCTAAGAAATTTTAATAAATTTTACTTTTCTTATATAAAAATAAAGTTTTTTAAATTAAATATTGCACCCAAGCTTTTAAGGGTTCTGGTGAGCCATACCAAATTCCAGGACTTCTGGGAGAATGCTTGACACCTTCAATTACCAGATTTTCTGCCCCTTCCAAATGAGCAGCTTCAATGGGCGTAATGCCATCTCCCCAAGTGTTACCCTTACCACAAGTTAATTGATAACTACTGTAAGCTAACCAACTACCAGGCCGCCTTTTGCCAAAGATAGTTTTGCCAGCTACACAAACGTAACGAACGTTTTTGTAAAAAGCTCCTGGGTAGTTATTGGTGACAAAATCTAGATTGGAGCGTGTCCAGCGTTCTTGGCTAATATGGGGTGTACCTAAGGTGATGAGAGTAGCAACCAAAGGATGCCCTTGCCAGAGAAATGGCTTGACATCACCGCGTGCCAAATAGGGCTTTTCTCCCATGTAGATCCGGGATATCCAACCTCCAGCTGAGTGACCAATTAAGTTAATTTGAGTAGCATTATGTTGCTCTAATGTATGCTTAATCGTACGATCGAGTTGTTGCAGAATCAGGGTTACAGGTCTTCCTCCCAAAGTGGGGAGCCAGTCACGCCTTCGCAGTGGTACTGTAACTGTGGGAAAATCTAACTTTTGTAGGGATTGTTCTAGCTGGCGATAAGCGATCGCGCTTTCTAGATATCCAGGCAAAATAACTGTTGGTAACGGCATTTGAAATTTTGGATGCAATGATTGAGGGTTTGAACTTTTTTGACGAAGAAGTAGTCATATTCAGGAGCTAGAATTGCGATCGTCTGACTCACTCCTTGCAGAAAAACCAATAGCTTTGGTGAGATTTAAGGCTAGAATGTCAATAAAATTGTACAATTTGCAACAGTTTGAGAGGCTGCCGATGTGGTAGTATTTTCAAATAGGGCTTAGTCTCAGATAAGCACGTGTGTCATCTGTTACAGAAGTGTAGTTAACTGAAAAACAGTTGAAAAAACAAGGCAACTTCGGCAGATGTTTTGATGTATTCAAACTTGTGCGTTTACTTAAAATTTATAAAACTCCCAGATATTAATTTTAATTGTGTGCGTCATAACAATAAAAAATCAAAAGTAGTAATTTGAAAATATCTCTTTAGCAAGCTTGAATTTTGAAGATATGATACACCGTCATTAGTTAAAAACTTGAATAAATGGCAATTTTGGCGTTTTGATTGCCAGCAGAGGAAGTTATTATTTCCTTATGAAGAACGCATATCTTGCAAGATATTGCAATGCCGAAAAGAGAAAATCGCTAGTCAACTGCAACTGAGTGAGTGAACGATAACAGCTATGTCTTACGTCTCCCTGCTGAAAAATATACCAGAAATTTTAAGCCAGCCAATTGGGATAGCAGCTATAGCCTCCCTTGGTATTCACGGTGCGATCGCCATGATCGTACCATTGATGCCGATGGAGTCTAACAAGCCCAAAGAAACAGCATCATCCAAAACAGTTGGACTTTTGGAATTGAGCCAAGCCGACCAAAACCGTTTGCCGCAAAGCACACCCCAAATTGGTTTACAACAATTACCTCCAGTCGCCCCACTTGCTGCTCCAAACTTTAGCGTCCAACCGGGATTAACCCCATTAGCGCCATCACCATCCGGTCAGCCGATATTACCTCCGCTACCGGCATCATCGAATAACTATCGAGTCTCTTCCTTGCCTACAAGGCAGTCTTTGCGGATGATTCCTAGTGATAATTTGCGGTTTGACGCGTCTAAATTTGATAGTTCTAAATTTAATACCAGCGCCAGATTCTCTCGACCAGTTCCTCGCGTGAATGTGAGTGAGAACGTCGCCAAATACGAGTCACCTAAGCCGCTAGCTGTAAATAGGTTGCCAGGATTGCAGCCGCAGCCAATACCTGCTGATATTCTGCGGAATGCCCAGCCTCCAATCTTATCTGACAGTACACCCATTGCAACAGCACAGGTAAATACGACTTCGCAGCCAATGACGCAACCAATTCCTAATGCGTCGTCTACAATTGCTCAAAACCCGCTGATAAATTCTCTAAAACAAGCTCCAATGAATGGGGGTACTTTAATTGGAACTAGGAAAAGCACGCTACAAACAGCGGATTTATCGACTAAGGGAACTCAACAGGCAATTGCACAGCTAGACTCTTACGCCAACCTGAGAAAGCAAGTCCAGCAACAATACCCTAACGCTGAACAAAAACCAGTCATCCGCCAAACATTATCCACGGATAAGTCAAATCTTGAAGGTGCTGTTTTGGGTGTATTGGTTGTAGATCCTGATGGTAAGGTCTTAGATATCAAATTTCAAGACAAGTTAATTTCCCCGGAATTGCAATTAAAAGCAAGGCAATACTTCAACAAGCAATCCCCCAAGGGAGATAAACAGATTAGTTCCTATCCATTCAACCTACGTTTCCAAAACAGCACGAGCAATCTTACTGGAATTAATCAAGAGCAAAAGCCCTCGTCATTATCTGCACCGGGAATCAATAACAATCAGATTACTCCCTCACCAGCAGCTACTTTTAAACCATTACCTAATTTACAAATCAGAAATAACCCGCCTACGTCCTCACCAACAGGTACTCTCAAACCATTAACTGCACCAGCAGCTACTCCCAAACCATTATCTGAACTGCAAATTAAAAATAACCAGCCTACGCCTTCATCGGCAGCTACTACTTCTGAACCGTTATTGTTGCCGAAAATCAATCAGGGTCAGCCTACATCTGTTGCTGAATCGGATAAAAAATTAGTAGAACGGTTACGCGAAGTCAAGGAAAGCAGACAAAAGTCTAATCCAGAAAAATAATCACCCGCTGATGATTTTGGTATTCAGGTAGGGGTAATTGATCTAGACGTATTGGCAGCGTCTTATAAAGAAGCGGCTACTCTATGAGTTCTCAACTGGAGTACCCGCAGGTTATTGTCCTTACCTGAAAATCATTCTTTTCGACCATTGTTTGCATAAGTCCTGTTTAAAATAAAATACGCTTGGGCTAAGGGTTATTGGTGTAGTTTCAAGACGCGATAAATCGCGTCTCTACATCAGGGTTTTGGGTTTAAAATATTGTTTTTAGTCGTTGATATCATGTCCGCCAAATCACCCATAATATAAAGAACCCCACCCCCAACCCCTCCCCGCTTTTCGGGAGGGGAGCTAAAGCGCAGCTTTTGCGGGGTGGCGTTCCGGTTATTATGGTTAATTATCCGGACATCACATGACGAATTAGCGATCGCTAATTCGTCATCCATAATATTTAACTTAGAAGTTCGTTAAAAGCTTCCAAGAAGGAAATGCACTGAGGGATTTCCAATAAATAAATTACTCCTATGTTGTGGGGTGAGCGTCTAGCTCGTCAGTAATTAAAGATAGGCAAACGCTCACACCACAAAAACTAGACGGTATAGCTACTTTACCAGCCTTGTTCTGCATTATGAAAAACGTAAGCAGCTACCTCCAGAATCTCCTCAGAACTTAACTTGGCTTTAAAGGCAGGCATAGCATTTTTACCATTTTGCACTTGGTGGATAATCGCCTGTATTGAGTCTTGATTGTAATTTTCTAGGTACTTTGACAATGCTTCCTTTTTCAAGGTTTTCTGGTTGATAAGGATGTTACCGCCACCTATATGGCAAGAAGCGCAGTTAGCCTCGAAAATTTTAGCACCGTTGGATGTTTCGGCAGCTAGTGCTGGACTAATGAATGTAAATTTGAATAGAGCGATCGCCGACAGTAGAATTAATAAAAGTATTCTCAACAGAATTTCCTCGCAACAAGCCTCCAGCAAGAGTATAAACGCGATTAATCCCTGATTAAGTCAAATTTGATCAGAATTGGCGGTAACGAGTTCACTCCTCGATCGCTACAGATTGTTTAGCATCTTAGGGAAGGATAGGACTCGTTACCGCCATTTGCGTATTTTGTGCGTCACTCTAGGAGTGTAGCGTGTGGCGATGAGCTAATTTCACTGAGTAATCATCTCGTGTCAAACGCTGGTGTTTCTAGCTATTCGACAGTGATTGTACCAACCATACCAGCACCACGATGAGGTTCACAGTAGAAGGTGTAGACACCAGCAGGTGCGTCTGCTGCAAAGGTGGTTGTTTCCTTTTGACCGGGACTCATGAGCAACTTCTTATGAGACAGAGATTTCGCTAAATCAGGGCTCTTAGAGGGGTTTTTGGCAGGATCAAACACAACATTATGGGGAGGAACTTTATTGTTCACCCATTCAATTGTGTCACCTGCTTTGATGGTCGAATTTTTCGGATCAAATACTAACAGTCCTTTATCGCTACCCAATTTCACCTTGTAGGTTTCAGCTGAAGCACTGGGAGTAAAAACAGCAAAGCTGCTAACAACTAAAAGGATTGTCAACACAGCTAAACTAAGGCGTCGCCAGCTTGCCGAAATTAATTTCATAGCTCTCTCCTAACAAACAATTTTTTTTCCCTTTCTCATTTTAAATAAAATCAACGCCAAAGTATGACAATCTGTCATAGATATATTTTTTTTTTAAGAATGGAGAGTAATTTATTGCAAAAAGCCGTCCAATCAGCAGTAAATGGGGAATAGGAAATATGGAATGGGGAATGGGGAATGGGGACTAAATTCTTCCCAATGCCCTATTCCCAATGCCCAATGCCCTATTCCCAATGACTCAACTCCGGGATTTAGTAATAGATTTTTCCGCCTCCCCACTTAGTACCAACGATTTTGGGTTGTAAGAGAATATGACCGGCGATCGCTTCCAAGTCATCATCCGTCAGATTTCGCACTGCTGTGAAAATATCTGCGCTTTTGAGACTGGGATGTATTTCGGAAATCTCTTCTTCCCCGTCGTAAGTAGTGGGATTTTTTAGGTAATCTACTAAACCTTCAATGTTGTTACGGTTAGGTGTTGCTAGTGCCAAGTCCTCTGGAGTGAGTCCCACATTTTGGTTTGTCTTGGTAACTCCACCAGCATGACATTGGGCACAAGCGTAATTAAATAAGCGTTTGCCTTCTTTGACTTGTTTAAGGCTGAGTACAACGGTATCACCTTGAGTATTTAATGGCACTGTTCGGGTAGCTTTGTCCAGTTCCACTGCTGTCGCACTACCGACAAGCAACTGAAACGAGAGTAAAACAGTAGCCACAACAACGCCAATTAGTCTTATAAACATGTTTCCCCTTAAAGATTTTGACGCTCAACACAGCTAAGAACGCGATTCTCAATCTCCAAGCTGCTAATTGCTAATGACTCATTGTTTTTTGTCATTAGCTATCAGTTATTAGCGAAAGTTCTGAGATAACCCTTCAGGGGACTTCGTGATCGTCCACCAAGTCGTTAGTACCTTTGGGGCGTATTTCAGATGATATTTGGGAAATAATTGCCTTTGCATCTTCTAACGCCAAACGGGTCTTTTGGTGTTTGTAGGCGATTCCCAGTTGGTTGCACAGAGAAAACACTTTTTCTACAGGAATGCTGTAGTCGGCTGCTATCTCTGCGATCGATAGGTCTGCAAAACCCATAATGCTTGTTTACTGATAGATAGAGATTGAGTCGCTGTAATACCAATATCACGTTAGGAGTGCAATTTGTTGCCTAAAATACTGTTTGGGGAATGGGGCATTGGGAATGGGGCATGGGGTATAGGGCATGGAAAATGAGGGGATGAGGAGGACAAGGGAGACAAGGGGAATAACCAACGCCCAATGCCCAATGCCCAATGCCCAATATTTATTAACCTTTTCCCCCGGTAAAGGTAACGCTTTGAATAAAGTAACGATTAAAAAAGGCATAAATGCCTAAAGCTGGCAGGGTAAAGGCCATAGAAGCCGCCATAATGTAATTCCAATAGCTGATGTATTGACCTTTGAAGGTGTTCAGCCCCAAAGGAAGGGTAAACATTTCTGGGTCAAATAGGATAACTATAGGCAGTAAAAAATTATTCCAACTCCCCATGAACACAAAAACTGCCTGTGCTGCTAGTGCTGGTTTTGCCAAAGGTAAGACAATGTGTCGAAAAATTCCAAAAGTATTTAAGCCATCGAGTTGAGCTGCTTCTTCTAGTTCTTTAGGAAAATTAACGAAAAACTGCCGCATCATGAAGATAAAAGTGGCATTAACCATGCTAGGAACAATCATGCCTTGGTAAGAATTTAGCCAGCCGATCGCTTTCAAAATCAAAAATGTCGGAATCAGGGTGATTTGCGTCGGTACTGCTAGTACTGCCAAAATTAGGAAGAACCAAAAGCGCTTGCCCACAAAGCGCAGTCTTGCCAGGGCATAACCAGCCATTGAATTTAACAACAAGTTTAAAAGCGTAACGCTGACGGCGATCGCTACACTGTTGAATAACCAGCGCCAAAATAACGGTTCTTGGAGAAAGATTTGCTTGTAGTTGTCAAGAGTAAAATTTTTGGGGAGAAAGTTGGGTTCATCACTGACAATCTCTGTTAGAGGCTTAAATGATGCTGAAAGTGCCCAGAGAAAGGGAATTAGGGTAATGATGGCATAAAGTGTCAGTAAGACGTACAACAGGGCTTTGAGCCAGGATAAGCCAGAGGTGTTAGTCAAATTCGTTCGCCTCCGAAAAGTCGCCGCTGAATCAAAGTGATGGCAATGATCACTGCTGTTAACAAAAATGCGATCGCAGCTGCATATCCCATTTGTAAATTCCGAAACACAGCTTGATAAATTAGCAGCACCACAGTTAAGGTAGCGTTGTTTGGCCCGCCAGTACCGCCAGAGAAGATGTAAGACTGGTCAAAAAGTTGAAAAGTGCCAATTACCCCCACTGTTGCCACAAAGAAGGTTACAGGCTTAAGCAAGGGAAGAGTAATGTGGATAAATTGCTGCCATCCATTTGCGCCATCAAGTTCCGCGGCCTCATAAAGTGTTTGGGGTATATCTTGCAACGCCGCCAGATAAATCACCATGAAAAACGGTGCGGTTGACCAAATGTTCATGATCATAATGCCTTTGAGCGCAACTGCTGGATCACCCAACCAGTTATAAGTAGGTAGCCCCACAAAATCGAGAAAATCGTTTAGTAGCCCATCAGTGTTATAAATCCACATAAAGATGAGCGTCAGCACTGCTGAAGAAGTGACTGTCGGCAAAAAATAGAGAATGCGCCACCAGTTTTTACCGCGAATCCCAGAATTCAGAGTTACTGCCAGAATTAAAGCCAGGATAGTTTGAGTTGGCACAACAATAACTACATATTCGGCTGTGTTTCTCAAAGCAATCCAAACTCTTTCATCTTCAGCTAATCGCGTGAAATTCCGAAAACCAATGAACTCGTACTCAATACCGCCAAGAAGTTGGACTTTTTGCAAGGAAAGAAAAACGGCGTAGAGAATAGGTAAGACTACAAAAGTTCCCAAAACTAGAATGGTGGGCATCATGAACATATACCCAGCCAAGTCTTCGGTGATGTTCCATCTGGAGTTTCTGCGCCGCCTGTTGATTTCAAACACTACTGAACCTCCGTTTAATCTCGCACTAACCCGGCTGTAGCGATGGGTTGTGCATGATTATTTATCGTACTCCTGTCACAAAAGCATTCAATCCTCATTTTGTAAGGAAAAGATGATTCTGCTTTGGGAAAAGGTAAGAAAATTGTTGAAAAATTTGCTTAACTTAGCTCTTGTTCTCTTTTTGGGCTATGCACCGGAGTGGAATTTTTATCTTTAGAGGAGGTTTATGTATATCATCTGATAAAAAATGCCAATTTTATCAAATGATTATTCATTGTAACTGCTTCTTAGGTATTGTAAACTCCCTGTGAAAATAGGTACTTTTTAAAAATGGAGATTTTAAATGATGCTTCATTCACTCAGAATGTGGATTGTTCCACTAGTTTTGACCTCAGTTAGTCTTTGCTCAAATGTAAGCAGAGCAACAGCAAAGACCATTTATCCATTTATTGGCAATTATCGGACAACAGTCAATATTACGCCTATTTCAGGCAACGTTTCGCAGGTATTTGAGGTTGGTTTGAGTGATGATGCCCCCTATGATTTAGGATTATACAAAGGTTTGACATACTCCGTAATTGATAACAAGGGAAATCTCACTTTTAACAATAATCCAGAAGTATTTGGTGTCCAAGGTTTCCCGTTAGGCTACATCGTATTTGGCGACGGTGATAACAAGTTATTTGGAACTAGTGATGCCAGTGCTTCAGTTAATTTTGATAATCTGACAGCGAAAGGTTCTGGCATCGTGAATATCACTGGCGGTAAGGGCATATTCAAAAATGGTATAAGCACACTATTGTTCTCCGAAGAGGACATTGTTAATTTAGGATCAACTACTACCTTGAATGGTCTGGCTCTAGTCAGCGGCTCTATCGAAGTTCCCCAAGAAGTTCCAGAACCAACAACTATCATGGGGGCAGTAGTAGCGTTTGGTGGATTAGCTGTTGGTTCGTTTGCAAAGCGAAAGAGAACTGCTAGAAAACAACATTAGTAGCAAACATTAAAGTATTCATAAACGCTTTAATTCTTATTATGGATGCTTTAATGTTTACAATATCGGAACTTCGTGCTCAGAACTCGGAACTTCGAGAATTCGAGAATAAATAAAGACTTAGGTTCAAGGAATATGAGACTCAACTTACAATCTCACCTTTACAGGGCTGTTTCGACACGATTCAAAAATTCGCTCAAGACTTGCAAGAATCGTTCCGTCTCTTCGAGATGAGGCATATGTGAACTGTTTTCAAACATTACCCACTCACAGCCAGAAATACCCTGGTGAACTGTTTCAACACAAGTAGGCGTAACCTCATCGTAACGACCTGATAGCAGCAGTGTAGGTACGATAATTTCACCGAGGCGGTCTTCAATATTCCAGTCGATGATTTTGCCTGTACCCCGAAACTCTGTACCAACTTTACTGTAGGCTCTAGTTAAGCTGCTGGGCCAAGGGTCTAGTCGGCAAAGAAAAGAATGATTGAATACTTCCATTGCCTGTTTGTATTCGGGGTCTTGAGTAGTACCATCGGCTTCGTGTTTACGAATGACCTCTTGTACTTCGATTGGTAGCTCATTCATCAGGCTATAAGCTTCAGTGACAAATTGTCGAATGCTAGAAGGCGTGTTAGCTAGAACGAGACTGACTAACCCAGTCGGTTGAGAAAGAGCATGTTCCAAGGCTAAACAACCGCCCCATGATTGCCCAAAAAGATGAATTTGGTCTAAATTTAAGGCACTGCGGACGGCGAAGAGTTCTTCTTTGAACAAATCAATGGAATATAAGTTGGGGTCTGTGGGGCGATCGCTATTTCCACACCCTAATTGATCGTAAAAAATCACCCTGCGTCCGGTTGTGGCGATGCCTGCGGCGGGCAAAGCCAACGCTTCTAATGGTTCTAAGTAGTCGTGGGGTACTCCTGGGCCTCCGTGAAGACACAGCAGCGGTAGCTTTTTAGAATCTTCTTGGTCTGGTTTGACGATGCGATACCACACCTGATGACCACGGAATGAGATAAAACCTTCAACGGCAGAAGTTGTAGTCATGGAGTGTGTGTTTTACTGCTGAAACAAATATACTCAATTACGCGATCGCTTCCCACTCTCCATTTAAACTGAGTTTAGTAATAGGCGATCGCAACTAAATTAATTTATGAAAATTTGCCAAATATTTTTTTCGATACGCGTAGCGCAAGAAAAAATACATCCTTGCCTCATCTATCTTCGGTTGAGATAATTTCTTGCGCTGGAACTCCACTTTCTCTCGCTTGAGTGCACCGTAAAGAGTCTAGTAGTTGCTGCTTCACCTCTGGCTTTACCTGTTTGCCTTCGTCGGGGTCAATCAGTAGGGATTGAATAGTTTTAGCAACAGTTTTCTGAATGAGTAGCTTGAGTTCTTCTATAGTCAAATCTTTGACTTGCATAGGTCGATAAATAATAACTGTTTACCTGATTGTGGCATTTAGCGGTCTTTTGGTGGAGAAGATAAAAGCGCCGCTAGGCAGGATGGTATTTTTATTCATCAGTCTCAGGTACTACTTCTTCTGCTGTCGCTTCATTCTCAGAAATTTCAATGGCTTGTAGAACCTGTTTAACTATTTTTGGGTGCAATATTTTTCCTGAATGAAAAGGAATCACTACTCTCACTTCTTCTCGAAAATAAATCCTGTGACTTCCTTTACTTCTAATTTGAATAAAGCCTGCATCTAATAAAAGTTTTTCAGCTTCTGTTGCAATGAGGCGTGGCAGTTTAGGCAACTTTTACCTCCAAGGTTATTGTGAATGTCTCCTTGTTCTGAAGCACCTGTTTTTCTGAATTTGACAAGGTTTCTATATAAAGCTCAACTGCTTCTTTAATATTTGCCTGTACTTCTTCTAGGGAATCACCTTGAGATTGACAACCAGGAAGTTCAGGACAATAAGCATAATATCCATATTCATCTTTTTCGATAACAATGCTAACTTTATACGACATATCAAAGTTACCTTTACTCGTTCAATAACTATTATCACCTCTCATCCCTCTCTCGTTAGGAAGCGTCATGAAGTACTTTGAGGATTTAACTACATCAACTACTGAGGAATGGACACAATTGTGAAGATAGTCCTTGACACTTGTGCCTTAATCTGGTGAAGTTTAGATCCAGCCAAACTTTCTGAACAAGCCAAAGAAGCGTGCAACTACATGGAAAGGGCTAAAAATGGTCTTGTCCCGTCCATAGCTATATGGGAAATTGCGATAAAAATTAAAAATAAAAAACTAGATTTACGAGTCAATCTTAACGAGTATGTAGTAACACTGAAAAAGTCTAGTACCGTTCAGATTCTACCCATTGATCAAAATATTTGAATAGAAAGTGTCAATTTATAATGGGGTCATCGAGATCCAGTAGATCGAGTTGTCGTCGCACTAGCCAGAAGTAATCAAGCTGCAATAATTACATCTGATCAGGAGATCGGAAATTTCTACTCAGAAGTGATTTGGTAGAGGTAAGAAAGATTACTTACTCCATCGTCTTAATTTGCTGATTAGCTTCATTCTCTGCCTTCAGCATCGCTTGCTTTAATGGTTGTTGCCTTAACAAGGCGCTGACAAACTGGTTATCAAAGTTATTTACGATCGCAGCTGGATACTGACCTACTTGCCACGGTGTAGCATAATCAACACCCGCTACTAATGGCGATCGCAATGGTTCTTGGTCATAGCCCAAATTCTTTGCCACTGATTTACGTGTTGGCAAAGCAAACCCTGTCCCTGTCCACTTCTGCATCCCGACTTTACCCGTGAGATAAGAAATCAACTCCCAAGCTTCGGCTTTGTGTTGTGCCTGCTTGTTCATCACGTAGGCAACGGTCAATAGCATTGTACCTTTTTTATTATTAATTGTAGGCACTTGTGCGGTAGCAAACTCTAGTTGGGGAAAGGTTTCGGTTAGATAGGGAATTGCCCAGTTACCTTCAATCACCATTGCCACCTTGCCTTGACCAAACATTTCACTACCTGAGTTTGTGCCAACATCAGATTTTTGAGCAGAGGAGCGGTCTTTTTGATACTGATCTATCACTAACTCTAAACCCTGTAAACTTGCCTCACTGGCAAAGGTAGCATAACTATTTTGATCAACGAGTTGCCCACCAAAGGCTTTAATTTTATAAACCTGACGTGCTAAGTCGGGGTTTTCTCCAAAGCCGTATTTATTAAGTTTGGCTGTCAATTGCTTAGAGTAAGTGCGTAGTTCATCCCAAGTAGCTGGCGGATTACTCAAGCCTGCGGCGGCAAAGGCTTTTTTGTTATAAAACAGGGCAAGGGTGGAATAGTCTTTAGGAAGACCATAAATATGGTTCTGGTATTTGAAGCTGTCAAGTAGGCTATCCTCGAAGTCCGCTAGGTCAAATTCGGGGGTAATGTAAGCTTCTAGCGGTTCGAGGACATTTTGACTCATCAAAAAAGGAGCTTCCACCGACTCCAGATAAAAGACATCAGGCGCTGCTTCTCCAACCAAACGAGTTTTGATTACATCCATGTATTGGTCAGAAATCGCCTCATATTTGACCTTAATATTTGGATGCTGTGCCTCAAAGTCTAGCAGTACCTGTTTCAAAAGTTTTTGCTCAACAAGATTGCCCCCCCAACCACTGAGTTTAATGGTGACTGGGGTAGATGCTGAGAGTTTGCTTGGTAATTCTAGGGTGTGACAACCAATAATGGCGATCGCGATCGCCATCACCAATGCCAAAAAATTAAATAATCCTTTATTAATCACAAACAAATAATACGTCTCTTTCCTCGCTCATACCTTGTGTTATTAAGGAGTGATATCTTAATTATTTGAAATTTTGGTTAAAAATTGCAAGCTAAAATAACGAAAAATTATCAGCGATGCTAACTAAAGCATACTGAAATCCTTTGCAAGCTGATTTATCCGAGGATACTTCACCCATAATCTATGTTTACGGATTCTGTTCAGATTGAAACAACTGCACCACTGATCCTGGAATTTACCCAGATTGCCTCACCACCAACAGCAATCTCTTCAAACTCTCGAATTTCCAAGGATACTATTCGCACTAGTTTAAAAGCTTCCACTGCGGATTCTGTCTTAGCATCGGTTTACTCTCTTGGAACTGGCGGGATTTTACTCAGCAATTTATTGGTGGAATTGGGTGCTAGTCCAGTGGTATTTGGAATGCTGTCCTCTATTCCCATGTTGGTCAATCTCATTCAGCCGTTGGGTGCTTACTTGTCTGAACGCAGCACCAGCCGCTTTCAATATTCGCTTCGGACACACGGAATTGGTCGGCTGCTATGGCTGGTTTTAGTAATTGGTATTGCCAGCACCAGTTGGGGAGTGATTGATGCTCACCAGTTAGTCATATTGACACTCTTGATTGTTCTATTCAGTAGTCTTTTGGGAGGACTAGGAACTGCATCGTGGCTAAGTTGGGTAGCAATGATAGTTCCCCGGCGATTACGAGGCAGGTATTTTGGGACACGCAATAGTGCTGCTAGTCTAACTAATTTGGTTTGCGTACCAATGGCTGGTCTAGTTGTATCACATTGGTATGGGGGAACTTTACAAGGCTATGGAGTAGTTCTACTGATAAGTGTTGTGTTTGGGATTATGGGATTGGGTTGCCAGTATTTCCAGGTGGACATGAATCCGCAATCGCAAAACACTTATTATGGCAAGTCACCACAAACCAGTGAGATTCAATCAGAGGTTACAAAAGATGAATCTTCTGAGGTACTTCAATCAATTCATTTGCCACAAGACCAGTCAGCTAACAGCATCTGGAAAAACTCTAACTTTTTGATATTTCTGCTGTATTTCAGCTTTTGGACGCTTGCTGTTAACCTTAGCAGTCCTTTTTTTAACTTCTATATGCTCAACACGCTGAATTTAGATGTCAGCTATGTGACTATCTACAACAGCCTTCAGGCGGGGGCAACTTTGCTAATGCTTATCCTGTGGGGAAAATTAGCAGACAAGATAGGTAATCGTCCCATCCTCATCTGTATTGGGATTTTGGTTGCAGCTACACCATTGCTGTGGCTGGGGATTAGTGTTAATCGCCTTGACATCTGGCTGTGGTTGCCACTACTACACATCTTGACTGGAGGTACTTGGGCGGCAATTGACTTGTGCAGCAACAATATACAATTGGACATTGCACCAATTAAAAATCAGTCTATCTATTTTGCGATCGCAGCTGCCGTTGCTGGAGCGAGTGGTGCTTTGGGCACAACTATAGGCAGCTTTCTCGTCCAATTTGCTCAGTCTGGAGGCTTACTAGGCTTGTTTGCCCTCTCAGGTCTATTCCGACTAGTAGCCCTTGTTCCACTCATGTTTCTTCAAGAGCCAGGGAAAGGATGAGGGGGATGAGGGGGAATCAAATAGTAGTTGACTACCTCATCTCCCCCTACTCCCCCTGCTTTATTCTGCGGCGGTAGAAGTCAAGGACATTGTTTCCCACAACACCATGTGAGGTGTTGTTAGTACAGGCTGGTGTAGAGCAATCAGCTGGGCTAGGGTATTCTTTAATTGGGTACGGGGTACGATATCATCAACAAAACCATGCTGGAGCAAATCTTCAGCAGTCTGGAAATTTTCGGGTAGTTTTTCCCGCAAGGTTTGCTCAATCACTCGCCGACCGGCAAAACCAATCGTTGCCTTGGGTTCTGCCAAAATGATATCGCCCAACATTGCAAAACTAGCGGTAACACCGCCCGTTGTCGGATTGGTCAAAACAGGAATATATAATAGTCGGGCATCTTTATGGCGCTGTAAGGCTGCGGAGATTTTTGCCATCTGCATCAAAGAGAGCATACCTTCTTGCATCCTCGCCCCGCCGGAGGTACAGACGATAACTACAGGATAGCGTCGTTGAGTGGCTTGCTCAATCATCCGGGTGAGTCTTTCTCCCACGACCGAACCCATACTACCACCCATGAAGCGGAAGTCCATAACCCCAAGGGCAATGGGTAAACCATTGATTTGACCCAAACCAGTTCTAACCGCGTCTATTAAGCCAATTTTATCTTGTGTTTCCCGCAAGCGATCGCTGTAGAGTTTGCGATCGCGAAATTCCAGGGGGTCGGTTGGACGCAAATGCTCATCCAGCGGTTTCCAGGTATTGTTATCTATCAATTGACGAATGCGCTCATCGCTGTCTACCCGATTGTGATGACCACATTCGACACAAACCATCTGATTGGCTTTCAGGTCTTTTGTATATGCTAACACACCACACTTAGAACATTTATGCCACAAACCATCAGCAATTTCACGTTCTTGGCGTTCGAGGCTGGTAGATCCTGACTTCCGTCGATTTGCAAACCAATCAAATAGAGACTTTAAACCACGTGATTCTTCGTTGTTAGCCATTTTTTATTTTATTTTAAGTGGGTATGAGGTCAAAAACATGTCAAACCGTATTGGGTTGTCCTTAGTCATTAGTCATTTTTATTTATTAAGACTAATGGCTACATCGTCAAACTAAGCTTTTAAGCAATTCAGACCTTAATTTTCATCTTTGGTTGCCAGCTTAACGAAAATACTTATACCAATACAAGTCTCTTGCTCTTTTTTTCAGCAGACTTAATTATATGGATGTAGTGACAAAGCCATGAGAATACCAACCTCCAAATAAGATCCTCTCCCCCTCCCACCCAAATCAATTATTCGTATTGCTAGGTTCTGAACAATCAGCATCTGTTGTACTAGTTGCGCTTGCCAACGGTTAATCGTCGTTAAGAGGGTAATACAAGTCACAAGCTGAATATTATCAAAATGTGAAAGGTAGATGGGGTAATGTTGGTTACAGTCACGAATCATAAATATTTCTTATGAAAAGGCATTGGGCATTGGGCATTGAGAAGAGACAAGGTAGAGGGGGGAGATAAGGGAAAGACTTGTTCAATAATTCCCCCTTGTCCCCCTGCTCCCCTGCTCCCCTGCTCCCTCTTCCCCACTCCAATTCAAGAGGCTGAAAAAAATAACCGCAGGTAGCTAGACAAAATGGCTTCGCCGCTAAACAAGGTAATCACAGCTCCTAAAGCCAGAAAAGGGCCAAAAGGTATCTTTTGTCCCAATTTTTGTCGCGATCGCTGCATAATCAAAACACCGATACCAATTAATGCTCCCAACGCACAGGCAATAAAACTAGCCAATAGCAAATATTTCCAGCCTAACCAGGCTCCCATCATGGCTGCTAACTTGGCGTCACCTGCACCCATTGCAGTTTTACCAAAGGCAATTGAACTCAATAGGGCGATCGCATCAAACAGCCATAAGCCCAATACAGCACCAACTATCGCCATCATAAGCTGATTTACCAATGCCACAAAACTACCCTCTGGTAGAAAACCAACCACCATTTGAAACAAAATCCCCACCACTAATCCCGACTGAGTAAGTGGATTGGGTAGGGTCATTGTATCTAAGTCGATGAGTGATAGCGCTAATAACCAACTGCAAAAAGCCCAATAGCCTATTGTTAAAGTCGAAACTTGAAAGACCAAAAAAATTAGTAAAAAAATTATGCCCGTTACCCCTTCTACCACGGGATAACGGACAGAAATTTTGCTTTTGCAATATCGACACCGCCCTCTTAAGGAAATCCAGCCGAACACTGGTACATTGTCATAAGCTTTTAGCTGGTTTAAGCATTTAGGACAACGAGAAGGCGGCCAAAGAATTGACAACCCAGCAGGTAGGCGATAAACAATAACATTGAGAAAACTACCAATAGATGCACCCAAAGCAAAGACCATTACACTCGCCGGGATGGCGAACAAAATGTCCATACAGTCATTTGTCCTTTGTCATTTGTCCTGTGTCATTTGTCGTTTATCTTTTGTCCTTTGTCATTAGTCATTTGTCCTTTGTTGAAAACTAATGACCAATGACCAATGACCGATAACTAATGACCAATGACCAATGACCAATGACTAATACATGTGCGATTCAATTTGACTTAAGGGCACAAAACACTCTTGAGGTAAAAGAACTGGTTGGTTAGTAAAAATAACCTTACCTCGATGAGTCACACGATTAATTGCTACACCGGAAGGTTGCCCAGCTATTTCGGGATGGACTTCACAGTGAGTATAGTATATCTGCCCAGCAGCTCTGATTACAGCAGGATCAATCAAAGGCGATTGGTTCTTTGGGGCGGTAAAATTTACTTGACCTTGTCGTAATGCGTACACTATCGACTGTTATTTGATTGCTAGATTTCACTTTAGTTTACCCGAAACTTATAGCAAAGGTTGCCAAATTGCCCAAGTTGATCTACAAAATTATTTTTCTTCAATAGCCTTAATGAGTGAGTCTCCCATAGCACGGCAACCCAGGAGGTTTTTTCCTGGAGAAATTATATCCCCGGTGCGATCGCCTTGTTCTAAAACTTGCAATACGGCTTGTTCAATGCGATCTGCTGCTTTTGGCTGGTCTAAACCGTAGCGTAACATCATCGCCACACTCAAAACCTGTGCTAGAGGATTTGCCTTATCAAGTCCGGCAATATCTGGGGCGGAACCATGAACTGGTTCAAACACACCAGGCCCAGAAGCGCCCAAACTAGCTGAAGGTAACATCCCAATACTACCTGTGAGCATGGCAGCAGCATCAGAGAGAATATCACCAAACAAGTTGCCTGTAACTATGGTGTCGAACTGCTTGGGAGCGCGTACTAACTGCATAGCTGCATTATCTACATATAAATGAGATAGTTCGATATCTGGATATTCTTGAGAAAGTTGGGTGATGCGATCGCGCCACAACTGAGATACTTCTAATACATTAGCCTTATCCACCGAACAAAGTTTCCCACCGCGTTTTTTTGCTACTTCAAACGCCACTCGCCCAATACGTTCAATTTCCGATTCGGTATAAACCATTGTATTTACACCGCGTTTTTCGCCAGTTTCTGTAGCAAAAATCCCTTTAGGTTTACCGAAGTAAATCCCACCAGTGAGTTCACGCACCACCATAATATCTACGCCTTCTACAATTTCGCGTTTCAAGGTCGAAGCGTCGATTAGCTGGGGCAAAATTTTCGCTGGGCGCAAATTGGCAAATAATCCTAACCCTGCACGTAACCCTAACAAACCTGCTTCTGGGCGTAAATTGGATGGTAGGGAATCCCACTTATAACCACCAATTGCAGCGAGTAACACAGCATCACTGTTACGGCAGGTATCTAGAGTGGCAGATGGTAGAGGTTCACCTGTAGCGTCAATTGCTGCACCACCGATGAGGGCTTCTTGGTATTCAAACTTCAGATCAAATTGCTTCCCTACGACTTTCAGCACATCTACCGCCACTGCCATAATTTCAGGGCCAATGCCATCGCCGGGGAGTAGAGTAATGCGGTAGTTTTGGGTCATAGCTAATTATTACTAGGTAAATGCTTACAGATTAAATATCATACCTAGCAAAATGTCCTGATGGAGTTTTTAATTTATTTGCGTGCGGCTCTAACGTAATCATTTGGCATTGAATAAAACCACTATTGGACTCCTATATCCTTAGTTGAGCGGATCGAAACGCTGCAAGATGAGAGCTATAAACACCACTGGCAAACCTACACCCATGCAAATGAGAGCTTGGATAAGTGTTAAAGGTGTGGTGTCAAACACTTGATTCATCATGCTCCACTGACTGAACAGACATTGTAAAATCACCACAGCCACAATTCCGAGCGCAGGTGCATAAGCTACGGGTGTGCGTTTACCTTGGATTCTCACAACTAGAGATGGTAAAAACTGGGTAATGCTTAACAGGTAAAAGACTTCTGCTGCCACCAATCCATTAATCGCCATCGTGCGAGCTAAGGCTTCATTGCCTGTAGTTTGAAGTATCCATTGAAACACCCCAAAAATTACCACCCAATTGAAAACAGAAATCGCTAATATGCGCTTAAGTAAACTACCTGATAAAAGCTTTTCTCTAGGGTTGCGTGGTGGTTGCTGCATCACCTGTCCAGATTTTGGCTCAAAAGCGAGGGGAACAATCAACCCTACTGAACTGACCATGTTCAACCAGAGAATTTGGATTGGTAAGATGGGAAGCACAGTTGCCAGGAGAATGGCAATCAAAATCGTCATGGATTCTCCAACGTTGATCGGCAGCAAGAAGGCGATCGCTTTTCGCAAGTTGCGGTAAACACCACGTCCTTCCTCCACAGCAGCTTCTATTGAGGCGAAGTTATCGTCAGTTAGAAGCATATCCGCCGATTCTTTGGCAACCTCTGCCCCGGCTATGCCCATTGCTACACCAATATCTGCCTGTTTGAGAGCGGGAGCATCATTTACGCCATCTCCAGTCATGGCAACAATTTCACCCTGAGACTGCAACGCTTTCACCAGATGCAATTTTTGTTCGGGAGCAACTCGCGCAAATACCATACCTTGTTCAGCCGCTTGGGCGAATTCTTTTTCATCCATCTGAGCTAATTGCTGTCCGGTAAATACCTGTTCTTCAGTCGAGCAAATTCCCATTTGGCGGGCGATCGCAGTTGCTGTAAGCGCATGATCCCCAGTGATCATCTTCACCTGAATTCCAGCAGATTGACAGGCCTTTACTGCGGCGATCGCTTCCTCACGCGGCGGATCGATTATGCCCTGAAGTCCCAGAAACACCAGTCCTCGGTCGATATCATTGCGATTTAAAGAGCGCTTAGTGGCAACTTCTTTGCTGGCAAAAGCTAGCACTCGTAACCCTTGGTTTGCCATACCAGCAACTTCCTGCTCCACTGCGGCAGGATTGAGACGAACGAGTTGTCCTTGAGCATCGAACATGCGATCGCATCGTTGGAGAATTGCCTCTACAGAACCTTTGAGATAAATGATATTGAGCGATCGCTTTGCATCTAATTCGTGCAAAGTCGCCATATACTGGAATTGAGACTCAAAGGGAATGGTGTCTATTCTACGTAACTCTTGCTCTAGATTCCCTTGCGTCAATCCCGCTTTATTGGCAGCTGTAATCAATGCTCCCTCAGTTGGGGTTCCTACTAAGTCCCACTGTCCATCTCCCCATTCAATGTGAGAATCATTGCAGAGCAATCCTGCTTCCAGGGATTCCCAAAGAGCAATATGTCCATCTGCATTGAAATCAACAGGCTGTTGATCCATTAGGATTTCACCGTCTGGGGCATAACCAATACCGCTAACGGTGTAGTGTTGCCCACCCGCATAAATCTTTTGAACCGTCATCTGATTTTCAGTTAATGTCCCAGTTTTGTCAGAGCAGATAACAGTGGTACTTCCCAAGGTTTCCACTGCGGGTAGCTTGCGAATAATTGCCTTACGTCGTGCCATCCGGGAAACTCCGATCGCTAAAGTGACGGTAACAATTGCAGGCAATCCTTCTGGAATCGCGCTGACTACCAGAGCTACACTCGCTTTGAAAACATCAATCCAAGATTCACCCTGTCCTAATCCGACTGCAAATGTCAGGGCAGCTAAACATAAAATGACATACAACAAGCTTTTGCTAAACTTGTCAATATTTCGTGTCAGCGGTGTTTTCAGATTTGTGCTGCTTTCAATTAATTGCGAGATGCGACCGGTTTCAGTGGCATCTGCGATCGCTACTACAATCCCTTCTGCCTGTCCAAAACTAACGAAACTTCCTGCGTACACCATATTGCTTCGTTCCGCTAACGGTGTTTCGACAGCCAGCGATGCTGTTGCTTTCTCAACCGGAACGGATTCGCCTGTTAAGGCAGACTCGTCAACTTGCAAGCCACGCACACTTAATAGCCGCAGATCCGCAGGTACTTTATCCCCAGATGCCAGCAATACCAAATCACCAAGAACAAGTTCAGTCGAAGCCAGACGGGTTTTTTGACCATCGCGAATTATAGTTGCTTCGGTAGTGACGGCTTTGGATAAAGCAGCGATCGCGCCTTCTGCTTTCGATTCTTGAATGTAGCTAATGATGACATTAATTAGGGTGACGGCAAAAATTACTCCCGCATCTATCCAATCTCGCAGCAGCAGCGTTACTACTCCCGCCGTCAGCAAAATATATAGTAGTGGTTGATTAAATTGCTCTAAAAATCGTAGCCAAGGACTTTTTCCACTTTTACCAGTCAGTTGATTTGCACCCATCTGCTGGTGTCGTTTGGTAGCTTCTTCATGGGTCAAACCTGCTTCCGGATGGCTGGCTAACGTTTGCACAACCTTTTGTTCACCCAGAGTATGCCATTCATAGTTGAGTAAATCTTCTGTTGTCTGAGCAAAAGTATTTGTCGCGATAGTATCTGCTGTCATCTCAGTCTCCAAAAACTAATTCGTAATTCGTAATTAAGATTCATCAGATTTATATGGATTTCTCTGTTTGAATCTGTACTTTTCTTTTTTCAAATTGGTGTTACTACGAGAATCTTTTGCTAAGTTCATAAATATGCCATTCCCGCACACCCCAATAACGGAGAATCGATTCTGCTTGCCAGATTTCATCTATTGTTCCTTCTACCTTCACCAAAAATTTTTCTTGGCAGGTGGCTGGCTCACAGAGTCTAGGTTGCCTTTCGGGAGCAAACCAACCTTGAAATGCGCCATAAACACTGCCAAAAATCGCACTCGCTCCACCCGCCAGCAGTGTACTCACCACAGATTCAACCGCTAATGCTGGCCCAAAACCAGGAATAATTAATACGCCAAGTCCGGCTGTTAGTGCCAGGAAGCCCCCGGTTGTTCCTCCTGTAATTGCACCTGCTTTAGCACCTTCGATCGGAGTTATGGGATGTTTACCCGCATTAGCATCCTCGTGCAACTTTTCGTCTTCAGAGTCTAAAGTGAACACAGAAATTTTCTGCATGGGAAAGTCAATCGCTCTGAGTTCATCAAGCACCTGTGTTGCAGCCTGACGGGTAGAAATGATACCGATTGCATTTTTAACTGGACTGAAATTCATCACAACATCTCCTATCAAAATCAGTAAGTTTAAAACGAAGCTTTATTAATCTCCAAATAGTAAAAACTATAGTTTTCTAGTGTGAGCATGAACCGTATTAGGTAAGAGATTCGTTTGAAACCTCAGTTAGCTTAGTTTCGTTTCTCTGCTTCTTTTCCAGGATTGCCGATGAATGTGAACGAAAAGTGAATAAATCGTTTATCCTACTTAATTTCACTTTTAAATCACATTTGTCCCTCAAGCTAAAAGACAACAAAAGTGAATGAAGTAATTGATTATTGGAGCTGGATATGAGCTTTAAGAAGATTTTGGTGGCGGTCGATGATTCACCTGCGACTGCAACAGTGTTTACAAAAGCGCTGGAGTTAGCCCAAAGAGATGCTGCTCAGTTAATGATTGGTTACAGCATTGAGCTAGCAGTTTCTACTCAACTCACTGTGAACTTAGTAGACCTGGAAATAGAAACACAACAGGCACAAAGTTTACTCCAGTTGTACTATCAGAAAGCGAAAATACTAGGCATTATGGCAGAATCCAGTTATCAAACAGGAGATCCTGGGACTAACATCTGTGATTTAGCCCGAAATTGGGGAGCAGATTTGATTGTGCTTGGTCGTACAGGACTTAAAGGTTTTGCCGAACTTTTAGCAGGAAGTGTGAGCAATCACGTCGTTCATCACGCTCCATGTTCCGTTCTGGTTGTTCAACGTCAGTAATTCCTTCACAACTGTCTACCAACCGCCAGAATTTTGCTGTTCAAACGTGAGTTTTCTACGAATAGTATTCATTATGCTTGACAAGAAACAATCTAGTTTCCTCGTAGTCCACCAAAGAGACTTTGCGGAGTTTATTTTATGGTAGAGAAATCAAGTTATTTTCTTCCCCTGCTCCCCCTGCTTTATCTGCCTGCCTTCATCCGTAATTTTTGGGTTGATCGATTACTAGGATTAGAATACATGGGGTTGTTTTTAGCAGGAATAACCGTTTTAATGCTGGTTTTTTTATCAACTCATACCCATGAAAATCTACACTGAAATCGAAATTCAGGCATCCGAGAAGCAGGTATGGAACTTACTCACTGATTTTGCCAGTTTTCCACATTGGAATCTGTTTATTCGTCAAATTAGTGGTTCGCTGAGTGAAGGGGCACAGCTAACCGTTCACTTTCAGCCTCCGGGTACAGATATTATGATCTTTCGACCTACTGTGATTACGGTAGAACCTAATCGTAAATTGCGCTGGTTAGGGCACTTTTTGATACCAGGGTTATTTGACGGTGAACACAGCTTTATTATTGAACCGCTAGGAAGCGATGTCTACGACGGGCTACGCCTACGCGTCCGCTTCATTCAGCAAGCATCTTTCCAGGGTTTACTAGTACCTTTGCTGGCTCGTCGATTAAATATTGACGTTCGTCAAGGGTTTGAAGCCATGAATCAAACATTAAAAACCAAGGCAGAACGCATTAATCAAACTACGACTACTTCATTAAATACACAAGTCTAGCTGAATCCCCAAATTAAAAGAGGCATATATTACTACAAATATCTAGAAAGCGCGATCGCGTTCTTTTATAGATAATTTTCTGCCCAGATTTCATTACCCTTTCTGACATCATTTGTAAGTCCCTGATATTAGAAAAATTGGTACAATTCACTGACGCTCTGAATTAATGTTTTAGAAAATACGTCTAAAAATAATCTTGTTTCTTTATAGGTACAGTTCGATGAAAAATAATCATATACTGCCTATCTGTTTCTACTGAGGTTACAAAATGCTTCTTAAGTTAGGTATTATGTCACTTGGGTTAGGATTTGCAGCTCATTGGTTTGCAGTTTGGTTTGGCATATTAGTCAACAACTTCATAGCGCACTAACTTTCTAACATCTTCACGGGGTAGACCTAGTTCTTGGGCAATTGTCGCTTCTATTTGACTGAATTCTATCGTTGGAAGTTCTAATTCCAGTCGCTTCAAGATGGGGTCTGCTGTTTCCACTTCTACCTGGGTAATTCTTTTAGTTCGGTTGACAGCAGCGTTAATCAGCAATACATTGACTGATACCCGTGCTTCAAGTTGAGTATCTGACTGAAGTTTTTTCTTCGTGGAGTGGGGTCGGCTTAACTCTTGAGCAGCTAGGAAATTACAGCCAAGCCAAAACACAACCGCTACCAGTGGTAGAGGCAACCAAAACTCTAATCCCAGCCCTTGCAGCCAACGTTTACTAATACGCCACACACTACACCTGCTTCTGATTTTGCTAGGTCACACTTCATGTATATCCTAATGGGGTAGACAATCCTCTGAAATCTGACTGATGAAAGACGTTGAGATTGCTTCAATGGATTATTCTAAACAAGCACAAGTGTATAAAGGTGATGAAAATCTTACTGGTAGAGGATGATCCCAAGCAATTAATGCCGCTGCAAATGGTTCTCTCTCAGGCTGGACACAGCGTCGATGGTGTCAAGGATGGTGAAACCGCTCAATGGCTTTTGGCTGAAAAAGAATATGACCTGCTGATTTTGGATTGGATGTTACCTCGGATTAGTGGAGTGAGTTTGTGTCAACAGTATCGGGCGGCGGGAAAAACAGCTCCCGTATTAATGATTACGGCAAAAGATACCACACCCGATAAAGTCATAGGATTAGATGCTGGAGCTGATGATTACCTCGTCAAACCGATTGATATCGTGGAGTTCATGGCACGGGTGCGGGCATTGAGGAGGCGATCGCCTCTCTGGCAAGGAGACACCCTCTGCTTGGCAGACCTCGAACTTCATCTCGATAGACTAATTTTGGAGCGACAAGGGGCGATCGTATCCCTTTCCAGCCAGGAATTTCAGTTGCTAGAGTACTTCATGCGTCATCCTAAGCAAGTCCTGACTCGTAACCAGATTGAGCAAGCTGTATGGGAGTGGGGTAGTGAACCAGAAAGCAATGCAATCACCGTTCTAGTTCGTAAACTTCGCCAACGTTTGCAAACATTAGCAGCAGCCGATTGGATTGAAACTGTCTACGGTATGGGCTATCGCCTCAACCCTCCAGAACCATCTTGAAACTTGATAATGGCTGAGACGAGGTAGGGAATAGTGTAGTTCAATTACTTGAAAAGTTTTGTAATTACGAATTATGAATCACGAATTAGCATAAGTTGTGTTTAACCGCAGTCGTCGTAACTTAGCTCGTTGGTTTACCCTTTCAATGGGGTGCATTCTGATTCTCTTTGCTGGAGTCATTTATAATCTTGAGATAAAAGACAAGCTCAAAGCATTAGATCAACTGCTTTATAAAAGAGCAGAGCTAATGGCAGCCAGTTCGCAGTATCGGCTGTATCAAGGACAAAAAGAAGTCGATCTGAGCAATATACCGCTATTGGGTAGTGGTTCTCACCCCGCTGATATTGAACTAGTGTATATTCGCTGGTATGACCCCAATGGCAAACTCAATCGGTTTTTTGGTACTCTACCTCCAGAGCAGTTAGAAATAGCATCTGAGTTTCTCACGATTAAGTCTGTTGACCAGTTTACAGGTAAGACGCTTTGGCTTCGTCAAGTCACGCTACCTGTTCAAGGCGGAAATTCGGTCATCGGTTATCTGCAAGTTGCTATCCCATTGACAGAAACTCAAAATGAGCTTAGAGAATTTCAGTTAATATTGACGCTGGCTGTACCTGTAGCACTGGGGTTAATTGGACTTACAGGTTGGGTACTCAGTGGCATAGCTATGCAGCCTGTTCAGCTAGCCTATAATCAACTGCAACGCTTCACATCAGATGCTTCTCATGAGTTGCGCTCGCCCCTTTCTGCGATTTTGACCAATGCCCAAGTTGGGTTACTAATGGCAGCAGACCATCCTCAAATCCATCCCTCAGTGGAGAACATCATCGATAGCGCCAAGTCGATGAGTACCTTGGTCAATAACCTACTGCTGTTGGCTCGGCATCAGGGAAAATTAACTCCCGAATCTCTCAAAAAGGTTAATCTCAATAGCTTGCTAGAGAATTTAGTTATTTATTACAATACTGTTGCTGCAAAAGCGTCGATCAAGTTGATCAGCCATTTACCAAAACAACCTATTAAGTTGTGGGCTGACCCCGATTTGCTGCGGCTAGCTGTGGAAAACTTGCTCAACAACGCTTGCAATTACACTCCGTCTGGTGGAACTGTCTGGTTACGCTTAGAACCTCACCCAGATCGGGCAGTAATTCAGGTTATTGATACTGGAATTGGAATTCCAGAGGCAGATTTACCTTACATTTTCGATCGCTTTTACCGAGTTGATACAGAACGTGCCAGAGAAAGCGGCGGATTTGGGTTGGGATTAGCGATCGCTCAACAAATTGTCCAGGCTCACGGTGGTCACATTCATGTGATGAGCAATGAGGGTAAAGGCTCGACGTTCCAGATAAAGTTACCACTTATGAGCCATTCCTAAATCACCTTTAAGAAAAGTTTATTTGGTGGACTACTAGGCTAAACAGTCAAGTTTTAATCTGAGAATTTTACTAAATAGCAGAATACAAATTAAAAAATAGGTAGGGCATACGCCTTACCTATTTTGCTAATTTATGACCTGTTCCAAGCCTTGATAAAAGCAATTACTGAATGTCCACAAGCATTCATCATTACTCCATTTACCGTACCACCAACCGCAGACCCGATAAAAGGCATCATTTTTGCTACGTTCACTAAAGTTTTTTCGCCTGCTTTAGAGATTAACTTAATTCCTAAAGCTTTATTTATCTGAGCAAAAGTTTTACCAGGAATAGACATCAAAGCTTTCTGAATAGCTTGTGATGCTGCCTTAGTTCCTAATTGATTAGCCAGTTCAGATACACTAACTCCAGCAGCAGCAGCTAAGACTAAGGGTTGTGCAGATTGGCTATTGGTGTCAATTCCATATATGGTGAAAAGAGTAGATGCGAGTTTGACTTGGGAATATAAAGTATTGGCAATATCAAAGGGTATTCCAACGATTCCTACAAACCCACTCCCAATACCCTCGCCTACTGACCAGAGTGTTGACTGATATATAACGTTATTTGCCATCTTATCTTTATCACCCCACCACCGCGAATCGTTGAGATATGTTTGCCCCCACTCTCTACCTCCTTCAATTGCACTAGCAATAGTTTGCCCGATAACAGGCATTTTCATAATCGATTCAATATCCATACAGCTTTTACCTAATTAACTGAAAAGACCTAGAGATTTATAGTTTTAGTATTCCCAGTAGGAACCAACTAATTATTGGTATGATTTAAAACTTTAGTGAAGATAGTGGTAAATAATGTCCATTACTCAAAGCAACTTTACGTAAAGCAGTTTCAATTTCCGAAACAGGCCTGACAAAAGCTGTAGAAAGAGGTTAGGTTAAGTGTTAATCACAAGCCGCATCCCAGCAGCGATGGTAAAAGAATTAGCAATTTGCACCCGTGGACTAACTAAGCAATTTGACCGGCATATTGCTGTCAATGATGTTGATTTAGAAATCCAGGCGGGGGAAGTATATGGATTGATTGGGCCGAATGGCGCGGGTAAAACGACTCTCATCCGCATGTTGGCAACTGCTGAGGAACCAACTACAGGTGAGATTTATATTAATGGCGATCGCCTACTCCGTGACAAGAGTAATCCCAAACTTAAGCGTCGTCTAGGCTACTTACCCGATGACTACCCGCTATATGAGGATTTAACAGTCTGGGATTACTTAGATTATTTTGCGCGTCTGTATTGTTTGCGAGAACCACGTCGCACTCAACGCCTGCATGAAGTTTTAGAACTCATCCAACTTGGTAATAAACGCAATAGTCAGATTTCTACTCTGTCGCGGGGGATGAAACAGCGCTTGAGTTTAGCGCGAACCATTATCCACGAACCAATTTTACTATTACTAGATGAGCCTGTTTCTGGGCTTGACCCCATCGCCAGGATGCACTTCCGGGAAATCATCAAGGCTTTGCAAGAAGCTGGAATGACTGTGATCATTTCCTCCCACGTTCTCAGTGATTTAGCGGAACTCTGCACATCCGTGGGAATTATGGAACTTGGCTTCTTGGTAGAAAGTACTTCCCTACAGCAACTTTACCAACGTCTTGCTCATCAGCAAATTGTGATATCAACTCTAGGGAATCTAGAGGCACTTTTGAGCGAATTAAAACATCATCATTTAGTAGAAGAGTGGGAGGTAATAGCAGGAAAAAACAGCGTGCGGGTGAATTTTTCGGGCAAAGAGGAAGATAGTGCTGAGTTGTTGCGATCGCTCATCAAAGCAGGCATTCCCCTAACTGATTTTCACTGTACGCAAGAAGACTTAGAAAGTATTTTCTTAAAATTAGGTCACAAACAAGCATCTTGATACGTCAATAAATATCACTCCCCATTTTGGAGAATTTTTTCCTATGATGCCAAATTTGATAGATAAAATCGGTGATTGGAATCCGCAACTTTTGCGGGAAATGAAAGGACGCCTGAAATTTTTTAATGTAGCGATCGCATTTGCAACTTCCCTACTACTGCAATTAGTAGTTTTTTTATATCAGTTCCGCGAATCTCCTGGTGATAGATACTCGCTAACTGCCACATACTGTAATCTGCGTCAAGTATATCAACAGCAACAAAATCGGCTTTACCAGCAATCAGATCAATCTATAATTGATGAATTCAATAATTTCCTATCAAATAATTTTTGTCCCCAAAATGAAATTAATTGGCAGTTGTGGTGGCGAGACCATTGGGAATATATATTCCTCTCTTTTACTGTAATTTTTGGATTTACACTATTAGTTGCAGGAACTTATTTACTAATCAACGATTTAGCCAAAGAAGAAACTCGCGGTACGCTGAATTTCATCCGTCTTAGTCCCCAGTCAGAAACAAGTATATTGACTGGTAAGTTGCTAGGAATTCCAAGTTTAATTTATTTGACTGTTTTAGTAGCAGTTCCTTTACATTTGTGGGCCGGACTTTCTGCCCAAATTGCCTTTAGCTACATTTTGAGTTATTACGCAATTATTATTGCTAGCTGTATTTTCTTCTACAGTACTGCACTACTATTTGGCTTAGTTAGTCGCTGGTTTAGTGGTTTTCAACCTTGGTTAGGTAGTGGTGCAGTTTTCCTTTTCTTGTTGATAACGTTTCAGATAACATCATCAGATCATTCAGGCGCTTGGTATAATTCAACGGCTTGGTTGAGGCTGTTTGCTCCTTGGGATGTAACAAATTATCTATTTCCTAACTTATTTCATCTAGACAAGGGTTCTACCTTGAAAAAGTTGCAGTTTTTCTATTTACCATTAGGCACAAGTGTTGTTAGTGTTGTTTGCTTGTATTTATTAAACTTTCAATTGTGCAGTTACGGTATTTTACAAGCTCTTAAACGTTGCTTCCGTAATCCTCAAGCCTCAATAATCAGTAAGAAGCAAAGTTATTTACTAGTAGCTTTTTGCCAATTGATGACATGGGGATTTGCTCTACAAAATGGGAATAATAATAATACATGGGATGAACAGGTTGCGGGAAATTTCGTTTTGCTGGCAGTGTACAACTTGGTGTTGATTTTAAGTTTAATTGCAGTTCTTTCCCCTCATCGTCAAGATGTACAAGATTGGGCAAGATATCGACATCAGGGAGTTTCTAACTATAAGAGTGTTTGGCAGGATCTAATTTGGTCTGAAAAAAGCCCTGCACTTGTGGCGATCGCTATTAATTTGACAATTGTTGCTATTCCTTGGTTAGTTTGGCTTTTACTTACATCTGTTGTTGACGCAAACAATGGCCGAACGGAAATTGTTAACGAGATTGACAGGTTTAAAGTACTTTTAACTATAGCTTTGTCCATCAGGTTAATGATGATTTATGCTACCATCGCCCAATTGATACTTTTGCTGAAAACTCGTAAGCGTTCTTTCTGGGCAATTGGGACTTTAGGTACTGTAATGTTTTTGCCACCGATGATTCTAGAATTTATTGGTATCTCGTCATGGAAATATTCTACTGTATGGATGTTTACAACTTTTCCTTGGACAGCTATAGAATATGCTGGGGCAACAACAGTTTTTATGGCACTCTTAGCTGATTTGAGTGTTCTAGCGTTGTTAAATTTCCAGTTGACAAGGCAGGTGAGATTAGCAGGCGAATCTGCTACGAAAGCATTGTTGGCAGGACGTTAGGTAAGTAGTTGAGACACGTTAAATCCCCGATTTATTTGAAAAGTCGGGGATCTTGTTTTTTATGTAGCATTGGTATAAGTATCACAACAATCTGAGAATCATGTTAAATATCCCTACTCAAAACCTACGCAACACAGTCATCCAATTTTTAGAAGAAAGTCCTCCACAGCGTTTACAAATTCTTAAGCAAATGGGCATTGCTCGTTATGATTTTTTAACTAAGATCCGCCTGAATGAAGCAAATATCATCTGTATGATGCGGTTTTTTAAATATCCAAGTCAGCTAAAGTTTCCGAATCTTATAGGAGCAGATTTATCTGGTTTAATTTTGGATGGAGTAAACTTAATTCGAGGAAATTTGTCAGAAGCAAATCTACAAGGTAGCAGTTTAGTCAATGCAGACCTTTTATTTGTAAATTTTACGAAAGCCAATTTGATAAATGCAGATTTACGAGGTGCAACTTTGAACGAGACTATTTGGTTAGAGACTCTAGTAGATAAGTGTCAGCTTGGTATAGGTACTGGTTTAACTCAGCTACAACGTCAAGATTTACAACTGCGCAAAGCAATATTTAATTCTTGAGAAGACGGTAATTAAAACACAAAAAATTATAAAATTATTGGATTGAGATTGACCTGGATAAGTTAATGAGTATTAAGTTGCCCCAAAAATTGATGCTGCTAGGTTCAGGAGAACTAGGTAAGGAATTTGCGATCGCGGCTCAACGTCTTGGTAATTATGTGATTGCCGTTGACCGCTATGCTAATGCTCCAGCGATGCAGGTTGCTGATGCTTATGAAGTTATTTCTATGCTCAGTGCTGATGATTTAGAAGCTGTAGTGACAAAACATCAGCCAGATATTATTATACCAGAAATTGAAGCAATCAGAACCGAAAAACTGATTGAATTTGAACAGCGAGGGATTACAGTTATACCGACTGCGGCTGCCACTAACTATACAATGAATCGCGATAGAATTCGGGAACTGGCACATCAAGAATTAGGCGTGAGAACGGCTAAATATGGTTATGCAACAACTCTCGAAGAATTGATAGCAGTTTCTGATGAAATTGGCTTTCCTAATGTTGTTAAGCCTGTGATGTCATCCTCTGGGAAAGGTCAGTCTGTAGTGCAAAATAAGACTGAGGTTGAGAAAGCTTGGAATTATGCAATCGCTAATTCTAGAGGAGACAGTCAAAAGGTGATTGTAGAAGAGTTTATTAACTTTGAAATTGAGATAACTTTACTGACAATTAAACAGTGGAATGCACCGACAATTTTCTGCTCTCCCATTGGTCATCGCCAAGAACGAGGCGATTACCAAGAATCGTGGCAACCCGCAGAAATTTCTGAAGATAAAATATTAAAATCCCAAGAAATAGCTATAAAAGTTACTAATGCTTTAGGAGGAGCCGGAATTTTTGGCGTTGAATTTTTCATTACTAAAGATGAAGTGATTTTTTCGGAACTTTCTCCTAGACCCCACGATACGGGAATGGTGACATTAATCTCACAAAATCTCAATGAATTTGAACTACATCTACGAGCTATTTTAGACTTGCCAATTCCTCACATAGAACAGCTAGGAGCCTCAGCTAGTGCGGTAATTTTAGCATCAGAAAAATCTCATTCTATTGCTTTTAGTGGTGTAGCCGATGCTTTGTCGGAAAAAGATGTAGATATTAAATTATTTGGTAAACCTAATGCTCATCCATATCGGCGAATGGGCGTAGCTTTGGCGAAGGGTGTTAATGTCCAAGAGGCTAGGGAAAAGGCTACTAGAGCAGCAAGTAAAATCACAATTATCTAATTACTCTAGGGGTACACATCTGTGCCGTGGTGTCAACTTAAGCTCAAACGCTTGTCCCCACATACACTTTACAATGTTTTCTTTGTGTGTGAGCAGCATCAGCGATCGCTTTGTGTGTGAGGAAGACTCTGAAACGAACAAAAGCCGCCCACCATTAAAGCACAATTATAAAAAGTTTTGTAAATTATGCGTTTACACGCAAAAGCATCTGTTACAATAAGTATTTAATTTAATCAGTATATAAGTATTCCGTAATACTCTACGGTTACTAAAAATTCCAGCTTATTGGGCAAAAAGATTTAATTCGGACGCAATTAGCTTTTTCATCATTTTTATACTGAATTATCTCATGGGGTAAATAAGTAATAACTTTATCTTGACACAGCTAAGTATGTCTATGAGGGTTTCTCATATCCAGAAATTCAGCTTATGGAAATTTTGTATAGTAGCCTGTACTATCAGTTTCACCATCAGCGGTTGTACACTTGAAAAACGAGCGATGCTGCGAGTAACTGCCGAGACTTTTCGCGATCGAACAGCTGATGCTATTACATCGGTGAAGAAAATTTACCAACTGAATAATTTACCTATAGATGATAATTTAGTTGTCGATCAATTACTAACTGATGCCAGTATTGAATTCGGAATTCTTAGAGAAGTAAACAGCATTATCACCGGAGAAAGTCAGCAAAATCTCCAGTCATCAGATGTCGATCAAACACTCGACGCTTTGAAAGCAGAATATGATACAGCCGTTGATGTATTAAACAAGTTGGAAACAATTGATTATGAAAGTAAAAGGATAGTTGCTCAAACTGCCCAGCCAGCAAGATGTCTAACAGTAAAAATGCTACTTTTAGCCAAAAGAATTCAGGAAAGACCACCAAGACCAATGGATTGGGAACGGGTAATCATTAGTTCCAAGCTAAAGGATCTCGGTGAACGATATAGAAAGTTAAGTATATCTTCACAACCAGAAGCAGAAGAAATTAAGCGTCAAGTTATTGAAAAGATAGATGATTGGCGAAAGGTTAATGCTGCTGAACAACAAAGTTTGAATGAATCTATCTCGAAACTTTTGGCAGCAGCTGACACCGGGCGAAAACTTTCAGAACTTATTGACGACTATCCTAATCTTAATTTTGAAGTTATTGCTGCTAGAGTTACTCAGATTGTTGGGGTAACTACCAGTTTAACTGGTAACAATTACAATTCAACACTTAGTAATATTCACACTCTTGAAAGAGAAGTTAACAAAGATGAAGTTTTAAAAGAATTTATGAAAGAAATATCTCTCAAGAACAGACAGGTGCAACCACCATCTCAATTATGCCAATGATTTTTAGGGTACAACTAGTCACGTTGCTTCTCTACGAGACGCTGCACGTAGCTTGCTTCCCCAAAGGGGTACGCTCTGAATTCAAAATTCAAAATTCTTGCATTATTGATTCCCATAAATAAATTTAGGGGCTTGTATCCTTTTCGTTTTCGGTTATAAGTAACGTTCAAAATTAACTGAATATATAAATAATGTCCACCAATAATATTTTAGATACTTTTGCAGAAATAATTTTTCAGCTTCAAGAAATTAGTGGCAATCAAATCGATTTAGAAAAACTCAATAATACAGAAGAAAAATTACAAGATATTCTCTTTCAGCTTAATTTTGAACTTGTCAACGCCCAACGTCAAAAAAACTGGGAAAAAGTAAATAAGTTCCAGAGAGCAGTTAGCGAATGCAAACTTACTCTCGATCGGGTAAGAGCAGCAATTATAAATGTTAGTATCATCGGCATCAATCCAAAAAATCTGGCACAGATGCAGAAAATATTAGAGGAAATCGAGACTGCACGTAAAACTCAGGTAAACATAGATTTGGCTATCCGTTTACTAGGTTTTTTGCGTAAGCTGTTCCTGTAATTAAAATCCTAAATCTACAGCAATGCGGTGGGCGCAAGCAAACCCAGAAAAAGCGACTGCATTCAACCCTTGACCCGGAAAGGTACTATCCCCTACACAATAAAGTCCTGAAATAGCTGTGCGATTAAAGGGCATATTCAATAACCCCCACAACTTACGTCGGGGAATTGGCCCATAAGTGCCATCCTCACGACCCAAAAAGCGGCGATGGGTGCGTGGTGTCCCCACTTCTAAATAATCCAATCCGGCATCTAAACCGGGAAAAATCTTCTCTAGGCGGTCAATAATTCGCCAAGCCGCCTCTTCTTTGTTCGCTTCGTACTCACTTGGAGAAAGTTCTTGCCAATCATCAATCCAGTGAGGCGTGAAGGCATGAATGATGTGATATCCATTTGGTGCTAAATCTGGGTCAAGCAATGTGGGTATCGAAACAAACACTGTGCCTTCTGCTGCTGTCATCTTTTCCCAATCTTCCAGCAAAATATGGTGACACTCTGTCCCCGTAGGTAAAACTGACTCCTTTACTCCTATATGCAAACTCAAGAAGCTTGGAGATTTTTGATAGTTTTGTTGCCATTTTTTCTCATTATGTGGCATTTCATCTGCTGGTAGTAATTGTGTAAATGTATCCCAGCGTGTAGCATTAGAAACTATGCGTTTACCCCGATATACTTTACCATTAGCCAGTTGCACACCTACCGCTTTTCCCTGTTCTGTAAGAATTTTCGTGACTCTAGCTTGGTACTGAATCTTACCTCCAGCCTTCTCTAGACCTTCTACTAGTTTTTGGGCAATTTGTCCGACCCCACCTTTAGGATAGTTAACTCCACCATAATGTCTATCAGAAAAGACCATTCCAGCATTAATCATTGGTGTCATGTCTGATGGAACCACCGACCAGCAATAACATTCCATATCGATAAATTTCAATAATTGCGGGTCTTTGATGTAACGCCGCGCCACATCCCCAGCATTTTGAGGCAGATACTTGGCTAAACCGAGACACGCCAAAGGATGCTGGAAAAATACCCGCAGTAAATACCGAGGTTCTTCCAACGACAGCAAATCCATGCTGTTGAGGCACTTGAATACTTTTTGGCATTCGTCATAAAAACGACGAATCCCTTGTTCTTCATGGCGAAAATGAGCAGTAAGATTTTGCAAAAATTTTTCATAAACCCGGTCAACCTTCAGGTCTAAACCTTGGGGTAGATGATAGTGAATCTGTACCGGATCTGCGATCGCTTCTTGGCTGACATTTACACTTGATAATGCACGGGTGAGTAAGTTGGTAGTACCGTTCTGTCCCAGTCCAAAAATCATTGATGCGCCAACATCGAATCGATAGCCTTGGCGTTCAAAATAACCAGCGCTACCACCTGGAATCAAATAACGTTCCAGTACCAGCACTTTCGCTCCCTTCGCCGCTAACTGGGTCGCTGTTACTAATCCGCCAATCCCAGACCCAATTACGATTGCGTCATTTGTCATTTGTCATTTGTCCTTTGTCATTTGTCCCTTGTTCTTTGTCCCTTGTTCTTTGTCTAGAGTCAATCAATATTTACTAATGACCAATGACCAATGACCAATCAAAAAAAAGAGGGACGAGTCTGCTACTGCTGACTAATCCCGTCTGCCGATCCTTAAAAGAGAGGAGAACACTGTATAAGAATATAGCCTTGATTGAGAATAAATGTCAACTATTAATGAAAAATTTTATCAATAAAATTGAGATTGTTAATTTTAAGCTGTCAGCCGGATGCAGGAAAGAGTATTATGGTGTTTCAGTTGTTATACAATAAAAAGGCGCCTATTTCTGGCTATGACGCTACAATTGCGCGTTTATGTTCCACCCCATCCCCTGATCGAGCACTGGCTAGCAGTTGCCCGTGATGCAGGCACGCCTTCAGTATTGTTCCGCAGTGCCATGACTGAGTTGGGAAGATGGCTGACTTATGAAGCTGCACGAGACTGGTTGCCGACTCAAGAAACAGCAGTACAAAGTCCCTTAGATACCTGTCTGGCAACAGTAATAGATCCGCAAGTGCCTATGGCAGTAGTGCCGATTCTGCGGGCTGGGCTAGGATTACTAGAGGGAGCACAGACTTTACTGCCTTTAGCATCGATTTACCACCTCGGCTTGGCGCGAGATGAAGAGACACTGCAACCTCATTGTTATCTGAACAAGTTACCAGAAAAATTTGACCCCCAAACACGAGTATTAATTACCGATCCAATGTTGGCAACTGGAGGGTCAATCATGGCGGCAATGGCAGAATTGACACAACGAGGTGCCGATCCAACTCTGACGCGGATTGTTTGTGTAGTGGCGGCTCCGCCGGCTTTGCAAAAATTGAGTGAAGCTTATCCAGGTTTAATAATTTACACCGCTACTATTGACGAAAAACTGAACAGCAAGGGATATATTGTACCGGGATTAGGAGATGCAGGCGATCGCATTTTTGGGACTTAAGCTAGTATGCAGCTAGGGCAGGAAAATAGCATAACTACTGTAAAAGTTGCAAGGTTTGTGAAGGCGGTAAAGATATGAGTCAGCGAGATGGTTTTGGCAGTGGTTTTGTAGCAGGGGCGTTTGTTGGTGGCGTATTTGGCGGTGTTATCGGCGCACTGATTGCTTCTCGGCGCGATCCTCAATTGCTAATAGAAGAGGAGACAGAACTGACAGATAGCCAAGCCGAAGCGAAGAAAATAGCAGCAAAGCGGCGTCAGATGAAAGCCTCAGAAAGTGAGAGCAACGGTATAGAAACGGCCAGGCGATCGCTAGAAGATAAAATTGCCCAGCTAAATGCCACAATTGATGAAGTGCGAAATCAACTGGGAAAAGTGAATAGTAGTTCACCCCAAGCAACCAATGACCGCTCCCTCACTAAAGACTCCTGAAGTTTGTTCAGGCGTGGTGAAAGTGTCAAGTGTGGTAAACGTGAAATCCGCAAACACTTTTGACTTTGGACTAAATTAAAATTATAAAGATAAGACCGCGTTTGACACCTAGTAGGAAACAAAGCTATCCATGAGTTTACTGATTACGACACTAATTACCTTTGTCACCTTTTATAGCTATTTGCTAATTATCCGGGTTTTGCTAACCTGGTTCCCGACAATCAACTGGTATAACCAGCCATTTGCTGCTTTAGCCCAGATAACCGATCCCTATCTGAATCTATTCCGCTCAATTATTCCCCCATTGGGTGGTATGGATTTTTCGCCGATCTTAGCTTTCTTAGCACTCAATGTAGTTACTGGGCTTCTGAGTGCCATTCCATCTAACCTGCCCTTATAGAAAGATTTTGATTACTACCTTGGTAAAGAATTGTGTAGAGACGTTAAGTATACAAGCGTCTCTACAATTTTTTACGAATTACGAATTACCTACGCACTTGACCGCTAAACCCGGCAGCCTTAAACTGCTTTAGCTTCAACGGAGTAGGCTGATTCGCAGGTACGGAAATTCTCAATTCAAAATCGCTAATACCTGGTGGCACCTCGGTAATAGAGCCTAAGCGAGTGCGGTTTTGCATTACCGAGTCATTATTGGCATCATAGATGCGTCCAAAAATATCTGCGTCGTAGACTGTTTTATTAGTGCCATTTTCTGCTTTGCCAATGACAATAAAACAATTGGCTGCGGCGCTACCACTACTGATAACAGCGCCTTGTGCTAGTTCTGATGGACAATCTTTATAAGAGACATCAAATAGTTTAATCTGTGTCAGGGCTACAGCTGGGGGAACAATCACCCACGATAGAAAGGTAATGAGACAGCAAATAAAAACGACCGTGAGCGAACGCAACCGCATAAAAGACCCCGTGATTTAATTTAATAATTATTAACTGATAACCTCAGCTTACAACATACCCCTACTCTCTATTCTCTACTTCCCTGATTAATTCGCCACTGCAAATACCTGCTCCACTATCAATTCCCAATCAGGTACTATATCTGATGCAATGGTCGCCATACCCTTCAAGACCGTATCTTCATATTGTCCCTCCACCCACTTGCAAACGGTGATTTGTTTTAACTCAGGATCAACAATCCAGTATTCAGTAATGCCTCTAGCTGCGTATTCCGTGCGCTTTTCATTAGGGGTGTAAGGGTTTAAGGGTGTAAGGGTGTAAGGTGAAGTCCTTTGGATTGAAACCAAAGGACTTCACGGTTGCCCCAAGGGGCAGGGCTTTTGACGATGCGGGTGGTTGGGGTTAGTTCTTCCCCCCCGTACCACCATGCAACCCCCACACCCGCCCCAACGGGGCTTGGTAACGGTAATCGCGGCTGCGGTTCTCGGTTCCGGGACTGACGACTTCAACCACCAGCGCAGGCGGGGGCATATCGCGGGTAATCAGATTGCGAGGACTGCCAATCAAAGCCGCTTTTGACTCTTCCGTATGTACCACCAGATCGGGTAGGCGACAAGTTGCTCACTGCCCATTAACTTCAACTTCAATGTCCTTGTAAGCTAGCAAGGTAATAGGAAAACGCTTTGCCAACTCAAACAGTAAAAATTTGGCAATATCACAATTTTCCTGGCTCTGGGTTGGCATTTCTACTAGCTCTCCATCCACTAATTCATGGCGGGTATCAGTGCGATCGTCATAAGCCAGAAATTTCTCAAAAGTCAGGAGTTTTGTGGGATGCTGAGTTTGAGTCATGGCAATTTCCCTAACTAGGTGATAAATAGGTCAACACTAGAAAATATCAAACCGATACCAGGAACTCAGGAGACAGGAGACAGATTAACAATTCAAAATTCACGCATTCAAACATTTTAGACATTTTCAGACGAAGAGAAGTGCCTTGCGCGGGTTCCCCGCGTTGTGGCAACTTCGGGGGATTTAAACCCCGACTGAAACTGGTGCTACATATAGATGTAGGGGTCTTAAACCCTTTGATTTCCGATAAAGTTTTTCTCCTGACTCCTGACTTCCTTAAATATTAGGCATCTTACGTATAATTATGTCTATATTTAACTACAGGGTGATTGGAGACTTTAATTTAACATTTGTAATAATTAGGGGAATAACCCCTCAATTGCTATTAAATTATGACTCCAGATGAGATTGAAACAGCTATGCTTGCAGCCTTTAATAGTTGTGATGCCGCAAGCTGTCCTCTCACTGACACGCAGAAACAGATATTACTGCACATGGTCGAGCAAATTCAGGGAAATTCTGCCTCTGAGAAGTCAAATATTGCCAATCCCTTAGATGAACTTACCCCAGAGGAGTTAGAAGCATTTTTACAGTTTGTTAAGGATGAAGAACAACGCAACCGCACTTGGAAAGTGCAATTACTCAACGACTGGTTGCTAGAAAATGACTCTGGAACGGTACAATTTATTCGCCAACGCTATGGTTTACAGTGGCTGAATCGTGTTGAGTCATATCATTTTGACAAGTATTCTTATTTTGAAGATGCACTGAAGTTAAGAGTAGGCGATCGCATTGAAGTTTCCAATGGACTATGGGAATGGGTGCAGGAGAATGGGCCTTGTAAGCGGGAGTGGTTTCCTTGTATGGTGATTAAGGTTGAGGAAATTAGCGATGTCTACGACGGGCTACGCCTACGCGATGATTCCTCTACTAATTGCGTCATCCGCTTCTTTAACGGCGCTGAGTATGAAATTCAAGGAATGTATGAATGGAATCGCTATAATTGGCGCTGGCCTCAAAAGGAGTAAGGAGTGCTGAGTTTTTAATACTTGTGAATGAGTCTGCGAATAAAATCATTACCTGAACAACGCCCAAGCCAAAAACCTCTCAGTGTAATACAACGCTAATTGATTGCTTACACCGTTGAAAACAGCATCAAAAGCATGTTCTGCCCAAGGAATTTCGAGAAAAACCGCAGTGTTGCCAGAGTTATGTAAACGTTCATACATCTGTCTACCAAATCGCGCTTCCACCAAATGGTCGCGACTGCCGTAAATTAATAAAGTTGGCGGTAAAGGGTGCGTTAGGTAATTTATCGGTGAAGCGATTTGATACTGATTAGGCAATTCTTCTAAAGAACCACCAAGAAATGCTTTTAAAACAGCGCGGGTATTTATAGGATCGGGATTTGGTGGTGTTTTGTATCCTTCAGTTAAGTTAACAGGCCCGTAATAGTTCACCACAGCACGAATGGGTGGTGCATCGGGTTGATAAGCCGCTAGCATTGCTAGATGTGCCCCAGAAGAACGTCCTAAGAGTACCATACGTTCTGAATCGGCTTCATATTCAGCTGCATGTTTGCGAATAAAATTTAGGGCTGTACGCACATCATCTAACTGAGATGGAAACCGATATTGAGGTGCGTGTCGATAGTTGATCGCAAATACCGTATATCCATGATTAGCAATATATTGATTAAACTCAGAATTGGCATGAGTATTGCCATATTGCCAAGCTCCACCATAAATTACTACCACTGCTGGATATTTCCCTACCTCTGAGGGTTGGTAAACTTCCATTTTTAAAGGCACTCCTCTAGGAGAAGCAAAGAGAATATCTTTTTGATGACGCGTTTTACCTAATGCAATACTCCGAAAGAAATTAACTAAGTTAAAGGGATAAGTTTGCATTTTAGCCCTTACTTGGGGTGGAATTTGCTCTAGATAATTTGCTCCCAACCCTTGTTTCATCGCTTTAGCCATCTGCATTTGAGTTGATGGGATATTCACTAACACCCATCCACAAATTAGCAATCCGATTAAACTGAAAATACAAACTAAACGTTGTAGCTGACGGCGACGGATATAGAATAAAGACAGCAATAAAAAAAGCAAATTTAATAATAATAACCAAGGACTGACTTCTGGTGCTCCTACTGCTAGCGTGAGTAAAAACATATTTTGAGCAGGAAGAATAATCCAAGCACTAAGAAATAGACTTGCAAAACTGAGTAATAATGCAAGCAATGATAAAAGTATTTTGGGTTTAGCAAACATATTTAATGGTGATGCTGTCATGCTTCTAAAATGCCGCATTTAGGTCATTTTCAAAAATACAGCATTTGTGATCGCACCTGCGGAATCTGGGATATAAGCTGTAAAAAATTTATAATTAAAATCGGGTAATAATGACTTCAAAGAAGTACAATTTATCCGCTAATGCTAGGGCGTGTCATCAATTGAGCCAGATGACAGAAGCAGCCAGATAAATATAAATAGCACCTAGAAAGTTGGTTGCTCGTTTATCATAGCGAGTTGCGTAGGCGTAGCCCGCCGTAGGCATCGCCCGGTACTGTTTGAGTTTAGCAAAGAAGTTTTCAATTAAATGACGAGCTTTGTACAAATCTAAGTCGTAATCACGAGGATTGCTGCGGTTGCGCTTGAGTCGTTGGGGAAACTGAACCGCGCTTATTTGACTGCGCTAGAAGAAAAATTGTTGAGTATGTTGGAGTTTGAGTACGAGTATGGATAAGCCACCAAACAATATCTTGTTGGCATCAAGTCATTAACATAATTTAACCTATCTGTGGATAGATAGTAATAGTTTGAATAAAAGTATATTTTCAGTGACGAAAGATACATAAATTTCTAAAACATATGGCTGACATTGTTGATACTGCTGTTAGTGCTGGTTCCTTTAACACATTAGTAGCGGCAGTACAAGCTGCTGGTTTGGTGGATACCCTCAAGGGCGCTGGTCCATTTACGGTCTTTGCACCAACTGACGAAGCATTTTCTAAGCTACATGAAGGGACAGTAGACTCACTACTTGCTGACGTTCCACTACTGACAAGAATCTTAACTTATCATGTTGTTTCAGGGAAAGTGTTGTCAACAGATGTGGTCAATTTAGACTCTGCTCCAACCGTTGAAGGAAGCAGCATCAAAATTGATGCATCTAATGGTGTTGTGAAAATCAATGATGCGACAGTTATCACGCCAGATGTGGAAGCTGATAACGGTGTGATTCATGTGATTGACACAGTATTAATTCCTGAACCTGCATAGGCACTTGTTTCAATAGCTAATTTGTATTTCGATTTTGTAGGACAGCGATTATATTTAATTGCTGTCCTACAAATTTTTAGATGCAGTGCAGAGCAGGGGTGAGTGTTGGGCTTCGTTAACCATGTCGGTGAATTTAGTTTTAACGTGAGAATATGTGACAAAGACGGGAGCATCATAACCTATTATTTTTGACAAATACTTGATAGCTAACAAGTCAAAAGCATTCTTTCCTCTAAAACTTTATTTGTCCCACTAAAGCAGGGTTTCTATACTCGACTAAAAGATGACAAACCCTAAAATTGGCAATAGTTATACAATATAATTCAGAATTTAGAAGTAATATCAAGTTCGGATAATTAGTTATCATTGCAGTCTTTACATTACCCCTCCCTAACCCTCCCTGTATGTATTGGGGAGGGTGCGCGGTAGCGCGGGTGGGGTATTTTGGGATTTATAAGTGATTAAGCGAACTTGATATAAAACATTCTTGGGAGCATCTCACCTTTGCAAATATACCAGGCGATTAGAAATAGCGGCTACACAAACATTCGCCCTTGGCGTTCCCGGAGGGTAGGCTGCCTACGTGGACTCAAAGAATTTGAATGTATAGCCGCACATTCCATTCGCCAGGAGAAGCTTTGAGACTTAGCTTGTGTATTTCACTAACTTGAAATCCTCTGTTTGTTGTGAATTCTGATAACAGCATAAATTATTGCTGTTGTATCTGTTTTTGTACCCAAAGACGAAAAGTTTTGAGCGTTGCATTTCTACCTGCTGTTGTACTTTCCTCCAAATATTGGGGAATTGCTTCAATTAGTGAGAATAGAGGAAAATTTAGGCTTTGTTGAGATTCTACATAATATCCGTCTTGGAAAACATTAATTTGGAGCTTTCCTCGATCAAAACGCCAAAGTTCAGGCACTTTTAGGGCTTCATAAATATTAGGATGAGTACGAGAAGTAATATCAATTTCTAGAGCTAAATCTGGAGGAGGGTCTACTGCTAAATCTAGCCGTTTCTTGCCGCGAATCTTGGATTCATTTTTTATATAGAAACACTGATCGGGTTCTATACCTTGAGCCATTGCTTGATTTTTGAAAGTGGTAGAACCAAGGCTGATGAACTCAGTACTCAACTCTTCTAGAAGCGCTTTGACTAAATCGCTAATAATTTCTTTGTCATATTCATGTTCTGGCAGTGGTGCCATAATCTCCAGTATTCCCCTATCATAAGCAATTCGTGCTGCCCGGTGTTCCCCTAAATCTTCTAGAATTGCTTCTAATTCCTGCCAGGTTACATCTCGCAGTAGCACTCTTTGTCCTGGTGGAACATGGATGCGCTTTAATTCCAACAACATCATCTCCACTCCCAGTAGTTGAAACCTAAATTTAGCTTACTCTAGTTAAATGATTCGCTGCGACAATTTTTGCTGCTTCATCGCTAGATTCTCGGTTAGACATCGCTTGCTTGAAGAAGCCCTTTATAGAAGTGTATGCTGGAGCGATCGCTTTGAAAAAGAAAAGAAAAAACCTCTGGAGTTCCCAGAGGCTTTGGTTCCTGATTTAGTTTCTACTTGTTACTCCAATTTGTCCTCAATCATTTCCCGATAATGAAGAAAATTATTTGAACAACAAGATCCCCGACTTCTCTAAGAATTCGGGGATCTGAGCCTTACGATTTTATTTGGATATTGAATGTCTACCTATCTACGCTATTAATTCTTCACCTGTGGCTGCGAACCAGGAATCGTTACATCTATTGGTGTTACCTGTTTAGCTAACTGTGTCAATGGCGGTTGAATGGCGGTTTGATTCCCCACTACTAGAGTCACAATCTTTTCTGGCTTGAGGTATTCTCGTGCTACCCGTTGGACATCGGCTGCGGTGGTGGCGGCGACGGCTTTTTGATAGCGAAAGAGAAAATCAGCAGGATAGCCGTAATATTCGTATCGCATCAACCGTGATAAGGTTTGGCTGGGGTCTTGAAAGTTAAACACAAAGGAGTTGAGTGTAGACTCTTTGGCAAAAGCTAGTTCTTTTGCTGTCACTCTTTGAGTTTGGGTGCGCTTGATTTCAGCTTGTAAAGCTTTGACAAATTGGACAGTAGCATCCGATCGCGTTTCTCCACCAGCAATAAATATGCCAGGATAATCGTAGCGGGGACTCCACTGGCCGTAGACAGAGTAAGCTAAACCTTGACGCGATCGCAATTCATTAAATAAGCGTCCACCAAATCCATTTAACACTCCATTCAATACATCCAGCGCTGCATAATCGGGATTGTCGAAACGTCCGCCCAAATGCCCGATAAGCACACTACTTTGTGTCAGTTGGGGCTGATTGACAAAAAAGACTCCACCTGTATTAGCTGGCGAAACCTTTGGTAATGTGGGTTTAGCAATACCTGGGTTACGCTGCCAACCGCCAAACTTAGCTTGAATGAGCGATCGCATTTTCTTACTCTCAAAATCGCCCACAATCCCCAAAATTATATTATTGGGGTGGAAATATTGCTGATAAAACTTGAGCAAATCCTCACGCTCAACCTTATCCACCGTTGCATACTCTATCGTGCGAGAGTATGGGCTATCTTTCCCATAGAGCAATTTTTTAAATTCCCGACTAGCAATCCCATCTGGATTATCATTACGACGGGCAATGCCACCTTTGGCTTGTGTCTTAGCCAAGTCTAGCTTTTCTTGAGCAAATACAGGCGATCGCAACACCTCAGCAAACAACCCAAACACCGTTTCTAAATCTTCACTGAGTGCGTCAAAGCTATCACTACCAGAAGCTTCACCAATACCAACTTCCACAGATGCTGCCCGTTGTTCCAATATCTCGTTGAGTTCATCAGGCGAATGGTTCTTAGTTCCTCCAGTTCGCATTACCCCGCCTGTAAAACCAGCCAACCCAACTTTTTCCATTGGTTCCAAGCGATTCCCTGTCCGCACAAACGCCGTACCATTCACCAATGGTAACTCGTGATCTTCCATTAAATACACAACCAAGCCATTTTGCAGCACAAACCGCTCATACTTGGGTAACTTAATCTCAGGTAGCGGTGGTAGCTGCAATTGTGTGTAATGTTTCGCCTCAGCCGTCGCCGCCAGAGAAAAATTACAAGTTAAAAGTAAGCACGCAAAAACAGCAACCAAAGCATAAATCAACCCCTTCCTATTTTGAATTTTCAACGCTATCTGCCTTTTACCTTTCACCTTGTACCTCTGCATATCTCTCTTCCTTTGCGCCCTTTGCAGTTTGTTTTTCATGCTTCTTTCGACAACAACTTACCAATCGTGCGATTTTCTGGCGTAAACGTCTTTTTTGCCACGCGCACAATATCAGCCGTCGTCACCGCTGAAATGTCATCCAACTGCTTAAACAAATTCCGCCAAGAGCCAGTTTTCACCTCATATTCCAACAATTGTTGAGCCATGCCCATATTGGAATCGAGAGTACGTAACAAACTCGCCCGTGCTTGGGTTTTCACCCGTTGCAAATCAGCCGCCGCTACAGGCTCAGTTTTTAATTTGTCAATTTCTTGACGCAAAGCTACTGCCAACTCATCAACTGTATGACCAGGAGCTGTGAGAGCATAGAAAAAGATCAAGTTTGGGTACTTATCTCCAGGAAATCCACTGTAACCTTGAGCATTTAGCGCCAAACGCTGCTTTTCTACCAAAGATTTATATAGCCGCGACGTGCGTCCATCACTTAATAAACTGCCAATGATTTCATAGACGGCATTATCTGGATGGGTAATTGCCGGACGATGATAACCTTCTAAATACCAGGGTTGAGAAGGTAGCTGTAAACTAACTTCCTGTGTTTGTTGTTGTGGTGGTTCCACTGGAATTTCTTCAGCAGCTTTGGTTTTGGCTTGATAGCGGCCAAAATAAGTTTGCGCCAGTTTTTTCACCTGAGTGGGATTTACATCTCCGACAATAGCGATCGCTAAATTACTTGGTACGTAGTGAGTATCAAAAAACTTTTGGACATCTTCTGGTGTCAGATTGCGGATATCTTCGTCATAACCAATCACCGGACGCCTGTAGGGATGGGCTTTGTAAGCAGTATCGATAAACTTTTCCACCATCAATCCAATGGGTGAATTCTCCACCCGCATCCGTCGTTCTTCTAAAATTACATCTTTCTCTTTATAAAATTCACGACGAATTACCGGATCGAGAAATCGTTCCGACTCCAACGACATCCAAAGTTCTAGCTTATTGGCAGGAAAGCTGTAAAAATAACGAGTGGCTTCGGTTGAAGTGTTGGCATTTAAACCCACGCCTCCCGCTTGTTCGACAATTTGCCCCAATTCATTTTGCTTGACTAACTTACCTGCTTGCGATTCCACTTGCTCAAACTCAGTTTGTAACCGAACAACATCAGCTTTTTTGCCATCGGCTTTCGCTGTTTTAATTTGAGCATTCAACTGCTCTAAGGTATCTAGTAGCGGTTTTTCTTTTTTGTAGTCTTGTGTACCAATGCGCGTTGTGCCTTTAAACGCCAAATGTTCTAGAAAGTGAGCTACACCAGTTTTGCCATCTGGCTCATCCACACCACCCACATTCGCATAAGTAAGAAAAGAAACTACGGGCGCTTGATGTCGTTCCAAGACAATGAATTTCAAACCATTGTCGAGGCGAAACTCCGTTAATTGCTTAATAACTCGATCGAGATAAGGTTGGATTGAACTTTGAACTGGTGGGGTTTGAGTTTTAGCTGCTTGAGGAGGTGCTGTCTGAGTTTGAGCTAGAGCGACTTCTGGCAGCAATCCCCACGAGAAGATAATTAAAGTCAACAAAGTGACAAACAACCGTCGTAATATGACAGATACTCGATCTAACCAATCAAAAATCCCCAATCTAAAATCTAAAATTGACCGACTGCTCTGGTTCATAAGCGAAAATTAAAATAAAGTTACATTACCTAAATAACAGGATACTCAGCAAAAGAGCGTTAATCTTGTATTAAGTTTTCAGTGGCTCTTTGCACTTGACATTAGACAATAATGCTACAAGTCTTGTTACGGATATCTAACCATAACTTTTATGCGAGTTTTTAATTCTTCCCCGCCCTCAGAGGCTCAGACGCGCACCCGGATTTTACAGGCAGCGCAACGGTTGTTTGCTTCTCAAGGATTTGACGGTACTACCACCCGCGACTTAGCACAAGCAGCAGGTATAGCTGAAGGTACTCTATTTCGTCATTTTCCGAATAAAAAAGCAATTTTGGTAGAAGTAGCCACGAGTGGCTGGGTAGAGATTCTTACAGATTTGCTCACAGAATTAAGTGAAATGGGTAGCTATAAAGCCGTTGCTCAGGTGATGCGCCGTCGGATGTGGAATTTCCAAAAAAATGCTGATTTGATGCGTGTTTGTTTTATGGAGGTGCAGTTTCACCCCGATTTGCGCGATCGCATTCAATCAGAAGTCATTACCAAAATGACTGATGTCGGTGAAGCATTCTTTCAAACAGCGATGGATAAAGGCATTTATCGTCAAGGGGACGCGAAGCTAGTTGCGAAAGTTTTCTTAGGAATGTTTGCGATCGCAGGTTTTTCTAACAACACCCTGATAGAACCTGATGCCTCTCCCCAACAAATGCAGGAAATGGCCGAAGGACTTGCTGATATCTTTCTTAATGGTGTTTTAGCTAAAGATTAGGGAGTGGGGAATTGGGCATTGGGAATTGGGCATTGGGAATTGGGCATGGAGAAGAGACAAAGGAGACAAGAAAGAAGGGGGAGACAAGGGAGAGATTTATTCAATAATTCCCCCTCATCTCCCTTATCCCCCTCATCTCCCCCTGCTCCCCTGCTCCCCTGCTCCCCTGCTCCCCTGCTCCCCACTCAGCACTCAGCACTCAGCACTCAGCACTATTTTCGCTTGCTGACTCCACTGTTGTACTAGCTCAATTGCTGGACACAAATCTCGGCGCTGCATTGTTGCTACCTGCAAGCGCATAATTTGTTGGTGCAATCTGTGAGTGGGAGTTTGAGCTAACTGCATTACAGAACCAATACCTGCATGAAGCAATAAACCACAATATTGTGTCCCGACACTAGGAATACGCGCCAAGTCAGCTAAAGCCATCCATTTATTTACATATTGAAGATGAATCTGTAGTTTATTTGCTAACACCAGTCTTGACTCTAGAGTTTTACCTTGTTTGACTAAGGCTACTGTGCTAGTAATTCCACAATTTTGGAGTTGAGATTGTTCCTCATGGCTCAGTCCAGGTAATTGCTCAATTGGCCAATCACGAGATTGGATAGTAGTTCTACTATCTTTGTGTTTAGCAGACATTTTTGAAATAAAAATATAGGCTTGTTTAAATATTGTGACAGTTGTTTCTCCTTTAAAAGTACACTCTTACGGTTTAGTATTTGTATTGACGTGCAATTTTAACTCAATCTTCTGCAATACGATTGTTTCGCCTAACAAACATTAGATATCTTGCAAAACTCCCTAACTAGCCCCTAATATGATGTTCGAATAATTAACCATAATAACCGGAACCCCACCCCGCAAAAGCTGCGCTTTAGCTCCCCGCTTGCGGGGCTACGGTGTATACACAAGTCTGAAATAGTTACTCACCTGGTTTTTCGCGTCAGTTTTACCCCACCCTAACCCTCCCCTTAGAAAGGCTACGGTGTACACACAAGTCTCTACGTTGTTCTTTGAATCTGGGTTTTACCCCACCCTAACCACTGCTTGAATTCAATGAACGATACCTCCAATTCAATAAACGACCACCCGAAATCAATAAATGACCACCCGAATTCAATAAACGACCACCCGAATTCAATAAATGACCACCCGAATTCAATAAACGACCACCCGAATTCAATAAACGACCACCCGAATTCAATA
>NZ_JABXKF010000111.1 GCF_017115165.1 Nostoc sp. LPT | reverse complement strand
ATAATTATCTGTCTCGCCCATCTCTGCTTCCTAAATATTAGACCTGAATCCTTACAGTCAAACTTTCTATAGAACTATCAATTATCAGCAATATATGTTCATTAAAAAGTCGATAAAGCGTTAAGGCTTTATCTTCTCCTAGAGGATATTTATTTTCTTGATCGAGTTCAATTCTATTTACATCAATTGCTGCTAAATACTTAACGGCTTTCTGAGAAAGTACTGCAATATTACGATAGTAAGCTAACACTGAAGAGTGTTCTCTAATTAACCTGGGATGGCAAAATACCTGAATTAGTTGCAAGTTAGGATGTTGATCGATGTAGGTAAATGCTTCTTCTCCAATACCCTATTCTGCCCAATTATCCCAACTATATAAATGATTAACGGTTAATAATTTATCAATTTTAGTTCGCAAAGATAGCGTTTTGTATTCCTTAAGCTTGCGATAAAAGAAGGTTGAACGCAAGCGATAGTTTATACGATGTGCCTCAATTAAGAGATTTGTTTCATCTAATGGCACAGTACTTACTTTTCCCAAATATAAACGCATTTACGTAGTTCTGTGCGCCCGTGATTTCCCATTTGCTGGCTACTATTTCCTTTGCCTCTTCCTAATGTCCAAATATATCGCGTTTTCAGTCCAAAAGACTCTGCTATATCTGATAAAATCAGGTCTACAGGAACTTCCTCTCCAGCATATCTAACGTTATCATTTACCATTGCAACTATACCACCGGGTTTGATAATACGAGCTAATTCATAAATTATAAAGCACATTTCATAAAAGTAATTACCTACCATCCTGACAATATTATCATTATTTAATTTACCTTGTTTTTTATTATTTTCTAATATTATTAATATTTCTTGTAAAGCAGCCTGATTTTTAAAGGTAGAATCTATTTTTAAGAAATCCTGATAGCATCCTTTAGCAGTATAATATTCTTCTAAAAAATTACGCTTATCACGATTTTCTACAGTGCATGATAGCATTTGTTGGCGTAAATACTTTACTTTTTCTTCACTACATCCTAAAAACGCAAGTTCAAGAGCATACGTGCGAGTGTAATCATATCTATTAACATAGGGTGGAGACGTAATGACAAAATCAATACTATTATCTTGGAGAGTTGGAAGAATTTCTAAAGAAGAACCCTCATAAAGATTAGGTTCTATATTTTCGACAGTATTAGATTTATTAGTTGTGAATTTTAATAATAAATTATCACTAAATAAATCTAGTTGGATAGGACTGATATTTAAATCTGATGTAATCTGCTTTAGCTTTCGATTAATTGCATCTTCAAAAGATAAAATTTCTCCTTTATTAAATTCACTATTTACCTTTGAACGACCTGAGCGACTATCCCAGCGCAGATATTGTCCATCTTTTCTAGTGTAGCTAATATCCTCTAAAATACAAAATGCAGCATATAGAAATAGAGTACTGATATCTTTATTTGGAATAACATTATTACAATAAGATATGTAACCAACGAGTTGTTCTTCATTTATTGAAGAAAATGCTCCACGGGTTATTGCTAAATGATTAAATATAAACAATTGATCATAATAGTCTTGGAAATTGATTTGTTTTAACTTTGTAATTTCTAAATTTAATGACTCTACATCTATTTTCTCAGCTATGATTCGAGCTTGTGTAGCAAAAATACCAACAGGTAACAGTTCAATTCCCGTAGTTTGCCACCCCAATGCACTTGCAGAAAACAGAGATGAGCCAGCTCCTGAAAATGGATCTATCAGTACACCTGGTTCTAGCTTGAATGTTTGAAGAAGATAGGTAACTAGACGTTCTGAAAATCCTTCTCTATATTTGAACCAGGAAGAAAATGGGGTTTGTCTATTACCCTGGTAACTAACTAAACTTCTATCTAAGCAAGAATTATGAATAATTTTTAATTTAAATTTTTCGTAAAGCTCATTTCTTTGATTTGAAGAGGATATAATTTGCATAAACTTACTTAATATTAAATTATTAGTGATGATTAAATTAATATTTATTAGCTATTTTCAAGTTTTTATTTTTTCTAAATCTAGTTATTATTCACCCATTATTAACTACTAACTTTTTATAGACTCCGAATTGCAATTTCTAAACCTTCACATACACGAGTAAGAAAATCTAAATCCAAAGTAGTGATCGCATCACTAGCTTTGTGATAATGTGGATTTCGCAAGAATGCCGTATCTGTCACCATCATTGCTGGATAACCCAAATCCCAAAAAGGTGCATGATCGCTAAGTCTGGTTTGGGGAACTATTAAACCTCGATTCGGCACGGGTAGCCATTGACTAGATACGCCAGCTTTGCGAATATTACGGCTCATCCCAATTAAGTCAGGCAATGTCCGCAAATTACCAATTAAAGCAATAAAATCACCTGTATCTGGGTAGAAGCGTTCCAGAGGAGGGGGGTAACTTTGGGAACCAGGTGTAGAATCCTTATAGCCCAGCATTTCTAAGGAGATCATTAAGCGTAGCTGTTGCTTTTGTTGATGCAACAGGGCTGCATAATCAGCACTACCCAATAAGCCGTATTCTTCCATATCGAAAGCAACTAGTCTTAAGGGATATCTGACAGGTTCAGTAGCAAACTTTCTCGCCAATTCCAGCAACACCGCCACACCTGTAGCATTATCATCAGCCGCTGGTGTTCCTGGAACGCCATCATAATGAGCACCAATTAAAATTGGTAGTAAATCCTTTTTTTGCCCTCTCGCTTGGGATGGTAAATTTAATATCAAGTTATTACAAGCTTTACCTCTGACTTCAAAGGTGTGGATTTCCACACTCCCACATTGGGAAAATTGCTGGCGGATGTATTCTTGGACAAAAAAATGCCCAGCTGTTGCCATGTAAGGATTGCGTTCTCGCGCTATATCACTCAGGGAAGTCTGTAATCGCTCTGTTAAATTCAAATCTTTAAAGTAGTAGCAATAATATGAGAATTTTCAGGCACTCAAAAAAGCAGAGCAAGCATTATTAAGGTGAACTTACCGATTTGTAAATACCTTAAACAGAAGTAGGCGGATAACAAGAATTGAGGCTGCTTGGGCACACCAACCATCTCAATGCTATCCTAGTCTTGCAACTATCTCCCCTAGCTGCACTTCTTAGCTTACTGCTTTAATGATGAGTATTATACATTGAGGTGTTTTTATCTTGTAGCACAAAGCTAGAGGTAGTCCGCCCAATCATAATAAATATATAAGACACTTTAGGAGAAGAGTAACGCATGGGCAAGGTAGTCGGCATCGACTTGGGTACAACCAACTCAGTAGTCGCCGTTATGGAGGGTGGCAAGCCGGTGGTGATTGCCAATGCAGAAGGAATGCGAACAACCCCCTCCGTAGTTGGCTTCAGCAAAGAAGGTGAAAGAGTGGTTGGGCAAATGGCACGGCGACAAACCGTCCTCAATCCCCAAAATACCTTTTTTGCAGTTAAACGCTTCATTGGGCGGAAGTATGGCGAACTTAATGCAGATTCCAAGCGTGTACCCTACACCATCCGCAAAGACGAAGTAGGTAATATTAAAATTGCCTGTCCTCGTCTTAATAAGGATTTCGCCCCAGAAGAAATTTCGGCAATGGTGCTGAAGAAATTGGCAGACGATGCTAGCCGCTATTTGGGTGAACCAGTCACAGGGGCAGTGATTACAGTACCCGCCTATTTTAACGATTCTCAGCGGCAGGCAACCCGCGATGCTGGTAGAATTGCGGGCTTAGAGGTGCTACGAATTCTGAATGAACCGACTGCGGCATCTTTGGCTTATGGATTAGATCGGGGTGACACGGAAACTATCTTAGTATTTGACTTGGGTGGTGGCACTTTTGACGTGTCGATTTTAGAAGTAGGCGATGGGATATTTGAAGTCAAGGCTACCAGTGGCGATACGCAACTTGGTGGGAACGACTTTGACAAAATAATAGTAGATTGGTTAGCAGAGCAATTTCTGGAAACAGAAGAGGTAGACTTAAGACGCGATCGCCAAGCTTTGCAACGTCTCATGGAAGCTGCGGAAAAAGCCAAAATTGAGCTTTCTGCTGTCAGTGTCACCGACATTAATTTACCCTTCATCACCGCCACGGAAGATGGCCCCAAACATCTCGAAACTCGTTTAACACGTTCCCAGTTTGAAGGCTTGTGTGGTGATTTGGTGGGAAGATTGCGGACACCAGTAAAACGCGCCCTCAAAGATGCCGGACTTTCACCTAGAGACATTGAAGAAGTTGTGTTAGTTGGCGGTTCTACACGGATGCCAATGGTAAAGCAGCTTGTGCGGGACTTAATTGGCACAGAACCGAACGAAAACGTTAATCCCGATGAAGTCGTGGGAGTGGGTGCAGCAATTCAAGCAGGCATTCTCGCCGGCGAACTCAAAGATGTGCTGCTTTTAGATGTCACACCCCTATCTTTGGGATTGGAAACCATCGGCGGCGTGATGAAAAAACTTATTCCCCGCAATACCACCATCCCAGTACGTCGTTCTGACATTTTTTCCACGTCTGAAAATAACCAAAATACTGTGGAAATTCACGTAGTTCAGGGCGAACGGGAAATGGCAGCAAGCAACAAGTCTTTAGGACGGTTCAAGCTGTATGGTATCCCACCAGCGCCACGAGGAATTCCTCAAGTTCAGGTATCATTTGATATTGATGCTAATGGTATTTTACAGGTAACAGCCCTAGATAGAACCACTGGGCGAGAGCAGAGTATCACCATTCAAGGCGCTTCCACCTTGAACGAGTCGGAAGTGAATCGGATGATTCAGGACGCTCAAAAATACGCCGATGTCGATCGCGAACGTAAAGAGAGGATAGAAAAGCGGACTCGTTCTGAGGCGTTGATTTTCCAAGCAGAACGACAACTGAGGGAAGTCGCGCTGGAATTTGGTATGCAGTTTGCCCGCAGCCGTCGCCAAAGAATTGATAATATTTGCCGACAACTAAAGGAAAGTCTTCAGGAAAATAGCGATCGCGGTATCGATCAAGCCTACGCCGACTTGCAAGATGCTCTCTATGAGCTAAATCGGGAAGTCCGCCAGACTTATGCTGAAGATGAAGACGATGACTTGTTTGGTACTATCCGCGACATCTTTACTGGCGGTGATAAAGAACGAGAGCGCGAATCTCCCAGAGATACATATCGAGAACGCGACTCATACAGTAAAGACTATGGCAAAGATTACGGCAGAGACTATGGCAGAGATTATAGCCGCGATAATCGTTCTTCCTCTTATGAAAGCCGTCCTCCACGCAAATCCCGTCCCAGCTACCAAGATAACTGGGATGATGAAGAAGACAATGATTGGTTATAAGAAAAGTTAGGAGTTAGAAGTTAGGAGTTAAAAATAAATCTTTCAACTCATAACTCCTAACTCCTCTCTGCTAACTCATAATTAATCCAAAATCTAAAATCTAAAATTTAAATAACTGAACTATGCAAAATTTGCCGAACTTTCGCGATTACTACGAGATTTTAGGAGTATCTAAAGATGCCTCTGGTGAGGAAATTAAAAAGGTTTATCGGCGGTTAGCAAGACAATATCACCCCGATCTGAATCCGGGTAACAAAGAATCTGAGGAAAAATTTAAGGATATTGGCGAAGCTTATGAAGTTCTTTCCGATCCAGCCAAGCGATCGCAGTACGACCAGTTTAGCCGCTACTGGAAGCAAAAAGGCTTTGCGGGTAACAAACAAACGCCAAAGGCTAAAACTTGGCAGAGTAGTGCTAGCGATCGCAATGGCAATCAGGACGTAGATCCCAGCCAATTCTCCGATTTTGAAAGCTTTATTAATCAAGTTATCGGCGTTAAAAATAAGAGTGCAGCAAGTAATTCTAGTAATGGCAATACTAGCGATCCGTTTCGTACCCCCAGAACAAAAGTTGCTTACACCGTTAACACTCCACCTCGCACAACCCGTCGAGATATAGAAGCCAGATTAACGCTTCCACTAGAAAAAGCTTATCAAGGTGGTAATGAACGCATTCGTTTGGAAGATGGGCGATCGCTAGAAGTTAATATGCCTCCAGGGATGGTAACAGGTCAAACCATCCGTTTGCGGAACCAAGGCGTTGGTGGTGGCGATCTATACTTAAAAATTACCGTTGAACCTCATCGATTATTTAAGCTAGAAGGTTTAAATATCGTCTGCCAAGTACCTGTTACTCCCAGCGAGGCAGTTTTAGGAGGACAGGTAGAAGCACCCACTCTTGATGGGCCTGTGAAAATGACCACCCCTCCCGGCGTTAGGTCTGGTCAAAAATTTCGATTAGGCAATAAAGGCTATCCTAACGATGACGGGAAACGTGGCGATCAATTAGTAGAAATTCAAATAGTTACACCGAAAAATATTAGTCAAGAAGAACGGGAACTTTACGAAAAGTTACGGCAAATTGAAACTTTTAAACCTCGTGCTGATTTAATACGTTAGAAACTAGCTTTTCATTAGGATGTCAAAAAAGAGCGATGGTTAGGAGACGATTTACATGACTTTCCAAGAGCTACAAATAGGCGATTACTTTCGTGTATCTGGTATAAGTGCTGAATGCGTGTATAGAAAGGCAAGCATTTCTCATTGTAGTCAAAACACTTTATTACAGCCCATTCGACCCAGCACAAAGGTTATAGTACTTACTCCCACAGAAGTCACTAACTATTTTGCAACCAAGCAAGAGTATCTTAAAAGCCTTGTGAAATAAAGATTGTACTAGCTACAGATGCGGCTGGTAGGGGTAAAGCTTAGGCAGACTGAAACCATTGTTTTGTCTAGCCCGCGCAAGGAAGCTTTGTTTGTGTAGCCTCACCCTTCAGGGTATGGTAATTTTGATGAAGGTATTGATTTAAAGAAAGCTACTCATAGAGAATCGCTGTTAGCCAAATTTTGCTGTCCTTGTGCTTTAATATTTGCAAAAAAAGCTGGAAGTGACTCGTCGTTATATTCAGTATACTGTCCACTATCGAGTTGCTTAATACCAATGTCAATCTGACTGCGTAATGCTTCTAACTTGAGTTTTTGCAGTTCTTCCTCAAGGCGCTGGAGTTCATCTATCATCTGTTGAAATGCTTGCGCTTCATGCACCACAACCTCAGCTTTCCCATTCACCGTTAGTACAAGTGGGGACTTTGTGGCCTTGATCCGCTCCACGTAATCTTTGGCATTGCGCTTAAAGTCGGTAAGAGTTTGAATATTTTCGAGATTAATTTTGATCTGCATCGCATCTAATTAAATGCTTTATTAAGATATCTTATCAGATGCTAGACCTGCTGTGTCTTCTCCAATTCATAAAGGATTTAAAATATAAAAAATATCTTTGAGCAAAGTGACTCAAACAGATGTGAATCAAAACGGGGCAATGCCACAAAGCAGCGAACCAACTTATTACTCCCTGCTAGGACTACATCCCTGGGCATCGGTAATTGACATTCGTCGCGCTTATCGGCAACTGAGCAAACTCTATCATCCTGATACTACAGACTTGCCGACTGCGATCGCCACTCCCAAATTTCAGCAAATCAACGAAGCCTACGCCACCCTTAGCCATCCAGAACGGCGCTTCTGCTACGATTTAAAAATTGGCTATTCCCGCTTTGGAGTAATTCAACCACCCCCTGATTTGAATCATCCCGTCTCGCGTTCGTATAACTGGTCAAAATCAGCTTACCTCGATGCGAGCGATCGCCCCTTATCATCTGGCGAAATATTTGCTTTATTTATGCTGGTGTTAACATTTGTAGGTTGTCTGTTATTAGCAGTTGCTATTGGCTTAACTCGTGGCGAGGCTGCTTTCCAAACCCATAAGCTGCAATCAGCTGCATTTGTACAACAGCAGATTACCTATATGTCGCAACTAATTACCTATCTAAGAATTAAAAATTAAACAATTCCCCGATCCAAAATCATTCGACTGAGACGTTCGGCGAGCGCTCAGTTAGGCCGCACTCACAACGAAGTCCAAAATCCAAAATCTAAAATTCCTATGGCTCTTCTTCCTTCTGATACTCCGCTATATAATCATCCCCTGCCACAAATTGAGCAGTGGCTAAAAGATCAAGGCTGTCAACAAGACGAAACACAAAGACATTGCTGGCGCGTACAGCGATCTAGTTGGCAAGCTGAATTATGGCTCGATGTTGAGCAAATTATAGTGCGATATGTTCAATCTGGGGAAAATGGACAAGATATCCAACGCTCATTCAAGTATTCTCTTAGTCGAAATGATGTAGAACAAGCTGTGTTTTCTGGGCCATAAGGAACTGCTAATGTATTATGGGACTTACGCAAAAATCCCCAAAAAGCTTAATTTATCGAATCGCCCGATCTGCAATATGCTTCCATCAACGCCTAGCGTCTCAAAGAGAAGAATTGTAGAGTGTGCGTAAGTCCTATATTAGATTAAACCAAAAAGGTAAGGATTCAGGTGGCAGAGTATTGACAAGGGGGACACTTGAGGGGGAGTATC
>NZ_JABXKF010000187.1 GCF_017115165.1 Nostoc sp. LPT | reverse complement strand
GGCTTACTTAGCTAATCTAGAGAGTCGTCTTCTCTAGTGAATTTTACCACGCTAGGATAGAAGGTGATGAACCATGCTAAACGCAGTTCCAATTCTGGTTTTAGGGATGTTTGTGGTCTTGATTGGAGATTTGCCAGGGCATTGAGGCACATTTCCCAAGCTTCTTGGGGTCGAATTAAGTCTACGATGGAATGGAAGTTGCTATCTTCTCGCAGTGCGGGAGCAAGTTTATTATAGTTACTACTTGGTTTGAGCCTGGATAGGAGTTCTGCGGTTTCCATTGCCAACCAGTGATAACCGGAGACCAGCGATCGCCGATATAGTGGTTCTAGTAAATTAGGTAAGCGTTTTTTAGCACTTTCTGCATCCATCCAATAAAGGCATAGTGAACAAAACAATGTTTGTAAGCTATTTTCTTCTTCCACGGAAGAAATATGACCACTGACTACAAATTGTTTTTGGGTAATATCGCCAAGCTGAACTTGCAATACCATGTTCAGTCTGCCATAAGTGAACCTGAGCCAATGATCCCCTTGACGGGACATCAAACTGGTATACTCTTCTGCTTCTTTGAGACGTTGCACTGAACCATCTTTTAAAAGTGCGAGGATGAAAAATAAGCCCCCAATTGTATTGAAATATATTTGGCGTTTGCCTGTAGCCTTCTTGATCGCTTTCAAGGCATCTTTATAATATTTGATGGCTTGTTCATTTTCACCCCGCAGAAAACTTAACCAACCCCAAAAGATCGCAGCGTTATTTTGATATTCATTTGATACACGCTCCAGACTTTCTTGTGCTTCTTGGGTACAACCCTGTAACAACAGTTGTTCTATCAAAATCAGATGTAGATAATCTGAGCAATGTTTTTCACTGTTACTGTTAGAGCATTCTTCTAGCAGCGTCAACGCATCTTCCGAAGCAGATAATTTTAAGGCTGAATTGAAGAGGATACTTGATATACCACTTTCATATAATCCAAGTGGTAGGGTCTTAAACCAATCTGCATCAAATGGATTATTGTATATCTGCTCAAAGATATTTTCTATTACTATTTTCTCTTCGCTATCACTGTACTTCTGGTAATCTTCAATTTGCTGATTAATAAAACTAAGGTCTTGACGATAAATACCAATGCGGATTTCTCTGATACACTGGCGTAAATTGTAGAATATCCGAGAATCTCTGTTCCAGTGAGTACGTATTGGTAGCTTCTCCTCTACTGCTGTGACGAGGATTTCAAACTGTCCTGTTTGTACAGCATGGCGAGTAGCTACTTCTGTGAGTAACGGATGACATTCAGCACCTTGTCTGCTCTCCTGTACTAACAAGCCTGCTTTTAACAATTTATCAATCTGGGGACTAAGGGTTTTAGTACCCCAAGGTTTATTCTTTTCATCTAAAGCACCAGTTTTGCTAAGACAACTTACGAAGGAATTTTTGTCTATCGGTGCATAAATTAGCGAAAATAACTGAATAATTTTTTGTAAGGAAGGATGTAACTCGAAGTATATATGAGCGAGTTTTGTTTGCAATTTCGTGGTATCATTAGCCAAATTAATCATACTATTAATTCAGTTCTTTAAATAATTTCATTAATTTACGTTTACGTCCATGAGCCGCTTCTAATTTTGAGAGATAAGCAGACTATTCAGCTTTTTGCCCTAGTTGAATATAACCAGCTTTGATTTTTTTTAGCCAATTAACCGCAGCGTCATAACGGTCAGCTTTTCCTTGTTCCATAATTGGTTCTGCCCGTCTGCTTTGCGTTATCAATTACCCAATCTGCACGATGGGAAACTGCTGCATCCATGACTCGATGAACCAGTTTGGAATCATAGTAAGTATCTCTCTCTACTGTTTTAATTGCATCATCAATTAATCCTTCATGGAGGAAAATATCGACTTGCGCTTCTCCTATTCCCCAATCTGGCTGATTTTGCAGTGTTTGCAGTAAATCCTGTTTGAGCGTCAACCAAGTTTCTCCTGCATAGTCTTGAATCTTACCATAGTCTCGAAACGCAAGAAGCTCAAGGATGGAAGGGGTTACGCCTGAAGTTGCGGCGTGATGCTGGAGTTTGAAGACGCTTGCTCTCAAAAGTTTGCTCAACTGGTGACAGATGCGCCGCATTGGACTGAATGGATGGCTTGATTTACACCCAAGCTTGGTATTAGACCAATAAACTATTGCTTGCCAAGTGTGTCTGCCACTTCAAGATGTTGAATGGCAGTTTCATAAGTAGCAAGTGCTTGTTGATAAGTTGCGAATGCTTCTGTATACTGCTTGTTGGTTAAGTATAGTTCGGCTAATCTTTCAATCATCATTCCGTGATAACTAATATCAATTGCATCACTGTGCTATCGAGAAAAGGCACTATCATAGCCGATCGCTTGCTTTAAAGCCTTAATAGCCTCTGTATAATGCTGTTGAGATAACTGTAGCTCGGACAGCTTTTCGAGAGCGAAACCCTTGCGCTTAAGAGTTTTGAGGTCATTAGGAGCAAACTTGAGTGCAGTATCATAGGTAGCGATCGCCCCATACCATATCTGGATGATCGCCCCTATTTTCATGAGGCCCTTGTTGCCGTTTTATAATGAAAGGATGCAAAAGCTTACCATCACCCGACCTGACGATTGGCATCTGCATCTCCGCGACGGTGCAGCACTGAAAGCGGTTCTGCCCTACACGGTGCGTCAGTTTGCCCGCGCGATCATCATGCCGAACTTGAAGCCCCCTATCCGCTCGGTGGCAGATGCGGCAGCCTATCGCGATCGCATCCTCGCCGCCATTCCAGAGGGACAACAGTTTGAGCCATTGATGACTCTCTACCTCACCGACAACACCAGCCCCTACGACATTCTGCGGGCGAAAGAATCCCAGTTTATCAAAGCGCTCAAGTACTACCCAGCCGGTGCAACGACCAACTCAGACTCCGGTGTGACGGATATTCGGAAGGGTGATCGCGTCTTTGAAGCGATGCAGCAGGTGGACATGCCGTTATTACTGCACGGGGAAGTGACCGATAACGATGTTGATACGTTCGATCGCGAGAAGGTGTTTATCGAGCGACATTTAATCCCCTTCAAGCAGCGATTTCCCAACCTGCGGGTGGTGCTTGAGCATATCACCACCTCCGATGCGGTGCAGTATGTCCTGTCTGCCAACACCATCGCGGCAACAATTACGCCACAACATTTGTTGTTTAACCGTAATGCCCTGTTCAAAGGCGGCCTTCGCCCCCATTTTTATTGCCTGCCCATTTTGAAACGGGAGGAGCATCGTCAGGCTTTGTTGCAAGCGGCAACATCGGGGAATCCGAAGTTTTTTCTAGGTACCGATAGCGCTCCCCATACCCGCACCAGCAAAGAAAGTTCCTGTGGCTGCGCGGGATGCTTTTCGGCTCTGCACGCCCTTGAGTTGTATGCCGAAGCATTTGAAAGCGTGAAAGCCCTGGATAAACTGGAGGCATTCGCTAGCTTCTATGGCCCAGATTTTTATCAACTGCCGCGTAATACCGAGCGAATTACCTTGTCCAAAACGACTTGGCGCGTTCCTGATGAAGTTCCATTTATGGAATCTGGGCTTGTACCTTTGGGGGCGGGGCAGGAAATGACATGGCAAATGGTATGACATTTGCATTGTGCATCAGCCGTTGTGGAATCCTGTCGGTTAGCTTAGTCCAACGAGTAATTTGAATCCTGGCTCAAATTTGAGTCTGCGAATCTTCTATTTTAAGTGGTGATTGTAGATAAGACATAATATTTTAGCTAGCACTTACCTGTTGCAATAACTTTGAGTCCCAGGTATAAAGTCCGATTTCTTCAGGTACTCTTGAAAATCTTCCTGTGCGATGCCCTCGCGATAATTCGTTCAGGACTTTGGGCTTTACTTCTATGACATCTGATGGATCAAGTTCTCCATATAATTCTTCGATAATTTCCGTCACATTGAAAACTTTACCCGGATTTTGTGACAACAAAGAGGTCAGCGCATCAATCAAAAACTGCCCGGAAAATTCTCCTTGCATTGGTACACTATTAGTTTGTGCCTGTGGGTCAGGTTTTCTGTTTTTGCTCTTCTTAAAAGGACTAGTACGATTCGAGTTAAGCAATTTTAAATCTAGGGTAAAAGAACCTGGTTTACCAGGAACAAGCGACCATTTACCGCTTTCTCTGCCATAAGTTAATGTAGATTGAACTCTGCCCTTTACTAGTTTGAAAATATCTGGTTCTAAATCACCATAGAGCGATCGCACCACAAAATCTATGTGACATACAGTACCCTTGTGTTTTTGCAATACCTTTAGGATCGCTTCGGTGCGGTTGAGAGATTGATATTCCGGCAACATTGGAATTTCTGACCACAAGAGGGATTTCTCTAAAGTTTCTTGTTGTGTCTCTATCTCTTTTGATGTTGGCGCTGGTGGCTCGTCGGCTTCACCAGATGTCGAGGATGATTCATTTATTTCTAAATTATTTGTTTGTAAGGCTTCAGCCTGACTCGGCTCTACCAACTTCACTTCGGATTCAGTAATGTTATCGCTATTTACTGGTAACGAATTATCTTCGGGTATGTCTGTAACTACCTCATTTACTATTAAAGGCATCTCGATATTTTGAAATTCTGGGAATGGAGTTTCTAACTCTAAATCATTTGTTGGAGCAATCTCAGAATTGATAGGTTCTACCAAGTTGACTGACACTTCAGGAGTGCGTAGGCGCAGATCATCATAGGCATCGCTGTTAATCAACGATAAATTTTCTAAAGCAAGAAGGGCTGACTCACTAATGACTATCGGTGCTTTAATATATTGCTTTGCAGAAGACGAATTCTCTGTTAGAGGCAGTTGAGAACTAACAGGCTTTACCAAGTTGACTTTTGGCTCTGGCGTGAAATCGTTATCCTCGAGGGGCAAGTTTTCTAAACTAGAAGCAACTGGCTGATTAATCACCTCCAGGGTTGGCTTCTGACCGTTATCAGACCAGACAGACAACAATGCTTCTACGTGATTGAGATTTGCTAAAGCTTGTATGTATAACTTTTCGTACTTCTCCACAATCGGAGCATAATAGTCTCGTAATGACAACAGGGGAGCAAGAAAGGTTTCAGGAGGAGGCTGTAATTGTGATTGACTATCCATAAACTTTTAATTTCACCAAAACCGCTATCCCTTGTACCATCAGTACATTTTTTTGTTGATCCTGATGCAACTAGCTCGTCAAATCTGCCGCTAGCTAAATATGTACAACATCACGGTATCAATACATCGATAATAGCAATGAAATCGTTTTCATTGCTAAAAACACATCCAAGATGCTTTTAGAATAACTACTTAGAAGGCATCTTGTTTGCTCTAAAAGTGTTCTCAAATTATTTTGCCAAATTGACATCACTCTTGTAAGTCATAGCTCTGGGTTTTCTCTTCTTGAGAGGGACTACTGATTTCTTGGGTGCTTGTGGCGGACGGCATGTTTCACAGTAAAGCGGTCGCACACCAAAAGTTTCTCGTTGTGTGGGTTGTTCGCACTGCTTACACACAAAGTTAAAAACGCGAGTATGAATTTCCCGTTTGTGCGCTCTGACGGTGTACTCTCGGACTTCAATAGTTTTGCTGGGCATTGATTAGTTTTTTAAGTTGCTATTTATAAATATAGTTTCTTGTTTTTGACTAATAGTATAACCAGAGCATCATCTTCATGATTAAAACAAGGATAATTGCCTTGGGGAAATATTACCTTTACGTCTGCGATGATAGTAGAAGTGGAAATCATTCTAATTAAGATACTCCTTAATATCACTTTTTTGACGGCGAAGAATAGAGAGCGCTTTATGTTCAAGCTGGCGAATTCGTTCTCGACTTAAGTTAAGGCGATCGCCAACTTGAGTTAAGCTCAGTTGATGATCATTCTCTAGCCCAAAACGTAGAGTTAGTATTTCTCGTTGTATAGGGGGTAGGGATGCCAGCAGATTATTCAAATCAAGGCGCAACAGTTCCTTGGTGAGCCGTTCGTCTGAGGAAATGCTCTCATCAGGTAAGATATCCAATAGCTCGGTGTCTTGATTGTCTCCCACACGCAAATCCAGAGAAACTGGCTGCTTCGAGACACTGAGATATTCTCGAACCTGGTTAGGCTTTAAATTTAATTCTTCAGCAATTTCGGTGACAGTAGCATAGCGACCAAGCTTTTGAAAGCTTTCTCGCTGTACTTTTTTAATTTTATTAAGTCTTTCAGTTAGGTGAGTTGGCAATCGAATAGTACGAGATTTTTCTGCAATTGCACGTGTGATTTCCTGACGAATCCACCAATAAGCATAGGTTGATAGTTTGTAGCCTTTGTTAGGGTCGAACTTCTCTACCCCTTTTTGCAAACCTAGTGTACCTTCCTGAATTAAATCGAGGAATTCTAAATTGTGGTTCTGGTATTTCTTAGCAATAGAAACCACTAGCCGCAGGTTCGCTGTCACCATTTTCTGTTTAGCCTTTTGGCCTTGTTGAACGATTGACTCTACTTCAGCTTCGCTTTGCCCAAACGAGATAGCTAATTCTCTTGCCGTTGGTTGTCGGTTTAGTTGAAGTGCGAGGCTTGAGCGCTGTTCTTCAATCGCCATCATCTGCTGTACAAGCCTAGCATTTGTAATTTCTTGCTCAGGAGTTAGCAGAGGATAGCGTCCGATTTCTTTTAAGTAGGAACGAACTAAGTCGGTAGTTGGGCTGGGCATACTTTCAATTAATTGTGACGACTACTTTTATTTTTCGTTTGAATAGAATCTTTTATTTCCAGAATTAGCTAACCAATCAAATCTTAACCATAGACTTCACCCAATGTTTATTTTTGGGAAATATTTTTATAAATATAATACTTTAAATCTTCAAATAGGTAAATACTAAAACCTACTTTATTTTGCAACTAAGTTTTAAAGTAATAAAGAAATTTAGTTAGATTAAATCAAAGATACGCTACGCTAAATTTAGAGTGAAGTCCTCTCTTGAAGAGAGGATATGTTCAAATTCGCTTCACATTTGGACAAGGCTCGAAGACGCTTTGCGTAAATCAATTGAAAATTACAAATACTTAGTTGAGAAACAATCATGGATATGCAATCTCTACTCACTTTGACAATCGAAGTCATCTTTTGGGCATTCGTTACTCTCGTTATATTCCAGTTCATTAATGGACTATTTGTATCGGCTGCTTATGCTAGTAATGTGGTTTTGGTTAGCAATCTAAATATAGCTGCTTCTACAATCCCATTAGTATCACAAGTAATCACACCACAAGCGATGACTTTTGAAAAATTGCCAGATCCTTGGGCGTTAGATGATGAAGTTGTTTATCGCACAAGTAATGAAGCAGTTATTCTCTCATTCCCTACATTGAGATTACTGCCTCCAGTTAAAGAAATTTCACCACAACCAAAACGTACTACTCGTTCAAATAAAGCTAACAATACTGCCAACAAGTCACCGAAAACTAAAAAGGCTGATGTAAATTCTTCAGACAAGTGCAAGCCAGGCAGACCTCGTAAAGCTGGCTAATTCGCTTTTTAAGCCTCGGCTGATCACCTAAGAATAAATCTTGGAAGGTTCAAAAGTTCAAATGAGGCAATTACTTGCCTCATTTCTTAATAAGAGAAAGGCTTCGCCATAGCAATAGTGAAAAAATAATATTGTGAGTGATGCAATGGTACAGCAACTTTTCACTCAAGGTTCTTTATTCGATTTGCAAACAGTAATCGATTATGGGCAGTCAGTTATTAATGTTGCCCAAGAGCTTGCAAAAGTTTTAATAGATAATCGCCCTCTCTCTACAAAAACTGTTCAAGCTCAGATGAATCGCTATTTTCTAGGCAGTGCTGCGTCCGGTGCGTGGCAGTGGAAAGACGCTTACGAAGCAGTGGAAGTAGCGCAAATCTTATATCTGCGTCATCTGGGAATTAGGATTTTATCACAACAACCTCAAGTGGTTGTGCAACAATTAGAAGAATTAACAGCCCTCTGCCCAACCCAAACACGGCGTAGTGAAGAGTCAGTACAGCTTCAGCAATTCTCCACCCCTCTGCCGCTTGCTTATCTAGTAGCCAAAGCAGGATTTATAAAGGCTGATGATTTGATTTTGGAGCCAAGTGCCGGAACTGGTCTATTGGCACAAATGGCTAAATTGCACAGTGCAAGTCTGATGCTCAACGAGCTTGCACCCGATAGAACGAAGATTCTGCGTCGGTTGTTTCCAGGTACACCGCTATTCTCTGTAAACGCGGAACAAATTAACGACTATCTGGTTGGCAAGACTCAGCCCTCTGTTGTTTTGATGAATCCACCTTTCTGTGCATCTCCCAAAATCAACAGTCGCAACCCCGACGCAACTCCTCGCCACATCAACTCGGCATTGCAAAGACTGGCTGACGGTGGGCGGCTGGTAACAATCACAGCCAATTGGTTCTCTCCCAATAATCCTACTTGGCGAGAGACTTTTGTTAAGTGGCAGGATTTTGCACGAGTTTTAATGTCGGTCGGGGTTAACGGCAAGGTGTACTCAAAACATGGTACACAAATCGACACTCGGATTACAGTGATCGACAAAGTTCCGGCTGACTCCAGCGAAATCCCTTGTATTACTCAATACCTTTGCCAATTTACGAGGGTTCAACGCCTGTAGACACGTTATGAATACG
>NZ_JABXKF010000143.1 GCF_017115165.1 Nostoc sp. LPT | reverse complement strand
CATGAGCTTATGCGTTTAAAGCCCAATAAATTACCCTATTTTCAGAAGGGTCTGCGTGCTATGTTCCTTATCCAATCTGCTTTTTAGCTTCTTTGTCACCTTTTCAGCTTGAATTTATAAATTTATTATTTCTTTTTTCGTTTAATTAATTATGACTGTTGTAATTGCGAATGTTGAAATTCTTGTCTTTTACCTAGACATAAAATGCTGGATAAATTTCGGAAAAATTATTGTTAGCTTAATTCTGGTGATTGCGGTTATTTATTAGCTTCACATCTACTATAAATGCTACTTTAAAAACTAGATATCCCTGTGTAAAAAGGTGATTATCAAGAGTACTAATTAGACCTATTGCGCAAATACAAAATTTGCCCTCATCCCTAATCCCTTTTCCAAAAATTGGGAGAAGGGAAACCAATTTCAAAGTCGCTCTCTTCAACTTGGGAGAGCGACTTAGGGTGAAAGCTCATTGATTCATGCAATCTATTCTTTATTTAGTACCGTTCCAAGCAGCACTAGTATTACTTTTTTAACTCACAAAAACCATGAAAAACAGATAATTAAAATAAAAGTGGCATTTTTTATTTTAAGTTTAAGTGAAAACTCTCTGCAATTATGCAAACATCTATGCAAAATTTTCTCCAAAGCTAGTCACCCATGAAATTAAATTTACAATGTAATAGTAAACAAGTGATCTAAAATCGATTTTGGCAATTTGAGTATCCATCTTGGCATTTTTTACTGGTTTTGATAGGCTAGATTAATGAAGGTCATTCACTAAGTACTTTTACGAAAAACTTATAGGAATTCTATTTGATTATTGAAAAGCTAAATATGAGCTTTACTAATCCGGGTGAGCGTCTCAGTAAACTTACCAGGAATCAAACTAGAGTCCTATATTGTGTACTAATGAATTCTGACTAATAACTAAATTAATTAATAATAAAGTGAGGAGTCACTAGTGAAGCATCAGGAAAACCGAAAAGATATAAATTTAAAAATTAAAGAAGCTAGAAGATTATTTATTTTAAGTTGTGAAATTGTAGTTTTCAATTTTTTGAGTATTTTGCCAGTAACGGCGGCGACTGAAGAACCCGTATTGAGTGTAGTGTATGGTCAAGAAAATGCAAATCAATGGAGAGGGATAAGCGATCGCTTACAGACAATAGGGATGAAATATTGTGTAATTTCCCTCAGTGATGTCAAGAGTGGGGGAGATTGGGGCGATCGCCGGGTCTTATTTTTACCAAACGTCGAGACATTAACACCAACTCAAGCGATCGCTCTAGAAGACTGGATGAGTAAGGGAGGGCGTTTGATTGCTAGTGGGCCTATAGGTAGTTTGTCATCCCCAGGAGTACGGCAGTTATTGCGATCGCTCTTAGGAGGTTATTGGGGATTCAGCCTTAGTGACACAGAACAGATTCAAGCTGCAAAAACCAAGATCCCAGAATGGACAAATCAAACTGGACTCTTTGGTAAAGTGCGCGGTGGCGTTGTGATTCCTAACGATATGGGCACTGAATCTCCTGCTGTTTGGAATTCCAAAGATAATCCGGCCGCAGTAGTGACAACTGAGCGTTCTACCTTTTTAGGCTGGCGCTGGGGAACAGATACAGCCTCAGCAGCCGAGTTAGATAATGCCTGGTTAAAAACTACTGTCAATCACTATTTGACAGCACTAGCGCCATCAAATCGCACCAAAAAAATAGCAGGAGGTTCCCAAAGCTGCTCTACGACTGTGGCGGCTGCACCCTTAGTGCAGGGGAGCAGAGAGGCAGGGGGGCAGAGGAGTAGTTCATCTTCCTTATCTCCCTCATTTACTCCTCCTAAAACTGCCACTGCTCCTATACCTAGAACGTTGCCTATGGTCAAACCTCCAAATTCTCAGGAGGCTATTGACCAATTAGAACAAGCAGTGCGTTTGGATGTTGCACCCAACTCCAATGAGCCGATTGATCACAATCAAGCGATCGCTCTCCAGCAAGAACTAGAAAATCTGATTGGTCGAGTGGAAAGCTCTCATTTAGCGGTGTTAGCCGATGCGGCTAATGTTGGTGAAGCCATATCTGAGGAAAAGCAGTCTTCTAGGCATTTGAACACTTACACTCCTCAATCTCTCAAAGAGCAGTCAATACAATTGGCCTCAATCAAACTGGGGGCGCTAGCCATAAGTAAAGAGCAAGCTTTGGCACAAGCAAGGCTAATTGCCAAAAATTTACCGCAATTAATTGCTCAAAAAAACTATGCTCTAGCTCGTCAGCAATGGCTGATCGCTAAAACGACTTTGTGGCAGCAGTTTCCTATTGATCGCAGACTAGCTCAACCAGAAATTCGGGCAGTTTGGTTAGATCGGGGGACAATTGTGCGTGCTGGTAGTAAAGCGGGACTAGCCCAGATTTTTGATCGCCTCGCCCAAGCCGGAATTAATACCGTCTTTTTTGAAACTGTTAACGCTGGCTATACAATTTATCCGAGCCAAGTCGCAAAAGAGCAAAACCCATTAATTCGTGGGTGGAACCCACTGGAAGAAGCTGTGAAACTAGCCCATGAGCGAGACATGGAATTACACGCTTGGGTGTGGACTTTTGCTGCTGGCAATCAACGTCATAATCAAATTCTCAACCTTAATCCTAATTATCCAGGGCCAGTACTAGCGGCTCATCCCGATTGGGCAAACTACGATAACCTTGGCAACATGATTCCCGTTGGTCAGACTAAGCCATTCTTCGATCCAGCCAACCCCGAAGTGCGGCAGTACTTGCTCAAGCTGTATGAGGAAATCGTCACTAAATATAACGTGGATGGTCTACAGCTAGACTACATTCGCTACCCTTTCCAAGACCCATCAGCAGGTCGAACTTATGGCTATGGCAAAGCTGCAAGAGCGCAATTTCAGAAACTTACTGGTGTAGATCCAGTGAATATTTCTCCTAGCCAAGCAGACTTGTGGCAAAAATGGACAACATTTCGCACCGAGCAAGTTGATAGCTTTGTCGCCCAAGTATCACAGCAGTTGCGACAAAAGCAACCGAATTTGATTTTGTCGGTTGCAGTATTTCCTTTGCCAGAAATAGAGCGGATTCAGAAAATTCAACAAAATTGGGAAACTTGGGCAAGGCGAGGGGATGTAGATTTAATTGTTCCCATGACTTATGCTCTCGATACTTCTCGGTTCCAACGACTGGCCCAACCCTGGATTGCCTCTAAACAATTAGGAGCTACCTTGTTAGTGCCGGGAATTCGCTTACTTTCTTTGCCAACAATCGGAGCATTCGATCAACTCCAGTTGGTAAGGGACTTGCCAGTTAGTGGTTATGCACTATTTGCCGCCGAGAATTTTAGCAACGATCTCCAAAAACTCTTTAGTAGCACCCAAGGTAAAATTCAATCCACAACAAGTGAACCGATTCCTCACCGCCAGCCTTTTCAAACTGCTGCCATCCGTTACACCGCCCTACAACGGGAATGGAAATTTGTTTTCCAAAATGACCAACTCCAGAGGTCTGCTGAGAAAATTTCAGATTTTAACAATCAGGCAGAAGTTTTACGCAGTGCTTTAAATCAACTTGCGGCTTCCCCTTCTGCTAATAAGTTACTCGTGGCAAGAGCCTCTCTAACTCGGTTCCAGTCTCAATTTCGAGTATGGATGAGCCAAGAACTTAAGTCGAATTCCTATCAAGTCAAAGTTTGGGAAAATCGCCTCGTAACTATAGAAAGGCTATTACGTTATGGCGAACGGCGGGTGCAGTTGCGTCCTTTGTGAAGAGGCACAGAGGCGGGAAGCAGGGGAGCAGGGGAGCAGGGGGAGATGAGGGGGAATTATTGAATAAATCTCTCCCTTGTCTCCCCCCTCTTGCTTGTCTCCCTTGTCTCTTTCCAATGCCCAACTAGCTGGATATAAGCTAGTTTGTAATTCTTAACACACTTTTTGTAATGTTTGTATCCCAAATATTACTACTTGTTTAGCGTCAAAATATTGGAAAATACTTAGAGAATCAGCTTTAGATAACTATTATTTGATGATAGCTATCGTTAAAATCTATGCAAGCCTTACCTCAGCTCATTTGGCTACAAAGCTTAAAGTTAAAAATTGACTGTTTGCCACTGATGATTGTGTTAAAAACATCACTATTAAAGTAGATGCTATGTCTATAACGGGCTAGGCTTACGCACTAATGTAGCATGGGTTAAGAGTGTCTTGTTTTTTCATCTTCGTAGGTAGTAAGATACTTCACCAAGCATGATGTGGTACTGCTTGTAGCTTCTAGAACTAGCTTGAAAACAGCCAATACTTCTGAAGTTATGCATACCTTATTCATGACATTGAATGTGCCAGAGTTTTTACAGACAGTCTCAGTGCTATCACGGTTTTAACAGCAGCAATTCAAACTACTGCTAGTTGTAGATAATCAAGGTAATATTGTTGGTAATATTACTCCTGAAAGTATCAGTCAAGCACTAGCACAAGAAACAGAAAAAACTAGAATTAATGCTAGTATTGGTTCCTTTGAGGTAGAACATCAGATTTTCGTTGAGAGACAATTACTCAAGTCCCAAGGGTTACTAGCACGCGCTATAGTACGTAAAGCTACGGCAGGCAAATACACTAACTTCATTGAAATTTATGAGGAAGATTTGGACTTCTACCGTAAGTCTAATAGGGTCATGCAGACAAATACGCCAAAATATCACATAATCATGACTGAAATATTGAATGATGTGTTGATTATTGGCCAGTTAGAAGTGGGAAAATTAGAGTATAGACCAACATCCTTCAATTTGGTTGAACATAGCCGACAATCGCCAGAACAAATACAGATGAATCTGGGCTATCGGCGCTTGATTTTTTTCACCAGTCAATATAAATCTGTAACCTGCTGCATGGATAAAAAAATGCTGGCACACATTTTGACTAACTTGTTTTCAAATGCAATTAAATATTTATCAGATGATAGCATTTTAAATTTTAATTTACTTAATCTATATAGACAAATCGTATTTAAAATTAAAGATTGGAAAAATGGTATTTTTCAATAAGATATACTATATTTTTTTGAAAAATTTTGTCACCCTATAAATGGTGTTAATATAACAGGTACTGTATGAGAAATAGCAATTTAAAAAAGTGTGTACATATCTAAAAAGTTAAAATATTTATTATTAAGTCTAGTGACATTTATAATAATTCTTGCTGGATGTGTCCTTAAATAACAAAATAAAATATAAATATGAGGTAAGTTATGCCCAAAATCTTAATAATAGAAGATGAAGAAGCAGTCCGTGAAAACATTTTAGATTTGCTAGAAGCTGAGGATTTTGAAACTATTGCTGCGGCTAATGGCAGAATCGGGGTAAATTTGGCTATCTCCGAAGTTCCTGATTTAATTCTTTGTGATATGATGATGCCAGAAATTGACGGTTATGGCGTGCTAACAGCATTACGTCAAGATCCATCAACGGCAACAATTCCCTTCATCTTTCTCACTGCCAAATCTGCCAAATCTGACTTCCGTCAAGGTATGGATATGGGTGCAGATGACTATATAACTAAGCCATTCACTCGATCTGAGTTATTAAGTGCTATCATGAACAGGTTGGAAAAATACGCGACTTTAAAAAGGTATTTATCTCCTCAGACTGTAATTAATAACTTGTCTCCAAAAATGCAGTTGTTAGAAATTAGCTTACACCGAGCTATACAACAACATAATTTTCAAGAATTTGAAATTTATTATCAACCAATAGTCGATATTGCTTCTGGAAAAATAGTAGCTGCTGAAAGTTTATTGCGCTGGCAAAGTCCAGAATTGGGGATGATTTACCCAACAGAATTTATTCCATTAGCAGAGTCTACAGGTTTAATTATTCCAATTGGTAAATGGGTATTAAAAAGGGTATGTCAACAAATTAAAAGCTGGCGCGATGCCGGAATTAGTTCTTTGATTGTTGCTGTAAATCTGTCAGTAATTGAATTTAATCAACCAGATTTCATTCATAATATAGTCAATTTTCTAGCTGTAAATGAGTTGGAACCACATTACTTGGAACTAGAACTGACTGAAAGTATGATTATGCAAGATGTAAATAGTGCGATCGCTACTATGAGCAAATTGCAATCCTTGGGTGTAAAAATTGCGATCGATGATTTTGGAACAGGTTACTCTTCTTTGATTTATCTGAAAAACTTACCAATTAACACATTAAAAATAGACCGCTATTTTATCCATAATGTTGCTAACGATTCGCAAAAGTCAGCCATCGCTAAGGCATTAATTCAGATGGCTCATAATCTCAATCTAGATGTAGTGGCTGAAGGTGTAGAAACAGAAGCAGAACTAGGTTTTTTACGCAAACACAACTGTAATTCTATGCAAGGTTTTCTATTTAGTTGTCCCTTACCAGCAGCAGAATTTGAAAGTTTTTTGTTTCATTAACAAATGTTTGTACGTGTAAATATTGGGCATTGGGCATTGGGCATTGGGAATAAAATTTAGTCACTAGTGCTTTATTTTTGAATTGTTAATAGGTTGACTAACTAAGAAAAATCAAACTTTTGACTGGCGACAATTATTAAGTCTTAAGTCTAGAGTAAGTAAAGTTGTGTATCGCGATCTACCACCATGAAAGTCCCTGCGCGTTTCTTGCTGCCAGTTTTTTTAATGACCTTGGCAGCAGCCTGTAACCAGACTCGCGCTAACTCAGATAATCCTACACCTCAAAAATCTGTACCTTCTGCCCAACTGACACAGAATCCTACAGAGCCAAAAAATATTGTCCGTACTGAAGCAATTTCACCTACACCCATCCGAATCAATCTGAAGAATTTACCAGCACCCTTCGCAACAGAAAGCGCCTCCAAGCAGCCTGAAGTTGTGCCTATTCCCCAAAATCCGGTGCTGCGTGTACCACAAGGCTTCACAGTGAACGTCTTTGCTAAAGGTTTAGATGCCCCACGCTGGTTAGCTTTAACCCCTAGTGGTGATGTCTTAGTGACCGAAACTGGGCAAAATCGCATTCGTCTGTTGCGTGATAGCAATGCTGATGGTGTAGCCGACGTTCGAGAAACCTTTGCTAGTAGGGACAATGGACTCAATCGACCGTTTGGGATGGCTTTTGCAGGTAATTCCTTTTTTCTGGGGAATACAGATGCTGTGGTGCGTTTTCCCTATACTCAAGGTCAAAATAAGATTACAGCTAAGGGAGAAAAAATCGCCGACTTGCCCGCTCAAGGTTATAACAATCATTGGACGCGCAATGTCGTTGTCTCACCCGATCGCAATAAATTATATATTTCAGTTGGATCGGGAACTAATGTAGATGAAGAACCCCTACCACGGGCTTCGATACAGGTGATGAATTTAGATGGTTCCGAGCAGCAAACTTTCGCTTCCGGCTTGCGTAACCCTGTTGGTTTAGACTTTCATCCTGTAACTAAGGAACTTTATGCCACTGTTAACGAACGGGATGGAATTGGTGATGATTTGGTGCCAGACTATTTGACACGCGTTAAACAGGGGGCATTTTACGGCTGGCCCTATGCTTATCTAACACCAAACAACCTCGATCCGCGCCAAAAGACAGATGACAAAAGTAAACGTCCCGATTTAGCAGCCCGGACTCAAACGCCAGATGTGCTGTTCCAGGCGCACTCAGCAGCATTGGGTTTGCAGTTTTATGATGGTAAAACGTTTCCAAAAAAATACCAGAATGGTGCTTTTGCTGCTTTTCGTGGTTCTTGGAATCGCGATCGCGGCACTGGTTATAAAATTGTATTTGTTCCCTTCGATGCTAAAGGGCGACCGCTTGGCTACTACGAAGACTTTCTTACAGGATTTTTACTAAATCCTTCTGTACCAACCACTTGGGGACGACCTGTAGGTTTACTCGTGTTGCCAGATGGCAGTCTACTACTGACAGAAGAAGCCAATAATCGGATTTATCGGATTCAATATACGGGGGAGTGAACAATTCAAAATTAATAAATTCGGGGATAAAATCTGTAAGCTGCGGTCAAATTAGAGCAGTTGTCATTATTTATAGAAAGATAAGATGTTGTGACTGCATCTTTGTACCCAGGTTTATCTCGTTTACGGTAAATTACTGATAAATACTAATACTTATCTGGTTGAGAAATTGATTATGACTCCTAATGAAAATAATACTCAGTCAAATATCAACGAATTGTCTGCACATTCAGGTACACGATATTGGGGTGAGGTGGAGGTAATCGAAGAGGGAGAAACCTATAGAATTAGTCGTGTGGAAATCAAGCCCAGGCACAGCATTAAACCACAAATTCATTATCACCGCAATGAACATTGGGTTGTAGTTTCCGGTGTGGCAAAGGTGACTTGTGGCGATGCGGAAATATTACTCAATCGAAACGAATCAACTTATGTCCCCTCAGCAACTCTACATAAAGTAGAAAATCCTGGACATATACCGCTAATTATTCTGGAAATTCAAAATGGTGAATATTTGGGTGAGGATGATACTGAGCGCCCTTATGACTTAAATTTGGTCAAACCTGTAGCTGAAGGTCAGTAAGGGCGGGGGATGAGGGGGAGATGAGGGAGATGAGGGAGATGAGGGAGAAATAACTAATGCCCTGTTTGGCCCCTAGCTATCTAATTGGTATACAAAGCAGGTAAGCTGAAAACTTGCATCTAGCA
>NZ_JABXKF010000073.1 GCF_017115165.1 Nostoc sp. LPT | reverse complement strand
CCCTTAGCACTTAGTCATGGAATTGACATTACTATTTCCAGGTGCAAGATATGAGACACGCTACTACGAAACTACTAGAAGAGTTGAAACCTATGCTGGTCATACTTGTGTGTACACTGTAGCCGCTTGCGGGAAGGGAGACAAAGCGTAGCTTTGGCGGGGTGGGGTTCTTCGGGTTTGATAAGTAATCAAGCGGACATGATATAATTTGTCAAGCAGTTGAATGCCACTAACTGCACTGGTTACTTTTTTGAGAGTTTAATATAACTTTTTTTACAAGGTTGGAATGCTCTTTATCAAACCCTGATTCTTGCATCTGGATGAAAATATCAAAGCTTAGTTTTAAATGAGCAAGAAGGCGTAATGTTTGCAATCGAAAGCCACTTGGTCTACTTGACCAAGTGGTGTGAGAATTCTCCGTTGTCGGCGTCTTTAATCAGAAGGGTTTTCAGAAATATTTTGGTTTCAAAGGAGAAGCAGGAGCAGATAATATGAGGATATTTGTCACATTAGTAACGTAACGACCTCCAGCTTTGTCACCTGGAACTACTAAACGAGCAAATCCTTCGTCTGTTAAAGGCAAGACTTTACCATCACTACCTTTTTTTGCAAATGCAACTAACACTGTTTTCCCTTCAAAGTTAGGTTGAATCTCACCAATAGCTACGACTGCACCATAGCAATCTGTGGCGTCAACTAGAACATATTGCCTCAGAAAAGAGTTTTTACTATTCACCCCAGAATTTCCAGGTTTGAGACCACCTCCGGCTTTCGGATTATTAATCAATTCCCATAGGGGAACTCCGTAGTATGTTTCTGTTCGTGGCCCTGAGCCGGTTTGAAAGCTTACAGTAATTTCAGTAACTAATGCTGGATTTTGTTTTTTTAAAGTATCTCGCAAATTTTGCAGTTTTTGCAAGTTATAAGTGGCTGGATTATTGAGTTCTCCACCCAAGCGAAAACTTTGTGAAGAACCTCCAGGACACTTATTTTTATCCCATAGAGAAGGTGTTTTTTCTTCTCGATCCCAGGGAAGATCGCTTTTGGAGTCAGCTAAAGTAGGTTGCCATAAAACTAGTAGCGATAGTATTAAAGACGCAATGGGTATCTGGCGGGTAAAATGCATAAAATCCTTCTCCATTTCCTATTGAATATTGAAAAAATTAGATAGTTTTGCTCAAAGCTTTTCGCTCACCAAAAATTAGTATCGTTCTCACCAGAACTGAGCAAGTTGACATTAAACAATTCGCAATTCGCAATTCGCAATTACATTTTGTGATAGCGACGTAGGAGCGTCTGGGGATTTAGACCCCAACACAAAACAAGCTTTGGCATTGGGGATGGGGTCTTAAACCCCTTTTAGCAAAGATAAATTTTGCTAGAAAAAAATAAAACCTTCAAATCATTCAACTTTCAACTCCTTACCAGACAAGACAAAATAGCTTAGTTTTCAATATAAATTATTAAAAACTAATGAATCCAAAGACAAAGTTATCCGCAAATCTCAGAATAGGTTTGCGTTTTTTAAAATGGATAAGTGTATCTATGTATGTACTGAAGATAATACCAACTTATTGAGTAGATTACCATATTATTTGGTATTTAAACGCTAACAAAATTAATTTTTATTTCTTTTTAAAATAGTGAAGCTTAATATTGTATATAAATTTGCTATCGTTATGTGCTTTATAAATAGGTTACTATCAAGCTAATAAAGGGTTTATAAGTGAGATTTACCTGTAAATTAGAAAACTGTCCGATTTCTAGAGAAGGGTTGTAGTTGTGCCGACACTATAAGTTGGAGCAAAACTATCCAGCTACTAGACTCGTAGTGTATGCAACCAATAGACTAAAGAAGTGGAACCGTTCACAGGTGCGGTGAACAGAGCGATATAGCCATCTATCGCTCTATTTCATCAACTACTTAAGAGCTTTGTAAAACCCCTGCTCTACTTCCGTTTTAAGTCTTGCGTAAACACTATTCTTTCTGGTTCAGCTCCTGCGTTTTAACAACTGCAATCTTAAGTATCAAACTAAATTAAAAATGTACTACTGTGCCATCCTCATTTTGACTGCAATATCGCACGGTTTACCAAAGTACGGTGAACTTGTCACTAAAATACCTACACCAGTGCTAGCATAATCCTTTATATTTTCAGAGGTAATACCACCAGCCGCTGCTAGTTTTAAGTTTGGATACTGCTGCTTCAACTTCAAAACTAGAGGCTCAAGGTCTGGTAGGGGAATTTTATCAAACTGAATTAAATCTACACCTGCTTGAGCAGCCATCCAAGCATCTTTTGGTGTATCTACTTCAACGCAAATATGTTGTTCTGGAAACTGTCGTCGCAGTTCATTCATGCGCTCAGTTAGCCCAACTATACCTCCCAAGAATATCAGGTGTTGGTTAAAGATTAGAACTGTTTCAGATAATCCTAAGCGATGAAAAAAACCCCCGCCAGCTAGAACTGCTTTGATGGAAAGCGCTCTAGTACCTGGAAAACATTTACGAGTAGTCACAATAGAAATAGACTGATTTACTGTTTTGGCAGTATCTACTAATACTCTTGTACGCGAAGCAATCCCTGAGGCGTATTCCATCAAATTTAAAGCAACTCTCCAGCCACTGTGCAAAGCTTGAGCAGTGCCACTAGCTTGAAGAATTAATTGCTTTTCCTGGCAGACTGTACCACTTTCGACTTGATAATGAACTTCGGCACCACAATATTTTAATACTCTGGCTGCTTCTTCAGTAGCGCAAATGGTCATCGGATGACGGGTAGAAAACTCGATTTCACCAGGTTGCTTGCCAATGCCAAGTCCGTAGGTTGTCAAATCTAGGTAGGGAACATCTTCCTGAATTAACCTAGCGATCGCCTCATCTGAGAAGAAAACACTCATTTTAGTTTTATGATCGGCTGACAAATAAATAGCTCAATCAAGATTCACACTCAACCTAATCTCATTCAGTTGTCGGAATTGTAATAATTACTACTATTATCCCAAATAGTTGGTAAAAAAATAACTTTGTTAATAAAGAATATATACCTCATTCGCTAGAATTAGTTAAATGCTGAAATTGAAAACTATTGACTTATAATATCAAGCTTGAATTTAGCAATCATACAGATAGTGTAAATTACAAACATAATCCAAAGAAGATTAAGAATGCTAAATTTAGATGCCATTCATCATACAACAATGCAATCAGTTCCATACCGTTATGCTGTAATCGAGAATTTGTTGCCCAAAGCAGCTAGCTTGGAACTTGCCGCCAGCTTTCCCCAGGAACAGTTTCGCTTATCAATAGGGGAAGGATATGGGTATCTTTGGAGTGAGATGCTTGCTAGTAATGAGGATATGGCTTTGATGTACAAGTTTAGCGATCGCGCCAGCCCTGAGTTGTCAGATCGTTGGCGCGATCGCATTACACAAGGAAGATTATCTTCTAATCTTGGTAATCTTGGCAGCATTTGGCGACAACTGATAGAAGAACTGTGGACACCTGCTTACCGCCAAGCCTTAACACAGATGTCTGGGGTGGAATTGAAAGACTGTGCAATGGTGATTGGGTTTCGTCGATATAATCTAGGTCACTGTCATCGCCCTCATACTGATGAACCATCGAAAGCTCTGACTCATTTGCTATTTTTCAATGAACAATGGTCTATGGACTGGGGTGGTAGTTTGCGAATTCTCTTGGACGAAAAACCAGAATCTGTCTTCCAAGATATTGCACCATTGAACCAGTTTTCGGCTGTGATTGTGCGCTCAGATAATTCCTGGCACATGGTAACTCCAGTCGCATCGACTGCACTACAGTGCCGATTGGCTCTCAGGATTGCTTTTTTTCACAATCTTGATGCAGGTGCTTAGTCGATAGTAAAAATCCAATTCCTACACAAAAGGCGATCGCTGAGGCAAGTGGCGTGGGAACTCTGCGTTGTAGGCATCTTTAATTTGAAGGGTTTTCAGAAATATTTTGGTTTCTACAATTTTTACCAAAATATTTGGATAATAAGAGAAATTCTAGCGATCGCATTATTAGTATTCCGCCGTAAACCTTATCAAATCATGGGGTGAGGGGTGATACCCCGGAATGACCAGATGCATCCTGAAGAAATCGGGGATATGCTTACAAATGATTTATAAATGCTGTATTCTAAAACCTACTTTTCGCTTATACAGTAGTAAAGTTATACCACCCGTGACTAACATGGCAGAGATTGAATCTGATTCAGGAATTGGTGTAATTTGACCCGAACCACTTATTGTGTTGCTAAACCGACCAAAATCATTCACCCGACGACCGGTAGTAACTAAAAAGTATTTCTGTCCTGTAAGGAGTTCTCGGTTGAAAGTAACAGTACTACCATTAGTAGTAGTACTTGCTATGAGAACATTGCTTAATTGTTCAGTAGGATTGAAACTGTCCTGATATAAAGCTAAGAAAATATCCCATTTTCTATTTGCAGGTGGCGTAGGTTCAGATTCACCATTTATAGTATATAAACCTGATTGCTTCACTATAAAATCTAATACACTGTAAGGTACACTCATTCCCAAATTACCATCTTTTTCACCACTGATAAGAGTGGGAGGATTCCCTGGTGCTACACGCCGCCAAATCGGTTCATTTGTTGTATCTTCCTGATAACTAAAGATAGCAGCTTTGAAGGGTTGAGCGGTAGAAATAGTAGCTAATGCTAACCCCATAATAACCATTAATGGTTTTTGAAAAAACTTTGTTTTGAACATAAATTATCTCTTAATATTTACTAACAGCTTGTTTTAAAATTAACCAGATTCTTCGATTTTCTAACTGTAGTGTTCATCGCTCAATACGATTCAGTTAAAACAAATTGTAGGTTGGGTTAAGCAAAGCACAACCCACCAAAGCCGCGGAAATTTTGGGTTTACGTTCCTCAAACGCCACTTTTTAAAGAGCGGGAACGCTAAAAGCGAACAAGTCGGGAAACCGCAAGGGCGCAGTGGTTCTCCAACCTACACAGTTTAAGGTTTTTGGTACTAACCCAAGCGTATTGGTTCATTGCTTACTTGAACTTTTTGCTGTTTGGCAGCAATCAATTTTCTCTGCAAGGCAAAAGCTACACTCACAGCAAGTAAAATTCCACCAACCCCCTGAGATTCGGGAACTGACTTCGGACTATTAAATCCATACTTTGCTAGTATTTTTTGTCCAGTTGGTGAAAGGATATAATCAGCTAGTTTTGAACCTCCAGGATTTGCATTTTTAAGTACTGTCAAACCATAGTCAGCTTCGGTTTTTAAGCTATCTGGCAATTCTACTATCTGTAAACTTGGTGAAATTTGTTGGGCAGATAAAGCACTGGTGTAATAGACCAAATAGATGTCTGCTTTGTTGATATCTTGCAGATAGTAGACTATGCTGCCCCCCGGACTATTCCTTTCTGGCGGCAATGTTCCTGATAATATTACAGCTTTACCATTGAGTTGGGCAAAGCTGCCTGGATTAATTTGTTCAGCTTTGCGAAATACTTCGACCCCGTAATCTCCCAAGGGATCGCTTACAGGTTTGGAAATACCCAATTTTACGTCGCTATCGAGAAACTTATCAAGCAGATTTTCTGTGGTGAGTGACACTTCAGGTGTAGCGATCGCATAGATAGAATTTCTGGCAAACGTTTGGACTTCCCCACTTAAGTTATTTTGATTTAGTGTAAGGGCATTACCTAAATCTGCACTGGCAAAGACATCTGCCTTTTCCCCTGCTAACAACCTATCTTTCAATGAACCAGAGGAGGCAAATTCTGTTTTGACAGGAATCCCATATTCCTGGGTAAAAGCACTAGCGACTTCCGAAAGCCCACCCCTCAAGCTACCAGCAGCATATAAAGTCACCTCAGGAGGTGCAGCCAGTGTGGCTGCTAAAGTTTGTTTTGTAAAGCTAAGATTGACAACTAATGCAGTCAGTGAAGCGGCAAGCAAATACTTTTTCATCATTTTTTAATCGCCCATAAGTAAGGAAAAAATCACTTTCTCGTTTTTGATAAGCTAAAACACATATTTATTGCATAATCACTCGTGAGGTTTTTTGACTGCTGACAGTTAACACTCAACAGCCAACACGACCATATATGATTTAAAAAGTGTGGAACAGCTTAACTAATGCTTAAACAGTCTCCATCTGAGCGTTTAAACTTTATAAATTATTCAACAGTATTGATGGCGTATGCTTTTATACGGGTTGGTGTTTTCGGTTGAAGTTATCATACCAACTTGGTTGGATAAAATCAATTCAACTACGTAATCAAACGCTGACTTTATCAAAACTTTAAGTAAAAATGCAATGCCTACAGCGAACGTACCCCTACGGGGAAGCAAACTACGCAAAGCACCTCGTTAGCGCAGCCTCTCATAGAAAAGCGATCGCAACCCAAGCTTGATGATGAACCTGAAGCATAGGTGTGGGATAGTTTGTTTGGAGTAATGCCGCCAGTTCCTGGTCAAATAGTTATACTTTATCTGGTGTTATACTACCTCCCACACCAGCAGTAGTACGAATACATCCACGCCAATCTTCGTGTGTCAAATGCACAACAAAGTCAACTTTTATCGGTTTTGTTGCAAAAGTTTTTAGGTCGCATGAATGCGTTTGTTTGCCTTATGCTTTCTTTCACTTTTATATAATTTAATGTAAAAAATGACACTGCAACTAAGTTCGGAGCAGTCAGGGATGAGAATTCATTACTTACAACACGTACCATTTGAAGGACTTGCTAGCATTGAGCAGTGGGTGATAAAAAAAGATTATATTCTCTCTGCAACTCAGTTCTATAACAATGATACTTTACCATCTGTTGATGACCTAGATTGGTTAATAGTAATGGGTGGGCCGATGAATATTTACGAGGATGATAGGTATCCTTGGTTGACTTTTGAAAAACATTTTATTGGAGAAGCAATCAAAAAGAATAAAATAGTTATTGGCATTTGTCTTGGTTCGCAGCTAATCGCTGATGTTTTAGGTTCTAAGGTTTACAAAGGTCAGGAGAAAGAAATAGGTTGGTATCCGATTCAAGTGACCACAGAAGTACAAAAATCTGCTGTTTTTGCTTCATTCCCTGCATCTATCACTGTGTTTCATTGGCATAGTGATACTTTTGACTTACCACTGGGTGCTGTACGACTAGCCTATAGTGAAGTATGTGTAAATCAAGCTTTTATTTATGAAGATAGAGTATTAGGTTTGCAATTTCACCTAGAATCAACTCAAGACAGTGTTCGCCAAATTATTGAAAATTGCGCTTCGGAATTAGTTGCAGGTGAATATATTCAAAAACCTGAAGAAATGCTTGCACAAAATGATGATTTTAGTAATATAAACACTGTCATGCACAAAATCTTAGATTATTTTGCAACTTTTACAAAATAAATTATTATCTATCATGCAATAAAGCTGCCCATCTTTAAGCGATCGCTCTACCTACCACTTTGCTACAATTCCTTTGAGCCAATCATTATATTGCCGTTCTTGTATAGAGTAATATCTATAAAATTTCCATATAATGTCCTGATTTGGATGTTATCGTTAGGATAATAATCCGTGTTTATTGATAGCTGTCTATAAGGATGGAGTCATGGCAAGTTATATCAGCAGTGGTAAACAGGAAGATTGTATTCAGCAAATTTTAGGCACTCACGCAAGGTATTCAGAAATAAACTTTTGGATTACCCAGCAAAATGCACCGAATACTAATAATCTGGAGTCACAAATTGCAAACTTAGAGTCACAAGTAACAAGTTTAAAGAATGAAGTCTCTAACCTAGAATATTTAAAGTATCAAGTCTATAACCTAGAAGATGATGTTAGGCAAGTTGGAGGTATTGCGGTATTTTGTATTGGAGCGTTTTGTGCATTGTCGGCGCAGAATACTGGTCGCAACGCATGGCTATGGTTTTTCCTTGGAATCTTCTTTGCTCCAATTACTGTCATAGTCTTACTCACCAAAAATTCAGCCGACAAAAGGTCGCAGAGATAATATTTACTTCGGAATTATCGATGGGGCGTTTCAGTCTCTTAGGGGATGTTTGAAAAGTCATAATTAATGTATCAAATATTTTTTACCCTACCCTAACCCTCCCCTTATAAAGGGGAGCCACTGCGTTGGGCGGGCAATGCCCGACTTGAAGCAAGTGGCGTGAGGGAACTAGATAGTGTTTGACTGAGTTATTGCATCAAAATCTGACGGCTTAAAATACTCATGACTTCATCTGGATTACCTGTTGGTAGTACGACACTCCAATCACCAACGTTGGCATAGCCGAGAACTTGCAACAAGTGAATTGTGCTGGTAACGGCTTTTGGTGAACCAATTAATAAATGTTTAATCGGTTCTCTTTTTGGCGATGGCTTTTAGTCAGATAAATTCAGAGGGGGTGCGTTGTTACCTTGAGTAGGTAAATACTGCTTTTGTTGTGATTTGGCGAACTTTTTTGATTGTGTCATGATCATAGTTGACTCCAATTGTAGGGGTTAAATGAAAGGCGATCGCCCTCGGCCAAGAGTCTGCGATCGCCTTTCTTATTTCAATATATAGTATATTTTTATACTTGTCAATAGCTTTTTAAGTGTTTTTACATAGAATTAGGCATGAGAATTGGTGTAAATTTTTGTGCGATGTCTCTTGACTCGCCCCTTTGTGTCTACGCTTTGTATTGGTTCAATTCTTGCGTTCGCCCTACAGCCCTTCTCCTAAAGGAGACGCTGTTCGCGTTCGGGCATCCTACGGCAGGCGTTGGCAAAGCCATCGCTTTTGTGTTTAATAAAAGCAAATTTGCTAAGTTCCTATATTGAATTCGGGCAGTCGTTTATTGAATTTGGGCAGTCGTTTATTGAATTCGGGCAGTCGTTTATTGAATTCGGGCAGTCGTTTA
>NZ_JABXKF010000065.1 GCF_017115165.1 Nostoc sp. LPT | reverse complement strand
TTGATAGACCCCTGACATTGGATATCCCTCTTCTCATTAAATCTTATTATCTCATCTGTAGCCAGCTTTTAGAGAATTAGTATAATAAGTAATTTTACTTGTATGTCCCAAATAGTAAAGTAAGGAGGAGTATTATGGTTGCAACTGCGATCAAAAAAATCTCAATGGCTGTTGCTAGCTCTGCAATTGTTGCCTTAGTCGCAGGAGGAGTGTCACAGGCCGCAATTATTGTTCCTAATGAAGTAGAAGCTACAGAGGGTAATATCAACAACAGTTGGCCATTCATCGCAAATTTTCAGGGTCGGTATCAGCAAGTTTTTGGCGCTTCAGAATTTGCATCCCTATCTAAACCTCAACTAATTAGCCAAATTGCCTTTCGTCCTGATAGCGATTTCGGCAGTAGCAATGCTTTCTCATCGACAGTTTCTAGTATCCTAATTAACCTTTCTACGACAAAGAGCGCACCTGATAACTTGAGCAAAACCTTTGCAGATAATGTCGGGGTAGACAACATTACAGTATACAGTGGAGCTTTATCACTCTCCAGTGCCGATGAAGGTCCGGTATTTGGCCCGAAAAAGTTTGATATTGTTATCAATTTACAAAATCCATTTTTATACGATCCAACTAAAGGTAACTTATTACTTGATGTGAAAAATTTTGTTGGAGCTGATATGATATTTCCGTTTGTTCCGTTTGATGCCCAAGGAAATCTCAGTATTAGTAATGGAGATTCCGATTCCGTATCGCGTCAATGGAGTTTTGATCCTAACTTTGCTAATGCTGATGGGCTAGACACAATAGGTTTAATAACAAAATTTACATTTGAATCTGAGGTGGTCTCTGTTCCCGAACCTTCGGCAGCATTGGGTACACTGGCAATTAGTGTTTGGGGGGCGGCAGCATTACTAAAACGCAAACATCATAAGAAAACAACAATCAATTTGTAGTAGCTTGAATTCTAAGGTGGGTTGGTTGATACAACCTACAACATTTGTAGGTTGTATCAACCAACGCAATCATAGGCTTTGTAGTGGTGGGCCATCCTATCGCTATATCTGTCCCAATTTTCACTAAAATGACGTGAGTTCGACAGACCTCACCCACCTAGCCTCCCTCTCCTGCGAGGAGAGGGAGGAGCAACGAAAAATTAAGCTTTTTGCTCCCCTCTCCTGTTAGGAGAGGGGCTGGGGGTGAGGTCAAAATCCTGTGCATCGAACTCACGTTGGTTTAACTGCTTATACCTATTTGCCTAAAAAACCTTCGATTGACATTTAACCAAAAGATTTGCCTGCACTACCTCCTGCCATTTTTTAGTTCCGTCGAACTCACGTCAGATTAAACAAATTGCGGATTTTCATAAGCCAGCAAGTCTTCATATTCAATTAGAATAAGCGATCGCAATCACTAAAGTTAAATTTTCACTTTCACAAAGTCTAGTCATCTAAATCGCTTAAAATCTTATATTTAGTCCTTTTGAGAGGACTTTAACTATTAGCTTTAGAATTTATTCCCAACCGGGATAGCAATGAAATGAGTAATTGAAAAGATGTTGGTAGTGACAAGCCTTAAAAAAGACGGAATTAAGCATTAGCTGTTATTTTGGATTTCGTCTAACTTGGCACGCACTAGCTGGATATCCTGCCACATCAACCATTTCGGCGCACCTCTTTCCTTAGAAGGGTTACGCAGCAAGTAGGAAGGATGAAAGATTGGCATACATAAACGCCCTTCCCACTCTAGCCACTGTCCGCGAATTTTCGTAATTCCCCGCTTATCGCCGGTGATACCTTTGACAGCAGTCGCACCCGTTAACAGAATTATTTTGGGGTCAACTAAGCGAATTTGTTCCAGTAGGTAAGGTAGACAAGCTGCCACTTCTACAGGAGTGGGAACTCTATTATCTGGTGGGCGACATTTATTGATATTGGCAATATATACATCACGATCAGTAGTCAGATTCACTGATGCCAAAATTTTCTCCAGCAATTGCCCCGATCTGCCTACAAATGGTAAGCCGGTTTCATCTTCATTTTGACCTGGCGCTTCTCCCACAACCATAATTGGTGCTTTGAGATTGCCACGTCCGACAACAGCATGAGTGCGAGTGTCTCCCAATGCACAACGGTGGCAGCGATCGCAATGCTGTGTCAACTCCGTTATGGCAGAATAAGTTCCGGGAGTGATCGGAATTTTCGCGTCTGTAGGAATCAGTTCTCGTTGGTTAAAGGTTGAGTCGTCGAAAAGGCTGAGTTGGGTTTCGCTGCTCATGAAAGTCAGGATTTTGGCATCAGCGCCAGCTATCTATATCTGATTTAAATAGCCCTCTGGCTGGATATTGATCGGAACAATAAACTTTTGCTGAATACTTAATTATTTATACAAATCTTATTGTATCAGTTAATTTGAGACAAAATTCAGTCATGATAAAAGCAGTGCCGTCCTGAGATGCTGGGGAAACCATGTCACATACCCCACTTTTCGCCAATCGTACCCATGCAGGTAAGTTATTGGCGCAAGTAATTCATGATAATTTGACTCAGCAAACTATTGATTCTGGGGTAAAGCCTGTACCAATTGTTTATGCTTTGCCAAGAGGAGGTGTACCAGTAGCAGTACCAATAGCACGTCTTTTGGATTGTCCGTTGACAATTGTTGTGGCAAAAAAGATTAGTCATCCAGAAAACCCAGAGTTAGCAATTGGTGCAGTGACTACTTTTGGAAATGTTCTTTGGGCGGATCAAAAGCTATTTCGTTCTAAACACGATCTGCGGTGGCGAGAAGTGGTTTTAAATAAAGCGATAAACCTTGCTAAGTCTCTTGAGGCTCAATTAATTCCTGCTTGTCCGCAGGTGAATGCAGAGAATGCTACGCTCATCTTAGTTGATGATGGCATTGCTACAGGTATGACAATAGCGGTAGCAGCAACTGCCATGAGAGCGCTTTCTCCAGCAGCAATTTGGCTATGTACTCCATTAGCGCCACAAAAATTGCTACCTTGGTTAGAACAGTGGGGCGATCGCACAATAGTATTGGAAACACCCGAACCCTTCTGGAGTGTGAGTAATTTTTACGCACAATTTCCTCAAGTAGATACATTAGAAGCTCTCGTGTATCTCCAACAACAAAAGACAATGAAGGGAATTGATCTGTGCGAGTAATTTTAAATTGTTTTCCAATCTTACTTTTTAACTATTTGAAGATGTCCCTTGCTGATATTGCATAGCTTTGGCATAATCACCCAAAGCGTAGCAAGCGACTTTCAGACTGGCAAGAGCTTGTTCTTCACTGCGATGATCTTTGATATTTCTAGCTAACAGCAAACGTTCTTCATAATATGTAATTGCTTTGTTATAGTCACCTAAAGCCTCACAAGCAACTCCTAAACTACTTAAAGACTGTTCCTCGCTACGCTTGTCTTGAATTTCTTTCGCTAATTGCAACCGATCTTCATAATACTTAATTGCTTTGGTATAATCACCTAAAGCATAACAAGCATTGCCCAGATTCTTTAGCACCTGAGAAGCACTGCGAACATTTTTTAAAGAGCGTGATAGTACTACACATTGTTCATAATAAGCGATCGCTTTTAGGTAATTGTTCAAAGCATACCAAGCATTACCCAAATTCTTGAGTACCTGTTCCTCGCCCCAATTATCTTTGAGTTCCCGCACAATCTCTAAGCTTTGCTGCTGATACTCAATGGCCTGTGTAAAATTGCCTAAAGCTTTATACACCAATCCCAAATTATTCAGTGCTGCCACTTGACTGCGTTTGTCCTGTAGTTGCTGCGTTATTTTCAAACATTTTTCTAGAAACTCAATAGCCTTTTTATGGTCATTCAGGTGACGGTATGCATTGCCTAAATGGGAAAGAGCTTGCATTTGCAATGCTAAATCTGAGGTGTTATTGAGCAAAGACAGACACTGTTGGGAGTAAGAGATAGCACCTTTGTAGTCTCCAGCGCTATAAGTTACCAATCCTAAAAAAGAAAGTGTCTGTGCTTGTTTTTGCAAATCGCCAACTGCCTGAAACAGCCCCAAGGATTGCTGTAAAGACTTCATAGCTGTTATTAATTCACCAGCTTGCTGCTGTTGAATTCCTTGCCGTAGTAGTTTAGATGCTTCTGACAAATGGTCATCACTTTCTTGTGGAGGTATTATTTCTGCTTGTGAACCAGAGTCAAATTCATGGGTAATTGTATTACGCTTCACTGGTTTTAGGTATGTTATGGGTAATTGCAAGGGAACTGTATTTTTCGATCTGTTATTCCATTCACCTTTAGACATCAACTCCTTCCTGTGAAGTCTGGTGCTAAATCTATTGTTCCCAAAACCAGGATGCATCTTTCATCAGTCTGGTTTACCACAGTGTAAGTTTAGGAGAAGTGAGAGTTTATATAGCGATTGCTAATCGAGGCTTTTAAATTACCACTCATGAAGAGTAATAACTCTGTAGCAGTCTTAGAGCGTTTGCGAGCGTCTATATTTCTTATCTCTTCGTGTTTTCTACGTCTGGAGTAGTTCGATTAAAAAACTATTTTCTACAAGATTATTTCACAGTTTTATTATCAATATCTGCCCTGTATGTATGGTACAGGATATCCCGTACCTCCATTAAAATTTTTCCTAGCATATTTTTACCACTACCATCGGCTCCGCAACCCCAGTAAAAATCGATAGGCGAGTTTTCAACAATTTCTGCATTGTTTGTAGAAAGTAAGATATCTCTAATATCTGTATGAGTTTGAAATTTACACAGCACAGCTTGCCGCATGATGTCATCTTTAACTTGTTCCCAATCTTGACGTAAGGGACGCATTCTTTCACGCCCCATTCTTGCCGCATCTTTCGGTGTTTTAACTAAACGGATTTGTTTTACATGAGGTGTACCCACATTTTGCGCTTGAAAGTAGTGTTCGCTAGTTGACCAATACAATCCATTTAATTGAAATCCGTGAGGCGAAAAGTTAGAGAAACAGCCTATTCTTCACGAGTACTCTAAAAATAGATTTTCATAGAATTTGATACAAATTTTTTGAATTCATTGAATTTGTGAGTTTTTTATAAAACAGATGATTTATTTTCTGTTGATTCAATAAAAGCCTCAAACTGACCATTAGGAGTCCATTGAATAGCCCCATCTCGCCCTGTAAAAAACAGTTTAGTTTGGCTTTGATTCAGTTCAGATAAAGTTTTTGGATCGAAGTTGGCAGAAGAAGCGATCGCTACTTGTGGTTGCAGAGCAATAACTAAATCTTTCAATGACTCAGGCGCACACCAAAGCACTTGCGGGCGAGGTAAACTTCCATTTTTAACTAATTTTTGTACCTCCTTAGATTTAACATTACCTACTAATAACCAATTTTGTTCTAAAATTTGCAATTGTAAAATTGGTAATTGCTCGTTGATTAATTGTGCTACTATCGAACCAGCTTTCACAGCTTGACCAACTGCCAATGGTTGATAAATTCCTTGATGTTTTTGTAGTTCCTGTTGAATTGCTTGAGTTGTAATGGAATTATCTGTTTGGGGTGAATATTCATAAAAATTATTGATTGGTAACCGTTGCATTAATTCAAACCAAGCATTACTTTCATTACCTTGGAAATCAGTTGCGATCGCCCAATTTATTTGATTTACACCCTGCTGTTGTAAAAACGGTATAATTGTAAAACGTCCTGTACCTTCATCACCACTATTAATTACAGTTACAGTACCTCGATCTTGAACAACTAGAATTGGTTCCGTACCAGATTCTAAGACAGTTATCCTAAACAACGTATTTTTAGAATGCCAAAGTGGGATGAATACTAAACCAATCGCAATCAGATTAGCAAACCACCACCGCCTTTGCCACCAAGGCACTAGCCATACCAATATAATTAGTATATAAATCGCCAAAAGCTGCCAAGTAGATATGCTGCCCACCGCAACAGAATTTCCGGGCAAATTGCTAAAAAATTCCACTAGTTTAATTAACCAATCAGTAGGATAATGTAACACTCCGGCTAGGAAGCTTCCTGCTTCAGTCCAAACTAAACCTACTAACGCACTGATAATTCCACCTATACTAATGATCGAAATTAATGGAGTACTAACCACATTCAGCAATAGACTATAAGATGGTACAACTCCAAAGACAAAAAGTTGCACAGGTAAAGTCCAAATAGTAGCAGCTAGGGGAACGGCAATCAAAGCAGCGATCGCAGGTGGTAGCCATGCTAGGCGATTGACTAATGCGGGTACTGTTACAACTAATCCTAGTGTTGCTAAAAAACTCAATTGAAAACCTAAATCCCAAATCCATAGAGGATTAAACACTAATAGCAGAGTTGCTGCTAATAGTAACGATCCAAACTGCTTTACCTTCCTTTTTAATAGCAGACCAACTAATGCTGCAAAACCCATAATTACGGCTCTGAGAACCGCAGGTTGAAACCCTGTTAAACTCAGAAAAATGATTAAAGCCAAAAACCCAAGGGTAAATTGGGTTCCTTTTCTTGCCCGCTTCGTTAACTGTAAAATCACACTCAAAATCAAAGAAGTTTGGAACCCAGAAGCTGCTAAAGCATGAGCTAATCCAGCTTGTACAAATAAGTCGCGGATATCATAGGGTAAATCAACAGCTTTGCTGCCTAAAACCATTGCGCTGACAAGAGGCCCTTCAGGAATACCCAACCAACGAACTTGCGATCGCACAATCCGCTCCCGAATTTGCCACCATCCCCATTTACGTTCCCGATCCAAAATATTTATCTGTCGCCCAATCAAACCAGCAAACGTTCCTTCCTGCTTGAGAAACTTCTGAAAATCGAAACCACCAGGATTGGAAGCCGCCTTTGGTTTGTACAAAATCCCAGTCACAGCAATTTGTTGACTAGGGTATAACCCAGTAACCTGAAGTATAGGGACTGTCACATACAATTTGCCTGTAACCCCTTGTGGGACACCTGCTGAACCTTTATTATTTTTAACTTCATCTAACTGAGTCGTTTCCAGCCAAAATTGTCCTCGCTGACTGCGAGTTAAGCGGGGATTACTCGCCACTTCGCCGCGTACAATCACAAGTTGTTCTTGATTGCTGCTATTTCCAGGCGGGACAAACTGACTAATATCTTTTGCACCCGGTTGTGGCATTCGCCATTGAAAATATAGAGTTGCCAATAATCCCACCAAGCCAGCAGCTAGCCATATTCGAGGATGGGGAATAGTTTGCCAAATATTAGGCACTGCTTTATTTTTGCTTCCAGTATTTTCTGGTTTGTGAGCAAATTGCTGTAGTGTGGTGCGTCTTCTAAAGATAACTGCTCCCACTATTCCCAAAACCAAAATCCCCACACCACCCCAAGGAACTGCTGTAAACAGCAACCCAAAAATGTAGCCAAGACAAATAATTACACCACTGGTTTGAATCATAAGATTTTTGTAAAAGCACCTGGCAACCCGAATTTGCAGATGGTTTAAATATAGATAGGGCAGCAATAAAGAAAAATCGACGTTGCTGAATTTGGTTATGAAATTCAAAAAGTAAATATTCCAAACTCTTATTATCTGTGCTTGGAGCACCTCTGCGTGAGCTTTTTATCTCTTTAAATCAGTAACAGCGAAAAGTTTTTATGCTTGTGGTGAGTATAGTCCATCAAGTTTATATAAACAAAGCCCGCACAGGCGGGCCTTATCCTTGTAGCTTTAATGTTCTAGATTCAATATTTAACCGTATTTCTGTCCTTTAGCAAAAGCCACATCAAAAAAATATACCTAGCTTAAACCTCAGCGCCACAAGGATAAACAAAACACAAAATTGTAGTAAATTAAATTTGCCACGACTCTGGGTACCTTTGCCTTTACTTTGCGTTTCTCTGGCTTTAACAACGCTATTATTTTACACAAAACTGTACTTAGTTCGTGTGTAGCCGCACTCTTTAGGATATTGGGCTTCCTGTTGAACCCATAGTATCTTTGAGCAACGGAAAACCCAACTTCTCCCTTTGCTCAACATATAAATGAGCTACCTTCCTAGCCAAATGCCGAATCCTGGCAATATAGCGAGTTCTCTCCGTCACCGAAATCACACCTCTAGCATCCAGCAGATTGAATGTGTGCGAACACTTCATTACATAATCTAAGCTAGGCAATACTAATCCTCGCTCCGTCAATTGGGTAGCTTCCTGCTCATACAAATTAAATAATGTCAGTAGCAACTCAGGATTTGACGCTTCAAAGTTGTATGTGCACTGCTCAATCTCACTTTGCAGGAAAACATCGCCATAAGTAATGTTGTCTGTCCACTGGATCTTAGTAAATGTTTCTACTTGCTGGAGATACATTGTCAGCCGCTCTAACCCATAAGTAATCTCAATCGACACCGGACGGCAATCAATTCCTCCACACTGTTGGAAGTAAGTAAATTGAGTAACTTCCATCCCATCTAACCATACTTCCCATCCAGTGCCCCAAGCTCCCACAGTTGCATCTTCCCAGTTATCCTCTACAAACCGAATATCGTGGTCTTGAGGACGAATACCTAAAGCTCTTAACGAATCAAGATAAATCTCCTGAATATTATCTGGTGATGGCTTAATCAGAACTTGGTATTGATAATAATGTTGGAAGCGGTTGGGGTTTTCGCCGTAGCGTCCATCAGTAGGACGACGACAAGGCTCAACGTAAGCAACAGCCCAAGGTTCCGGTCCCAATGCTCTTAAAAAAGTCTGAGGATTCTTAGTACCAGCCCCCTTTTCAATATCGTAGGGCTGGGCAATAAGACAACCGCGATCGCTCCAGAAATGATGCAATAAACTTATTACCGACTGAAAATTCACGCTTGTTCCATCCTTAGTCAACACAGTGCATAAACCATTGTTGCCTAGAACCCGGCACTGTGGGCAGTTTCAGCTGACAGAAAAACAGTCCAAAATTATTTTGGGAAAAATAGTTGACACAATGAATGAGGTTCGCT
>NZ_JABXKF010000063.1 GCF_017115165.1 Nostoc sp. LPT | reverse complement strand
ACGACGGGCTACGCCTACGCAAGAATTGAACTGATACAAAGCGTAGACGCTGCATGGGTGAGGGAGTCGCAGTCTTCTCCCTTGGCGTTAGCCTCTCCCTTTGGGAGAAGGAAAGACAGCTAGTAGGGGCGGGTTTCCCGACTTGAGGAGCCACTGCGTTGCGTATTTTCCCCCCGTTGTTCGCGCAGCGTCTCCCCTTGGGAGAAGCAAGTGGCGTGCGACACTGATTTGTTTTTATGACTCTTGGGTTTCATCGGAATTCTTCCCCCAACTCTTGGAGTAACGAATCATTGACTACAGGATATGGCAGAGGGAATAGAAGAACTTTGCACAGATTGAGCCACAAGCATAACATTACCCTTACCATCAACGATCCATCCTTGAGCCTCCACAATCGGATCGGTAGATTTGGTCATAGATGCAGTAGATAATTTATCCGTGACTCTCTGTGTTGCTTGTGCGGGCAAATCTACCCAACCAGTAATCACTGCTCGTCCCCGCAACGGCTCGTTAGGACTTTGGGGTAATCCACCGCGTCCTGTAGCGATAAAACGACTAGCATTTTGTCCTCTTCTAGGAGTGCAACCTTGGGCAATTTGTTGGGATGCATCCACAAGGTTAGAGGGTAGTTCAATTAAGCCGCGACTGGGGTCAGTATCTGGACTGTTGATGGTTACTTCGCCACTCACCCCCAATTCCGAACTCGCTGTAATGTCACTGTTTTCGGTTGGGCTTTTTTGCCGGAGAATACCGAAAATACCGTTTGTTGTAATGTCAACTCTACCACCAATCCCTGTAAAGGCGTTAGCGCTGATATCGCTATTTTCTTTGGGAACTGCAACGATAAATCTTGAGTTGATATTGATGTTACCGCCATCACCAGCTAATTTTTCTGTACCTGCGTTGGTGGAGATTTTAGCACCATGACGAAGTAAAAGTAAGTCGCTATTGACGTTGATGTTACCACCGTTACCAGATGCAGATTCAGCGTTGAGTTTACCTTGGTTGTCTAAAGTAATTTTGGGTGAGTTGATTTCGATGTCGCCTGTGATTCCTGAACCAGTGGAACTGACAAATAAGCCGCTGTTAGCACCGATATTTGCTACCTCGTCAGGAAAGTTAGTAATGCTATCGCTGTAAGTAGGGTCAATACCACTAATTATTACCTGATCATCAGCGTTGACAGTTATTTTACCTGCACGTCCATTGCTTGAGGTAGTACTGGTGAGTTGTCCACCATTGAGTGCTTCAAAGAGATTTGCATTTACCGTAATATCGCCACCCTTTTGATTATTTCTAGTGCTTGCATCTAGGAAAGCGCCGTTCGAGATCCGAAAGATATTGCTGTTTACGGTGATATCACCACCAATGCCAGTGGAAGTAGAATCAGTATATGTAAATAAACCACTAAAATTAGAAACAGTTACCGCATCTTTTACATTGATGCGAATATTCCCCGCATTCCCCTGTCCATAAGTTAAGGCTTCAAGTTGAGCGCTATCTCGTAACGAAAATGAACCAGAATCGATGGTAATGTTACCCCCATTGCCAACTGTTCCTGTGTCTACAAAGCTGTAAATCCCACTTCTAAAACCGTTTTTCTGCCCAGCAATATTAACAGCACCTGTTACCTTAACATTGACATTGCCTGCATTCCCTCTTCCTGCTGGTTGGGTATCAAATGCACCCCTAGTATAGGTTAGCAGGCTAGCACCATCAGTGAGTGACAGGGTTGCTGCATTGATGTCGATATTACCACCCTTACCCACACCTCCCGCTTCCACCGTGCTGAAGATATAAGCATTACCTGCAAGGTCAACAGCATTTTTTGCACTCACTGTTACATTCTCCGCATTCCCCACTCCTAAAGTTGAGGCAATAAGTACAGCGCCATCACTTAGAGAGAAGTCACCAGAATCAATGGTAATGTTACCCCCATTGCCAACTGTTCCTGTGGATACCAAGCTAGAAATCCCACTAGTAAAACCGTTTTTCTCTCCAGCAATATCAACAGCACCTGTTACCTTAATATTGACATTGCCTGCATCCCCTCTTCCTGCTGGTTGGCTATCAAATGCACCATTAGTAAAGGTTAGAAGGCTAGCACCATTAGTGAGTGACAGGGTTGCTGCATTGATGTCGATATTGCCACCCTTACCCACACCTCCGGCTGCCACCGTGCTGAAGATGTAAGCATTAGCAAGGTCAACAGCATTTTTTGCACTCACTGTTACATTCCCCGCATTCCCCACTCCTAAAGTTGAGGTAGAAAGTACAGCGCCATCACTTAGAGAAAAGTCACCGGAATCGATGGTAATATTACCCCCATTGCCCACTGCTCCTGTGTCTACAAAGCTGTAAATCCCACTTCTAATACTGTTTTTCTCTCCAGCAATATCAACAGCACCTGTTACCTTAACATTGATATTGCCTGCATCTCCTCTTCCTGCTGCTTGGGTATCAGTTCCAGTACGAATGGAGGTTTGCAGTGAAGCGCCATCTCGTAGTGACAGTGTTGCTGCATTGATGTTGATATTGCCACCCTTACCTACACCTTCGGTTCCCACCTGGCTTTCGATGCTAGCATTACCTGTAAGGTAAACAGCATTTTTTGCACTCACTGTCACATTCCCCGCATTTCCCTGTCCAAAAGTTGAGGCAGAAAGTGCAGCGCCATCACTTAGAGACAAGTCACCAGAATCAATGGTAATGTTACCCCCATTGCTAACTGTTCTTGTGCTCACAAAGCTGTAAATACCACTTGGAAGACCGTTTTGAACATCGTTTTTCTTCCCAGCAATATTAATAGCACCTGTTACTTTAACATTGACATTCCCTCCATCCCCTCTTCCTGCTGGAATGTTTAGGCTATAAAATACACTACTAGTAGAGGTTATCAGTTGAGCGCCATCAGTGAGTGACAGTGTTGTAGCATTGATGTCGATATTACCACCCTTACCCACACCTCCAGCTCCCACTTGGCTACTGATGCTAGCATTACCTGCAAGGTCAACGGCATTTTTTGCACCCACTGTCACATTCCCCGCATTCCCCTGTCCAAAAATTGAGGCAGAAAGTTGAGCGCCATCACTTAGAGAGAAGTCACCAGAATCGATGGTAATGTTGCCTCCTTTACCTTTTGCTCCTTCTTCTACTAAATTGCGAATCCCGCTATCAGAACCAGCAACTTTGATTTCTCCGGTAGCATTTAGCGTAATATCCCCTGCAACAGTCTCAGGTGTCCCCAAACCTTCAGCGATACCAGCAGAAAGGGGACTTCCGCCTAATATCTTTACATTTCGGGCATTGATAGCAATATTACCGCCACCAGCCCCTTGCACAAACACACCTGCTTGATTGGTAAGCGATACATCTGCACGAGTCACATTCAGAGGAAATTTCAAGCTGAGATTGTCCCCATTCAAAACAAGATTGACATTTCCAGGCGCCGCTAACCCCCCTAATTCAACTCTCCCACCAGAAGCAATTAATTTCCCACCATCCATGCTGACATTACCGCCCACTAGCAGCAAACTTTTACCATCTCCTACTCGTAAACCAAATGCATTCAAACCTGCGGGATCTATTCCTGCTGGTGCGACTGAGTTGTTTTGAATCGGTGCAGCAGCAATTTGATTGAATAGTAAAGCTGAAGGATTAACTGTTAGTAATGAGGAAGGAGTCTGAGGATTAGTTGCACTAAATTCTAACCCATTGCCAAACACAAAAGAATTCGCCGTACTTCCGACAAAGGAACCCGCTACATCTAGTCGTGCATTCTTCCCAAATAAAATGCCATTGGGATTGATCAAAAATAAATTTGCACCGCCGTTCACCCCCAAAGTACCAAGAATATTCGAGATATTACTTCCCGTCACCCGTGTGAGAATATTGGAGATTCCCGTGGGATTGGCAAAATAAACTCGCTGGGATTCTCCGACATTGAATTCACGAAAACTATGGAACAGGTTAGCACCGCGAATTGTTCCACCATCAATGCGGTCAGCAGCACTACCTTTAATATTGACATTGGGAGTGATTCTTGAAGAGTTATTACCCAATGTTCCATCAGGGGTAATCTGGGCTAAGGCGTGATTTTCACCACCAAATATGACATGAGCAAGCACTCCAATAATACTAAACACTCCTAATAAATTTGAGTGCAAATTTTTATCTCCATAGATTGCCATGTCACAACCAGCCTCGTTTGCTCATTTCATACCTGTGAATATGCAATTCCCTTAAGCCACGGCTTTGAGCCACATCTTCAAAGGTTTTCAGCTAGTCGTCCCGATCAATTTTTCTACAATTAATTTCATCAAATATTTTAACTAGATGAAAGCAAAATTTTTAAAACTTAAACTTAGGTAAGATATACCAAAATAAAAAGTTAAAAATCACTAATCAACCTCGCTTTACGGAGAAAGAATTGCAGCACAGTTTCTTCACGGGAAATAATATCAACCCTACCCTCCATGCCCAATTGAATGTGACACTGGTTTTTCCCTTTACCTAAAACCAAAGTTTCTGGTTCAATTGTGACTTCATAGAAAGCAGCTGATGCAGTAGCTTTTAGGCTAGTAGTGCCATTCATCGATGCATTTGTGCCATTCTTTTGAGGAGCGATCGCATCTGGAGAAATCGTCTGCACTTGACCATTCAGAGTACCATAATCTGGATAGGGGCAAGCGCTGACCCGCATTTGGACTTTTTGACCAATTTTTAACTTACTTTGATCATCAGATGCTACTGCTGCCTTCAAAATTTGAGGCGCATCAGTGGGGACAATTTGCAATACTTCCTCGCCAGCACGTACAGTTTGACCTGGGTTTCGCAGATTGAGTTGGGAAATGATACCATCGGCGGTAGCTGCGATCGCAGTTTGAGCTAAATCTATTTTGGCTTGTTTGAGTTCGCTAGTATCACGTTCTAACTGCTTTTCAATTTCAATCTGTTGGTTAACTAGGGTTTGGCGTTCTTTTTCTAATGTTGCTTTGTTACTTTCCCCTCCGGCTTTTTCTTGAGCGATTCGCTCAGTAGCAACAGTTACTTCTGTATTACTTGGATTTACGGCAACTTGGGCGCGTTGTCTTCTCGCAATCACAGCAGATACTGCTTGTTGTAACCGTTCTATTGTCTGTTTTTGCGCCTCTACTGCTGCTGCTTGCGCCTTTACCGCTTGCTCTTGCTGTCTGGCAGCTAATTGTGCTTCTTCCAATTGATCCTGAGATAGCGCCCCTTGGTTGGCTACACTCTCATATCGCTTCTGTTTTGACTGGGCTACACCCAAGGCAGCTTCAGTAGCATGGAGATTCGCTTGTGCTGTTTTTAACTGTGCTTCCCCAGCCAGCAATTCTTTCTCAGCAATTTTGACGTTGGCATCAGCTTCTTGGAGTTCGGAAACAGTGGTAAGATTTTTATCTTGATATTCCCGACGGCGACCGCTCAATTCGGCTTGGGCGCCAGTAATAATCCGGTTGATGCGGTCAGTTTCGGCTCGAATCTGGCTGTTGAGGGAACTAATCTGGGCATTGATTTGCACTAGTTGTAACTTAGATTGTTGAATACTAGTTTGCAATTGACTCTTTTTGGTTTGCAGACGGGAGTCATCGATAGTTGCGATCGCATCTCCTTTTTTGATAAGTTGATTTTCTTTGACATAAATGTGCATCACCTGGCCTTCAGTCGCCGCTTGCACAATTCGCAATTCACCCGCCGGACGCACAACCGCCTGTGCTTGGACTGTAACCTTATACTTACAAATTGCAGCAAGTGGCACAGCTAATCCGAGAACGCAGAGAATAAACATTCCACCCCATGTTGTCCAACGAGTAATTGGTGGGAGAAATTCGTTTGTTTGAATTGGGGGGAGAAAATTTGTGTTGCTAACCATGATGTCATACCAATTACGAATTACGAATTACGAATTATCTTAATTAATAATCGCAGTCTTACCATTATGATGAGCCGGGGAAGATATCAGCGCCAACCCATTATGAGAGGGGAAAATATCATCTAAGAAATCTAAATGTTCGCCAGGTAAAGAGCGCAATTCTTCTGGTGTACCTTGGATTTTTAAGCGTCCTTGTTCTAAAAATACAATTAAATCTGCCCTTTGTATCACCTTGGGACGGTGACTAATTAAAATAGTCGTTTGATTGTGACGATAGGATAAAAGTCTATCTAGTACTTGTCTTTCGCTTACTGGGTCGAGTGCGCCTGTGGATTCATCTAAAATTAAGATCGGTGGCTGAGTAACTATGGCTCTGGCTATGGCTAATCTTTGGCGTTGTCCACCAGAAAGATTTGCCCCAAATTCTCCTAAAACAGTTTGATATTTATCAGGTAGTTTGCTAATAAATTCATCTGCACCTGCAATTTGACAAGCTTTAACAATTTCTTCAAAACTAATATGGGGATAGCTAAACTGGAAGTTATCAATAATAGAACGACTCCAAAAGTGGGGTTCTTGGGGAACTAATACCACTTGTTGCCGCAAACATTCTAAGGAGAGGTCTTGCTGATTATAAAAACCATAACGAATATTGCCAGACTCGACTTTATATAAGCCAGTCATCAATTTTGCCAGGGTACTTTTACCACAGCCAGATTTGCCAATTAAAGCAATGACTTTACCGCCAGGAATAGTTAAGGAAAAATCTTGTAGGAGGTCAACTCTACCTGCGTGATGAAAGTTAAGTTCAGTGCAAGTAATATCTGCATTTCCAGGAATTTGTGCCCAAGGCTTTTTAAAATCATTTTCGGATTCTGGAGTAGCGTCAATAACTTCTGTCATGCGTTGCAGGACTATCTGGGCTGTGATAAACTCATCTACTAAGCCGATGGCAGCACCTAAGAAGCCGAGAAAGTTGCCACTCATGCCGTTATATGCCATTAATTGACCGATTGTTAAGGTGCGATTAATGACTAAATAGCTACCTATCCAAAGGATGCCAATACTAATGAAGGTGGAAAGAATGCCAGTAACTGTACTGCTATACAGTCCCAGTTTCATCATACTCCAGCCCAAATTGGCGAGGCGACCATAATTCCCTTGGTATTCTGACCAAGCTTGGGGAGTGGCTTGGGTAGTTTTTAATACTTGGATGCCGCGAAATGTTTCTACCAGAAAGCCTTGGTTTTCTGTACCTGAAACAATTAAATTTCGGGTTTTCTGCCGCATCGCAGGTAAGAAAAGCAGGTTAACACCCGTGACAACCATAAATGCAACTATGGAAGCTAGAGTTAGTTCCCAACTGTAAAAGAGCATAAAACCCAAGGAAATTACAGCAATAAAGAATTGACTAGGTAATCCGAGGACAATTTGGGAAACTAAATTATTGATGGCTTTGACATCGGCAATGCGGCTGACAACTTCCCCACTGCGTCGTCCTTCAAAGTAGGAAAGGGGTAAATGTAAAAGTTTGCGTCCGTATTCTAGAATTAGTCCTAATTGCAATCTTTGACCGAAGTGACCGATAAGGTGAGATTGGACTAAACTAATGGCGCTTCTAATTAAGTTCATGGCGATAACGCCAATGGCGACGGTGGTTAGTAGTTGGGTATCGCCTCGTACTAAGACATCATCGGTGAGTAATTGCATCATAAAGGGAGATGCCAAAGAAAGCAGTCCAATGGCGATGTTAATGGCGATCGCTTGAGCGAGAATAGAGCGATAAGGCCAAACCCGTTGCAGATATCTTCCCAGTCCGCCAATTTTATCTGATTCTTGTTGATAAAAACGACTGTCGTCTGGAGTCAGCAATAACATTACGCCATTACCCCAACCCGCCATTAACTCTTGACGGGTAAGATGACGAATACCAACACCAGGGTCAGCGATGATGTATTTTTTGCCTTTTTGTCCGTATAATACGACCCAGTGGTAGCCTTTCCAGTGGATAATCGCTGGTAAGGGAGCTTGATCTAATTGGTCGATTAGTTGGGGACTGGCTTTAACTTGGCGAGCGTTGAATCCCAGTACTTCTGCACCCCGCTTTAATCCCAGCAAGGATGTTCCTCTGGAACCTGTGCCTACGGCTTCCCGGACGCGATTGAGGGTAAATGTGCGTCCGTGGTGTTTGGCAATGGTGGCTAAGGACGCTGCACCACAGTCTTCTTCGCTGTGTTGAAGGACTATTTGGTATTTCATCTTCTGGTGTGATGATTGGCGAGAAAATACAATCGGATCTTGTGACCCGACTGTATTGAGTGTTTAATTTTTCCATTCAGATTTTTGAGTAGTTGGCTCTTTGATCTGAACCGAGACAGGACAATATAACCTGGGAAATTCAAATCATTAAATTGGCAAGGGGAGCGAGAAAACGCCAATGGTGCTTAGAGGTTTAGCAGCAAGTACAGTATCTCCTTGCAGAGTAAAACTTACTGTGTCTGTTGCACCCAGTTGCTGTGATAATGCTGGTTTAAATTGGGTTATTGAAGAATTATATAAAATATATTCTCCATTATAATTACCGCTTTGTCCAGGTTGTAAAACTTGCTGTTGTGGCACTACGCTCTGTCCAAAATTATAAAAACCTCTCGTGCTACCTGAATTGTTGATAACTGTAAAACCTCCCATAATTTCAGAGGCTTCATCGTAGCTTAATTCAGATAATAAATTGCCATCCTGGTCATCAAAACTGATAGAAAAAGAATCTTTTCCTGCTTTAGAAGTTGTTTGTAGCATGATGCAAATCTCCTAACAATACTTCAATGTTAATTAGATGATGCAGAGATAATTAGGTAACTTTTAAGAAATTGCATATTTGTAGGATGAATTTGTGGATGTAACTATCGAAATTTTGTTCTGTATTTAACGAACTTATTCAATGATTCCGCTATTCCCCAAAGAAAGCATCTTTCTAAATGAACTTCTCTGCATATCACTCTCTACGATGACTGTTAGTTTTTATGCACTTGGATTGGAAAAATTTTGAAAAATCTGTAAAATACTTACGCAGCAAGGAATTAACTTTTGGCTGTATGGCTGTATTATAATTGAAATCAGCTATCGGCAAGTATTCCATGCAACCCCGACAGGGCATTGTTGAAATCTTTTCTACCTTTGTGCAATTTGATGTAGACCAATTTAGCGGTTGGGCAACAGATGCCAAACTGCGGCGCAGTATGAAAGTTTGCCTGGAACAGTCGTTAACTGAGGAATCAGATACCTTTTGGGCACTTTACTGGTATAGAGTTTGGCAGACTCAATCTAGTGCTGTGGCACTGGCACATATTTCTGCTTACTTACAAGAGGTGTGCTATTGGACTGCTAGAAAATTTGTCCTCAACTTTCCCACGCAGTCGTCTGTAGCAGATTGTTTTCAGATGGCGATCGCTCATATTAACAAAATACTCAAAACTTTCAACCCTCAATACAGTTCGCATTTAAAAGCCTATGCACAATTAGCTTTTGAATCGATTATCAAAGATGCACTGCGCTTACACCGGGAAGCAGACATTTGCTCAGACTGGGCATTATTGCATAAACTCAGCCGCAAACGACTAGTGCAGTCATTACAAAATGCCGGATTTAACGCCGAAAGCATCGAGAGTTATGTTTTAGCCTGGGAATGCTTTAAGGAACTCTACACAGGTGACAATACAAAAATTCGTCAGCTTTCCAAACCAGATGCTCGGACTTGGGAGGCTATTAGTAATCTTTATAATGCAGAACGTTTCAGCCGATTGAGTTCACCCACTGCCACAGTCAATCAGCAAACCATAGAAACCTGGGTATTATCTGCTGCTAAAGCTGCCCGTACTTTCCTCTATCCTAAGTTTGTTTCCGCAGACGCTCCCCTCAAACAAGAAGAAGATGGTAATTTATTAGATATACTGCCTGTAGATTTGCAAACATCTTTGCTAACGGAAATTATTGAGCAGGAAGAAGCTGCGAATATGCGATCGCAGCAAACTCAGTTAAACCAAGTTTTGTACAAAGCGATCGCTGCACTCAATGCTGAGTCCCAAAAAGTACTGCAAGCTTACTACGTTCAACAACTGACTCAACAAGAAATTGCTGCACAGTTAGAAATTAAGCAATATACTGTTTCCCGTCGCCTGAGCAGCATTAAAAAGTCATTGCTTTTGACTCTCACGCAATGGAGTCAAAACACCTTGCATATTTCTCCTAAATCCGACGTAGTAGATGCTATAAACACAAGTTTAGAGGAATGGCTCAAAGTCCAATATAGCCATACCCAAATTCAATGAGCAGACAAGAAATAATTTTGTCTCTCCCCTCTCCTTAATATGGTCTTTATATGGAGCCATTCTAAAATTATTTATGTTGAACCCACCTCCCCCATTCACCATTGACTCAGAGCATTTATACTTGGAAATTACCCAATCTCCAGAGGCGCAAGAACAACCATACTCAACAGCTGGTGCTTGTCAACGTGGGTGGATAAATCAAAAATGCTTACAAGCATTTTTGCCTTGGTTCAAGGAGGAAATTGCTGCCACCGCCAGGGTTTATCCTAACAGTGCGGCATTGCCGAGTTTTTGGGAAGTAGTCAATGGCACAGCTATTACTTTCGATCGCGATCGCCTTGTCTTAATTCCCACCCTGGCGATGGATGACGATGAGTTGCGTGTACCGCAGGAATGGGTAGATATACCAGAATGGGTTGCTGACTATTACATAGCAGTACAAGTTAATCCCGATGATGGCTGGATGAAGATTTTTGGCTACACAACCCATCAAATTCTGAAAACAAAAGGGGTTTATGATGCTGGCGATCGCACTTACAGCTTAGAAAGTGAAGATTTAATTCCAGATATTAATGTGCTGTGGGTTACACGCCAACTCGATCGGTCAGAAGCCTTACGTGCTGAGATTGCACCTTTAGATTCTATTGCCAAAATCCAGGCAGAAAACCTTTTAGAAAGATTGGGCGATCGCGATGTGAAATTCCCGCGTTTGGCAGTTCCATTTTCACTCTGGGGTGCGCTCTTGACACATAGCGGTTGGCGAAAAAAGTTGTATGAACTGCGTCAGGGTTTACTCATACAGTCGTCAATTCCGCAATGGTTACAAACAGGAGTAGCCAATTTAGCTCAACAGTGGGGATGGGAAAAAAGAGAATTCGTTGTCGTACCTGCCGGAATGCGGAGTGCAGAACCAGTTCTCGGCTTGTCTCGGCAAATAATAATTGCAGAGCAAACATACGAGTTACGTATTTTCCCAAAAAGCGCTTCTGAAAACTATGTTTGGCGTTTTGAATTGCGAAGTACAACTCTTGATAGTCAAATTCCGGCTGGGTTTAAGCTCCGATTACTAACGGAAGACTTACAAGCTTTTGAAAATAATCAAGATACGGCAACAACTCCTGTAGATATGTTGTATTTGGAAGTAATTTTGGAGCTAGGAGAAGGATTGGTTTGGGAAATAGAACCCACACCTGAAGACTATGACCGAGAGATTTTGCGGTTTTAAGTGTTACCTTCAAAAATCTTCACGTTTAGCCTCTATTATTTACTCTTACACTGAATTTAACTACACACAGTAGGCAATTCATTTAGCAACCAAGATACATACAGCAGGGTGTAAGGGCACGGTAGTGCCCATTATTGTCAACTTAACGTAAAACCCTTGTCAAGACGTGATATTTAATTCATTCACTTACGGTTACTCACCGCGTCACCCCACCCCGGTTTTGTCTAAAGCCAAAACCGCCCCTGCCCGATCCCTTTGTAAAACCAAAAAAGAAACACTCAATTTAGCACAAAGAGTATTTGAATGTGAACATTGCAAATTTGTGATTAACCGCGATTTAAATGCGGCAATTAATTTGAGTCACTGCGGTCTTGGCTTGTAGCCAATAGGCGAGCAACTTGGTGTCAAAAGCTGTCAGTTAGACAGTGATAGCCTGTGGACTAGGTGAAGCCGACTTCTCTAGATTGAAACAGGAAGTAAACGAAATCCAAAGCAGGTTAATTAGTACAAGTTATCTAGTATAGAAAAGTCTAGTTATGAATAGCTTTGGACAGGTTTTATATAACGGAGAACTAGCTGTGGACAAGTTAATCATCTTAAACTTAGGGGAGGGAAACTTTGAACATGGGTTTACCGTGACTCTACAGATTGGCAATGAAAATGTCCGCCCGACTGTGGAAATCACAGGCGAACTTCCCCCCAACCCAGAAATTCTCCGCGATTATCACCGTTGGCAATCTATTTATCGTAATTTAAGGCTGCCATCTCGTCCGATTGGTTTACATAAAGAACTTAACCAAGTCCAAGTCCCCAGCCTAGAATACTGCCAGCAAGTGAGTGAGGAATTTAAAGTAAGTTTTAATACTTGGCTTGCTTCCGATTCCTTTCGTTCCATCCGCGAGAAATTGTTAGAAAAACTCATGCTTGCGGATAATATTCAGATGCTTTTACAAACCAAAGACCTGCGATTGCAGAAACTCCCCTGGCATCTTTGGGATTTGATAGAACGCTATCCCCAGGCAGAAATAGCCCTGAGCGCTCCTGCCTACGAACAAGTCAACCTTAACCGTATAGCAACTACATCCGACAGAGTAAAAATCTTAGCGATTTTGGGTAACAGTCAAGGTATTGATACCAAAGCAGACCAGGCGCTACTTAATTTGTTACCCAATACAGATATCACTTTTTTAGTTGAACCACAATGCCTTGACCTGACTGACCAGCTATGGGAGCAGAATTGGCAGATTCTATTTTTTGCCGGACATAGTTCCACTCAGGAAACGAATCAAACAGGAAAAATCTACATCAATCAAACAGAAAGTCTCACAATTAGCCAGTTAAAGTATGCTTTGAAAAAAGCAGTAGAACGAGGTCTACAACTAGCGATTTTCAATTCCTGTGATGGCTTGGGATTGGCATGGGAGTTTGCAGATTTACATATTCCTCAAATTATCGTGATGCGAGAGCCTGTACCCGATCGCGTGGCGCAACAGTTTTTAAAGTATTTTTTGTCAGCCTTCGCACGGGGAGGTTCGTTGTATTTAGCCGTAAGGGAAGCACGAGAAAGGTTACAGGGACTAGAAAACCAATTTCCCTGCGCTACATGGTTGCCTGTCATCTTTCAAAATCCGGCTGAAATGCCGTTGAATTGGGGAGAATTGTTTATAAATACACACAATCCTTCTGCATCTTTGTCTCAAACCACGCCTGTTAGAGGAACCACACATCGGCTTGGCTTCTCATTAATCTTACTGGCGAGCATGGTAGTAACTGGAATATTAATCGGGATACGGTATTTGGGAGTGCTGCAACCATTAGAGCTAAGTGCATTTGACCAACTGATACGCTTGCGTCCTCCTGAAAAACCAGACTCACGCCTACTGATTGTCACTGTGACTGAAGAAGATGTGCAGGCGCAAAAACCGGAAAAACCTCAAGGTTCGTTGTCAGACAAATCACTTGCCCAACTGTTAGAAAAATTAGAGGCATATCAACCACAAGTTATTGGTTTAGATATATACCGAGATTATCCAGTGGATAAGAATTATCCAGTATTGGCAGAAAGAATGCGATAAAGCGATCGCTTTGTCGGGGTATGTCAACTCAGCGATTTCCAAGCAGGAAAACCAGGTGTGAAACCACCCCCAGAACTTTCTTCACAGAATCTCGGTTTTAGCGATATTGTCGTAGATTCAGATCATGTCGTGCGTCGCCATCTGTTATCGTTAACTCATTCGCCCTCATCGCCTTGCACTGCGCCCTATGCCCTGAGCGTTCAACTGGCGCTGCATTACCTGTATACGAAGGGAATTGAGTTGCAGTTTACTCGTGATGACGCATGGCAATTAGGGAAGCTGACATTTAAACCAATAGAAGCTCATACCGGAGGTTATCAAGGAGTTGATGCTTTTGGACACCAAATTTTATTAAATTATCGTTCTTCTCCTTCACCAGAAGCGATACCTTCGGTAGGCTTCGCCAACGCACCAAGTATGACCTTACAACAAGTGCTAACGGGTAAGCTAAATGCCAATGCAGTCAAAGACAAAATAGTAATTATTGGCACAACAGCAGAAACTTTTGGTGATTACTGGTTAACTCCCTACACCACTCCTCAAGGGACATTACAGGCAATACCAGGAGTCTTTTTACAAGCCCAAATGGTCAGTCAACTGCTCAGTGCTGCTTTGGACGGAAAACCTCTGTTGTGGACTTGGCCGCTTTGGGGTGAGGTAATTTGGGTGTGGGGTTGGTCTTTTTTAGGCGGTTTGTTTACTGCTTATCTGCACCGATTCATTTATTTAAGCTTGGCAGGAGGAATAGCCATTATCAGTTTATACGTTAGCTGTTTTATATTTTTAATTGTATATAGTTGTTGGGTTCCCCTCATTCCTGCTATGTTGGCTTTAGTAGGTAATAGTTTAATAGCTACAACTTACATAAACATGAAATTTAAAAATTATTGAAGAAGAATTCAGGAGTCAGAATCAAGACGCTTGCGGACTCGCTCTAAGCGAAGCCATGCCGTTGGCGAAGCCTCTCGTTCGCATAGCGTCTCCCCTTGGGAGAAGAGAAGGCTTTACGCTGCACTATCAGTTGGGGATTCAGACCCGCGACTGATTAAAGAACACCAAATTTTCAATTTTGTGGAGTGCAAAAACGCCGATTATTCATCCGCCAGTCATACAGAATACCTTTCCTCTATTCTGACTCCTGACTCCTGAATTATGTTCAATAATAACGCCAATTTGAAGCATGAAAATCGCCGTTTATCAGGCAGAAGTCAGGAGTTTTTATGAAAAGCTATTGGCAAAAAATACAATTAATCGCGGTATTCGGAATAACTTTGTTGGGAATTATCGGCTATTCTCCAATGATTTGGATGACACCAGTTGCGGCCACTCCTAAGAAATTTCCGCTTCCTCCAGACAGGAGTGCCCCAGGCGATCGCAAAACAGCTGCAAGTCGGGTTTTTTCGCCGCCTGCTTTCCCTCCTGGAGCGCCTCCTGGAGGCCGTATCAGAGGGGGTGCAAGTCGCGGAGGGGGAGGGGATGCAAGTCGCGGATTTTCGCCTCCTGTGCCTCCTCCAGACAGGGGGGCAGCAGGCGATCGCGGCGGAGCTGCAAGTCGTGGTTGTGGTGTTAGTAATCAGTCTGTTATTGCACTTGTACCTATATACGAAGAGAGACTCAAACAAGGACAAACAGAAGCTGTCTCTGTTACTAAAGTTTGGGGTTTTACGGCTGAAAAATCTCCAACTTTTTGGTTTTTTGTCCCTTATAAAAAATCTACAATTGATTCCATCGAGTTTGTTCTCAAAGATGAGTCAATTAAACCAAGTCAAACTCTTTACCGAACAATAGTAACAATACCAGAAGTACCAGGAATTATTAGCATTCCCTTAAGCGCAAATACTCCCCCATTGCAAGCAGACAAGATGTATCACTGGTTTTTCAAGATAAAAGTCATTTGCAATCCACAACAACCCGTAGAACAGGAGTATGTAGAAGGATGGGTGCAACGGGTCAATCTAAATCCTAAATTAGTAGATAGCTTAAAGCAAGCAACTCCTCCGCAACGGGTAAACCTTTATGCCCAGAATGGCATTTGGTACGATGCTTTGACTACTTTGGCTGAATTACGTCTTAGCAAACCTGAAGATCCAACTCTAGCGGTGGAGTGGATGAATTTGCTTAAATCCGTAGATTTAGAGAATTTAGCTAAACAACCTCTGATAGAGTGTTGCCAAGCCAATGCAAAGTAGCATAGCAAAGCAATAGACCTCTTGCAAAAGTCGGTTCAGGTAAATAGACCACGCGGTAGGGGCACAAGGCCTTGCGCCCCTACAACAGATGTGGTTCAAATAGATGAAAATTGCTGTAATTTTGCGATCGCTAATTGTTGTTGCATTTTTAACTGTTTAGTTTTGATATCAAGTCTCTATCTGGCGATCGCTCTGTTAAAAATTATCAAAGTTTTCATCAGCAAGCAGTTTTAAAATGCTTCTGGCGCTGTTTTGCGGGCAAGCAGGCGATCGCGCAAGCCTTGTGGATCAAATCTCGCTTGATTCATTGCCCGAATCTCTTGTGATTGTTGCTGTCGCTGTTGCAAGTAGGCTTCTACTTCTGCCTGGTGATTGAGGTAAAAGGCGATTGTGGCGTAAACATCGGCCAGATTCAGCGATGGATAGCGATCGCCCCAATCAGAAAACAGCTTGTCAATTTCAGAACTACTCTCAAGTCTGTAGCGACTACTCCCAAGTCTGTAGCGACTACTCTCAAGTCTGTAGCGACTACTCCCAAGTCTGTAGCGACTACTCCCAAGTCTGTAGCGACTACTCTCAAGTCTGTAGCGACTACTCTCAAGTCTGTAGCGACTACTCTCAAATCTGTAGCGACTACTCTCAAGTCTGTAGCGACTACTCTCAAGTCTGTAGCGACTACTCTCAAGCCTGTAGCGACTACTCTCAAGCCTGTAGCAACTACTCTCGTGTTTCCTACCTCTTGCCTTGGTACATGAGTAATTATATACCGAGACATTACTGGTATAAGCGAAAAATTTTACGATCGGGAATGGCGATTTATGCTGAACCGGAATTGGGTTTAATTGAGGCAAGCTAGTTCTAGAAGTATCTTAAAAGAGCAAAATTATGTCTCGTCAAAAACGTACATCCCGCGTTTTAGAAAAAGCTGAATTAAGAGCATCTGGGATGAAATCGATTCTTCCAAGCATTAAATTTGAAGAAAATTATACTTTAGAAAAACTGATTGAGTCAATCGAACAGTTGCGTAACAAACTTGATGTTCATAATAGCGCTCTGGCTATAGTTGACTCTACTTTAACAGAAGTTGAAGAGATGGAAAAAAACTTGAAGCAGCTTTCTGAGAAAATGTTAATGGTGGTTGCGATCAAGTACGGCAAAGACAGCGCTGAATATGAAATGGCGGGTGGTGTTCGCAATAGCGATCGCCTCCGCAAAATGAGAGCGAGCCGCTTAAAAAATCTTGCAGAACAAGCATCAGATAAGAATGAGAAAACTGCATAGAAAATGAGATAATACCATTTTAGATTTTGGATTTGAGATTTTGGATTGAACAATCTAAAATCTCAAAGGTGTTTCTACCTCTGGCTGAAGCGAGCTTTTTATCACAATTAAGATGTCCAAAATTTTCCATTTGATCGCCAGACATTAGAAATTGCTATGGAAGATATAGAGATGAAAATTTCACGCAGAGGCGCAGCGCAGTGTTAGCCTGCTAACCGCAACAAACGAGTAAAACCTTCTTGCTCAAAGTGTTTATCAGTTGTTAATGCCTCCATAATTCCTTGCCTACGCATCAACACAAAGCTTACAGCATCACATAATGAATAGGTTTTATCCTGTCTTGCTAACAATAAATCTATTGCTTCTCGATGTAGCGGCTCATCAACCCATACAATTTGAACGTTTGAATTGTTGATCAGTTCAAGGCTGTATGACAGTACAATTGAACGGGAAAAGCCTCGAACCAATGCTAGAGCCACTAATTCTGCTAGAACATAGTTGTGCGTAAGCCGAGTTCTGCTTGTAGTAGCAATCAGTTCAACTGCCCTTTCATGTTGTGGCTCATCTTTATGGAGAAAGCAGAGCAATCCTGACGTATCAAGCAGCATGATCTACATTCCAATGCTTAAAAGTCATTGGTGTAAGCTTTTGCCAAGTCAGCATCAATGCTTTCGTTATCTATACCTGTGGCATAACCCAAGCTAATTGCACCTGCATAACTAAGTAACCGTTGACGTGCTTCTTCTGGCTGAACTTCTGGTTGTAGCTTTGCACCAATCAGAAGACCATGCTGCGCATCAAGAGATGTCACAATCAATTCTGCTACCGAAAGCCCGATGGCATCAGCCTGCTGCTGCAAAGCTGCATAGACATCATCACTTAGTTCTAATGTTAGCAGTTGGCTCATAGGAATAAACGATTTCAACTAAAGCTAGGGCAATTATAGCTTTTCTCCACAAATATTGATTGTGTGCGGGTACATCGGCGTTGTTAGGCTACTGGAAGGTAATATTAAAAGCATTTCAATTAATCAAAGAAATCCCCTGTGTCTAGCAATGCTCCACATCTTGCACAAACCATATGTAATTACTGACTGTTTGGCTAACTGGAATATATAGCTCATACTTCATAATAGATGCTAGCCAAAGCAAATGACCCAAACGACGAAAACCCAAAAACTGCTGACCTTTGAGGAGTATCTTACCTATGACGATGGTACAGACACGCGCTATGAATTGGTGGATGGAGAACTAGTTGAGATCCCACCAGAAAGTCAGGAAAATAGCAATTTGGCAAGATTTCTATTCGTTGAACTACTAAAACATTTCACCTTTTATTTAGTTGCTCACAAGGATACAGAAATTGAGGTGGCGGGGCGACGGGCGAGATGTCGTTTACCTGACTTAATGGTTCACACAGAAGATTCTTATGCTGCCCTTATCGGTGCTACTCGTGCTACCCTCACCCGTGATATGCCGCCGCCTACGCTAGTGATTGAAATTGTTTCTCCGGGAACAGCAAACAGTGTTCGTGATTATCGCTACAAGCGGACAGAGTATGCTGCTAGGGAAATATTAGAGTATTGGATTGTTGACCCACAGATACAACAAATTACAATTTGCCAGTGGGTGGAGGGACAGTATGAGGATAAGATATTTACAGGTGCGACTTGCATGGAATCAGTAATAATTGCTGATTGGGCGCTAACAGTAGAGCAGGTGTTTAACAGCGCAAACCGACCATAATTACTAGGGAAATAGAAAATGCGATCGCGCAGCTTAACGTACCCCTACCGGGAAGCAAGCTAGCAAGAGCGTCTCATTGGCGCAGCCTCTCGTAGAGAAGAAAAGTTATGGCATTTTTTAATTTTCCTGTTTTCCTAAATAAGAACTAATTCACTAATTTACAGTAATTTTGAGATTACTTGGTGGACATTAGGCATTAGGTTATTATTTAGGTTCCAGTTTATGGAACCTAATTCTATTTAAAAGCTTTGTTGCAATGCCTCTTGAGTTACACAACTATGAGTGGGAAGGAGAACGTTTAGTCCAGAGAGAAACTGAACCTCATCATATTGCTGGTGTATTAGCTAAAATTCGATGGGTGCTAGAAAACTCAGATTGCGATTGGGAAGATGTTTACTCAGGTTATTATGAGTGCGAAGAAGATGGAACGGTTACTTTTTATGAGGGTGAAAGTGCTGAAGCCGATAATCCAGGAATATGGACTTATGTAGTTTATAGCTGTCCTGTTGGCTCAGAAGAGGTAGTAAAAAATCCAGATATAAACACTTTAGCTCCAGCATTGGAGATGCAACAGCTTAAATATAAGCTTATTTTTGAAGAATTAGCAGAGTATAGGCAACAGCTTGGTCTGACTCCAGCAGGTAGTGAGGACGATCGCGCTACAATCGCAAAGTTAGAGATAGGTAGTAGCGTATTTTTTGGTATCAGTGCTGGCAGCAATCCCAATCGCAGAAAGATTACACTTAAAGTAAATCCAATTAGTCGCACACACGCTGAAGCTGATGCTTTCCAACAAGCCTTTGATGCAGGATTAAGAGGAGGCCGAGCGCGTTTAATAGTCGATCGGGATCAATGCATGAGCATGTGGTCAGAACGGAGGTGTGAAAGGAATGGCTAGACAGCTTGGTTTAGAAGAAATAGAAGTTATTAGCCCTAGCGGTCGTCAGACAATTACATTGAAGTGAGGTTAATTATGTTCATAACAAAATTTTCAGTTGAAGATTGGATTGGAAATCAGAACAAGGGTTGTGTAGAGCAAGCGCATAGTTGGAAAGAAATAGAATCAGCTATTAGAGAGTTAGACGGGCATCACAAAACACTTGTAACCTTAGAAACAGATAGCGAAACCCACATGGCTCTAAGTGGTGGCTTAGGAAAATATGTAGTGTATTTGACATTTGATAATGAGAATTTTCACTATCTTGTTGACCCATCTAAATCAGATATAGACGAATTCGTGATAGTTGGGGGGCAAGAAGGTGTTTATCCGGCTTCGTCCTGCGTTGATCTGAATACAACCCTTAAAGCTGCCAAAGCTTTCGTGGAGCTTGGGACAATGGAAGAATCTGTTATTTGGGAAAAAGATGAAGTTGTTGAGCGGGTATAAAAATGCGTATTGCGAATTGTTTCATTCTTCCTGTTTTCCCAGATATACTTCAATCACACGAGAGTCATTTTGCACTTCTTCAAAATTCCCTTCGCACAGCACCGAACCTTCATGTAATACTGTTACTTTTTTGGCAATTTGACGCACAAATTCCATATCATGTTCAATGACTAAAATTGAATGACTCTGCGCTAGTGCTAAAAGTAATTCGCCAATGTTGTATGTTTCTTCATCTGTTAAACCCGCAACGGGTTCATCAACAAGTAATAAATCTGGGGACTGTGCTACTAACATCCCAATTTCTAAACGTTGCTTTTCTCCGTGAGAAAGTAAAGCAGCTCTGATATCGGCTTTCGGCGTTAAACCGATGGTTTCTAATAATCCTTTAATATTATTCTTTTCAACAGCATTAGAATGTTCAAACAAAGTAGAAAAGACATTTTTCTTCTGGTTACTGGTAATTTCTAAATTTTCACGGGGCGTTAAGTTCAGGTAAATTCTGGGTGTTTGAAACTTGCGCCCAATTCCCAATCGGGCAATTTTATATTCAGGTAAAGAACGCAGATTTCTTCCTTTGAATAAAACTCGCCCCACGGTTGGCTGAACTTTACCCGTAATCACATCCAGAAACGTTGTCTTTCCCGCACCATTGGGGCCAATTACTACTCGTAATTCACCCACATCCATGCTAAAGTTAAGCTGGTTTAAAGCCTTAAAACCGTCAAAACTAACAGTTACGTTTTCAGTTTCCAATATTTTCGCGTTCATGTTGCACTTCAGGGTCTTCTTCCAAGGTGGGATATGTAGCAATTTCTTGACGACGGTGGAAAAGAGAAATATTTTGACTGCGTAACCATCCCACGATGCCGTCAGGAAGGACTGTGACGACAATCAAAAATAGTGCGCCTTGGAAAAATAGCCAGATTTCGGCAAATTGTTCGCTTAAAAAAGTGCGGGCATAATTTACTAACAAAGTTCCGACAATCGCCCCAATTAAAGTAGCGCGTCCCCCCACAGCTACCCAAATCACCATTTCAATCGAAAAAGCAATATCCATTGCTCTGGGTGATACAGAACCACTTTGAATAGTGTAAAATGCTCCTGCTATACCTGCGATCGCACCAGAAACTGCAAACACCACCACCTTAAAATCTGTAGGGTCATAGCCAGAAAATCTTACCCGACTTTCATCATCCCGAATCGCTATCAACAACCTCCCAAAGCGTCCAGTTGTCAACCAGCGACAAATTCCATAGGTGATTGCGAGAAACACTACCGTCAGCGTGTAAAAAACAAACTGCGTTTTGGCATCGCTGACCGTTGCTCCAAACAAGGTTGTAAAATCTATCAGTCCGTTTGTACCATTGAATAGTTTTTGCTGACCGTTAAAAAAGTTGAAAAATACAATAGTTCCAGCTTGAGTCAAGATAGAAAAATAAACACCCTTGAGACGATTTCGGAAAACCAAATATCCCAACAATCCCGCCAATAACCCTGGAATTAGTACCACCAAAGCTATTGTCAAAGGAAAAGAATAAAAAGGTTGCCAAAACGCGGGAAGTTCCGTAACTCCATAAAGACCCATGAAATCAGGCAATTCTCCAGTAGGGACTTGCAGTTTCAGATACATTGCGATCGCATATCCACCCAAACCAAAGAAAATACCATGTCCCAAACTTAGTAAGCCAGTATAACCCCAAATCAAATCAATACCTAAAGCTGCGATCGCCAGCGATAAAAATCGCCCCAACAAATTCAGACGAAACTCCGACAACAGCAGTGGCATGATAATTATAAGGAGAAGTGCGATCGTAACCACCACCCCTACCTCAATTAATAACCCTCCTCCCCTCTTCCTCATTTTCTGCGTCCTCCCTTCGGGTTCACCAGTCGCCTGCGGAGGGAAACCCTCCCGCAGCGCTGGTTCACTGCGTCTCTGCGGTTTAAACATCAACAGTACGTCCCTTCTGCGGAAAAATCCCTCCAGGCTTCCACTGTAAAAACACAATAATCAGCGCAAACACCATCACCTTAGCCATACTCGTCGTGGCAAAAAAAGTAAACAAATCAGCCAAAGGTTTAACAGGAGTCAACAACAAAGCCAAAGTACCAGAACCAATTAAAAAATTAGCCGTACCAATACCCAACGCCGCCACAATCGTCCCGGCTAAATTCCCCACACCTCCAACGACAACCACCATAAAAGTATCAATAATATAGTTTTGTCCCGTATTTGGCCCTACAGAACCAAGCAAACTAATCGCACATCCAGCCACACCAGCTAAACCAGAACCCAATGCAAAAGTAATTGCATCCACCTTTTGAGTTGGGATACCCAAACAAGCGCTCATACTTCGGTTTTGCGTCACCGCCCGAATTCTTAAACCCCAGCTAGAACGTTGTAAAAATAAGTAAATTCCCGCCACACAGATTATTGTTAAAGCAATAATAAATAATCTGGCAAAGGGTAATTGCACACCACCTAAAGACATCCCTGCTTGTAACCAAGTCGGTGCTGTTACATCTACATTTTGAGCGCCAAACCAAGGTTGAGTTACTGCTAACTGATAAGTTTGACTCAATAAATTGCCCGTTGTGATTGTCACCCCCAGCGATAATAAAAATATCACCGCCACAATCCAGTTACGAACTCTTCCTAAATCAGTACGAGAATTTAAAATCCATAAACCTCCAAAAAACAGCAGAGAAAATAAGCCTATGCCAATTATCAATACCCAATTCACACTGCGGACAAACTGCTGAAAAATTAAACTTACTCCCCAAGTTGCCAATAGAGTTTCTAATGGGCGTCCATAGAGATAACGAATCACGCCTTTTTCTAAAAGTAATCCCACAGCAGCCGTGAATATAAATGCAATGATCAAAGCCAAAAATATATAGACTTCAAACCACAGCCCACCCAATTGTTTGCAAACATTTTGCACAACATAAGTTGTATAAGCGCCAAACATCATCAATTCACCATGCGCCATATTGATAACGCCCATCAATCCAAATATAATCGCCAGTCCCAATGCAGCAATTAATAATACAGCGCCAATACTAATACCATTAAATACAGCTTCTAAGAATCCTGCTAACACTTATTTCTCCACAAAAGCTATCAGCGAGTAGTTAGTGTTTCGTGTGCTTCGTTCCCAGCCTGAGACTGGGAACGAGAATATTACGAATTACAAATTACGAATTATTTAGGTTTTATTGTACTTACCACCTTTAGCAGGGTCACTCCAATCACAAGCAAATCCCTTAGTTTCTTTCACAAATTGATTCCAAGGAACTGGCTCAACTGGTGCAGGAGTAGCATAGACAATATCAAACAAACCATCTAGCCTTACTTGACCAATTCGCACAATTTTAGATATGTGATGATTAGCATCCATTGTCACTTTACCTTCAGGTGCATCTATGGTTTGACCATAAGCCGCAGCACTTACCTTAGCAATGTCTGTAGTACCAGCTTTTTGTACTGCTTGCTTCCACAAATAAACTGCAATGTATGCTGCTTCCATTGGGTCATTTGTTACTCGATTCTCGCCGTACTCTTTCTTAAAAGCTGCGACAAACTTCTTATTAGCAGGTGTGTCTACTGTTTGGAAGTAATTCCAAGCAGCGTAGTGACCTTTGAGATACTCTATACCAATTGCTTTAACTTCTTCTTCGGCAATACTGACAGACATGGAAGGATATCTTTCTGCTGTCAATCCAGCACCTTTCAATTGTTTGAAGAAAGCAACGTTACTATCACCATTCAGAGTATTGTAAATTACACCTCCATTAGGCAAAGCTTGCTTAATTTTAGTGATAATTGGTGTAACTTCTGTGTTGCCAAGAGGTAAATAATCTTCACCGACTGTTTTTCCGCCTAAAGCTTCTAGTTGAGCTTTAATAATTGTGTTAGCAGTCCGAGGAAAAACGTAGTCAGAGCCAACTAAGAAGAATTCTTTGCCCTTGTTTTTTAACAGCCAATCAACAGACGGTTCAATTTGTTGATTTGGCGCAGCGCCAGTATAGAAAATATTTTTAGAACACTCTTGACCTTCGTATTGTACAGGATACCAGAGCATGTGATTTTTGCTCTCGAATACTGGCTTAACATTCTTGCGGCTAGCAGAAGTCCAACAACCAAAGACTACAGCAACTTTATCTTGATCGATTAGCTTGGTTGCTTTTTCTCTAAAAGTATCCCAGTTAGAAGCGCCATCTTCGGTAATTGCTTCAATTTGTTTACCTAAGACACCACCAGCTGCGTTAATTTCTTTGATTGCTAATTTTTCAGCATCAACAACGCTTTTTTCACTAATAGACATCGTACCACTCAGAGAATGCAAAATACCTACTTTTATGGTGTCACTAGCAGTAGCCGCCGCTGGTGAAGCAGTAGGAGGCGCAACTGGACTCTCTGTAGCAGTTGGAGAATTGTTCGCGCAAGCTTTCAAAAAAAAGCTGCTTCCAAAAGTTAAAGAACCGTAAATTATAAACTTGCGTCGGTTAAATTGTCTTCTCATCTTTTTATGAATTTTCCGTTGAGGAATTAGCCAACTTATAGAAAGCTGACAATATCAATCTTTAAAGTGTGATATTAGTGCGATAGTTTACTAGTAAAAAGTGACGCCTTATACAAAAAAGTTTGTTTTTGTAATAAAAAACAAACTTTTTCATATTAAGCTTTATTAACTTTATAAATATTCTCATATCTATGCAATACGTTATGGAAGAACAAAATCTTTCTCTGCCAAGAACATCTTTGATTCTAGACAGTTAAAAACAGCTATCTTTGTGCAAAATTATTGTCGATGCTGAATAGATAGCTGGTTAACACAATAATAGTTTTAATCATTAAGTCAGGTTAAAATGTTCCACCTACACTGCTATTACTTAGATACTCCTGGTTCAATCCGTGCCCCAAGCTGAAGAACCCGTCCAAGATCGTCAGCGTTTCGCCAGGTTTCAATTATCTTGCCATCGGTAATATAATGAATGAACGTAGCAGTGAATGTCTGTTGACGACCGCGACTTGGTATGCCAAGGAAACTCTCCTGGATGCAGGTATTAGTCGCACGCACAACAACTTTGTTACCTTCAGCGATTACGTCTTCAATTGTCCATTTCTGCTGGATAGGCCCAAATGAACCAAAGAGTTTGCGTACCCCTTCAGGGCCAAGGGGAAGTCCTGGTAAACCACCGTGCATTTTCCAAGTCGGGGCGGTTATCTCGCAAATTTCTTCGATCTTATGCTCGCTAATAAGTTCAATCCACCGTTGAGCAATTATTTTGTTGTCCTCAATGGAAGACATTGCTGCTATTCCTTTGTTGAAAATTAGGCGAACTCTAATTATTTATTTAGACAGACAAGCTGCACAATTGTCAATTAACCAAGTATGAGATTGAATTAAAATCAGTGCAGTTATACCATGTCCGCTTGATTATTTATTAAACCCGAATCACCCCACCCCGCCAAAGCTGTGCTTTGTCTCCCCTTCCAAAGAGCGGGGAGGGGATTAAGGGGAGCCAGTGCGTTGGGCGGGCAAAGCCCTACTTGTTCGCTCTTAGCGTTCCTGCAGGGTAGCACCTGGCGTGTGGGGTGCAATGACTATGGGAATCATAACTGATTACGCGAACATGAGCGAAGATGATATTATATCCATTTTTTATAACTCCAAAGTTTGACTGTACCTCATGTATCAGCATCAATAATATTTAATTTATGTCTTTAACTGCGGGGCTTTTAGATTAGCATTTGTGTAATAATTTCATCTTCCTGGCCAGTTGCAAAATTAGCAAAGCGCTTTGCCAAAGGTGGTATCAGTACTAAAGGATTGCTAAATCCAGAGAAAACATGAACGCCTTTAAATCCGGGGATAGCACCAATTAAGGGGAGTTGATTGCTACTAAATGCAACTAAGCAGTGATACCAAGTCCCTGGTAAATTCTCCAATGCTGGTAAAATTTGACCAACACTTTTTCGCAACCATTTTTCGCTTACGTCTGAGTTTACCTTGGCTTGAGGATCTGCGATCGCACGGCTAATTTGACCGATGCGGATACTACCATCTTGAAACTGAATCGCACCCACATCTAAAATTGGCGGTACTAACTCATTACCAAGTTCATCCCATAATTCATCAACTTGAGTAGATTCAGCTTCTAGTTGAAACCGTTGTTGATTCGCTGGCATAACTAAGGTGCGTAACCTGACATCAACGGGTGAGGTTTCAATGATTTCTGCGTGGGTAAAATACAGCTTGATAGAAACACCAGCAGATTTGAGAAGCTGGCGGCTAAGTCCACCCGCACAAACGACAACGTTAGCACTGTGGAAAGTTGCAGTGGTAGTTTGTACACCATCTTGCAATACTTGCAATACTTGAGTAATCTGCATTTCACCCCCAGCCCGCTCAAAGGCTTGGATGTAAGCTTGTGCTGTTTTTTCTGGGTGAATATGACCGTGTTTGACAGTTAAAGCTCCAGATATTGCCTCTCGATTTAGCTGCGGTTCCAATTCACAAGCTTCTTGGATACTGAGTAAACGGGGTGGAATGGCAGAATCATTATATGATGCAGCAGTTGCTTCTGGGTCGCTATCGGCTGAAATAGTCAGTAATAAATCTAATTCCCGAAATTGGATATCAGCGTCTAACTCTTGAGATAGGATATGGTAACGTGCGATCGCTTCTTCGCACAATCGCCGAGTTAGTAGTGTAGTACCCGACCAATAGGCCAGCCCACCATAACTATAGCGAGTTGCATTCTGTGGTCTGTTGTATTGCTCCAACAAAAGTACAGCAAAACCTTTCTTCGCTAGTTCGTAGGAGAGTGCAGCACCTGTAATTCCACCACCAACAACAATCCAGTCGTAGGTTTTCATATTTTGCAAATTGTGAATAGGTCAACCCCTGCAGGAAATTCAAAATTCAAAATTCAAAATTCACGCATTGAAGCACGACCAGGATAAATCCGGGGGCTTGAATTAATGTTGCTTTGCATTTTTTCTTTTCCATAAATAAATTCAGAATTATACATAATTTATTTTCGTTAAAACTTGAGAATTATTAATAAAAATTTTTCAAATATTGATTAACAGGTATAAAATTATACATTATTATCAAAATATGATTGAGGCGATGGCCAAATCCCGCAAAGAAGACAGCCATCGCTCCTATCTAAACCCCAAGATCGATAAAGGCGATCGCTAAATCCCGCAAAGAAGACAGCGATCGCCTTTATATAAACCCCAATATCGGAGTATAAATATCATCATGTCACAATTACCAGAATCTGCCCAGTCCAAGTTAAAACAGTTTTTGTCTGGGGAAAATTTAGATACATCCACTAGCCATCAACCAACCGGACAACCATTACCCCGGCGAGAACCGATTAAACATACATTGATTGGTTCTGCCAAAGCTGTTACCAGCACCATCCACTATTTACAAGTAATTGGTTATGCCAGCGTTGGAGACTGGAGTCCACTAGTACCCACCGAGAACCCAGATAAGGTGATGAGCATTTTAATCCGCCAGATTCTTATGCAATAACCTAAATGTAGAGACTAGCAATTGCTAGTCTCTTTTTCTATTTCAGGATTTACGCAAAACATAACGAAAGTAGCGGTAATTCATGAATTACCGCTACGCAATCATCAGGTTTTCAAGCACATCTTGCGTAAGTCCTGTATTTGATTTACCGAAAAATTGGGTTTACAGCGTTTTTCAAGTAATTGAACCACACCACGCCCTACTCCCTTATCTCCCTCATCCCCCTCATCCTCCTCATCTCAATTGTGGTCTAACTACCTGAAAACTGCTGTAATGTCAAGAACCAGTAAATGCGCGTTCACCGACAGCAGAAACCACGTTTTTACGCACATTACGCTTGCGATCGCTTTTACGAATACCTCCAGCCATCTGATACTCATAGCTATTCTTACCAAATTTATAAGCAATACCACGCAAAATTTTCTCAGAATAATCTGCTAAATCTTGCTCATTTTCAAGGATCTGGGTTAGTAAAACATCAATAGTGGAGAGGGTAGTATTGTATGCTTCTAGAGATTGTCGCAGGCTTTCGATTTTTCCAGTATAATCTTTGACTGACAATCCCTCTCCGACATCTAGACTTGAATTGATAGATTTAATGCTTGCTAGACGTGTTTCAGATTTGCTAAGAATACGTGAATTACGTTTTGGTCTTGCCATAATTGTTACCCATTTTTCAAATTTCCCATAACTCTATAGTGGACAATTGTTTCAAAGGTTGTCATACGTAAAATTATTGGTTTTTATTTAAAAACCTAAAATTTAAGTAATTTCCAGCTACTTCTGATAACGTCAGAGCGGAATTTGATACAGAGTGCGCGAAACACTCAAACGTGAAGGCGGGATTTGATCCAGGGAAGGCGGAATTTGATACAGAGTGCGCGAAACACCCAAACGTGAAGGCAGAATTTGATCCAGGGAAAGCGGAATTTGATACAGACTGCGCGAAACACTCAAACGTGAAGGCGGAAGTTGATCCAGGGAAGGCGGAAGCAGTTATTTCCGCAAAAAGTGAATTATATGTAACTCCAAATTTTGCCCCAATTGCGGAATCTATAAAAGAAAGCGTGTAATATCAGTAAAATGTGATGTTGCATTCCTGAGGTAGTACATGGAGTCACTAACAACGGGTGTGATCGTAACTCTGGCTTTAACCATTGAGAGGGCGCAAATGATGTTTATTTCTCGTGGTCTTTTAGCTAAAGCTTGTGTTTTACGATTGCTCAATGCCAGAGCTTACTTTAATGGATTAATCTTTACTCACTAAAGAAAAAGTTGGATTCTCCAAATTTCAACTATACTAATTTCCAAAGTAAAAATTCATTAATACTAACTTTAAAAATTTTAAATTCAATTATGTTAACACACTGGAAAAATTACTACTGCGCTGTATTGACTATTATAATCTACTTGGTAGTTGGCATGAATTTAGGAAATGCTCATATCGTTTTAAATAAAAATAATGAAGAAACATTGAAGTGTACTGACGCAGAACGTAGAAAGATTAATGAGTTTAATCAAGAAATTTATAAATTTCAACATATATTGGAATTGGATGATGAAGAATTTACAGGGAGCGTTACTGAAGAAGAAAAAGAAAAGCTTGCAGCATGGCGTGAAGCTTTGGTTGCTTGTAATTATAGTTTAAACGACGTACCCACTCTCCTTGCAAATCTTAGTAGTCAAAATGAAAACACTAGGGCTGTGGCGAAAGACGTTCTTACAGAAATGGCTCTAAAAGCCTTGCCAGCAGCTTTCCTTGCAGCCCTTAAAAACAATGACATAACTATTCGCAATAATGCAATAGAAGTTCTAACTAGTTATGAAATTTATACCCATGATGAAAGATACACTAAATCATTGGCTAATGCTCTAAAAGAAGACAATCAAAGCTTTCGTATTTTCGTTTTATCTATCATAATTACTAATCTAGAGATAAATAGAGGAGAAGTCAATGATGAAATTTTATTTGATTCTATAGCTGAAAATCTTGATAATAAAAATCCAAAAATTCGCACTTTAGCAGCAACTATTCTTTACAACAGCGAATACTCTAAAAAGATATTAGATAACTATAAAAATAGTCCAGACCAGAATACCCGTCAACGTGCTGCTGAAATTATCAAAAAAATTGAACAGGAACCAAAGATTGCAATTGAGAGAGGTCCTCGTCGTCTTAAGATTGTAGCTTTCCGCACAGCACTTTTAAAGTATTTTGCAAATCAACATAAGAGAAGACATAATAATCAACGTTCTAGATGACACAATCATTAAATAAATAAAAAATAGTAAAGCCTTTTTCTATAAAAATTGCCAGATAAGAAAAGATTTTAACATTATTTACAGGTACAGGATTGTGATGTTTATTTCTTTCCAAGCGTTGATACCTACTTTAGATTTACTATTATAATTTATGTCTCACAACTTCTACCGCGTTCAACTTCAAGGCAAATCTTTTAAAAACCAAAATCTTACTGGTGCAAACTTTAGTTACGCTGACATTAGAGGTGTAGATTTTTCTAAAGCCATTCTCATTGGTGCTAACTTCGATCATGCTGAAGCTGGATTGCAGCGCTGTTGGGTAATTAGTTTGGCAATTGTCGCATTACTTCTATCAACAATGTCAGGATTTGTTTACACTTACGCCGGCTTAACCATAGCTCATTTAGGCATTTTATCGCGTATGGTTATCTTGCTGACGTTAATTGCCTTCTCTGTTGTCACTATCTACCAAGGTTTAAGAGCAGCAATAGGAATTATAGCTGTTATCTCTAGTATTTTGATGCTCTTCACTGTCGCTATTAGTTCAGAAAATCTAGAAGTGTTGATAGTTGAATTGGTATTTGGAACTTTGAGTATGGCTGGAGCTATAGCTGGGGCTATAGTATTTGCTGAAGCCGTAGTTATGACTAAGGTTATCACTGTGACTCAAACTACGGTGTTGGCTGTAGTCATGGCTTTGTTTGGTTCTGTACTTGGAGTTTTACCTACAGGTTTTGATAAGGAAGAATTTATTGTAACTGCACCTCTAGCTAGTTTTATAGCTTTATCTATGGTTGCTCTTGGCACTTATCTTGGTGAGAAAGCATTTGCTGAAGATGAAAAATATTCACTGCTAAAAAAAATAGCTGTTAATCTCTGTGCTAAAAGAAGCACAAGTTTTTGTGGTGCAAATTTGACCAATGCTGATTTTACATTTGCAACACTCAAAAGTACAGATTTCCGAGATGCTCTTCTTACTCGTACCTGTTTCTATCAAGCAAAAATGCTCAACCGTGTTTGTGCTGAGAAAACTTACCTTCAAAAGGCACAAGTGCGCCATGTGTTGGTTACAGGACAGGGACAGGATAAGAATTTTGACCGCCAAGACCTGCGCGGTGTCAACTTCAAAGGAGCGAATTTGGTGGATGCCAGTTTTATTGGTGCAAACCTCAGTCAAGCGAATTTACAAAATACCAATCTATGCAGGGCAAAGCTAGTCCAAGCACAACTTAATGGAACGGATTTCACAGGCGCTACTCTCACCGGGGCATACATTCAAGATTGGGGCATTACCACTGATACAAAGTTTGATGGGGTGCGGTGTGAATACGTTTATATGCGACTGCCCACTAAAGAGAACCCTGATCCACTTCGCAAACCTGATAATAATAAAGAGGTTTTTGCAGATGGGGAGTTTGGGGATTTTATTCAACCAATATTTGACACCCTTGACCTTTACCACAACCAAGAAGTTGACCCAAGAGCGATCGCAATTTCCTTTAAGCAGTTAGCAGAAAATCATCCAGATGCTGAATTAGAAATTGTGGCGATAGAAAAACGGGGACAGGATAAGTTTCTGCTTCGTGCCAAAACAGCGATCGCGGCTGATAAATCCCATCTGAGTGCAGAGTATTTCGATACTTACAATGAGATAAAAGGCTTGCCGGAGCGGGAGATTAAATTACTACTAGAAGAAAAAGATAGCAGAATTCGTAGTTTAGAAAATTTTGTTAATCAGGCGCTACAACGCCCTAGTTTTTATTCAAATGTAGAACAGGTAGGTACTATGACTAATAACCCTGGTGGATTTTCAATTGATGGTTTAGTTGGCGGCAACGTCAACAACGTTCAAGGTGAAGGCAACCGAGTATTTCAAGGAGATACAACAATGTCTGGCGATCGCAATATCAACACAGGTGGCGGCAACTATAACGAACGCATTGAACGCGATTATATCCAAGGTAATTACTACGCTGCTGGACAGCCCCAAAGTCTTGCTGAAGCTGCTGCCGAGATTCAGCTATTGCTAAAACAATTAGAGCAAACTTACCCGACCACTACTACATCACAGCAAATGGTAGTAGCAGCAGAAGCCATAAATCGAATTGAAAGCAACCCAACCTTGAAAAAACGAGTAATAAATGCTGTTAAAGAAGGTGGTTTAGCTGCGTTTGAGAAAGCTATTGATAACCCAGCAGGTGCTTTTATTGTTGGCGCTATTAAAGGCTGGCAGGAAGTGGAGTTTCGCACTGCGAACTAGTCTAAAGTCCAGAAATTACGAATTACGAACTTGTATTGAGCGCAGTCGAAATATTACGAATTACCATAAGTTGCTTGTAAACGGCTTAAAAGATATTCTCCCGCAAGGATAGGGGGATAGATAGACGATTGTTCTTTCTGGCAAGTCTCCAAACAAGCAATTTCTGTATCATCATTAGGATGACAGAAAAAAGCGATAGAATACCGGGATTGGTTCATCCTGTTATCACTGGGAATCATCACTCGATGCTTAGTTGAGCAAAATCGATGATTTGTCCACCGTTGCATTAAATCGCCAGTATTGACTATTACAGTATCAGGAATTGCAGGCGTGACAATCCACTCTCCAGATGCTGTCTGTACTTCCAACCCGCCAACGTCATCTTGCAAAAGTAAGGTAATACTGCCATAATCGGAATGTTCACCAGCACGCACTTGTCCGGGTTTTGGTGGTGTCTGCAATGGCGGATAGTGGAGTAAGCGCAAGGTATGATTTTGTTGATTATGTCTTATAGTAAAAAAATCTTCTGGCAATTCTAATGCCAATGCATAAGCTTGTAATATCGTGTTAGCAAGTTCTGTGCAATTATCATAGAAGCTGACAATAGAAGCATCTATCTCTGTAACCGCTTGTTTGTTTACATTAAACGCCTCTTTTAAGTCGCCTGGTTGATTGGGGTCAAGACGTTCTCTCTCAATCCCAACGTAACCCATATTACTAAATTCATCACTCCAAGCTTGCTTTTGCTTAACTTCTAAAGGTAAATTGAAAAAAGATTTGCTGTGAGTGAATACTTGTTTGATTAGGTCTTTTGATATTCCCGAATTTTGCAAGTAGACGAAGCCAATTTCATGACAAGCTTCATAGATTTGTTTGATGACAGCTTGTCGATTTATTGCGTTGCCCTTAGTAAAATTAGTAAAATCAATTACTGGAATTGTGACCATTGATTCAAAATACCACATCTTTACGCAACTTCAGATTTTGAATGCGAGTATCTTTGGTAGCTGGTATATCTTCCTGAGCAAATGGAATCTGCTTAAAGTTAGCAGCCAAATATTCTGCTAATGCATCTTGTTCAGAACCATCAGCAGCAAAGGTAGCTAAACCTGTGCGTTTGCTCTTATCAGCATCTTTTGATGTTAAATCAACCCGTTCTGTTTTCGGAAAAGGATAGCCATCACCACCACTTGCTAGAAAGTTTAGGGTGACAGTGCGGAAGATGCGATTAGAGTCACCCACTAACTCTGCATTTTTCACCACTACATCAATAATTTTGCCTTTCCCATCTTTGATAGCCAGGGATTTAACACGCTTACCTGCTGGCAAATTTGGGTCAAAGCTAAAGGCTAATCCCGCTACTTGGGGAAAACTGCCAGGGGTCGCACCGGGCGCTATGGCTGCTACACTGTGTTCAATCACTGCTAGTAATTCTGTAGCATTCAAAGTAACTAAAGTCAAGCTATTGTTAAACCGTAAAGCATTGGTGATATCAAGTTGGGAAATTTCTTTTTCTTTCTTGCCTGCTACAGGATTTGCTTGGGGTGGTAGTTTGATAACATCCCGCGAGCGAGTCGAACCTGCGGGAAAAGTATATATACCGATATTGTCACGGATACCACCACCATTTTTAATGGAAATGACAGTTTTAGGATCATATCGTTTAGCGATCGCTAAATTAGCTTCGGCTGTCAAATTCCCGAAATTGGTTTCTTGAGTGCGGACATCACCTCGCCAGCCATTGAGGAAAACGTTGGTTTTCCCAAAAATCTGACCATCTTGGGCAATAATCACTTTTTTGAGTGCTTCTGTAATCGCGACAATTTTGGCATCGGGTTTCCCACCCACAGCTGCTACACCTTGGGAATCAGTCGCATAAGTACCGCTGATTTTGGGGTCAATACTTTTAGGAATAATTACTCCATTAGCATCAAAATTAACTACTAAACGACCAACGTAACGATAGTTACCATCGGTATTAACTACAGCTATCGGATTACCATCTGCGGCTTTTTTGATAATTGGATAAGTTCCAGCAGATTTATCACCCACTCGCAGACGGTCTGTTTTGTCGGCTAGTAAGGTATTGGAACCACCAGCAACAATAATATCTACTCCCTTGAGTAATGCTGCTAGCTTTTGCTCAATCGCAATTTGCTGCATGTGTGCCAATAGAATGACTTTATTAATCTCTGGATTTTTTGTCAGCAGTGTATCAACAGAAGTTTGAATTTCAGCAGCTAAAGCGGCGATATCTGCGGTATCACGGTCATAAAATTCTTTAGGCAACACAGTCACACCACCGGGAGAAGAAATAGTCCGCAGTGTGGGAGTTGTCGCCCCAACCACAGCAATTTTTTCACCATTGACGGTAATAATGGTGCTACGGGCAATTTTATTCGGAATTTTACTTGCTTCTTGTCTATCAGCAGTAACTAATTTTGCCAGGTCTTTATCAGTGCTGAAATCTAGATTCGTGCTGAGATAGGGAAATTTCGTCCCTGGGTAATCTTCTTTAGCACGGAGTAAGTCGGCAACGACACCCGTACCTAAGTCAAATTCGTGATTACCAAAGGCGATCGCACTAAAACCAAGAGCATTTAAAATTAAAATATCTCCTCGTCCTTGTCCGCCAAAAGCTGTGTCACTGGCAAATAAGAAAGGACTGGGAATGTAAGCATCTCCAGATGAAAGGATTAAGGTATTAGGATAATCAGGTTTACCATCACGATTAATATCCTGATTTTTGAGTGCATTCAACACCGCCGAAAAGTTGGGTGCATCCTTCAGCGCTGGCACACCTGCTTCTTGGTCAGAAGTATGTAAAAGTTGTAGTATGAACCCTGACTTCTGTGCTGTTTTAACTTGCACTACACCACCAGTAGTTCCTAAAAATAAAAAGATGCCAGATATAATCAAGCCAGTCCTTAAATCTCGGCGATTAAACTTACTTAAAAATAGATTTTCCCGATCGAAAAAAGACATAATACATTTTAGAGTTCATTAGTGGTGAATAATTTTCTAGTTTGTTACAACCAGAAGCTATAATATTTAACCACTATTCCAGACATCCAGCGCAAATGTGTGCTAGGAATTACATAACTTTTGCCATTTATATGATTATTTTTACATCTTGACAATAAAATCTGTAATTCTTTTCGTTTGGTTTTCTTACTAAGCGATCGCATATAGCAATCCTAAATGAGATTGTGAAAATTTTTGTTATGGTCGTCCTTGGTCATTTGTCCTAAGTAAATTGCAAATAATATCATGTCCGGCCAATTAGTTATAATTCTCTTTCTCTATGCAGAAAGCCCAAAAACCCGTCCCATCTGATCTCTGCGGTCTTAATGATAAGTCTTTAACCGGACATGATATAACAAAGGACAAATGACTAATGACTAATGACAGCCAACAGAAAAATATTTCACAAATGATTTGATTTATGACTTAAACAGAACTTAAGCAGCAACGAAAATATTTGCATTATTCAGGAATAATCCGGTATCGAGTGTAGCAATTTGGATTTTGGCGATCGCTCCAGTGCCATCTTGATCGAAGAAGAGAGAACCATTACCTGTGTTGTAAATAAATCTTTGACTATTTGTAGTGGCTGCTGTACCGATCACAAAGTTATTGGCAGCGATCGTCGTACCAGCAACTAGCCCTCCACTAAAACCAGCGGCAGAGACAACAATCGTATCCTCCAGTACGTTAAAGTCAGTAATCGAGTCAATTCCTTCACTGCCAGATTGGAAAGTAAAGAGATCGCTTCCAGCACCACCAACTAGGATGTCATTGCCAGCGCCACCATAGATGACATCGTTCCCGTCCTCGCCAGAGAGATAATTGTTGTATTCATTCCCTATGAGAGTGTCATCAAAGTAGCTTCCTATGGCATTTTCAATAACACATATACCTCCTTGGGAGTTAGCGATCGTAAATCCTCCTTTAACACCAACAACTTGACTAATGAAGCCGCCAGCATTAAGGTCGTTATTCGCCAAAGTAGCATTGTTCAAGTTAATAATTACCGAATTAATTGCTTCTTGACCGGATATGGTATCTGTTCCGCCTGCATCCCAAATACAAGACCAATAAGTTCCTTCACCATTAAAGGATGGAAGTGAATAAAAGTTATTACCTGTGTTACTTGTCCGATTGATCCCGTAAATATGTTGGATGGCGGCGATATCAAATGCCATTGGCCCTGCTGCAAATCCCCAATTTGCTTCATATCCAGGGGAATAGGGACTTTGAGTATCAACGTAAGACATGATTGTCGTCACAAACTGATTGAGATTCAAGTCACCAAAATCTTCAGCGTCTTCAACGCCAGGAAAGATAGAAGAACCTCCTCCATCGTCGTGAGGATGAGCTAATCCCAAAGCATGACCAATTTCATGGATAAAAGTGTCGTAGTAGTAGCTACCAACTAAGAGTTCTGAATCAGGATAATTTTGATAATACTCCCAGTTAATTAGAACATCTCCTTCTGCAAAAAGGTTAGAGGATTCTCCTGGTGGCTTTGCTTGACCTAGTACGCTATCACTACTAAAAACAGAAGAATCAACACTATGAAAGGTTAACTCAGCTTGAGGATCGTTAAAACCAGAATACTCTACCTGGAAATTAGCGACATTCGCCCACGCCTGTATTGCATTAGTGAAGGCATTTATTTCAGTGTTATCGAAGTTGTCATCCCAAGACTCATTATCAACAAACGAATAAGTGATTTTTCTACTGTCGTTTTCAATCTTCCAACGACTGCCCCATAGTAAGCTGTCTACATAGATTGAACCAGTTTGAGTAATATCATTAGTAGAAGTAACAAAATTAGACATCTGCTTCTCCTTTTGAGAATTTAGAGTGAGATAGTTATTTCAAAGAATATGGAGTAGATAGAGCTAGATTTTTACTCAATAAAATTAGAAGTAAAATTCCTGATAAAGCATCTTGTGTGTAAGTGTAATGATGCTTGTAACTGGAGCTACCAACTCATCCACAAAATACATAATAAAAAAAGTAGAAAAATTATTCATTCACCCTTTATGTAGTCTTATATGCAAGATAATGTATGTAAAATTGCAGAAAACTGCATTGTAAAAATCACAAGGTTACAAAAGATAGTGCAAATATTAGAATTTAAGGATTAACACTGGAAAGTTGATTGTCTTTGATGTGAATACAGTTTTTGTAAGCAGTAAAAGAACAAGGCAAGCAGGCAATCTAGAAATTACTGCTCGTTCCATCAGCTTAGACATCAAGGAGTAATCGTACGTAAGCTCTAGCAATAACTGCGTTCTCTGATAAATTCTGGAAATTGTATTTAATTTACTAATTAAAATTTGCTTTTCTGATAAAGTTTAATAAAATCAAGCTTTACCTATTCTTTGTATTACTACTATCGCATCGTAATAATACCTAAATTTTGGGATTACTCATCAACGAGGAGAAGATATAAAAATATTTTAGTGAAGTAAAACTACGTGTAATTTAATACACTTTTATTCATGCTATTTTGTGTTGTTGCCGCAGTATTTCCCAAATATTTTCCATGAAAACTGAGGCAGAGAAAACAATATGTTTTTAGACATTTTAGCTAGCCTGCAACGGTTATTTGTCGGTTACATTCCAGCCGCTGTATTAGGTAGTTTCATCGGATATTTAATCGGGATGAATAGCATGATTTATTAGCTATTTAGGCTGATATTTCAGATACCACATAGTATTCCTTCTATAGCTTTGCTACCTATTGCCCTAATTACGTTTCAACTGGACTTTCCCTTAACCCGGCGGGGTTGCTTCTTCAAAGGGACGGATAATCGCCGGGGCTGGTGTAACTTCTGGTTTAAAGATTCCCTGCAATGCTTGTTCTAAGGTTTGCGCCATGACAATCCGGTTTTCGTAAGCCACTACTACCCGTACCAAGGTTGGCAGACTATTCTGTGTAGCTTCTAGATAGATTGGCTCGACATACAGCAGCGATTGCTCAATGGGAATTACTAGTAGATTGCCTTGAATAGCTCTCGAACCCTGGCGATTCCACAAGGAAATTTGCTGAGAAATTACTGGGTCTTGGTTAATCCGCGCCTCGATTTGCTCTGTTCCGTAAATCAGGCGTTCTTTAGGAAAGACATATAGCACCAGCTTACCGTAGTTTTTGCCATCCGATCGCGCCGCTAACCAAGCAATTAAATTAGTCCGTTGTTTGGGAGTATAGGGTAGAAGCAGAATAAATTCTTCAAAGTCTACAGTGGGTAGACTAGTAATCAAATAATACGGATCTACTGGACGGGGTTCGCTGCCATAGATTTCATTCGGAATCTGCCACTGGTCTTCCCGGTTGTAAAATACTTGGGGGTCGGTCATGTGGTACGTCATCAACCGCTCAGATTGAATTTTGAAAAAGTCCACCGGATATCGGGTATGACTGCGGAGATTGACTGGCATTGTACTGAGTGGTTTGAACATATCGGGAAATATCGCTGACCAAGTGGCAATGATTGGATCGCTTTGATCGGCAATGTAAAACTTCACAGTGCCATGATAGGCATCAATCACTACTTTGATAGAATTGCGAATGTAGTTGATCCCATCGCTACCAGTGTCTGAGTAGGGATAGCGATCGCTCGTTGTGTAAGCATCAACAATCCAATAAAGATAACTGGGATTACTTGGAAAATCTTGATTAGCCGCAGCAGCAACTAAATAGGGGTCGCTGTCAAATTTCAGGAAGGGTGCGATCGCTTGAATTCTTTCCTTGACATTTCGTCGCAGTAGCACTCTTGTATCTGGCAAAAAGTCTCGCGTCAGCACCATCTGCCAATCTTTCAAATACATCGCAAATAGCCACCGTCGCCATGCTGAACCGATTTCAACACCACCTAGACCCTCGTAAGAGTTGTAAACATTATCACTACCGCTAGGATAGTCTAGCTCTCTAACTTTTGTGCCAGTCATTACATAAGTATTAGTAATCTCACCGTAATAAATCCGGGGTTGCCCAATCGGAATACTTTGACGAACGGCTTCATTAGAAGTTGTAAGGGCGCTACTATTACCGCTAATATCTTTAACAAAATATTCTGGTAGCCCACCCGCCCCAACTGTATTAACTGGACTAACAGTAAACCCGAAACCGTGGGTATAAATTAAATGGCGATTAACCCATGTTTGAGCTTCCTGTGGTACGGCACTGTAATCTAATTCTCGTGCGGCAATCAGTACCTGCCGCCGTTCTGTTGATTCAACTGCTTCCTGCTTCGGTTCTGGCGGCTTTTGGGGGGCAGGTGGTCGCGGTGAAGGTTCATCTGTTTTAAGAGTATATCGATCAATATCGGCATCGGGGAACTGATAATATGGGCGAATTTGTTGCAGTTGACGGTTAGTTTCTAACAGTGGTCGCTCATCCCACAGGCGAATATTCCGAATTGTCGAGTCATTCTTTTGAATATCAGCTTCAGTCAGTGTTCCTTGGGGGTTGAAGCTTCTAGAATCAATCGCTTCTAAATCGAATGCTTGGCGAGTTAAGGCGATAGTCCGCTGAATGTAGGGTTGCTCTCGTTGCAACTCATTAGGTTGGACAATTAAATATTCCACTACAGTAGGTAAAACAATATCAGCAGCTACAACTAGTATTAGATAAACCCGTAACCCGTAAAATACAAAGCGACGATACTGAGATTTGGGGTTCCAGAAAAACGTTCGCCAAAGTAGGTAAAAGGCGATCGCAACTGCCACAATGCACAAAACGGTGTAGGCTGGCAATTGGGCTCTCACATCGGTATAGCTAGCACCATAACTCACTCCACGGCTAGAATACACCAGTTCATAACGACTCAGCCCATAACTTAGAGCTACTACCAGCATCAATAAGCCACCCATACCGAATAAATGACGCTGCTGCTGGGGCGAAAAACCAGGGAAAATTCCCTGACTCAAACTATCCGCCGACAAGAGATAAGTGAGAGTAACGGCGACGAAGCCATACAAACATAATCCCATCAGCCAGAGTTCTAGTAGTTCCCAAAAGGGTAAGGAAAATACGTAAAAGCTGATATCTCGACCAAATAAAGGCTCAGTGCTGTTGAAAAGAGTGGGGTGCAAATATTCCAGCACCTTTGGCCAGTGTCGGAATATGATGAAGGCAAAAATGAGACTGGAGAGAATTGCGATCGCAGTCAGTAAAAATTGAGGATAGATTAAGATGGCGATCGCTACTCCCCCAATTAAACCGAGATACCAGACTTGAGAGACAATCTGCCTCAAAAGTTGCCAGATTGTCTCCGGTCGAAATAGGGCGGGAACGGGTAGAATAGCCTGATTAACTGGAGAATGCCAGTAGAAAAGAGCAATTTGACCATAGTGAACCAGCATTAACCCAATCAACAAGCTCAGAACCACAGTTAAGGGTAATAACCAGTGTAATTTTAATGGTTGAAAGCGTTGCGGCCCAAGTATCCGGGTTTCGTTGTGTCTTAGATAATTAATACTGAGAAAATTTGTTAATTCACTGTTGACTTCTACTGGCTCAATCTTTAAAGACTGGGAATATTTTAGCCGTTGTGCTAAAGCCAGATTTAGCAGTAGATAGGCAGCAGTTATTCCAGCCACGACTACCCACAAAATACCACGAGTCACCAGCCTCAACAAAAATACTTGGAGATAGCCGACTTCTTGAAACCAAAAAATCTCTGCTCCCAGACGGGAACCCAGATCCAACAGTAGCCACAGCCCCAAGAATACAATTAATAGTCTAAAGCCCCATTTCCAATACATTAATAACTAATTTAAGAAGAACGCCAATTCTCTATTTGCAAGCTAAGTACTCTTTGAAATTCTCGAACATTAGATGTTACAACAAAAGTTCTGGAATTATTTCTCGCAGCTTTTGCGTCAGAACCTCAATCGTAGAAGCTTCTGTTACCAATCCAGGTACATCATCACTAGTTGCTACCCAAACTTCTGCGTCTGAATCCCAAAATGCTTCAACCTTAAATGTGATTTGTGCCATCATTGAGTGCTTACAATGTAGTTCCAGTTTAGAGCATCCGAGTTCTCAAGGTAAGCGTAGATGCACCATTAGATACCAAGTAATCGCATTTTTGCTCATCAAAGCGATGTCTCCAACGGGCTACGCCTACGCCTTTGATTCACCATCATTCACCCTTGGATCTCGGTTGTTGGAGTTCTGAGCATGAAATCTCGTGTTCAAAGGGGTTTGTCGTTAGATATTGCTTTTCACTCACTATAATTTAATACGCACGCTCCCTACTTACTTGCATAAGTTCGTAGATAAACTAAAGTAAAGTTATCGTGAGCTAAAAAAGCATGATGTTTTCGCTTCCTGTCAACGACGCTCAAAATAATTTACAAGAACTGATAGACCAAGTTGCACAGCAGGGTAAGCCTGTGATCATTCAAGGCAATCATGGTAATGCGATTCTGCTGGCGGAAAAAGACTGGTCTGCAATTCAGGAGACTCTTTACTTGTTATCTATACCTGGAATGGGAGAATCTATAAAAGAAGGACTAGCAACTCCGATTCAAGAATGCGATGAGGAGTTGGATTGGTGAGTCAGCGCAGTAATGGAGAGCCACTTCCGAATTCTGAAGAACTGAGTTGGAGGTTGGTTTACACAAAACAAGCGCAAAAAGATGCCAAGAAGTTAGCTTCTAGTAATTTAAAGGAAAAAGCTGAGGAGTTGCTTGTAGTTCTTAAAAAAAATCCCTTTCAAAATCCTCCACCTTATGAAAAGCTGGTTGGTGATTTATCAGGTGCGTATTCTCGCAGGATAAATATATAGCATCGCTTGGTATATGAAGTCATCGAATCCGAACAAGTAGTCAAGATAATTCGGATGTGGACGCATTACGAGTAAGTTTTAGGTACTTGATGAGATGATTTAATTTTGGGGTTGACCCAAACTTGATATTAATTGTGGTTGACTCTTAAATAATCGCCCTTCACTCAGCATGATTGAGCCTTAGATTTCGGATGTTGCGGTTCTGCAAATTATTTATACTGTCCAATTTTGTGTTACCAAACCTGGTACTTGACTAAAATCACGATTGTTTCGGGTCAAAAGTACCAAATTTTGTGAAATAGCAATTGATGCAATTCGCAAATCCATTGTAGCGACACGAACTCGCTGCGCTTTTAGTCCATCGAAAACTGTTGCTGCACTAGTATCGAATGGTAGAACTGGAGCAACTGAGAAACCTTGAAGAATCTCCAGCAGTATCATCTATCCTCGAATTGTATCAGCCGATGTTTGGGCACGATTGATAAAGGTATTAGCACCAAGAACTTGTTCGTGAAGACTAATAATGGAAAATGCAAAATCTGCGGGTGAGTGTTGAGCAATTCGAGCCGTTAAGTTTGCGTATTCCGAAGCAGAACGCCGTTGTAAAAAACTTATATGGTCGGTATCCAAAAGATACTTCACGTTTGGTCACTGGTTTCGTCTGTGGGTCTATCAGCGTGGCGCAAAGACTCACCATACTCCAGAACTTTGAGGAAAACTTGCTCATCCGAAATTGAACCCGTCACTTTCTCAAGCCAATTGCTAGGAGTGGGAGCAGGGATAAGCAAACGTTTAAGTTCGGCAACTGTCTGCTCAAGATTTACCAAACGTTGCTCAATGGTAGTTTCATCTAGCATAATTTTTGAGTAGTGCAAAAAATCAACGGCTGGCATCATGTCAATCATAGCTGACTATCGATCTGCAATAATTTTCAGATATTTATCCTAAGTGGTTGTAATCCATGTATCTGTTAATTATGGGTTGACTATTAATAATCGCCCTTCACTCAGGATGATTGAGCCTTGGATCTCGGATATTGCTGTTCCAAGCACGAAGTTCCGAGTTCAAAGGTCGAAATTCCGAGTTCAAAGGTCGAAGTTCCGAGTTCAAAGGTCGAAGTTTCGAGTTCAGAGGTCGAAGTTTTGAGTTCAAAGGTCGAAATTCCGAGTTCAGGGGTCGAACTTCCGAGTTCAGAAGGTGAAAAGTCGAGTTCTGAGCCTCAACATTGGAGATTAGAGGTTTATTTCTCCTGTTTTCTTCTCATTAATCCCGGCTTTTAACTTCTTCTTTACTCCAAACATATTTACGGCAGACTTCGCAGGCGGCTTTTGCTTCCTCGGTTTGCGGATTGGTGAAGATGGGATGGTAACGCAAGCTGTCGCAACAGACTTGCAACCATCCACGCCAGCCACCGCGCCACAACCTCACTGTGCCGTCATCGCCGCCACTGACAATCGTCTGCCCATCGGCGCTGATAGCAACAGAATTGACATCACCCTCATGACCACGCAATGGTTCAGCCAAGGGAAGACCTTGACAGTTCCACAACCGCACCGTACCGTCATCACCGCCACTGACAATCGTCTGCCCATCGGCGCTGATGGCGACAGAATTGACAATACGCTCATGACCACGCAATGGTTCAGCCAAGGGAAGACCTTGACAGTTCCACAACCGCACCGTACCGTCATCACCGCCACTGACAATCGTCTGCCCATCGGCGCTGATGGCGACAGAATTGACATAACCCTCATGACCACGCAATGGTTGTGCCAAGGGAAAACCTTGGCGGTTCCACAACCGCACTATGCCGTCAGTACCGCCACTGACAATCGTCTGCCCATCGGCGCTGATAGCAACAGAATTGACATCACCCTCATGACCACACAATGGTTGTGCCAAGAGAAAACCTTGGCGGTTCCACAACCGCACCGTGCGGTCTTCACCGCTACTGACAATCATCTGCCCATTGCCGCTGATGGCGACAGAATTGACAATACGCTCATGACCACGCAATGGTTGTGCCAAGGAAAGACCTTGACAGTTCCACAACCGCACCGTGCGGTCTTCACCGCTACTGACAATCGTCTGCCCATTGCTGCTGATGGCGACAGAATTGACAATACGCTCATGACCACGCAATGGTTCAGCCAAGGGAAGACCTTGGTGGTTCCACAATCGCACTGTGCCGTCAGTACCGCCACTGACAATCGTCTGTCCATCGCCGCTGATAGTGACAGAAGAGACATCACCCTGATGACCACGCAATGGTTCAGCCAAGGGAAGACCTTGGCGTTTCCACAACCGCACTGTGCTGTCAGTTCCGCCACTGACAATCGTCCGCCCATCGCCGCTGATGGTGACAGACCAGACATCACCCTGATGACCACGCAATGGTTGTGCCAAGGGAAAACCTTGGCGGTTCCACAACCGCACTGTGCCGTCAGTTCCGCCACTGACAATCGTCTGCCCATCGCTGCTGATGGTGACAGACCAGACATCACCCTGATGACCACGCAATGGTTGTGCCAAGGGAAAACCTTGGCGGTTCCACAACCGCACTGTGCCGTCAGTACCGCCACTGACAATCGTCTGCCCATCGCCGCTAATGGCAACAGAATTGACATCACCCTGATGACCACACAAGGGTTCAGCCAAGACCTTCCCTTGGCGGTTCCACAACCGCACTATGCCGTCTTTACCGCCACTGACAATCGTCTGTCCATCGGCGCTGATGGCGACAGACCAGACATAACCCTCATGACTACGCAATGGTTGTGCCAAGGGAAGACCTTGGCGGTTCCACAACCGCACTGTGCTGTCAGTACCGCCACTGACAATCGTCTGTCCATCGGCGCTGATGGCGACAGACCAGACATAACCCTCATGACTACGCAATGGTTGTGCCAAGGGAAGACCTTGGCGGTTCCACAACCGCACTGTGCTGTCAGTACCGCCACTGACAATCGTCTGTCCATCGGCGCTGATGGCGACAGACCAGACATAACCCTCATGAACACAAAAGGGAATGGAGATTCTTACTTTATTCATCACCCGAATCAAACTGTTCTGAACTGGTGCAAGAATCTGCTGGGGTAGTTTCTCATAATTCTCACCCATAGCTTGAATTGCCAAAACTAGACTATCTAGGGGTTGGAAAGGCAATAAATTCTCTACCCTCGCCGCTTTTTCTCGCAATCGTGATTCAGTGAGTGCCTTTTCTAATGTGGCAATCTGGTGCTGTTCATAAGCATCACTGAGTTGATAAAAATTCTTGGCTTGAGGTGATGATAAAAACTCCAGCTTTTCCAAATTTTCCCGCACCTCTGCTAGCAATCTCCCTTGCATAAACTCTAGCTGTTCCCAATTTTCCCGCACCTCTGCCAGCAATCCCCCCTGCATTAAATATGTTTCATTCTTCCCTTTGTTCAACCACTCTCGTAAAGCATCTGCTAACCTATCACTCAACCACAACAAATCTCGGTCTTGTTGTCGCCATTGGGCAAATCGCTGCCAACCCTCTATTAAGGCTTCATGGGCTAAATCAATCCACGCTTTTCCTTGTTCATCTTTTCCAGCTACCAGCAAACGTCCTTTCACCAATCCTTCATCTAGCAATTCACTCAATGCTTGCTGCTGTTTTTCGTTATAGCCAGCAATGACTAACAGTTTAGCTTTTGGTTGGCGCTGTCGCGTATCCTTTTCTCCCTCTCCCTCTTCCGTTCGCACTAATCGCAGGAAAATTTGCCCAATCCAGTCTTTCTCCTTTTCATTTCGTTCTTGAATCGGGGAATCTTGCTGATAATCTTCGTAAAGATAAACATTTTCTGCATGAAAATTCAGCGCCCCTGTCAATCCTTGGAAGTTTTCATACTGTTCTAGGGTAAGTTGATGCTTTTGTTGGTCGCGTTTTTCCCAGAGTCTAGTTAAAGCAAACTCCATCAACGGCAAATATCCCGGTTCTTTACCAACATCTTCTAAAATTTTTAGTACTAGTCTTTCTTCAACACTATGACCTTGAAGTTTAGCAGGTTCGGTTATTGTCTCTTTTAAATCAACTCCAGTGATACGCGGCATCAAAACAAGCTGATTTTCAATCAATTTATTTAAAGACGGATAGTCTAAACATGGTTCGATAAAATCCGATCGCATGGTAATCACAACTTTCAACTGCGAATCAGTCATGTCTACTACCTGAGTCAGCAATTCAATAAATCTCTGCTTTTGTTCAGCAGCAGAGACAGTAAATAGTTCCTCAAACTGATCTACTACCAATAAAAATTTTTCTGCACCTGTGAGATGCTCCAGAATTACAGGTAAAGGATTCGCTTCTTTAGTAATCAACTCCCAAAGCAATTTTTCTTTTCTCGCTCCCGGAAAAAATGCTTTCAGAACTCCTCTCAATTCCTGCAAAGGCTGAAATCCTGGCTTGATTGGCGGTAAAATTTGCCAGACACTATGATCTAATTCTGGAATCAAACCCGCCTGAACTACAGAAGATTTACCACTCCCGGAAGCGCCAATAATCGGAACAAAGGGCTTTAGTGCCAGTTTCTCCAGAATCTTCCTTACTACCTGCTTGCGTCCAAAGAAAAACTGTTTTTGTTCAGCTTCAAAGGCTTTTAAACCTTGGTAAGGACATTCTTCTTTGACTTCAAAAGTTTGAACTTGTCTTTGATGATTGTAAGTAACTAAAGTAATTGAACTTCCCCAACCCATTTGAATCGGTTGTTGACCACTCCCTTTAAGTTCGGCGCTAATACTACCAAAGAAATCAGCACTTGTCACCTGTCCATGCTGATTAGCCTTCTCTGCTGACAACCCAGCCAGTAAAGCAGTTGTAAAAATGCTGTGTTGTGCGCTTTTTTTGGCATAGGCTTGTTGAAAACCTCTGCAAGCAGCAATAAAGTAATAATCGCGCTGTGAACTAAAAGCGGTAAGACTTTTTTCGATGAGATTGCGTTCTATAAAATCGCCACTGTGACAGCAATCTAACAGCACTACTAGACTACTCAAGTCGGATTCTTTAATTAGTTCGTTCAGTTCAGCAAGACTAATCCCGCCTTTTTGTCCAACAATTTTTGTGTCTTCTGTAAAAATTGTCAAATCAGAAGTTGCCAGATATGCTTGTGGTCTTCCCAAGGAGCTAGATACAGAAATACCATGACCTGTAAAGTAAATTAGGGCTTCGTTTTTAACTGCTTGTTGTTGCAAAAGTGTTTTGAAAGCTTCAGCCAACTTAGTTGTACTAACTTTCCCTTTGAGAACAGCGATATCCTCAAAATCACCATGCGCTTTTAGTACCTTTTCTACCGCTTCTGCATCCGTAGCTGGTTTTGTGAGGTTGGGAAGCTGATTTGTATAATCTGTAATGCCAACAACAAGCGCGTAACGAGCCATCTATACATATTGAAGTTGTCTGTTACAGAATAAGATAACGTAAATACACCTAAAATCTGAGGGCTTGATGTCGAACATAGAACGTTTAGTCTTTGAAGAAGACGGGGAAATCTATACAATTCTGTTCGAGTCAAAGGAAACGCCAACTGTTCCAGAAGTAGTCACACCAGAGGTTAATGACGATAAAGAATCCTACGGCTTTCGAGAAGAGGCATTTGTCAAGATTAACGAAGTTCACCATCAAATTCGAGCTTATACCAAATATGCCATTGGCGCTTTTAAAAATTTAGGTACAGCTGAAGTCGAAGAGGTGACTCTCAAGTTTGGCTTGAAGATAGGCGGAAAAACTGGTATACCCTTCCTAACTGAAGGTTCGGCAGAGAGTAATTTTGAAATTGAGGTGAAGTGTAAGTTTCCTGAAAACAAGCAAAATTCCAGCACTTAAAGTTTTGCTTTGGCAGAGATAAGCTTTATACCTTCAACTCTGCTAGGAATTATGGAAGCGATGTTTCCTGCTGGCTACGCCTACGCCTTTGATTCACTATCATTCACTCTTGAATCTTGGATGTTGCTGTTCAAAGCACGAAGTTCCGAGTTCAAAGAGTAAACCATCGCCTTCCACTCTCCATCATTTACTCTTGGATCTTGGACGTTGCTGTTCAAAGCTTCAAGTTTCGTGTTCTCATCTCGAAATTCCATGTTCTGAGGTTGAAGCTTCGAGTTCAGAACTCGGAACGTCGAGCAATTTACTCCAACATCCGAGTTCTGAACCTCAACATTGCACCTAAGAAGTGCGATGTTGAAGCTATTTTCTACAACGCTGCGGCTTGAGGCTTGGATTTCCGAGATTTACGGGCGAACCTTTGCCCCATTTCCTCAACTACTCCATCTAAACCAGCGCCTTGTCCACTAGCTTTGGCATAGTTATACACCTGCAAGGCGGCTGCATAAGCTTCACTACCCACTGCTATAGATGTATCATCCAGCAACTCTTGTAATTGTGACAAAGACAGCAATACTGGATACAAAGCTTCAAATAATTGTACGTCTTTCCGCATCTCATTGAGGTCAAACGATCGCGGTAAAAACTCTGGGTTCTGTGTCGCTACTTCCAATGCTTTGCTGACAAAAGCGCGGCTTTTATCTCCCATCTTGGGTAAAGCTTTACGCTCCTCGTTACTTAAATCAATCAAAAATGGTAATTTGTCTTTAATTGTGGCGATCGCTTGCAACACCGCATCTCTATCTGATTGCGCTAGTGTTGCACTAATTGGGGCTGTGGACATAGAAATTAGTCTCCAGTATGTTGCTTATTTTTAGTGTGCCCACATATACAAGTTTAATTTCAATAACACCAATAAAAATTCCAAGGTCAAAAGGTGAGCGTTGTCAAAGTGCGGGTTACGCCTAAGCCTTTCACTCACCATAATTTACCCTTGGATCTCGGCTGTTGCAGTTGTGAACATAAAATTTCGAGTTTTGAGCATGAACTTCCAATTTTTAAAGGTGAAAACTGGAGTTCTGAGCCTAAATTGAGAAAATAATAAGTCTCTTTTTCGTGTTCTCCTCTCTTTACTTACTGCCTTTATAGCCGTTTGCAATTGAGTCGAGTACAGACCTTCTTAGAGGCACAGCAATGCCGTGTTTTTACCCGCTTACTTTACTCCAAACATATTTTTGGCAGGTTTTGCAGGCGGCTTTTGCTTCCTCTGTTTGCGGATTGGTGAAGATAGGATGGTAACGTAACCTGTCACAACAGACTTGCAACCATGCACGCCAGTCACCGCGCCACAAACGCACAGTGCCATCTTCACCGCCGCTAACAATCGTCTGCCCATCGGCACTAATGGCGACAGAATAAACCCAACCCTCATGACCATGTAAAGGTTCAGCCAAGGGAAGACCTTGTAGGTTCCACAACCGCACAGTGCCATCATCACCGCCACTAACAATCGTCTGCCCATCGGCGCTAATGGCGACAGAATAGACCCAACCTTTATGACCACGCAATGGTTCAGCTAAAGCAATACCTTGATAATTCCACAAACGCACAGTGCCATCAGTACCGCCACTAACAATCGTCTGCCCATCGGCGCTAATGGCAACAGAATTGACAAAACCCTGATGACCACGCAAAGGTTCAGCTAAGGCAAGACCTTGACGATTCCACAACCGCACAGTGCCGTCATCACCACCACTGACAATCGTCTGCCCATCGGCACTGATGGCGACAGAATTTACATAACCCTGATGACCACGCAAAGGTTCAGCTAAGGCAAGACCTTGCAGGTTCCACAACCGCACAGTGCCGTCACTACCACCACTGACAATCGTTTGCCCATCAGCGCTAATGGCAACAGAATAGACCCAACCCTGATGACCACACAAAGGTTCAGCTAAGGTCAGACCTTGCAGGTTCCACAACCGCACCGTGCCGTCAGTACCGCCACTGACAATCGTCTGACCATCGGCACTGATGGTAACAGAATAGACCCAACCCTTTTGATCGCGCAAAGGTTCTGCTGAGGTCAGACCTTGGTGATTCCAAAACCGCACCGTGCCATCAGTACCACCACTGGCAATTGTCTGCCTATCGGTGCTGATGGCGACAGACCTAACATTACCTTCATGACCACGCAAAGGTTCAGCTAAGGTCAGACCTTGACGATTCCACAACCGCACCATACCATTGGCACTGCCACTGACAATCGTCTGCCCATCGGTGCTGATGGCGACAGAATAGACATTACCCTCATGACCGCGCAAAGGTTCAGCTAAGGAAAAACCTTGGCGATTCCACAACCGCACCGTATCGTCAGTACCGGCACTGACAATGTTCTGCCCATTGGCGCTGATGGCGACAGAAGAGACATTACCCTCATGACCATACAAAGGTTCAGCCAAGAGAAGACCTTGGTAATTCCACAACCGCACCAGACCGTCGGCACCGCCACTGACAATCGTCTGCCCATCGGCACTGATGGCGACAGAATAGACCCAACCCTTATGTCCACGCAATGGTTTAGCTAGGGGAAGACCTTGGCAGTTCCACAACCGCACCGTATCATCAGCACCGCCACTGACAATCGTCTGCCCATCAGCACTGATAGCGACAGAATAGACCCAACCCTTATGTCCACGCAATGGTTTAGCTAAGGAAAGACCTTGATAGTTCCACACCCGCACCGTACCATCAGCACCGCCACTGACAATCGTCTGCCCATCAGCACTGATGGCGACAGAAGAGACATTACCCTGATGACCGCGCAATGGTTCAGCTAAGGAAAGACCTTGGTAATTCCACAACCGCACCGTACCATCAGCACCGCCACTGACAATCGTCTGCCCATCAGCACTGATAGCGACAGAAGAGACATTACCTTGATGACCACGCAATGGTTCAGCTAAGGAAAGACCTTGGTAATTCCACAACCGCACCGTACTATCAGCACCGCCACTGACAATCGTCTGCCCATCAGCACTGATAGCGACAGAAGAGACATTACCTTGATGACCACGCAATGGTTCAGCTAAGGAAAGACCTTGGTAATTCCACAACCGCACCGTACTATCAGCACCGCCACTGACAATCGTCTGCCCATCAGCACTGATAGCGACAGAAGAGACATTACCCTCATGACCACAGAAGGGAATCGAGACTCTTGCTTTATTCACCACCCGATTCAAACTGTTCTGAACTGATGCAAGAATCTGCTGGGGTAGTTTCTCTTGATTCTCCCCCATAGCTTGAATTGCCAAAACTAGACTATCTAGCGGTTGGAAGGGCAATAAATCGTCTACTCTAGCCGCTTTCTCTCGCAACTGGGATTCAGTAAGCGCCCTTTCTATCTCGGCAATCCGGTCTTTTTCATCAGTATCGCTGTACTGGTAAAAATCCTCATATTGTTGGGGTGATTGCAATTGTTCCCAGCTATCCCTCACTTGGGCCAGCAATTCCTTTTGCATTAAATATTTGTCATCCGGCCTTTCGTTCAACCATTCCCGTCGGGTATTTTCTAATGTATCGCTCAACGGTCGCAACTCTCGGTCTTGTTGTCGCCACTGGGCAAACTGCTGCCAACTTTCAATTAAAGCTTCATGGGCTAAATCAATCCAGACTTCTCCTTTTTCATCTTTCCCAGTAATTAATAAGCGTCCCTTAACCAATCCCGCTTCACCATCTAGCAACTCACTAAGCTGTTGCTGTTGATTGGCATCATCACCTGCAATATTTAATAATGTGGCTTTTGGTTGGCGCTGTCGGGTATCCTTTTCTCCCTCTCCTGTTCGCACTAACCGCAGAAAAATCTGCTTAATCCATTCTTTTTCTTGCTGACTGCGTTCTTGAGTTGGATATTCTTTCTCATAATCTTGGTAGTGATAAACATTTTCTGCATGGAGATTTAACACCGCAGTTAATCCTCCCAACTTCTCATACTCTTCTTGGGTTAGTTGATATTTCTTTTGCTCGCGTTTCTCCCAGAGTTTAGTTAAGGCAAACTCTAACAATGGCAAACTCCCTGGTTCTTGTTTAAGATTTGGGAGAATTTTTAATACTCCTGCTTCTTCAACACTATGAACCTGAAGCTTGGCAGGCTTGGCGATTGTTTCCTTTAAATCAATTCCAGTTAAAGGCAGCATAACTGCTGCCTGGGTTTGAATCAGGTGAGTCAGAGAAGGATTATCTAAACAAGATTCAAGAAAATCACCTCGCATAGTAATTACAACTGCTAACCGCGAATCATGAATCTCTACTACCCCAGTCAGTAGTTCAAGAAATCTCTGCCGTTCTTCTTTATCTATACAAACTGTAAATACTTTCTCAAACTCATCTACCACCAGCAAAAATTTTTCTGTGTTAGTCACAGCCTCTGCATCATTAATAGGTTTAATCAGGCTGCCGAAACTGTTGTCATTCTGAGCAATTTCAACCACAAGGGCGTATTGTGTCATCTTCTTTTGCTAAAACTATTGATAAATTACCTCTGTGCTTTAAAATACCCAAATTTACTAGTGATTTACCCATTAGAGTTAAAAACTCTAGATTTAAAATTCAAGTAGCGGTTGAGCAATATACGGTAGAAGCACAATATTAAAGTCTTAGTGACTGGGATAAGCTCTATACCTTGTAGTTCAGTAGTAATTACGGGAGCTATGTCTAAGGGCGGGCTACGGCTGACCCTTGGATCTCGAACTTCCAAGTTCTGAGTATGAAGTTTTGAGTTCAAAGAGTAAGTGTTTGCTTTTTATTCACCATGATTCACACTTGAATCTTGGATATTGCTGTTCTGAGCTTAAAGTACCGAGTTCTCAAGGTAAGCGATCCCGCTTCACTTACCATAATTAAGGAAGTTATACCCTCGCCATTTGTAGAATCAAAACAATAACTGTTACAATATTTTGGAGTTTTGTAAGTAAAAACACTGTACTAGATGAGTTTACAAACAGTATTTTTGAAAAGCAAGTATAACAAATAACTTGAAAGTTTGATGTAGTAATGCCACTTCTACTTTGCTAAGTATACTGATAACTAAAACTTTATCTGGCAAACTTTCAATCAACTTGACTTTTCAAAAATCAAATAGGATTACTATAAAAAAATTAAGCACATCCTGAGATTTAGAAAGGTTACTTACATGGTAAAAGTGGAGTCGTTAAAGTTTAGCATTCAAGAAATTAGCCCAGATTCCGAGTATCTGGAAACTATAATGCGTTTAGGAGATGCCAATTCAAAAACTCTTGGATCATTACCGTATGGAGCTTTCCGTAGACTTGCTGGCGAAGGTTTTGTTCTCGGCTGTATAGCTTCAGAAGTAGGTTGTGTTGGGTATCTCCTTTACGGAATTAGTCGTCGTTGTTCTAGAGTAAAACTCACACATCTTTGTGTAGCTCAAGAGTGGCGAGGTAAAGGAATTACAAAGTTACTTATCCAAGATTTAAGGAAAAGAACTCAGCATCTATACGGTATTCTTGCATCCTGTCGTCGAGACTATCACCTAGATAGAATGTGGGCCTATCTTGGCTTTGTTCCTCTCCATGAAAGGCCAGGAAAAAGTAAGTATGGCAGCATTCTCACTGAATGGTGGTTTGATTATGGTCATTCTGATTTATTAACTACTCTTGCTTACCAAAAAACTGAATCTAGAATTTGTGTGGCAATAGATGCAAATATTTTCTTTGATTTAGTAGATGATGAGAATTTTGATGAAGAAGGCAAAGAATCTAAAGTTTTAATTGCCGATTGGTTAAAACCAGAACTGGAATTATGCCTTACTAATGAAATTAATAATGAAATAAGTAGGAATGAAGATAGTAAAAAGCGGAAAAAATTACGTGAAGTAACCAGTAAATTTACTTTTCTTCCTTGCAGTCAAGAGGAATTTGATCAAGCCTGTAAGGCTATACGTAGATTTTTTCCAGAAGATATGAAAGATAGCGATCATTCAGACCTTCGGCAAATTGCAAGAGTTATTAGTTCCAGTCTAAAAACTTCTTTTTTCGTAACACGTGATAAACGATTACTAGGAATTGAAACAGACATATATAAAGAATTTAACTTATTAATTATTCATCCTATTGATTTAATTATTAGGCTAGATGAACTCCGTAGAGAAACCGAATATCAGCCTGAACGTTTAGTTGGAACTGATATAGAAGAAAAGCGTATACACAGTGGAGATATAGATTCTATAATTGACTTATTCTTAGACAATCCTCAAGGTGAGAAAAAATCTGATTTTAGAAAAAAAATTCGCCAATTACTTTCAAATACAGAACAATTTAAATGCTTTACAGTTGGTCGTCAACAAGAAAAACCAATAGCTTTAATAGTTTACGATAGATCAGAAAATGGCGAGTTAAAAATTCCTGTTTTTCGCTTCAGAGATAGTAAGCTTACGCCTACTGTGTTACGTCGCTGTATCTTCAAGTGTTTTTCTACCGCTGCTAGTGAAGAAAGACAATTTACTAGAATAAGTGAAACATACTTGGAAGATATAACTATTGCTGCGCTTCAGGAAGATAGTTTTATAAAAACTGAAAAGGGATGGTTAAGGGCTAACTTAGCTATAATGCAGAATGCAGCAGATATTTCTTCATATATTTTTAATATATGTCAAGAATCAGGTAAAGGCTATGAAAAATATTTTCCATTTGTAGAAATTTTAGCAAATCAAGAATTACTCAGTAAAACAGAGCTTATGGCAGATATTGAGCGGATACTTTACCCTGCTAAAATTGCTGATGCTGAAATTCCCACCTTCATTATTCCCATTCAATCATGGTTTGCTAAAGATTTGTTTGATAAAGAATTGGCGAGTGAAGTTTTATGGGGATCTAAAGAAGAAATAGCTCTTAAACGCGAAGTAGTTTACTACTGTGCAAAACGTGCAATGCAAGCCCCAGGTAGAATTTTATGGTATGTAAGTAAATCTGGTACTGGAAAAAATAGTTCTTATACTCTAAAAGCTATTCGAGCTTGTTCACGACTTGACGAAATTGTAATTGGGAAACCTAAAGAGTTATATAGACGTTTCAGAAGACTTGGAGTATTTAATTTCAAAGATATTTTACAAATAGCTGACAATGATCTAAATAAAGATATTATGGCTGTCAAGTTTAGTGATACGGAGTTATTTAAAAGCCCAATAATTTTAGAAGATATTAAAAAGATGTTAGGACGCAATATTTCAGTACAATCATCTTCCAAAATAACGACAGAAAACTTTAAAATATTATATAATATAGGAACTTCAAATACTATAGAATAATGAGTTTAATGTCTCCAAATATACTTCTTTTATCTATCCACCACAAGTATGCAAGAATGATATTTGGTGGTGATAAGCAAGTCGAGTTTCGTCGTGTCAGACCTCGCTATTTAAATGAAGGTGATCTGATCCTCGTTTATGCGACATCCCCTGAACAGGCATTAGTTGGAGTGCTTGAAGTGGAAAAAGTTGTCGAAATGCCGCCGAAAAAACTTTGGGAAATTGTTAAAGATAAGGCTGGAATTAGCTATGAATGCTTTCAAAAATACTACGAAAACTCTCAAACAGGTTTTGCTATTTTCTTTAAAAAACCATTCAGTTTTGATTCACCAATTAAGCTTGAACAGTTAAGAGAAGAATGGTCAGATTTTCGACCGCCACAATGTTATCATTACTTAAAAGACAAAGAAATAAATCTTGTTCAATCTATAGCAAAATGTGATATTTTGAGCAGATCAGAAAAACTTAAAGTTTATCAAACTGAATTATTACCTCAAAGCTAAATACTTAAATATAATATTAATATTTTAATCACTAATTTGATTTGATGTTATATATATCTTCTTCTTCCTGGGCTGCTAGTTACAAACAAACGACTTGAGAAAAATCTCACATCGCGCTAGTCTTCATTGACGTAACTGCACGCTGTAACATTAGGCGATGACAAATCAACTCTCTCCAGTAATTCCCTCTTGCACTTGGAGCCGTCCTATCGGCTTAGGCTGGGACAAACCTTATACCGTTCGCTATGCAAGTAATATTGATGATGGCCCTTGGCATGGTATGCCTTTAGGCGGCTTTGGTGCAGGTTGCATCGGTCGTTCTTCACGGGGAGACTTTAACCTGTGGCACATCGACGGCGGTGAACATACCTTTAAAAATGTTCCCGCTTGTCAATTCAGTGTGTTTGAATCCAATAGTACATCTTCCCAAGCCTATGCTTTGTCTACCCAAGCGCCCGATGATGGCACTCTCAAGGCTTGGCAATGGTATCCGACACCTCCCGACACAGAGGGGACGGGCAATTATCACGCGCTATATCCACGTAGCTGGTTTGTGTATGAAAATGTATTTCAAGCACAGTTGACTTGTGAGCAATTTTCCCCAGTGTGGGCAGGCAATTACCAAGAAACTAGCTACCCTGTGGCGATATTTCTCTGGAATGCTTATAACCCCACAGATGCACCGATTACTCTGGGCATTATGCTCACTTGGCAAAATATGGTGGGCTGGTTTACAAACGCTCTTAAATCTCCCGAAGTGCGAGTGCGCGATGATGGTAGTCCGGTTTACGAATACCAACCACGCTGGGGCGAAAGTCAAGGAAACTATAACCAGATAGTTGAAAATACACAAGAGTTTGGCTGTGTTTTAGGTTGGGTTAGTAGCGATCAACCTTTGCAAGAGGGTGACGGAACTTGGTGTATTGCGACGCTGAAACATCCCCAAGTGGAAGTATTTCACCACAGCCGCTGGAATCCTGAAGGTACAGGTGATGAGGTGTGGCAAAGCTTCGCCCAAGATGGCTCTTTGCCTAATTATGTTGATACTACTCCAGCAACAGAGAATACACAAATCGGGGCTGCGATCGCACTTCGTTTCACTCTCCAACCAGGCGAAACTCTGGAAATTCCCTTTGTCCTCGCTTGGGATTTCCCGATCACAGAATTTACTGCTGGAGTCAACTATTATCGCAGATATACAGACTTTTTTGATAAAAGTGGAAATAATGCTTGGGCGATCGCATCTACTGCCTTACAAGAATACCAAACCTGGCGATCGCAAATTCAAAGTTGGCAAAAACCCATTCTCGACCGGGAAGATTTACCCAACTGGTTTAAAATGGCTCTATTTAATGAGCTTTATGACCTCACCAGCGGCGGTACTCTCTGGAGTGCAGCATCAGAACTTGACCCCATCGGTCAGTTTGCGGTGCTAGAGTGCTTAGATTACCGTTGGTATGAAAGTCTAGATGTGCGGTTGTATGGCTCTTTTGCCCTGCTGATGCTATTTCCAGAATTAGAAAAGTCGGTAATTCGGGCATTTGCACGGGCGATTCCTCAAGGTGATGATACTCCCCGAATCATTGGCTATTACATGACAATTAAGGCAGAAAGCCCAATTGCAGTTCGCAAAGTTGCAGGTGCAACACCCCATGATTTAGGCGCACCGAACGAACACGTCTGGGAGAAAACCAACTACACCAGCTATCAAGACTGTAATTTATGGAAAGATTTAGGTAGTGATTTTGTCTTGCAAGTATACCGTGATTTTTTACTCACGGGTGCTGACGATGTGGAATTCCTAGCAGATTGTTGGAATGCGATCGTTCAAACCCTCGACTACCTGAAAACTTTTGACCTCGACGGCGATGGGATTCCTGAAAATTCTGGCGCACCCGATCAAACCTTTGATGATTGGCGATTACAGGGTGTCAGCGCCTATTGTGGGGGGTTGTGGTTGGCAGCGTTAGAAGCTGCGATCGCCATCAGCGATATTTTATTAACTTACCAGACAAGTAACACAACAGAGTTGGCAGCGCAAAAATCCACTTATGAAACTTGGTTACAACAATCTCTTCCTATTTACCAAGAAAAACTCTGGAATGGAGAATATTACCGACTTGATAGTAAAAGTGGTTCCGATGTGGTGATGGCAGATCAATTGTGCGGACAATTCTACGCCCGTCTGCTGGATTTACCTGATATTGTACCAAGCGATCGCGCCCTTTCTGCCCTGAAAACTGTTTATGACGCTTGCTTTTTGAAATTCTGCAATGGTGAGTTTGGTGCTGCTAATGGTGTTCGTCGTGATGGTTCACCAGAAAACCCCAAAGCTACTCATCCCTTAGAAGTTTGGACAGGGATAAACTTTGGGCTGGCGGCTTTTCTCGTGCAGATGGGAATGAAGGATGAAGCGTTGAGGTTGACGCAAGCTGTAGTGCAGCAAATTTATGAAAATGGTCTGCAATTTCGCACGCCGGAAGCTATCACGGCAACTGGTACTTTTCGCGCTAGCACTTACCTGCGGCCAATGGCGATTTGGGGAATTTACTTAGTTATTAATTGATTGACTATCAAAGCGGTTCTCGTTTTGATGCAACACACCCAGATGTCATGGGTGTCAACTTAAGCTGAAATTTTCTGACTGTATGAGTTTTGCCCTCACCCTCAGCCCCTCGCTCATATTGGGAAAGAGGGGAGCAAATTCTCTAGTTCCCCTTCTCCCAATATGGGAGAAGGGGTTAGGGGATGAGGGCATAAGAATCTTTTCTCTTACCTAACTTCTACCTTAAGTTGACACCCATGACAGATGTGCGCCCCTACGAACGGTCATATTCCACGTTACCAAATTTAACCTGTCTTCATCTGAAAAAGCAAAGTTTAGATTTGCGATTTTATAAGAAGAATTCAGAACTCAGGAGTCAGAATTCAGCATGAATTCTGTACGAGTGGGTGATAGCGTAGCGGTAGCGAGTCTGCGATAGCGGAGCGTTAGCGAGTATTCGAGCGTCGCGTCTGAATATTGGTTAAAACCGTACTTCGTCCCGCTGCGCTAACGCCCGAAGTTAAGCGAAACTAAAATAAATATTTTTCGTAATCAAAACTCTATCCCGCAAGTGGCGTAGAGTTTTCACCAATTCTGAATTCTGTCTTCTGACTCTTGTTTATTTTCCGAGTGTTTCCGGAAGCAAAGGAAAATTTCAGTAATGGTAAGAGTTGAAGCATTGAGAATTTAAGACTAACGTTTCAAAAAATGCAAATATTACTAGCTTTAGCTATCAATATTGCTGATAGTTCCTAGACTACGTTCACAATCAAAAGCTAGATTATGACGTGCCTATTCCTTTACTCAACAGCAAAGTTCATCAGATTGTGGCGGTGTGTGTTTGGCAATGATTAGCCAATACTACGACATACGCTTAAACCTCTACAGTTTGCGTAACTTAGCATTAGCAAACCCTACAGGTGCATTTCTCCAGCCTTTAGCAGAAGTAGCTCAAATTTGCAGGATATTGAAGCGCTATTATTGAGGACGAGTCTTAGTAAGGTGGAATCATATTATAACCCGTGGATAGCTCATTGTCAAGAAATTAATCGTGTAGTTGTCTGGAGAGATAAAGGCGATCGCATATTGATTTTTGATCTTGTACAACCATTTAGCCCAATTACTACTACATTTGTAATCTCAATTTTATAAATTTGTTAGATATTCATACATATAGAAATTTCTGCTGAATTAACTTAATAATATTCTGTATTAATTAGCTTTATATCTATTTTTAAATTCTCTAATATTATTGAACAGACTTAGCCTGCTATATTTCTTTTAGTAAAATTATCCATTTGCGGAGCTTTTTCTGGACTCAGCTAAGGCTCGTTATAACTATCTATATTATCACTAACCAGTAATTTTATTTTTCAACTGATCTATTTTATGATTACTGCCTGATTGTTATAAAGTATTTGCGATCGGTTGACAGGGATTATATTTAGATACGCTAAAGCTGTAGTTTTTGCAAACCAATAAAGACAAGTCTAATAAGTATTGTTGTCTAATCGAACTTATTGAAAAATAGGTTCAATCCTATGGCTGTGAACGGTTTTAATCTTTATTACCTAATATTTTTGCAAGTTGTTTTACATTTTATTTAATGGTATTGTTTTCTAGTTACTCGACAATAATAAAGGTTTTAAAATGATATCGGGTGAGGGGTAACACCCCTCAACAATTAGCAAAGGAGGACAAAACTAAAAGCTGCACAATACACAAGTAAGTATCGGAATATATTCAGTAAATTTGACCTACAAATATACTAGATTAGTAGATGACATTAACGACAAAAAATAGTATAAATACGACTAGTGTTGTTAACGCTCAAAGATAAATATATTTTCTCTTGTAGTCTCAAAAAATATGTAAACTTCCCGGAAATTGCCTAATTCAACAGTAGTAAGAAATATAAGCGTGTGAACCAAGAAAATTTATTTACTTATGGATTTTTATCCCTTGTAAACATCAAACACCGCTCCAGTGCTGATAATTTGCCACAAGCAATTCAAGATTTGCAAAAAGGCTAGTGCAGTCTGTACACCTCAATTGAAACATCAACAATCGCAGAGAAGAAAATAGTTTACTTCACCCAAAATAACTAAACACTATGATGAATCAAGACATTACTGGTATTAGTAGTAACTTAGATAAGACAGTGAAAGCTCAACAATTTGACAAAGTAGTTGAAGCAATTCTTGCTGGAAAGTATTCCTGGGCATGTGTTTTAATGCTGCGATTTGGTGGTTATAATCCTCTCCATTACATTCCATATCGTACCTACAATCGATTGCTCAAAGAGAACTCTCAAGCAGATAGGACAAAACAACAGCAAAGTGAAAATCTAAAAATGCTGCAACATGCTCATGATTCTCAGTCTGATAATAATGTGTCATCAAGCTGCTTAAGCAAAATTAAAGACGTAGCTTATCTAGAAGTAGTTAGAAAGCAAAAAGCAGAAATTCGTGCTGGTAGTTTAGACCAGAGATTGACACAGCAAATTAACGAGCATCAATCAAATAAATCGCCATTACAACCAGAAAATGTTCAAGACATTTCTTTGAAATCCTGTGGAGTCAATTAAAAAGTATTTGGAATCAATAGATTCTGCTCTAAAGTTGATTGATTATCTGAAAGCCTGTTATGCTAATTTGAAATTTATAGCATGACAGGTTTTCTATAGCAGTCATTAATTTGATAGTATTTTGCAAAAATCTGCCAAAATGGCAAATATATACTAATGATATTGGTAAACTAATAACAACTACAATTTCAACTAAAATAGAGGTGATTTGGCAAGCAAGTTAATTTAAAAAATAAAATCAACGATTAGTTCTGACTATGAAATAAATCAAACTGATTACAAAAGTAGTCAGCATTTCATGGAGTAAATAACTCCTAGACCAAGACCAATAATCCAACCGTTGCTACTGGTGGTTCTTTTTCTGAGGAAGTCTGAGCAAAGAGAATTTGGGGAGGTGGATTCCCCCAATCCAAATTTTACACAGCTTTCACTGACTGCAGACGGTGCGAGTAATGCTGATAAAACTTTCTATCCTGTGGTTGGTGTTGCTTTAGTTAAATATTGCAAACGCTTAACATCAATTCTAGGAACGGAAATAGAAAAGTTACGGTGAAATTGTTGTCCTTGGCTGGTAGAACTAGTAGCTCATACGCTTCTCTTTCGACTATTGTAATCCTAGTCCTCCCAACCTGGATTATCTTTAGTTTCTAAACTTTCAATTTATATAGCAATTACTGGAAGTTCAAAACTTGAATAGCTTCCAGTTTTTTATCTGTATATAAAAATAAATAAGGTAGGCAAATTGCCCACCTTATTTTTTGTGGAGAATAGACATCTGGTGAAATTAATCTAAAACCCTTGTAGAGACGTAGCGGTGCTACGTCTCTACATTCTTTTTCACTTCCATGTTTAATGATTGGTTAATTCAAAAACGAATTAAACCTTGGCTAATTCTGGAGTAGGACTCTTGCTGTTGCGAATTGCTGTAATAGCCTCAGCATAATCTTTAGCGTTAAACACAGCTGAACCGGCGACGATCGCATTGGCTCCCGCTTCCAAAACTTGCCAGGTATTATTTGCCTTCAGTCCCCCATCTACTTCAATCCACGGGTCAAGACCACGTTCATCACACATTTGGCGCAGCTTGCGGATTTTGGGTAACACACCAGGGATAAAGCTTTGACCACCAAAACCAGGGTTGACGCTCATAATTAGTACTAAATCGCACAAATCTAAAACGTATTCAATTAGTTCTAGAGGGCTACCAGGATTAAGTACAACTCCAGCTTTTTTACCAAGCTCTTTAATTTGCCCCAAGGTGCGGTGCAGATGTGGAGAAGCATTATGTTCGCAGTGTACGGTAATATGATCGGCACCCGCCTTAGCAAAATCCTCTACATACTTTTCTGGCTCCACAATCATCAGATGGACATCCAGTGGCTTGGTTGTAATCGGACGAATCGCCTCCACAATCAGAGGGCCTATCGTAATATTAGGTACAAAACGACCATCCATTACATCAACATGAATCCAATCTGCTCCAGCCGCGTCTATGGCGCGAATTTCGTCACCCAGACGACTAAAATCGGCTGATAGGATAGATGGAGCAATTACAATGGGCTTTTGAGATAGGTTTTGGGTCATGGCTAGTGGATTTTTAAGCGTCCTCGTCTGTACGCATTGTAACAAAACATTGAGCAAGACTCATAATTTTGATCCCGGTTTTTTGGGGACTGGGGAAGGTGGGGCCCCCTCTGGGGATAAGGGGTAATGGGGATTGGAGACTGGGTAATGGGGATTAGGGACAAGGAGAATAATTTATGCCCAATGCCTAATGCCCTTCAGAAATTCTGAGTGTTAAGTGCTGAGTGGGAAATCTCACTTCTTCACTTCTTTACTCAGAACGGGCTAAACGCCCCGCTACCGCTAACGGAACTGCTTTTCCCAAAATGCCCAATACCCAATAACCAATGACTAATGACTAATGACTAATGACTAATGACTAATAACTAATGACTAAAAAATTAACCTGGATATTTTGGGGATTAACTGCTTCTTGTCTGAGTGCGCCGGTAATTGCTTCAGCTTTAGAATCTGGACTAGGAACTAATGGCATTGATGCTCTGAAGCTACACAAACCTCCTTATAATTTAATCGGTCGTAAGATTGCTATTGGGCAAGTGGAAATTGGTCGGCCAGGAATGTTTGGGTGGGATAAGGCGGTGTCTAAAAATCGTGCTATATCTGTAGCTGCGGTTTTCTTACGCAATGGTCCAGCTAAGTCTAATACTGGTGTTGACCCCCACGCCTACAATGTCGCTGGTGTGATGGTGAGTCAAGACAAAGCTCTGCCAGGAGTTGCTCCAGGAGCGCGATTGTATTCATCAGCGGTGGGTTCGACTAAAAATATGGGTCAGCCAGAAGAGTGCTTGTCGGCACAGCACATAGCGCTCCAAAATGGTGGCGATGTCCGTGCGATTAACTTTAGCTTTGGGGAACCTCTGAGCCGCGATCCTCGACCGGAAGCTACTTTAGACGGCAATGCTTTACTAACTTTATGTGTTGACTGGTCTAGTCGCGCTCATGATGTTTTGTATGCGATCGCTGGCAACCAGGGGAAAGGCGGTATTCCTATTCCCACAGACAATTTTAACGGAATAAACGTGGCTTTTTCATCCCGCCGAGGGGGAGTTTTTAACAAAGTAGACGTGGCTAATCTGGCGGGTGTTAACCAAGGTGTGAATGGAAGACTCGCTGGAAGGGAATTTGATCTTGATGGGCGTCGCGCTATCAGTTTAGTTGCTCCGGGGAATAATATTCTTTTGCTCAATCCAGACGGCAAATTGAACAAGGTTACAGGTACAAGTTTTGCAGCACCTCAAGTTACAGCTACTGTTGCTCTGTTACAAGAACTTGCTAACCGACAAATGCGGACAAAACAACCCCACTGGAGCGTCGATTCTCGGCGTCATCAAGTGATGAAAGCTGTGTTGCTGAATTCAGCAGACAAACTTCTAGATAGCGGCGATGGCTTAAAGTTGGGAATGACTCGGACGCTAATTGATAAGCAAAATCAAAACTGGCTAGATTCTGATGCTTACAAAGATCCAAAAATTCCCTTGGATGCCCAAATGGGAGCGGGTCATTTGAATGCATTTCGTGCTTATCAACAATTTAGTGCTGGTCAATGGCAGGCATCAGCTGCGGTGTCGGCTATCGGTTGGGATTATCGCACAGTTGATGTTGGAGCATCTATTGACTATATATTAGCAAAACCGTTAAAGCAGGGAAGTTTTGTTGCTGTCACCCTGAGTTGGGATCGATTGGTAGAACTCAACGATAAAAATAAAAACCAGCAATATGACGTAGGCGAAAATTTTCGCGATCGCGGTTTGAATAATCTTGACCTGTACTTAGTAAAAGCTGATGCTCCTCATTCTGATGCTGGTGCTGTTTGCTCCTCAATCAGCCAAATTGATAGTGTAGAACACATTTTCTGCCCCGTTAGTGCTACTGGCAATTACAAAATCCGTGTCCAGTTTCGTCAAAAGCTGAATGAAGCGACTCAACCCTACAGTTTAGCTTGGTGGACTGTACCTATTAATTGAAATAGATTAGCACAAATATCTGTGTAAAATTACAGCGTTTTTCTCGTTCCCATATCGAGCAGGGGAACGAGATTTCGTGCCTCTAAAAAACGTTATTCGATTTATAAAAACCTCACAGAAGTGATTATTTTATGATTACGTAGCTTACAATACGTTTATACGTAAAGAGAAAAATTCTTAAAAATCAAAATTTTTTATAACTCGTCTGTATAGCCTTCTCAATAAGGAATTAGCAACTCCACAAGTTGTGTTTAATTCCTCTAAGCTACTAATTTGCTGTTACGAAAACTGTAACAGTCCCATTTTTGCATTGGAGTAAATGCAATAGTTAGTCATTGACACAGTATCTGCGTCAACTCTAAGAACAATCGGGAATCTTTGGCAAGTGAGGTAGCAGAATGAATCGCCATAAATTGAGTGATGCGAAAGAAAATTTCCTGCAAAGACGTTACGGTGTTAGCCTGGGCAGACGTTATGCGCTGGCTGCTGCAAGTGTTGTTCTATTCAGTGTATTAGGGTGTTCTCAAGTAGATAGTAATAAAAGTGCCCTTGCCCAATCTAGTTTACCTCAGCCAGAAACTCCATTGCAAAAAAAAACAGCCAAAACTGATACAAAAATCGTTGAGTCTAGCAATAAATTTGGCTTCAAACTATTTTCAGAAGTTCTGAAAAACGATCGGGGTGAGACAAATATTTTTATCTCACCTTCAAGTGTTGCGATCGCTCTTGCTATGACTTACAACGGCGCTAGCGGCTCGACTCAACAAGCAATGGCAAAAACCCTGGAATTACAGGGGATGGATCTACCAGAAATCAACTCTTCTTACGCGGCGGTATTAAAACAGCTTTTAGATAATTCAGATACGAAAGTGCAATTGAAAATTGCTAACTCACTTTGGGCCAATCAAGATGTTAGCTTTGCGCCAGACTTTATCAATAGAACCCAGGACTTCTATCAAGCCAAAGTCAGCAATTTAAACTTTAAAGATGCCGCTGCATCTAGTATTATCAATAACTGGGTCAAAGAAAATACTAACGGCAAAATCACTAAAATAGTTGAAAAAATTGAACCAGATCAGGTGTTATTCCTGATTAATGCCATATATTTTAAAGGTAATTGGAGTAAAGAGTTTGACAAAAAGCAAACTGCTCCATACCCTTTTTACATCACATCTAGCAGGCAAAAACAACACCCAATGATGTCACAGGAGGGTGATTATAGATACTATGAAAGCGAAAAATTTCAGGCAGTTAGTTTACCTTATGGTAAAGATGGTAAGATAAGTTTTTATATATTTCTACCCAAAAATAATTCTAACCTCAAAGCGTTTTCTCAAAACTTGAATGTTGAGAATTGGGAAAAATGGATGACTCAGTTCAATAACCAAAAAGGATTTATTCGCCTACCCCGCTTCAAAACAGATTACGATATTACACTCAATGATGCTTTAAAAACTTTAGGCATGGGGGAGGCTTTCAGCAACAAAGCCAATTTTTCTGGCATGGGTAAAAATTTTGCTATTAGCCAAGTTAAGCATAAAACTTTTGTTGAAGTAAATGAAGAAGGCACTGAAGCGGCAGCCGCTACTTCAGTGGGAATAGTAACAACATCTTTGAGACAAGAACCAGAACCATTCCGAATGATTGTTGATCGTCCCTTTTTCTGTGCCATTAGAGATAATCAGACGGGAAACATTTTGTTTATGGGTTCAATCATCGAGCCACAATGAGGATATAGTGGGACTTAGACAAAAAGTAGCTAGAAAAAAGCCTCAAATGTATATACAGAGAGATTTGGACATCTATTTGCCTGGTTTGTTGATATATTTGGGTTGCAAGCATTTTTGATTTGGTGTATTTTCCTGCTGTGTATGGGTTTGAGGCTTGTTTTTGCTTCAAAAATGTTTAAGTCCCGCTAGGTGGTAAGCACATTCAAGGCAAGCTCATGAGTAAAGTCGTAAATCTACTGTTCCAGGAATTGTGTAGAATAATTCCTCTGACCTGATGCTATTAACCCTTCATCCAAATGAAGGGTTTTGAAATGTCTCAAACTTTCAGTTACCCTGAACTGTAAGTGTGAATATTACAGACTCATGTAAGTTGAGACAGCCAATAATAGCGCCTAGATATTACTGTTTAATTATCAGGAGCAAAGCGCGATTCTTTTGTGGAGAGGCTGCGCAATCGCGTGCAGAATATTTACAGTATTGCCTAAAATTATGGATAATTCCCCAGTGGTCGCTCAAGCAGATGCATCTTTACCAAATTACACTCAGGAAAATACACGAATAGTGGAGTCAGCAGCTGGCTCGAATTCACCACCGAAGCAAAAGGTAGGAAGTGACTTTGACTCTCGCATGATGCTGCGGTGTTTGGAACTGGCTCGCCGTGCTTTAGGGCGGACTTCGCCAAATCCGTTAGTGGGAGCAGTGATTGTCAAGGATGGCGAGATTGTTGGTGAAGGATTTCATCCTCGCGCAGGTGAGCCTCATGCAGAAGTGTTTGCTTTAAAAGCAGCAGGCGATCGCTCTCGTGGTGCAACAATCTATGTCAGCCTCGAACCTTGCAACCACTACGGGCGCACTCCGCCTTGTTCGGAAGGATTGATCGAAGCAGGGGTGGCAAAAGTAGTAGTGGGTATGGTTGACCCCAATCCACTGGTGGCTGGAGGTGGTATCGCCCGTTTACGGGCGGCGGGGATCGAAGTGTTGGTAGGAGTAGAAGAGTCAGCCTGTCATCAGTTAAACGAAGCTTTTGTGCATCGCATTCTCTACAAGCGACCTTTGGGAATTTTAAAATATGCCATGACTTTAGATGGCAAAATTGCTACTACCTCTGGTCATAGCGCTTGGGTGACAAGTCAAGAAGCCCGCAGTGAAGTACATCTAGTGCGAGCGGCTTGTGATGCCATAATTGTCGGCGGTAATACAGTCCGACAAGATAATCCTTACTTAACCAGCCATCAGGTGGGGGTACATAATCCCCTGCGGGTGGTGATGAGTCGCCATCTCAACTTACCCGCAAGTGCCCATCTGTGGCAAACTGCGGATGCTCCAACTTTGGTATTGACACAGAAGGGTGCTAACCCCGATTTTCAAGAACTGTTGCTCAAACAGGGTGTGGAGGTGGTGGAATTAGCATCACTTATACCGGATGAGGCAATGGCGTACTTATATGAACGAGGTTTTTGTAGCGTGCTGTGGGAGTGTGGTGGTACCTTAGCTGCTAGTGCGATCGCTCAAGGAGCAGTGCAAAAAGTTTTGGCATTTATTGCCCCAAAAATCATTGGTGGTAGTATTGCTCCCACACCAGTGGGCGATTTAGGTTTTACTACCATGACTGAGGCGTTGTCTTTAGAACGCGTTCGTTGGCGTGTAGTCGGCTCTGACTGCTTAGTGGAAGGTTATTTTTCCCCAAAAGCTAATAGTCAACAGTAATAACACTTGACGATCAATCTATTTATCTTGATTTTGCGTTAGCGTAGCCCGCCGTAGGCATCGCGATCACTGGCGTTCATGGGCAATATCACGTATAAGGGCTAGTCGAGATTGAATGTAGTGGCTAAGAAAATCAGTTTCGTTAGAATCTAACAACACTTGCGTTTCGGTTTGTTTTACTAACCACTGCACCAAGCTAGCATCATCCAGTTGTAAAAGGAGCTTGGCTTGCGCGGTTTCAACCACTGACCAAAGCTGACGCATAATTGTAGGAGTCATCAGACCTCAATTGAATAATTTAGCTTTGCTGTCTTCAGATTACACAATTCCAATCGCACTTTACGACATGAATGTAGAAGCTGAGACAAGTATTATTAAAAACTTAATAATGGTATTTATAACTTTATGAAGATTAAGAATTTAAAACTTAGTTTGAAAATGGATATTGGGCATTGGACATGGGAAGGATAGATTTTCGTGTGTTAAGTTGCAAAAACTAGAAAACAAATAAGTAGGACGGCGTAAAAATTTGTCGTTGGGATAAGGCAGTTCTTGCTGGAGGTAGAAGGCAGGGGGAAAAGGGGTTTTAGCCTAGTTTATCTTTATTCACATAGTTTGGTTTTATTGTGCCAACTTACTTACACTAATTCTAAAAACTGGGTTTTTGTATTTTACAATACCGAAATTGTGTTGATTATAGCCCAAGTAAAGCCCGTTTTTTATGGACTATATTGAATACTGAATTGTCTTATAAAATACAAAATCCTGCGAAAGCCATTTTATTGTCAAACAACACACTCAAATTTATCCTGTTTTACTAATCCAAAATTACTTATTCTGCTTTTGAGCCACAATCTTTGATGCAATTAAGGCCGATAGTAGCTAGATTTAAAATCTAACTTTTGAGAACAATGTTTCTCAGAACATTAACATTGTTTGGCTGTAGATGGATTCACAAAATCATGTAAATCTACATCCCAAATACTGATGTAAATAAAATCACATTTTTGACGAATAATTTGACCTTTGACTGAGCCATTCGTAAAACTAAAATTATCAGATTGGCGCTGTTGTACCTGTTTGAGTCCCTGCTTAATCTCTTCAGTGGTTTGCCCTTTTAACATTCCATTTAAGGTAGTCTCCATTACCTGTGGGTCTACTGATTGGGCAAAAGATACCTCAGTTTGGCGTAGCACTTTAGAATTACGATCAAATAAGTAGCCAAGGTCAATTTTGTTGGGCACTAATTTGTAAACGACAGCACGAGTCTTACCCCATGCACCTCTTAAATCTTGATTTGGTTTACCGAGGGTCGCTTCTACGTCACTTCTTGATGTACCTGTAGGAAATGCGGGAACGCTTTGGCTAGTGGTAGCTAATTTACTAGGCGGCCGATCGCTATTTTGTGGTCTGGAACGAACTTGTGGTTTGGGAACTGGGCTCGCCTCATTCTTTGGTTCTGGCTGTGGTGTGGATACTGCTATCGGTGCTGGAGTATCTGAAGTGACAGGCTCTTTTTCTGGCCGTGGTATGGATACAACTGGGGGATTAGAGATTGGTCGCTGTGGTGAGCTAGGAATAACTGGAACTGGAGAGGTTTGGGAGGAAACAGGTGGTTCGGTAGATGCAGAAGTCGGAAAAGATTCTGGAGATGGCGTGGGACTTGTGCCAATCGTTGTTTCTGGTTGTTGCTGACGAATGATGCTAGGAATTGCTACTGCACCAATCAAACCACCGATGAGCAAACTACCAACAATCACAGCAGATTTTTGCCAGCTTCCAGAAGTGGAAGACCCTGGAATCGCAGAATTTTTTTGCGGGGAATATAATGGCTGGGTTTGTCGAGTCGAGGTAGCAGTGGGAGAAAAAATGATTGTAGAAGTATTTGTAGCTGATTGCAAGGCATATAGCATTTTACTGGCAGTGCTGTAGCGATCGCCAGCATGAGGCCTAATTGCCTGATTGAGTACCGCCGCCAATTGGGAAGAGATGTTAGGGGCGTGCTGCTGCCAAAGTATTTCCCCAGTTTTCAGATCGGTTAGTAATCCTTGTGGGTGTTTACCAGTCAGCAGATAAATCGCCGTTAAACCCAAGCTATAGATATCAGTGGCATAAACTGGGCGGCCAACGGCTTGTTCGCTAGGCATATATCCAGGCGTACCAATGACAAGCGATCGCGTGGGGTATCCTGGAGAATTCACCACTGAACGGATTGTTTCTTTGACTGCACCAAAATCAATCAAAACTGGATTGCCATCAGCAGAACGCAGAATAATGTTATCTGGCTTGATATCCCGGTGAATAATGCCTTTACTGTGAACATAATCTAAAACTGAAAGCAGACTCAAGAGAATTTGCCGAACAGCAGTTTCATCCTCAAATCCTTTGGCTTCGACAATTTTTGTTAGGGTTTGGCCGTGAATCCATTCTTGGACGAGGTAAAACTGCCCGTTTTCAGAAAAGTAAGCGTAGAGTTTGGGAATTTGGTGACTACTTTCACCCAAATACTCTAAGGTTGCTGCTTCCCGTTCAAACCGTTGTTGGATAAGTTGGTAGGTTTGCGGGTCATTATTGGTTATCGGTTTTAGTTGCTTAATTACACAGCGACGGCGAGAAGGCATGTGGACATCTTCTGCTAGAAAGGTTTCTCCAAACCCACCAGCGCCGATTACCTGGATAACTTGATAGCGATTGTTCAGCAGGGTTATTGTCATGAAAAATTACAAGTGTATACACCCAGTGCGGAGCCGGAGACTTCCTCTCTTCTCCAGGCTTGTCGTCAGACATCGCCCTTTCCAAATGTACATCAGATGAGTTGATGAGTTATGGACACTGAATTTAGAACGGGTGTAGCTAATGGGGGAATACAAGGATGCTCAAGTCAACTGTCTGAGTGGAAAGTGCTACAAGCCAAACTTTCTGTCTCCCAGTAGGGCGGATTGCCAAATTGCTGAATCAGGAAATCCATAAACACTTGAACGCGTCGCGAGTGCTTACGATTGGGTAAATACAACGCATAAACGCCTGTATCTCGATCAGTTTGTGGAGAGATTTGAAAATCAGACAACACTGCCTGCAATCGTCCAGCTTTAATATCTTCACCGATCAACCAGGTTGGCATCAAGACCAAACCACTGCCATCTAAACAAACTTGACGCAGCACCTCCGAATGGTTTGCCACTAGAGATCCACTCACTTTCACTTCACACACTTCTGTCTCACGCTGGAAGCGCCAGATTTGATGATTTGTGGAATAAGCAAACAGCAAACAATTGTGCTGAGTTAAGTCGTTTGGATGACTCGGTTTACCCTGTTGCTTAAAATAGGCTGGGCTACCGCAGACTAGGCGATGGTAGGTCGCGAGTTTACGAAGCATTAGATTGGCATTGGAGCGATCAAGGTTGCCGATGCGGATGACCATATCTAGATCGGCTTCTGCTAGGTTTGCCAGTCCATCGCTCAGTTGGAGGTCGAGTTTCACTTCTGGGTACTGAATCAGAAAATCGCTCAGAATCGGAGCAATGTGCAACCGCCCAAATGTCACAGGCAGACTGATTCGCAAAGTGCCGTGCGGAATATCACCCTGTTCTCTAACACAAATATTGGCTTCTTCTACATCTTGCAGAATTTGCACGGCTTTGTCGTAGTACTTCTGCCCCTGTAGTGTGAGCGTGATGCTGCGCGTGGAGCGGTTAAGTAACTGAGTGTTCAGCATTGCTTCCAGGGAATTGATTTGGCGCGTCACCGAGGAGACGGCTAACTCTAACTGCCGTGCAGTTTCCGAAAAGCCACCAGTTTCTACGACTTTGACAAACGATCGCATCGCTGCCAGTTGATCCATCGCATTTCCTTCAACTACTTATTGCAAAAAACGCAAAAGTGTTTAGCGTATTTAGTAGATTAACATTCTTTTCAATTGAGATTAAAGTGAAACTATCAACAGTTGCAGAACAGTCCCAAAGGAGGCAACGATGACGCTGACGATCGCAATTACTTCTGATTTCATTTGTCCTTGGTGTTTAGTTGCAGAAACACGGTTGAATCAAGCGATCGCCCAACTAAATTCTGCTGTTGAGATTGAATACCTCTGGTTTCCCTTTGAGCTAAATCCGCAAATGCCAGCAGCCGGAATGGATCGCAAAGCCTATCGCACTGGCAAATTTGGCAGTTGGGAATACTCACAAGGGTTGGATGCAAAAACGGTGCAAGCAACACAAGCTGATGGTATTAACTTCCGCTACGACCTGATGAGCGTCACACCCAACACCCTGAAAGCACATCGATTGACCTGGTTTGCAGGCAATCAGGGCAAAGCGACTGAGATGACTGTCCGCATTCTCAATGCCTATTTCACAGAAGGTCGAAACATTGGTAATGTTGAAACTCTAGCAACTTTGGCAGCAGAGATCGGGATTGATGCTGCTCAAGTAAAGGCGTTTCTGGAATCAGAAGCAGGAATTCAAGAAGTCAAAGACTTAGAACAACAGGCGATCGCCCAAGGAATTCATGGTGTTCCGGCCATTCGCATTGGTCGAGAAATCATATCTGGAGCACAATCAGTTGAAGTCTTTCTGGCAGCATTGCAACAAGCAGTGAATGAATTAGCAAAGGCTTAATCACGCCCACAACTCAAATCGATAGTGACAAAACAATGACAAATGAAACAACTGCACAATCTGCTGCAAAAGTTCGGCTCTATGGTTTACCGAATTCAGCAGAAGCCTATGAAATTCGAGACTTCCTGAATCGCAGTGTGGTCGAATTTGATTGGATTGAACTTACAAATGATCAAGACTGCGATCGCGAACTAGGGTTTTCAGCCCTAAGCGATCTCCGCTTGCCAATGGTTGAGTTTCCAGATGGCACGCAACTTTTCTCGCCTTCGATTCGAGAAATTGCTCAACGACTGGGTTGGGTGACACAGCCAAAATTCCGTAAATACGATTTGTCAATTTATGGAGCAGGCCCGGCGGGCTTGAGTGCGGCAGTATATGCTGCATCCGAAGGGCTACGCACGGTTTTGATTGAGCGTCACGCGGTGGGTGGACAAGCGGGTACGAGTTCACTGATTGAGAACTACATGGGTTTTCCCAAAGGAATTCGCGGGGCAGATTTAGCTGAACGAGCGCGGCAGCAAGCTGTTAAGTTTGGGATTGAACTGTTGCTGTTGCGCGAAGGCATCAAAGCTGAGTTTAAAGACAATCACATTTATGTTGATTTAGCAGACGGCAGCAAAATGATTGCCCGTACCAACATTTGTGCTACAGGTGTGGAGTATCGACGGCTGAATGTTCCAGATGAAGACCGATTTCTCAATCTGGGCGTATTTTACGGGGCTGGCGCAAGTGAAGCGCCAATGTGTCGTAATGAGCATGTGTTTGTAGTGGGCGGTGGTAACTCGGCAGGTCAGGCAGCACTACACTTCTCGCGTTATGCCAAACAGGTGACAATGTTGATTCGCGGCAGCAATCTAGCAGCAACGCTATCACAGTATTTAATTCATCGAATTACCAGCACTCCTAACATCGAAGTCCTCTTCAACGCTCAAGTTACAGGATTAGATGGGGACACAATTCTGCGAGCAATCACGATCGCAGATGGGCAGGCTGGAACTGTGCAACGGGTCGATACTCAGCGATTGTTTGTGTGTATCGGCGGTGTTCCGAACACGGACTGGGCAAAGGATACTCCGATTATTCGAGATGATGCAGGCTATCTGATCACTGGATCAGAGTTGCTCAAAGCAGGTCATCCGCCAGCAGGCTGGACTTGCGATCGCGACCCGTTCTTCTTAGAAACCAGTGTTCCTGGCTCGTTTGCGGCAGGAGATGTGCGCCACGGCTCAGTCAAGCGTGTCGCTTCTGCTGTGGGAGAAGGGGCGATGGCAGTTACGTTTGTGCATCAATATCTGGAGGAAAACAGATGAACGCTACTGATCGTCGTGCCATTGTGATCGGTGGATCACTGGCGGGATTATTTACGGGAACCCTGCTGCGATCAATTGGTTGGCAAGTCGATATTTATGAGCGATCGGCTCATACGCTCGACAGTCGCGGCGGCGGCATTGTGCTCCAGGTTGATGTGATTGAAGCGTTTCAACGCGCAGGCATTCTCCAGGATAACCTGGGTGTCGTGGCACAGGAGCGCTATTACTTGAAGCAGAATGGCAGCATTCAACGAATGCCGATGCGTCAAACCTTGACCTCCTGGAACTTGCTCTACGCTTCAATGCGGCGGCAGTTTCCAGATGAGCATTACCATCAAGGGAAATCCTTGAGCGAGATTGAGCAAAACGGCAATCAGGTGACAGCCATCTTTGAGGATGGTACTCGTGAGACGGGCGATTTATTGGTAGGAGCCGATGGGCCGAATTCGACCATCCGCCAATTGCTGCTGCCTAGCTACACACCCCAGTATGCAGGCTATGTCGGTTATCGCGGCTTAGTCGATGAATGGGAGCTAGACCCAGAAACGGCTGCCATTTTTACCGAGCGCTTTGTGTTCTATCAGTTTCCCAATTCACACATCTTGCAATACGTCATTCCAGGCGAGAATGAATCGCTTGTGCCGGGAGAACGTCGCTTTAATTGGGTGTGGTATGTCAATTACGATCAAACAACTGAATTGCCGCACATTCTGACTGATAAGTACGGCAAGCGTCGAGATTTCTCGATTCCACCCGGTCTGATCGCGCCATCTGTAGAACAAGAGATGCGAGCGTATGCGAATCGAGTCTTAGTTACTCCGTTTCAAAAGCTAGTGGCAGCAACAAAAGAACCGTTTGTACAAGCTATTCTGGATCTGGGTGTGCCCAAAATGACTTTTGATCGCATTGCCTTGGTGGGAGATGCAGCGTTCATCCCCCGCCCGCACACCGCAGCAAGTACCTCAAAAGCGGCAGCAAACGCGATCGCGCTCGTCGATGCCCTGATGGATCATCAGGATGTCTCGGAAGCACTCTCCGCTTGGGAAGGCGATCAGCTGGCACTGGGAATGCGGCTATGGAAACACGGTCAAGCATTGGGAGAGCAATCCCAGTTTATCTATGGCAGAGAGCGCTGGGAGGGAGAGGAATGAGAATACGCTTGGGTTAAGGAAATTTATTCGTTGAGCAGGGGATAGCAGGGAGAGCAGGGGGAGCAGGGGGAGAGAAAAAAGGCTTATCCCAAGCGTATTGAGAGCAATGAAGTCATTAATGAGCCGGAATCGGTTTGAGACATTTAGCGATGGCGTGTTTGCATATTGCACTGCATCTGTAATTCGTAGCGAATTAAATTTTGCAAGACTCTGTAATCCTAATGCGTTGGTTTGCATTGTTAATGCATCGGTTTGCATTGTTAATACGTCGGCTTGCATTGTTAATGCATCGGTTTACATTGTTAATACGTCGGCTTGCATTGTTAATACGTCGGTTTACATTGTTAATACGTCGGCTTGCATTGTTAATGCATCGGTTTGCATTGTTAATACATTGGTTTGCATTAAAAACGCTACGTTTTTAGGCAAAGCTGTACTAAGTGAACTCTATAGTCTCAACAAACTCTAAAATACTCTCCTTGATGTCTTCGGCTTCTTCTTCAAGGGAATCGGGAGTTTCGCCGTCAATAAAGCTGTGCTGACTACTAACTATATATAAAAATTCACCACTGATAAAGGTGAGCAACCCCCGGTATGCATCTAATCTGATTGCAGTTCCATTATTTTCCTGCTTAGAAATTGTGGAACCTTTGGGCATATCGATTAACACGTAGTAAGCGCCTCGCAAAGTATCTTTTAGATATTCGGTATACTCCACAGAAGCATCTGGTACATTGGCAAAAATCGCTTGGGGTACATACTTGTCTACTAAAATTGTTTGTAAATATTCTTCTTGTCCAACAGATTCCAGTTCCTCTAACTGTTCTAGGGGGAAAGGATAATAATCGATTCTCAACAAAGTACCGATGTCATCAGAAAAGCCAACTACTCCTTCTTGACTTTGAATTCTACCGCCCTGCTGCGGATCGACCGGAATCGGTACGGTAAAATTACCTAATGGGGATTGATATGCTTGTTCACTAAAATCTTCGATGACCACTGTTTCATCATCATCGTCGTCTGTATATTCTTCATCTTCTGCTTCTTTAAAGGCTGCGATTACCTCCTTGATGATTTCCTCTGCTTCTTCATCCTCAAGTTCTAAAGCTGCTTGTAGCTTTTTCAGGTAGATTTGTTTCGGTTTGGGAATGGCGAGTTCATCGTCTAAAAGCACTATTACCCCAGCAGCAAAACCATCTAGCACTAATTCATCTGAGAGAGATACTTTGGCGGCATTAAACAGGGGCCCAATTCCCTCTTCTTCTGCAATGGAGATCAGTCTATCAACGATTTCTGCAATTTCATCTTCTGAGTATTCCTCAAAAACCTCGAATTCCCAGAGGATACCCGCTAAACTTTCTGCATCTACCTCTTCAATAAATGAATCAGCGATCGCAGTCACAGTTGCGATCGCCGCCACCGCTTCCTCTGGACTTAGTGATTCCTCTGATGTCTTTGGTGAGTTAAAAACCTTGTCATATTTGGTCATAATTGCTACCTAAATTAATTCCTTGATAGTAATAACAGATTGAAAGTGACAATGGTCAGTTTACCAATGGAGCGAATCTTCTAGAGAAAAAGTTAGCTTATACGTGGTTGACTCAGTATTTTCAGGTAACAAAACTTTATTGACAAATCATCTCCAAGGAGTTGAGGTGTTCTCAAATTTATTATCTAATATACACTTAAACATGAGCTAAACTCAGTATTTACCGCAAGTCAACTTAATTAAATATTGTAAATTTTTGTGAGCGAGCAATTATCGTTAATAACTGCTATGTTCTTTTATTTTTATCCTATAGCAAATGAATTATATCTATCGATAGAATTATAAACTAGCTAGCGATAGATACCTACACCATAGGCAGGATGTCACAATACCGAAGTTTGTAGTAACACACAATACTCGAAACGTTGTACTGTTGGTTCTGCAAGTGTGAATTAGATGAAATTTTGAGTTTTTTTATGGTACAAACCCCACCATCCCAGTTTTCACCAGATCAATATAAAGTAGATCCTGCAAAGGAAAACGTAGAAGCTCTTATACAAGAACCGCAGCTAGATATTGAGATTGCTCTAGAGTTCCTTTACACCAGAGATATTGAATTTCGTCAGGAAACAATTTATTTTCTCGTAGTCGATCGCTTTTATGATGGCGATCCAGATAACAGCGAAGGTGCAAACTCAGAACTGTACGATTCAACTAGACAGGATTGGGGTAAGTACTGGGGTGGCGACTTGCAAGGCGTCATCGATAAATTAGATTATCTCAAAAATATGGGAGTTACCGCTCTTTGGCTAACTCCACTGTTCGAGCAGGTTGAAGAGTTATTTGTTGGCAATGCAGCAATACATGGCTATTGGACAAAAGACTTTAAACGGCTCAATCCTCGATACATTGCTGAGGGAGAGAACCCTTCTTTAAACGCCACTCAAGAAGAAAAAAATACAACCTTTGATCGGTTAATTACAGAACTGCACAAGCGCAATATGAAGCTAGTGCTAGATATTGTCTGCAACCATAGTACACCTGATACTAGCGGTAGTAAAGGTGAATTGTATGATGATGGTGTCAAAATTGCTGACTTCAATGATGACGCTAATAATTGGTATCACCACTATGGCGAAGTGCAAAATTGGGAAGACGATTGGCAAGTACAGAACTGTGAACTATCTGGTCTAGCAACCTTCAATGAAAATAATACTGAATATCGTCAGTATATCAAGTCAGCAATTAAACAATGGCTAGACCGGGGTGTGGATGCACTGCGGGTGGATACTGTCAAGCACATGCCGATTTGGTTTTGGCAAGAATTCACTGGCGAGATGACGAATCACAAACCAGATGTATTTATTTTTGGTGAATGGATTTACAGTAATCCAACTGACGATCTCTCAGTGGAATTTGTTAACCACTCAGGCATGACACTTCTAGACTTTGGGTTGTGTGTGGCAATTCGAGCTGCACTAGGGCAAGGTTCAGAAAACGGATTCCAAACAATTCAATACATTTTTGACCAGGATTATCGCTACAACGGGGCAACAGAGCTAGTTACCTTCATCGATAACCATGATATGTGCCGCTTCCAATCGCTGAACCCCGATCCAGCGATGCTGAAGGTTGCGATCGTTTTAATTATGACCTGTCGCGGCATTCCTTGCATATATTACGGCACAGAACAGTATCTGCATAACGACACCGATGGCGGTAACGACCCATATAACCGCCCAATGATGGAAAGTTGGGATACAGAGAGTGAGATTTATCGTTGCATCAGGCTGCTGTCTGGCTTACGACGACTGAATCCAGCCGTATCAATGGGTAGCCACTGGCAAAAATACTTAACACCGGATGTTTACTGCTATGTACGCCGCTATCGTGACTCCCTGTGTTTTGTCGCTTTAAACCGGGGAGGAGAAGTTACTTTACCAGAAGTAGAAACAGAATTGCCCGATGGCGAACATACCTGCGTGGTGACTCGCAACAAGTATGAGGTAAAAGATGGCAAGATTTATGACTTAGTACTAGAAGAAAGGGGAGCAATTGTTTTCAGCCACGTTGGCGAACGGATAAAAGCACAAACAATTGTCCGCGTCCAACTCAATGGCGTGGAGACCAAACCTGGGGAAATCGTTGTGGTGACAGGAGATTGCCCAGAGTTAGGTAACTGGGATATTGGCAAAGCCTATCCCCTAGAGTACATCAACACCAATACTTGGTTTGCTGAGATTCCCTTTGATGAAAGTGCTGGTCAGCTGATTGCTTATAAATATGCCATGTGGCGGGAAGGGCGATCGCCTCTGCGCGAAAATCTCGTAAATCGCCGCTGGGTGATTGCGAAAGAAGGTACTGTCAAATGGCGTGATACCTGGGCATCGGGAAGAGAATCTTAGAAATATAGAATAAGGTAGAGTGAAGGATTCAAATTTTGATTCTTCACTCTTCATTATTTTTGAATTTCCAGTAACAAAAAATACATAAATAAGCGTATCGAACCGCAGTGTGCGCCATAGTGTAGTAGACAATTTTGCGTAAAAGCGTAGCGTTTTTAATGCAGGGGGATGCAATGGCATTGTAGGGCACGCATTAACATTGTATCGGGATGCATTGGCATTGCAGAGGGACGCATTAACATTGTATCGGGATGCA
>NZ_JABXKF010000008.1 GCF_017115165.1 Nostoc sp. LPT | reverse complement strand
TATTTAGCTAGGCTACATCGGAAAACATGAGTGTTACTCTAAGTCTGAGGAAATGCTTAAACTTTCTATTCGATTAGTAATACATTATCTCAAGTATGGTTCCGTGGCGCTGCGGGCGTGTAGCGCCCGCAAGCTTGAGGCGATCGCATGATTCATACTTGGATTCAGCAACGCCCAACATTCAGCATAGCTTGCAGCTTGCGATCGCCGAAAAGCTGGTCGAAGAAGAAGATTCCTGATCGCTTAGTGGCAAAATATTCACTCAACTTTGGTGCCAAGTGCGATCGCAGATCTGGTTCATCTTTCACCTGAAATAAATGCTGCAAGGACATTGTCATCATGGCGAAAAGAGTACCTGATCGAGGTCTAGGCATAACCCAGTCGTACTTATAGCATAGATGTTATATCCAATACCGAAAAGAATTCATATCCAGGAGAAATAAAGTGACCCAAGCTCTAGATCGCCTACAAATTGGTATTATTGCAGACCCGAACTGCTTTGTTCCCGACATTATCGGTGTCTACACAGCGTTCTGTGATGCTCCAAATTGCGACATTCACTTCCTCTGGAAGCACACTAACCCTCAGAAAAATTCTGAATCCTTTGGCATGGTGCATCCCTTCCCGATACACGCCACGACCACCTTTGCCGATTGTCCCCAAAACCTCGATCTTCTGTGTGTTGGAGCCTCTACACCCAATCTCTGGTCTGATGAGGAAACGTTGGTATTTCTCGCTGACCGAGGCGGTCGCGCCAAATATATCATCGGCATCTGCGCTGGTAGCCTGACGTTGGCTGCTGCGGGTCTATTGACTGGTTACCGAGCAACAACAAATTTTCAGGCAATCGAGGCACTTGCTCCCTTTGGCGCGATTCCAGTAGCAGGAGGTCATGTAGTCGTTGATCGCAACCGCTTCACAGCAGGCCCTGTGACTGGGTCGTTCGAGGCGGGACTAATGGTACTCGCAGAGTTGCGGGGTGAAGAGGCGGCGAAGGAAGCAGAACTAACAATGGAGTATGCACCTCATCCTCCGTTTGGTACAGGTAGCCCAGAATTGGCAGGTCCTGAGCTAACGCAAAAACTAATGCAGCGTTATGAACCGTTCGCAAATCAATTTCGCGCAATGCTTCAAAAAGCAGCAGAACGGCTGATGATGACGAAAACCTGAACTTTTCCGGCGGTGGCTTAACGAATCCCAAATAGTATATAGCTACGCACTTAGATCAAAACCCGTCACTTTCTGAGAGCCACCCTTATAGAGCGCTTTGGGCGCGGCTCTCAGAACGTAACTTCAACCAATTTTGATGTTGAAACTGTTGATTTATCAAATAAGGAAACACATATGTCCTCAATTCATCACTCAATTCCAAACAGCGAGATTTGTCAGAAAGCAACTCAACTGGTTGCAGAAGTGTCACCCACTTTTTTGTGTAACCACTGTATTCGCACATTTTTCTTTGGCGATTTGCTTGGTCAACGGGATGGACTCAAGTGCGATTGCGAACTGCTGTATCTCGGTGCGGTGATGCACGACTTGGGACTAACCGATCGCTTTGATGGGGAACAGCGATTTGAAGTGGATGGTGCAGATGCAGCACAGGCTTTTGTTCTGGAGCATGGACTATCAGACGAAAAGGCAGAAATCGTTTGGGACGCGGTCGCCCTTCACACATCCATTGGAATTGGTTCGCGCAAACAGCCCGAAATTGCTTTGGTGAATCTGGGAGCAAGTGCAGACGTGTTAGGCATCCGAATGGCTGACATTTCACCAGAAACAGTCGAGCAAGTGCTGGATGCGTATCCTCGATTCGGCTTTAATGCAGCAATGACTGAATTGTTAGTATCACAAGTCAAACGTAAGCCGCATACCACCGCATTTACCTGGCTAGCAGAAGTGGGACGAAGTTGCGTTCATGGCTTTGTTTCATCAAGTTGGAATGAAATGCTTGATCGCAGTCCGTTTGCTGAGTGATGGGGCGATTGCTTTCAAATTACTATTCAAGCCTTGTACACCATGTATTGCGTGACGTGTTTAACAAGTCAGATGCTGTAACTGAATCGTAGGAGGAACTTGTGACAATTTCAACTCAAAGAGACGTTCGCGTCACAATTATTTCTAGAATTTGGGCGTATGCAACAGTGATGTTCTTAATCTCTATCTTGCTCAATAGTCAGGGACAAGATCGGAAAGTGCTCTTCTTGCCAGCAATAATCGTGCTCGGCGCGGTAACCAGCACGATCATTGTTTTAAGAAAGTTGCGTGATCACCGACATGAAACTCTGTTTCCATCAGAAACCCTGGAGGAGCTTAAACAACGCATTGGGAATCTGGAGGCGATCGCTGCAAGTGACACTAGGCATTGGGATCATTCTCTAAAGCAACTTGAGCAAACAACGCTCGATCGTAGTTGAATTGATGTTGCCTATAGAAAATTGAGAAGGACACTGCATAACAACCCCGCTGCACCGGAACGAATTCAAGTTATCGGTCACATGCAAAGATATTTGCGTCCGGTGAGCGGGAACGTTAGCCAGCAATCACATACAGCAGTCTAGACATGACATTGAATTTTTTTTGCTGCTAAGTAGGAAGACACAAATAAACTTAACTATATCAGTCAAGGGCATAAATAGCTAAAAACCTCTTCCCTGCCAGGAGGCAGCCGTCCTAACTTTTCACCGCATCTGTAAAAGTCACTTTGGTCGGTTAGCGATGGCATAACCGCCCGCCAGCGATCGCATAATTTTAGCAGGGCAAACGCTGATCTTCTCGTGACTCCTAGTAATTTTATACCCAGATGCAATAAAGCGGCTTCCCTCCATTGCATTTACATTCTTCAAATCAACATTACACTAATCCAAAAGATAGATACATTTTTGAAAAGTTGAAGCACACTGGTAAGAGCAAATTCAACTTCTAAATCATGGTGTGGCAATGTGGCTAAAATATGGTGTAAATGAAGAAGGTATCTTGATATGTATTGAAGATATCAACAGGGGTAAGACTTCACTTAAGTGTCCTTACTGTAATAGTAGTCTAACTGCTAAAAAAGGCAAGGTGAAAGAGCATCATTTTGCTCATAATGAGGAAACCTGCCGCCCCATCGCTAACCGAAAATTCCCTACTCTGCCACTCTATGACAATTTCAACGTTCAATTATCTGGCAAGGATTTGGCACAGTTAAAGCTGCTTTGGCAGGAGTACGGAGCCAAAAATTACCCTATTAGTTCCTACTTAATTACTTCTGGTTTACTCAAAGCAGGAGTGTTAAGAAAAAACCTATACTTAACCCCAACAGAATATGAATTTAGTGATTTGGGTAAAATTCCTCTTGGAGCGTTAGAGTTCAGGCAATTCAATGATGTACAGGAGCCACTATTATTTAAAAAACTGCTGAAACTGGAGCTAGCTTTTAAACACGCCGAATACAAAAATGCTCCAGATTTAGCATATCGATTTACTGATTTGAAGCTATATCGCGCCCAACTTCAACGTATTCTATCCTCTAGCCTATATTTTTTAGAGATTGAAACGAATATTGGCACTTTGTACAAGATAGGAGTAACCCAAAGACCCGTTGTCAAGCGAGTAGCAGAAGTAGAAAGAGATTTACTTGCACACTACCGAACTGTTGCGATTAAGGTACTGGGAAGCTGGGCGCATAGAGGGAATATTGAACTGTATTTCAAACACCGCTATCAGGGATTTAATTATCCCATCGGCAGTTTAACTGAGTATTATAAGTTTAATGCTGAGGATACCGAAATGGTACTGCGTGACCTGCAACAAATGCAATCTAAAATACTATCTCAAGATGAAATAGATATTCTTGAGGATAATTCTAGCTGGGAGCAAATTGCTGTGTAGTATTCTCATAATCCCGTAGCAAAATCTCATTAATTACCAAGCAAAAATAATTATTTTATTGCTATACCTCCAAATACTCTACCACAGATGATGAGGCGACTGCCGACTTTTGATACAGCAGTATTTACCGAGGAGCGATGGCGTAACCGCCCAGCGTAGCTGATCGCAGTGGTCAAGTGGTCAAGCGCATTACTTGAGACTATGCACTCAACGATTTAAGAAGCTAGCAAACCCGACATCTCCAATACTCGCTGTGACCAAATAGACGCAACAGATGCAATATCTGTAATTTTCATTGATTTGTCCCAAACATTGATCCAGTTTTGTAATAAGTCTTGGAGTTGATTTAATTCAAGATTATTTATTTCACTTTTTTGTTGTATTAAAGACACGTACAACAAACTTTCTGACAACAATATTGGAACTAATTCACGAATTGCACTCTTTTGTGACCAAGAGTTAAGTCGTGCCAAACTAGCTGCCAATTCTCCTAATTGTTGCGCGTGGGGTTGACGTAAAAAACTTGCTTCAATTGCACTCCAGTTAGGCATTACAATCCTCCTAGCAATTGCTTGGTAATTTGGCTAACTTGTTCTCGAATTTGGTTAGACTGTATTATCATACTACGGTTATTCTGGCTTGGGCGAATGTTGATGATTGACTCAAAGACGATTTCCTGAGTAAAAACAGACAAATCCACACCCCAAATATCTCGTTGTCTGCGCCGAGCAGATTTTTCAAGCTGGGCGTTCAGAAAATCAATTATGACCGCAGTGCTGACACTCCCATAGGGCCACGAGTCACACCCAGTTGATTTTGCAACTTTAACTCTCGCCAGAGTTGAGAACCTGTAATCTCACCTTGCAATAATTGACTATAAAAATGTATTGTTTTACTCACTTGCTCTGGTGTCTCATTCACAAATTCGATGCGGAAGTGACGTAATCCCAGTTCTATCAGACGCTGTACGTATTCGGCTCCTGTTTGAGCAGTGCCGTTAAATACAGTATTGCGGCAACCTACATCTGCTTTAATAACATGTTCGCTGCCTACACGGTCTTTTAATTTCACTTCCTGCTTTTCACAAGGTCGTCCACAGTTGGTGTAATCTGTACCCGTCGAGAGAAAGGCACAAAAAACACAATGCTCCATGTGAAACATCGGTATATGCTGATGAATTGTCACCTCAAACCACTGGGGTGGACAACTGGTGAGCAGGTCTTGTAGTTGGGTAATATTCAGGTCATAGGATGCTGTCAGCCGTTCTAAACCAAAGTGTTGCTGAAAGTAGTCTGCTGTTAAAGGATTAGCAACGTTAAGCGAAAAATCTCCGATACAACGGTCTGCTGCAAAGAATTGCAATTGGTCATAGTTCCGTATCAGATAGCCATCTGCTTCACAAGCACGTACTTGCTGCAAAATCCAGTTTTCCCCAGGTTTGGTAATTCGGGGTGGTGCAACCCAGATGGTGGGGAGTGGGGAGTTAGGAGTTAGGAATGCTGAGTTATCAGTTAAAAGTGAGGAATTGTCTGCTTTGTTTTTTTGCTGTTGCTGGCGCACCATTTGCACCGCTTCTTGGTAGGCACGGGGGTCTTCAAATTCACAGTAAAGTGTTTGGATTCCCGCTTTGAGTGCTGCTTGAAGTTGCTTGAGATTTCGTACTAGGACGATGAGTGAAGGAGATATAGCTTTAGCTTCCCGTAGATTGGGAGATGAGGATAATGAGGAGGGGAGTAAGTTTTGGAAAGAGACATCAGAACGTAATTGCCAGCGTTTGGGTTGACTTCGCAATTCTTCCAACTGTGCTACGATTTCCCGCCGCATCCGGTTCAACTCACTTACGGGTAGCATAATAGCACCAATGAGGTGGTTGGTTAGGGTTCCTAAACAGAAAGGTGTGTTACCGAGACGACCGAATTGTTCTTGTAAACGCTCTGTATCTAAGGGTTTAGTGTGCGCCTGCACCAGAGAAATTGCAGATTCTACCTGTACAATATTACCGAGTCGATCGCGGGCGATCGCAATCAATGGCTGACCAACTTCTCCGTAAATTTCCATATCAATGGGACGCTGAAATTGTGGGTTCTCGCCAGCAAAACTCTGACGTAGTTGCTTATCGAGTTCTGGATCGTTGGTTTTCCAAATGCGATCGCCTATATGCACTCGGCGTAAGTTCAAGTCATTTCGACCAAAGGTCAGCACACTTTCCTTACCTTTGGAAATCACCCCATAAACTCGGCCGCCTTCTTCCTTCGCCTCTGGATGACCGCAGTCAAATACAATTCCATCCCCTAGCTTGACAAGTGCTTCCAGTTTGACTGTTACCTGTTCGTTGTGAATGCGGGTGACTTCACCTAGATAAACTCCACGTTTTTTACCAAAGCGGGCGTGAACAAGTTCCTGATTATTAATCCCGCCAAACCAGCCCGTGTAAAGTCCGCGAGAAAATGCCATTTCTAGATTGTAGTCTTCTTGGTCTGATTGACCTCTCCTCCCTTCCCTTGTAGGCAAAGGGGTTAGAGAGTTAGGTCTTTCCAATTCCGTCATTACACTATCCAAAGCTTGCCGATAAACACGGGTGACATTAGCAACATACTCTGGAGCTTTCAGGCGACCTTCAATTTTGAGAGAGGTTACTCCTGATTTCACCAAATCTGGCAAAACATCTAACCCTGCTAGGTCTTGAGGACTGAGTAAATATTTGCGTTCTTTTAAATTTACAACTTCCCCATCGGCGATTAAATCGTAGGGCATCCGGCAAGCTTGGGCACATTCACCTCGGTTAGCAGAACGTCCGCCTAAAGCCTCACTAGTCAAACACTGACCGGAATACGCTACGCACAAAGCACCGTGAACAAAAACTTCCAAGGGCAGCGAGGTTTTCTGTTGGGCAATCTGCTGCTGAATTTTATTGATTTCCTGAAGAGAACATTCACGCGCTAGCACTACCAATTGACAACCAAGAGATTTGGCAAATTCCACCCCAGCCGCACTGGTGATCGTCATTTGCGTGGAAGCATGGATGGGAAAATCGGGGGAAAGATGACGGATGAGACGGCATATACCAATATCTTGAACGATCACTGCATCCACACCAGCTGCAATAATTGTGCCGAGATATTGCTGTGCTTCTGCTAGTTCTTTGGGAAATATTAGGGTGTTGACAGTGACATAACCCTTTACGCCCCGACGGTGCAGGAATGTCATCAATTGGGGTAAGTCCGCCTCAGTAAAATTTTGTGCCCGCATTCTGGCGTTAAACCGATCCAAACCGAAGTAAATAGCATCTGCCCCATTTTCCACAGCAGCTTTAGCACACTCCCAATTACCTGCTGGCGCGAGTAGTTCAGGACGTTGAAGGGAAGGTTGGGAAAGGGAGCGATCGCTTTTCATTAGATTTAGGGAGGGTTAACTAGCACCATAGTGATTTTATCGAAGTTATTGGGGGATGGGGCGATCGCTCTCTCATCTGCGATTTATTGATTGAGAGTGGGTTTCAAGCCGCGTTTAACAGATACTTTTAAAGCTTTTGCTTTACTTACTAAGCCACTTCGGTAGACCTGCATGAGTTCATCTAGTTGACGAATTTCTGCATCATTAAGCTGTCCCTCTCGGTGACGAGCTAAAAATTCACTGAAAACTTCTTGTTGCTGACTTTTCATCTGCATATCGCACACAGCCAAAACTTGATCATCCGGTAATGACTCCAGATGTAGTTCGGTAATAGCGCGATTAATTTCAGCCATTTTCTACCAGTTTGCCTTTTACTTATGATTGTATCTGCGATCGCTCTGCATCTTCTGGTTAAAAAAGAGCGATCACTATTACACAAACTACAACTCCAATTGGGAATACTAAGTAAAGCGCAGCTATTTGCTTTGCAGCATTGACGCGACTGGTTACCAGACATCGTGGTACTGAGTATTTAGCAAATAAGAGACAATTATGGAAACGGAGAAGTAAAACCTGAAGGCACAGAATTGATGTATGTCATTCCATCCAAATCTTTAAAGTTACAGCCTTCCATCTGAATTAAGTTCTCTCTCCCTTTGCGTCTTTATCATCATCAAGGTCTTTATGAAGATATACGCCATTGGTATGAAGAAATCTGAGTAATGCAAAACGTATTATTCTTTCTAAACCAATGTAAGTTGGTATTCTCTTGAGAACCTTTTTTAAATCTTTGTCATCCACATTAGGTTCTAAACCAGGTACACCAACTTCATTTATACTTCTATACATTTGTTCTATATATGGTTTAAAACTTTGGCCTGTATGAACATACTTACTTCTTATGTCATAAGCTGCTTTTATATTTATTTCAATACATTCTTCTTGAAGTTTTACACTCTCATCATTACTTTCTGTTTTACTAAAAAATTTTTTGTTAAGTAAACTTTTGAGAGTTAAATTAAACTTTTTCCTTACTTGATATAATCTACTTTTTAGGTATTTAATATCACTCTCTTCACTCATACAGGCTAATTTAATAAATATTTTTTTTAATTTTTCATCATATAATTCATTATCAGTATAATCATAAAAATTTGATAGGATTTCTCCACAAGTAATTAGATCAAGATATGCTTTTTCTATATCCTGATCCATTATTTGAAGTGAATTAAGATAAAATTTGCCAGCAGCCAAGAAGTATCTATGTAATTTTTCATATTGAGCATTGCGAGTTAATATAAATTTGATTATTGCTTCACACTTATCAAATGCAAGTGGAATTTCAAGGTCTTTTCGGGGTAAATGATTAGTGATACCAACATGCTCGTTAGATATTGAAAATATTGGTTCATAATTTGGCATCCAAAAAATTCCATAACTTTCTAATATTCCATGATTATCAAACCTTTTTCCATAATAAACAGCAAGAGCAATAGATATAATGTCACCAATAAATGAATTATCAGGAATTACTATTTGTTGATCTGGTTCAGGTAGAAAATCAAAAGTGCAAACATAGTAATATCTACTCATTTGACTTTCATTATATTCATTATCTTTCTGTGTATTGTATAAAGCTCGATTTCTCATACTTGGATGTGCTGATGCAATCAGTAATTCATCATCTTCATAGTCACCATTGAATCTAGCTGGTGATGAAATTAAACATTTATGAATATTAGGATGTGATCTGAACTTTGAATTATCCATAATTAAAGTTCTAAGTTTAAAACGTGAAAGTAAACACTAATACTAATTCTCTAAAAGCTGGCTACAAATGAGATAATAAGATTTAATGAGAAGAGGGATATCCAATGTCAGGGGTCTATCAA
>NZ_JABXKF010000060.1 GCF_017115165.1 Nostoc sp. LPT | reverse complement strand
AGACTGTTTCTCTATTTTTACTGCCGTGTGAGCGAATACTTTTTGACCACAACAGTCTTAGACTGATATTTCTATTTTAGGAAATCTCTGACCGAAAAAGACTCATGATACAAGCCCCTAAATTTATTTATGGAGAAGAAAAAAATGTATTTCGAGATGCGTTGCGCGTTCGCCCTTGGCGTCTCGTAGAGAGAAATACGGTGTCCGTTTACTTGCCCCTAAATTTATTTATGGGAATTATTAATTTTGACTTTTGACTTTTGACTTTTGACTTTTGACTTCCCCAAAGGGGCTGTACCATCGTTCGTTAAATCCCATGCGTAGATGTAGCCTATCGTAGACATGTGAGTAAAACAGGGTAGTAGGAGGAATGCTATGAAAGCAGTCGTTATCCGTCGGTATGGCGCGGCTGAGGTATTGCAGTATGAAGATGTAGAGCAGCCGAAAATTGAGCCAACGCAGTTACTTGTGAAAGTTCGTGCTAGTAGCGTTAATCCCATTGATTGGAAAATTCGCAAAGGGATGTTGAGCTTAATTACTGGCAGCAAATTCCCAAAGATTCTGGGGTTTGATGTGGCGGGAGAAGTCGTAGAGGTTGGCTCTGGTGTTACGCGCTTTAAACCAGGAGATGCTATTTATGGCAGTACTAGCTTCCCTGGAGGAGGTTACGCCGAATTTGCCGCTATCCCAGAAAACCTGGCGGCGTTCAAACCAACAAATATGTCTTATGAAGAAGCTGCGGCTGTTCCCTTAGCAGCGCTCACGGCTCTGCAAGCACTGCGAGATCAGGGGAATATTCAAACAGGACAAAATGTTTTAATTAATGGCGCTGCGGGTGGTGTGGGCAGTTTTGCAGTGCAAATTGCTAAAGCTTTAGGGGCAGAGGTGACGGGAGTTAGTAGTTCTAAAAACTTGGATTTGGTAAAATCTTTGGGAGCAGACCGCGTGATTGATTATACGCGGCAAGATTTCACCGAAGATACAAACCAATACGATATTATTTTGGATGCAGTGGGTAAGCGATCGCTCTCTCAAACCAAAAGAGTCCTCAAACCCAATGGAATTTATATCACCACACTACCCAGTCCCGAAGTCTTCTTAGAGAGCGTCTTAACGGCGTTCCTTCCAGTTCAAAAAGCTAAATTTATCCTACAAAAACCCAACACACAAGATTTGATTTATCTGAAAGAATTGATTGAAGCGGGTAAAATTCGTGCAGTAATTGATCGGACATATCCCTTACAAGAACTAGCGGCGGCTCATGGTTATAGCGAAACTGGGCGTGCAGTGGGAAAAATTGCGTTGGCGCAGCCCGTCGTAGACATCGCAGTTTCTAGTTGACTTTTCAAACATAGTCTCATATCGTGTCCGGCTAAAAACTTATCATTTAGACCCCAGTTCTTGCTGGGGGAAAGAGACGTTTCCGATTTTTGCACAGATGCGGTAATCATAAGTGATTAACCGGACTTGATATCAGACCTTTTTAAATTTTGGACTTCGGCGTAAGCGTTCAGTAGAACACTTTTACAGCTATTTGTCAGCTCAATAGACCACGCGATAGGGACACAGCATTCCTGTGCCCTAACGACAGATGTGGTTCAAATACATGAAAATTGCTGTAAAGGATTAAATCCGAAATCCAAAATTTAAAATTCGGTGAGTGGTGCTACTTGACCTCTATAAACGAGATGATATTATCAAGGCCATTTCCAAGGGATTTATAATCACCACCAGTATAGTCACCGCATAAACCACCAGTTTCATGTTGGCATACACGTACCTCTATACCCGGTGGTACACTTAATGAACTAATAGTGTCATTACCAACAATATTTAAGTCACCTTGGTTGGCTTTGTATACTCCTAGAGTTGTAGGAAAAGACTGGGAAATTCCGCCAAAGTTAGGGTCTCTGTATACCTTAACCTGTTGTGACGGCGTGTAGGAGAGCTTATAGATAGTGCCGCTGTAGTCATCCGAAATTAACAAATTACCTTGCGGATCTACTACCATATCCACAGGTCGCCCCCAGGTTTCTTGCGTTGCTGGAACTACCCAACCGGTGACTAAATCTATTTCCTCCTCTGGGGTCTTTGTCGTACTGTCCCAGGGAAAGTAAGCTATTTTGTAGCCTGTTTTCTTCTGCCGATTCCATGAACCATGCAGCCCTGTCACTACCCCATTTGAGTATAGGCTGGGAAAGTTGGTATTTTGTAAGAATGTTAGTCCCAAAGGAGCTGAATGGGCTTGGATACCCTTGCTAATTTGGTCCATTATTGCATTACAATTAACCTTTCCATCACCATTGAACTGATAGTCCCAGTTAAATGGCATATTGTTGAGGCCGTTTGACGTGTCAGGATTGGGATTGCAGAATGGCCAACCGTAGTTACCGCCATCTCGGACTTTCGTGAACTCCTCTGGTGGGTGGTTGTCTACGTAGGAGGGGACAATCTTACCGTAATTGCCACTGCTATCTTTGAAGGGATAAGCGATGTTATCTCGATTATTAACGACTACCCAAAGGTCATTTGTGCCAGGTAAGAATGCTAACCCTTCAGCATTACGTAAACCTTGAGCAAAAAGCCGTTGATTGGTTCCATTAGCGTCGTACTGGTAAATCGCACCACGCTTTGGGGTACTGACAGTATCTTCCTTACAGGCATTGCATGTAGAGGCGATCGACACGTACAGTTTGTGGTTGGCATCAAGTGCGATATTTTTCAGTTCGTGACCATAAGCGCCTTTGAGTTCCGGTGTGCTTCTGTCTGGTAAGCCAACTACAACGATTTGACGATTTTTTGCGATTAAGTCTCCAGAGTTGTAGATGAAGCGGTTAATTTGATGACTCTCAGAGATATAAATATATGTGGTGTTGTCAATCTGATGAAACACAATGTCGTGTGGTTTGCGTAGACCCGTCACGAAGTCAGAAATAATTGGGTCTTTGCTACCATTTGGGCGGACGATTAACACTTTACCGGAACTGGGCTGTGATACTAGAAGATCCCCATTGGGAGCAACTGCCATAAAGCGAGCTTTGTCAATGCGAGCATAAACAGAGACGGAGAAATTGGGCGGCACTTTCAAGTAACGGTTAGTATTAAAGGGCCAAGAGGTCATTGTAGTAGGCACTTTCAGCTTGGTTTCAACAGAGGCAGCAGGCGGTTGACCGATCGCTGCGGTGCTAAGAACCTCTAAGGACATTAAACTAATTAGCGATGCAGATAGTATGCGTCCGAGCATCTGTGTTGGTTTTAGAGTAAATGCAAGCATTTTGAAACTTTCCTCTAGCTTGGTAGCGATCTATTTTACACATGATTCTCGGCTAGCCGATTTGACCGAGAGTCTGAATAAGGCTAACTCAAAGGTATTATTTTTTTTCAACACTTAAAATATCTTTATCTACTGCTATTTTTTTTTACTCATAAAAAAATGGGTGAACTGAGAATTATAAACAAAGACAGAGCGATCGCACTTTCCAACTAAAATAGTCCTCAAGCTAGCCTCGAACCATTATCCAGAGGGTCTTAACAGCGTTCTTTCCCAGTCAAAAAGCCAAGTTTTTGTTTGAAAAACCCAACGCTGAAGACTTGGTTTTTCTCAAAGAATTGATTGAAGCTAGTAAAATTTTTGTAGTGATTGATTACACATATCCCTTGGTAGAACTAGCGGCGGCTCATGGTTATAGGGAGAGTGAGCGTGCTGTGGGGAAAATTGCCTAAGCGCAGCCCGTTGTAGACATCGCACTTAGCAATTGCTCTGAAAAATTAACGCGAAACTAACCCTCTAAGGACTGTTTTCAAACTCGAAGATCCCCCCTAACCCCTTTCCCAACGCGGGAAGGGGGAAATTTCAAAGTCTCTCTCCTTTTAGGAGAGAGATTTAGAGAGAGGTTCTCCAGATACCTGTGAATGTTTTTGCAATAACTCTGAAATCTGGAAACATTACTCAAGCTAGTGGATATACTCGTAATCAAACTCTCAACAGAAGTGAGTATTATGCTGGACTGGTTAGCTATTTGGGGTGTAACTCAGGCCGCCGGGTTTATTTTTAAACCCATTTTGGAAGACTTAGCCAAGGATGCTGCTAAAGATTGGGCTAAAGATTTATTAAAAGGTATCCCTGGCAAGATTGTCCAGAAACTTAAGAAGGAAGATATAGAAATTGCTGCTGGAAAAGCGTTAAAGGAATTTTTGCAACTCATGCAGCAGCAGTTAAAGGTTCGTTGCAAACTTACTGAAACTGAGATTAAAGACTACACCATAGACATCCAGAAATTTATCAGCGATAAGTCGGTTACAGAAATTCTTGGTCAGGCTTTTGATATTAATTGTGAATCTCTAGACGCTAAAACCCTAGAAGATAGTTGGAACAGGCTGCAATTAAAACCTCTGTCATCTAAGTTTAACTGGCAATCATTTACAGAACAGTATTTAACACAAGTCCAAGAACTTCTTTTAGATTCAAAAGATTTACAGCATATCCTAGAATTACAAAAGTTATCTGATATTGAAATCAATACCAAAGAAATTGCTGGTGTTATTGTAGATTTTAATTTAACTAAATATCAAGAAGGAATCCGTGAGTGCTATGGCAATCTCAAGTTAGATAGCTTAGATACTAGCGGCTATGCCTATAACGAACTTAAATTATGGCGGATTTTTACTGCTCAAAATGTCCGGGAAGCTCATCAAGTATTACCACAAGTTCACGAACTGCCTAAAGAACATCTTAGACGGCTGCGAGAAAGTGACCAAGTAGAAGCAGAAGTGGAATTAGAAGATTTAGAACGCCACAAACGGGTTTATTTTGAACAACCGATCCGTTCAGTGTTAGATGTTGTCAATAAAAAGCAAGATTATAAATATATTGTGATTTTGGGCGATCCTGGTTCAGGTAAGTCTACATTGTTGCAATTTCTGGCTTTGAATTGGGCTGAGTCACCACTGGATAATGTTATCTCATTACCAATTACGTTGCTAATTGAATTACGCACTTATATGCGGCGACGGGAAGATAAAGAGTGCAATAATTTTCTCGAATTCTTCCATCAATGTAGTGGTGCAATTCATCATCTCAATCAGCTGGAACTAGATAAACAATTAAAAGCTGGTAATGCCTTAGTGATGTTTGATGGTTTGGATGAGGTATTTGACCCTGGTAAACGAGAGGATGTAATTACTGATATTCATTGGTTTACTAATGACTATCCTGATGTGCAGGTAATTGTCACTTCTCGGATTATTGGCTATAAACCGCAACGATTGCTTAATGCTGAGTTTCGCCACTTTATCTTACAAGATTTAGACTCAGAACAAATTCAGGATTTTATCAACCGTTGGCATGAGTTAACTTTTACCGATGCAGTAGATAAAGAGAGAAAACGGGAACGGCTGCAAAGAGGAATTGAAGCTTCCAAATCTATTGCAGAATTAGCGGGAAATCCTCTGTTGTTGACGATGATGGCGATTTTAAATCGGAATCAAGAGCTACCAAGAGATAGAGCTACACTTTACGATCAAGCATCGCGGGTACTGCTGCATCAATGGGATGTGGAACGCGCTTTGACAGAAGATAAGAGGTTAGATCCCAAAACCATTGATTATAAAGATAAGCAAGCGATGCTGCGTCAGGTTGCTTATCTGATGCAAACTGGTGATAAAGGTTTGGCAGGTAATTTGATTAATGAAAATGATTTAGTCAAAGTTCTGACTGATTATCTCAAAACCATAGAATTTGAGAAACCCAGAGAAGCTGCACGGGTGATGATTAATCAACTACGGACTCGTAACTTTATGTTATGTTTCCTGGGTGCGGATTATTATGCCTTCGTGCATCGGACATTTTTAGAATATTTCTGTGCTTGGGAGTTTGTCTGGCAGTTTAAAGAAACGCAAACGCTGACTATTGAGGAACTTAAGAATGAAGTTTTTGGCAAACACTGGCAAGATGAAAGTTGGCATGAAGTCTTACTGCTAATTACGGGAATGATTGAGCCAAGATTTGTTGGTGAGATTCTTGATTATTTAATGGTGCAAGATGGCGAAGAGGAAAAGTTTGTTAATCTTTTTTTAGCGGCTAAGTGTCTTGGAGAGGTGAGAAATCGCTTGGCGATCGCACCAACGGCTAATAAATTACTTAATCAGTTAAAAGATTTAACTAAATATGACCTCTGGTACTATTACGACTTCCAACTAGATGAAGAAACTAAGCTAGTACATGAAATTCATACTCAAGCAGTTACAGCAATTGCAACGACCTGGCAAGAATCTCCTGACACCAAAACCTGGCTCAAAGAACGCGCTATCCAGAATGATAACGGGCTTATGCGACGTGCAGCAGTCGAACAATTAACGAAACACTTCAAAGATGACCCCGACAACAAAACCTGGCTCAAAGAACGTGCTAACCAGGATAATGACGGGTTTGTACGACGTGCAGCAGTCCGAGAATTAGCAAATCATTTCAAAGATGACCCCGACACCAAAACCTGGCTCAAAGAACTCGCTACCCAAGATGATCACTGGTTTATGCGAGATGTAGCAGTCTGGGCATTAGCCCAGAACTTCAAAGATGATCCCGACACCAAAACCTTCCTCGAAGAACTCGCTACCCAGGATACTCACGAAGATGTGCGACGTGAAGCAGTCTGGGCATTAGCCCAGAACTTCAAAGATGACCCCAACACCAAAACCTTCCTTAAAAAACGCGCTATCCGGGATACTCACGAAGATGTGCGACGTGCAGCAGTCCGAGAATTAGCAAATCACTTCAAAGATGACCCCGACACCAAAACCTGGCTCAAAGAACGCGCTACCCAGGATGATAACGGGCTTGTGCGAGGTGTAGCAGTCCAGGCATTAGCCCAGAACTTCAAAGATGACCCCGCCACCAAAACCTGGCTCAAAGAACGTGCTAACCAAGATGATAACGGGCTTATGCGAGGTGCAGCAGTCCGAGAATTAGCAAATCACTTCAAAGATGACCCCGACACCAAAACCTGGCTTAAAGAACGTGCTACTCAGGATGATCACTACTTTGTGCGAGGTGCAGCAGTCCGAGAATTAGCAAATCACTTCAAAGATGACCCCGACACCAAAACCTTATTTAGAGAACGCGCTACCCAGGACACTCACGAAGATGTGCGACGTGCAGCAGTCTGGGCATTAGTCCAGAACTTCAAAGATGACCCCGACACCAAAACCTGGCTCAAAGAACGCGCTACTCAGGATGCTCACGAAGATGTGCGAGGTGCAGCAGTCCGAGAATTAGCTAAACACTTTAAATCTCAACCTGAGTTGCTTGAAATCTACTATCACTGCGCTGTCGATAATGCCTTTAAAGGTAGCCATAATCCCTTACTTAAACCCAATCCTCGGTATATTGCACTGGAGATAATTATCAAGCAATTTCCTCAGCATCCCCAGACTTTACCACTGTTGCGCGATCGCACAGTGAATGACCCAGATGAGCAAGTGCGGGAATTTGCTCAGAAGAAGTTAAAGCAGTGGGAAGGGTAAATATAAGCTGAGTATATACCCAAGAAAATTAGGGAACTCAAAAGCTTGTTGTTGCAAGCAGGGTTTAGTTATAAACCTGCAAAGGTTAGCCACAGCAGGAAACCTCTGCTCATCCTGCCTCCCCTTACGATTTACTATTCACAGTAGAAACCGCAAAAGAAAGGCTTACTATTATCTATGTCACAATTGAGGAACAGACAATAAACCCAACCAATGAACAAGCACAAGCCTCTGTGCGAGTCTGCCAAATGTTATCCAATACCTACAAAGATATTCACCTGTTTCGTTTTGATATCCAAACTAAAGACATATATATTTTGGCAGGTGAAAATCTTCAAATTATCATACCCCATAATGGAAACTGGAGGTTTTTGAATGAAACCGAACTTTGAAGCGATGACTAGCAAAGAACTAACAGCTTATATACTGGCACACCGAGATGATGATGAGCCTATTCGTGTCTTGTTTAGTCGCCGCAATCCTCCCGATTCGGAAGCAACCTGGTACGGGCCAATGGTGACAGCAGACGGTACACCAATTGAAGAAAATATTCGCATTGCAGAAGAAGCAATTAGGCAACGCATTGAGCAAGGAAATCAAAGAAGCCCTAGCGAATAGAATTCGCGGCTACACAGACAAAACCCACCTCCGTGGGTTTCAAATTTTTTGAGTCGGCGCAGGCGAACTTGGTTTGTGTAGCCGCGATTTATAATTGCTCATCGACGAGAAGCTTATGAATAAATATGAAATATACAATCGTGATTCAATGGTCAGAATAAGACCAATGTTATGTGGTTTCGCTACCTGAATTTACGCATATAATGCAGCCTTGCACTCACGCAGAGACTTACGAAGAAGCTCTGAAAAATGCTCAAGAAGTTTTAGAAATGCTAATTGAATCATCTTTGGCTGAGAGTGAAACTCTACCAAAGCCAAAAACACTAGTAAAGTCATTAAAAGTAACGTTGTAAATCAGTAAAATTAAATAAAAATAGGTAATCTCATGACTACATCTATAAATACAGCCAAAGTCTACGATGAAATTATAGAGTTTATTGCTGCTGGAACCACTCCCCAAAGCGTTATCGATTTCAAACTCTCGGATGCAGCCAAAGACCGTTTAGAGGATCTCGTTTACCGCGCAAAAACTGAAGGTCTTACAGGAAGTGACCAGCGAGAGTTAGATCATTTCCTCACGCTAGAGCATATTATGACTTTAGCAAAAGCAAAAGCTCATCAGTACATTAACCCTAAGTAAGTATTCAAAATGTCTCGTTCATATATTAATGTAGAACTACGGCGTTTAGTTGCCGATCGCGCCGAGCATATTTGCGAGTACTGTCTTGTCTCTGAAGTAGATAGATCATCGGGTTGTCAAGTTGACCATATCATCAGCATTAAACACGGCGGCGCTACAACAGCAGATAATCTTTGTTATGCCTGTATTTTCTGTAACCTGCAAAAAGGGACGGATTTGGGGTCAATTAATTGGCAAACTGGCGAACTTGTGAGGTTTTTTAACCCACGCAGAGACTTTTGGGGTGAGCATTTTCGACTTGATGAGGCTGTAATTGTGCATCAAACAGACATCGGTGAAGTTACCGCACGCATCCTAGATTTTAACGGGGATGAAAGACTTGTAGAACGACAAGCTTTGATTGCATCTGGTCAGTATCCCTCAGTATTGGCGCTAAAACAGATAAATAAATAGGTTATGATGTGCGATCGCTCTTATCAATGGGAATTCTATACTTAGCAACACTTGCTACTTTACCACTAGAACTCCCTGACTATCTAATTAGTATTTAAGAGCTTGAGACTCAAGCACAGCGAGAAGTT
>NZ_JABXKF010000064.1 GCF_017115165.1 Nostoc sp. LPT | reverse complement strand
TCGTGTTGAGGTACTTCAAAGTCGTGTTGAGGTACTTCAACATCGTGTTGAGGTACTTCAACATCGTGTTGAGGTACTTCAAAGTCGTTTTGAGGTACTTCAAAGTCGTGTTGGAGTACTTCAAAGTCATGTTGAGGTACTTTAAAGTCATGTTGAAGTATTAGATGATGAATTTTCTTGCCTTAACCCGATTTACGGCGAAGGCGATCGCGCTCAAAAGTATCATAAATATAATTCAACTTTTTACTTCTCTGTTTTAACCAAATACAAGAAGGCTACAAGCAGACACTTTTTTAGTACATAGTTACTAACTAATCCAGTCAGAACTCAAATACCAACTTATAACCCTAAGTTGGTAAAACACACTTATGTGGTAACACCGCTCACGAGCACGAGTAATGAATACTTTCAGCCACTCATTCTACTTAATAGCCCTTTCGTGTAATGCTGGATGACTCAAGAGGCGTAACAATGAGCTAACTACAAATTTTTACCTTAATTGCGAAATTTAGGATAGAAACCATGTAGTAATAGGTAAAATAGGATGCCGCGTTTACGAGGTAGCACATGGAGCCATTAACTGCTGGTGCGATCGCCACGCTCGTTTTTACCAAAGCCTTTGAAACAACAATTGAAAAATTCACAGAAGCAACTCTTGCCAAGATAAAAGTGCTGCGTGACAAGATTTGGAACAAGATTCATGGAAACCAAGAGGCTGCTAATGCGTTTGCTTTAGCAGAAAAAGGGTCTAAGCCAGATTTAGAAAAACTTGCTGCTTACTTGCAGCCAGTAATGAAATCTGACCCAAATTTTACCCAGGAGATACAGAAACTGGCTCATGAGATTCAGCAAGAAATAAATATTGGTCAGATTCAAGGTCAAAATCTTCAGAATGTCTATGGTGGAGAAGCACAACAGAATAATGCAAACAACACCAATGCGCCAGTAATTCAGGGTGGCAGTGGTCACAATATTACATTTAACAACTGACTACAGCCGCCCGAATGGGAACGGGTAAAGTTAAATCCTCCAAATAATCTTCAGTTTTCAGGAACAGCCAACTTTGTAGGGCGAGCACATGAACTGACCATCTTGGATCAAAAGTTTCAAAGAACAGGTGCTGTAGCCATCTCAGCTGTTGCTGGTATGGGCGGTGTTGGTAAAACTGAACTGGCGATTCAATATGTATTGCAGCATGAAGCAGACTATGCTAGTGGTATTTGCTGGTTATCAGCTAGAGAATCAGATTTAGCAGCTAGTATTGTGCAGTTCGCGCAGCTTCATATGAAATTAGAAATCCCACAGCAGGATTTTCGTGGAAGAGCGCTAAGTCTTACTGAACAAGTAGAGTGGTGCTGGCAGCATTGGCAACCACCAAAGGGGATCGCATTAATCATACTAGATGATGTTACTGCTTTGGGTGATTATCGGCATCTACTGCCAAAAAACAACTGTTTTCGTATATTAATGACAACACGGGTGCGAAATTTAGACCCGAATATTGAAGAGATTTCCTTGGATGTGCTGTCCCCACAAGAGGCATTGCAATTATTGATAGCAATCGTAGGTAGTAAGCGGGTACAAAAGGAACAAGATGTAGCACAACAACTGTGTGAATGGTTGGGATACTTGCCCTTGGGTTTGGAATTGGTAGGAAGGTATGTGGCGAAAAAACCGCCCAACTGGACTTTAGCTCATATGTTGCAACAGTTGAAAGAGCAGCGACTCACTAATATTGCCATAAATCAGGAGTTGCAACAAACTTTGAGTACAGCACAGCGTAGCGTGTTAGACGCTTTTGAATTAAGCTGGCAGAAACTTTCGCCTCCAACACAGCTTTTAGCTGCATTATTAAGCTTGTTTGCACCAAATATCATTGCCTGGGAATGGGTGGAGTCTACAGGTGAATTGCTCAATTGGAGTTCGACTGATATCGAAACAGCAAACGAGCAACTGTATACACTTCATTTGATTCAATCAGTAGATGATACATCTGGTGAGTATAAAATTAGAATTCATCCCTTAATTTGCGAGTTCCTGAAACTGAAGCTCGCAGCATCACAACAAGCTGATGATTTGAAACGGGGTTTTGTAGAGGCAATGGTGGCGATCGCTAAAACAATCCCCGACTCTCCAACTGTGAAGTCAATTAATTCAGTCAAAGATGCCATCCCACATTTAGCAGAGGTGGCACAAAATCTGATTGATGCAGTCAGTGATGAAAATTTAATTTGGGTTTTTGTTGGGTTAGATAGATTTTATTCTGGACAAGGTTTATATACGTTGGCTCAACCTTGGTTAGAGCAATGTGTATCAGTAGTACAATCCCGCTTGGGAGAAGAGCATCCCGACGTCGCCACCAATTACAACAACCTGGCTGAACTCTACAAAAACCAAGGACGGTACAGCGAAGCGGAACCACTGTATCAAAAAGCTTTAGAACTCAGGCAAAGGCTGCTGGGAGAAGAGCATCCCGATGTCGCCACCAGCCTCAATGACCTAGCCGAGCTCTACCGTTACCAAGGACGCTACGCCGAAGCCGAACCACTATATCAGCAAGCTTTGGAAATGAGGAGACCCTTGCTGGGAGAAGAGCATCCCGATGTCGCCACCAGCCTCAATAACCTGGCATTAATCTATTTGTACCAAGGACGCTACGCCGAAGCGGAACCCCTTTTTCAGCAAACTCTTACACTTGATAGACGTCTGGTCGGCGAGGAACACCCTTATGTTGCCACCAGCGTCAACAACTTAGCATTACTCTACAAAAACCAAGGACGGTACAGCGAAGCGGAACCACTGTATCAAAAAGCTCTAGAACTCAGGCAAAGGCTGCTGGGAGAAGAACATCCTGATGTCGCTCAAAGCCTTTACAACCTGGCTGGACTCTACGAATTCCAAGAACGGTACAGCGAAGCGGAACCACTGTTGAAAAAAGCTCTAGAACTTTATAAACGCCTGCTGGGAGAAGAGCATCACGATGTCGCCGACTGTTACAACAACCTGGCTCTACTCTACGAATCCCAAGGACAGTACAGCGAAGCGGAACCACTATATCAAAAAGCTCTAGAACTTTATAAACGCCTGCTGGGAGAAAAGCATCCGGATGTCGCCACCAATTACAACAACCTAGCTGGACTCTACAAAAACCAAGGACGGTACAGCGAAGCGGAACCACTGTATCAAAAAGCTCTAGAACTCAGGCAAAGGCTGCTGGGAGAAGAGCATCCCTCTGTCGCCACCAGTTACAACAAGCTGGCTGGACTCTACGACGCTCTAGGACGGTATAGCGAAGCGGAACCACTGTATAAAAAAGCTTTGGAAATTGCTGAACTTAGGTTGGGGGTAGATCATCCCAGCACAGCAACTATCCGTGAAAATCTGAAATTCTTGCGCGATAATTACGCTTAACGCCAGTCTAGTTAAAAATTATAAACAAACTAGTGGTGCAGTGTTACACGTTAGAGCCATTAGGTGGAACACACCCCAATAACGAGTTATTTTTGACGGTGAGCGCACCTCGCTTGTCAAAAATAACCCGCTATCATGAAGGCAACTAAAATAAACGCCCTTAAAAAGATTTTGTAAAAACCAATAAATAACCGAAAGCTGGTAAAACGAGAAAAATCTGGCATACTGACAGTAACGCTACCCCTTGTTCCGTCGAGTTTCGTCATTTCTCTGCCCTGGATATCTTAGCCGATCGCCAATCACCAAAAGTTGGTAAAACGGAAAAAACTGAGCCTGCTGTATCCAGACGCAAGTCGCCAAATCAGCGCAGATATAAAAGTGTGCGATCGCGGGAATATCCAAGAAGATGATGGCTGAAGGCAAGTCCCATTGACTCAAGCTGCTAAATGAAAAAACCCCATTACTGACATTCCAATAACGGGTTATATGTTAACTAGCTTGATTAATACGCCGTTTTAACTCAGCCTCTAATTGTTCTGGAGTGCTGACCACTACCCCCGGTTTCGCTCTCATGATGCTGAGGTAATGCTGAAATGCCTCCTCATCCTGGGGGTTTGATATCACATATTGTCTTAATTCTTGCTCATTAAGAGTTAAATAGTCTGTCATCGGATAATGTTCTCCCCATTACTAAGAATTTCTACTTGGATGGTTTCGCCTATCAAAATCACGATTCGGCTTGTCCTCCCATCAAATCTAACCAATGCTATATCTCTAAGCAAATTACTAGCCCGAACACAAAAGTCAAAGAATGCTTTAAGTTGTTCGATGGTCGGTTCCATACCTTTTACCATTGAATAAAATTAAATCGGTTCATTCATGACAAGTTAGGATAACATTGCTTTTGTCAATTATAAATTCCGCTGAAAAGACTGATAGCGATCGCACAAACGCACTAAAATTTAAGAAACCATCATGATGGGTACTGACATGGTATCGATCCCAATTACTTTGGAACAACTCATTACGGCGGTACAACAGTTGCAGCCAGACGAACGAGCAAAAGTCGCTAGAGCCTTGATTCAAATAGATTTACGTTCAGATTTGACGGCTTTAATTCAAGAACTTTATGCCGAACCCCCCGTGAATGAGATTACAGACGATGAAATCAGGGCTGAAATTAAAGCTGTGCGTCAGCAATCCCAGCAGGTCTAATGTTGCGAGTGGTCAACCCCTTCAGGGAAGTCAAAAGTCAAAAGTCAAAAATCAAAAGTCACGCATTCAATAATTTACCAAGCCCATAAATAAATTTACTTGCTCTGTACCTTTTTCTTTCTGGTCATCGACACCAACATTTGGAGAGAGCATTTTGCTGAAAGGACGAGTTACATTGCCGATTTTGGCAGCATTTAATGAGGATAAATTCCAGTTGGTAATGAGTCAACCCCTCATGGAAGAATTCCATCTTGTTTGGAATGCCCCCGTTTAAGAGAGCGGATTGACTCTAGTCAGGCGATTCGCCTAGAACAACAATTGCAGTACCGCGCCTTATGGGTTGAGTTGAAAACTGTTCCGCCTAATTGTCGAGATCCCAAAGATTTACCTGTGTTGGCTACAGCGATTGATGGCAAAGCGGGGATTATCGTATCTGGGGATGATGACTTGCGGGCTGATGATGACTTGAGAGCGGTAATGGCAAGCTATGGCATTCAGTTACTGGGTGTTCATTCTTTCCTAAAATATCTAGATGAAGGTGATGGATAAAGGATGCTTTCCCCGATCGCTCCCTAAAACAAGAACGCGATCGCTAATTCAACTTATGCCTAAGGGCGATCTCACCCCCTTGACTAAAAGAGCGATGCCTCCCCACAGTAGGAAAGCGATCGCTCTCTCAAGTGGATCAATATTCATTTTGAGGTGCTTTTCTCGCTAATTCCATATCTTTTGCCCCATGCCCAATGCCCCATACCCAATTAATTCAACGGCTCCATAATAACTCTTAAACCTTTACTAGAGAGTGTTTTGAGCATTTCTTTAGCGTTATATTCACTACTAAATACTCCTGCTTGCATAACTCTTTGACCTTGCCAAACTGTAGGAAACGCACCAGGAGCAAAGAATTTTACTAAATCGCGATCCTTATCAGTTGCAAGTGGCACTACTACGCGATAACGCACACCAAATTGTCTTGCAGAGTTACCACTATCGGGAATACTTGCAGAACTTGTTTGCAGATTGCGAGTATTAACAATGGGGATATTGCGATCGGGAAGTGGTAAAAGTTCTGAAGCACCTGGGGCAGCAGTTTCTAGTATTGGTAATGGTTGCTGTGTTTGATCCCTCATACTTGGAACTGGTGGCTGTGCAACTGAATTGGATGGGGACTCAGAGGCAGTAAACTCAATGGTATTAGGATCGATCCGCACATAATTTAACTGTGGTGTATCAGGTGGCTGTGCTGGACTGGAAGTTGCAATTTGAGTGTTAGTTGATACTTGTCTACTTGACAAGCTGCTAGGAGTAGGAAATCCGGCGACGCTAGAAGTGGGTGGTTGTTGATTGGATATAGGCGTGGAAAGCGGTACATTATTTGCTGGCATTAATGGCAGCAGTTGACTGTTTAATTGCCCAGAAACAGGATTATTTGCTGAAATGCTGTTGCTGGTTTGCCCATTAGTAGTTTCAGAGATTTCGGGAGCCGAGAAGGTGATTTCTCCACTTGGTGGTATTTGTCGTAATACGTTGTTGGGAGCTGGTTGAGAATTTTCGCTTACTAGTGCTGTTGTACCGTTAATATCTATCTTGCCAGTGATGCGATCGCTCACAAGGTTATTACCAGCAGCAGGAATCACTTGTTTAGCAGCGCTGGCGTTAATGTCGTAGCGGGCATTATTTTGAAATGTATTACCCCCAGGTTCCGATGCACTACCCAAATCTGGCATTGCTTGAGCGATCGCAACTAAACCATCTTCTTTATTATCTTGAATAGAATTATTCCGCAAAATCGGGCGGGCATTTGCTTGTACGACAATTCCCGATCTATTGTTCTGAATTTGATTACCTATGATTATAGGAGCGGCGTTTTGGGCAATATTAATGCCAAAACCTGTTTGGTGAAAGACATTTTCCTTCACTTGGGGACTAGAGTTACCAGCAATTGTGATGCCATTAGCTCCATTGCGATCGAAGTAATTCTTGCTAATGGTGGGTGCAGCATTACCACTGACGGAAATCCCATCTTGAGTACTGCCACTAAAAGTATTTTCCGCGACTACCGGATTGCTAGATTCAATCCATAAACCGTAACCACGGCGATTCGAGTTCGTCACCGTTACCCCAGTGAGGAAGACTTGGTTGGCTCCAACAATTGTGACATTTTGACCGCCAAAGCTCCGACTTAGGTAATCACCGCCTCCTTGAATGATAATGTCTTTACCTTGATTGCTGGGATTGCCTTGAATTGAAATACCCGGTTTCAGTATTAAGGGAAATTCCTCTCCTGTCTCGGCGCTATAAGTACCAGTGGAAAGCATAATTACAGTATTGGCGTTAGCTAATCGCAAGGCTTGGGTAATCGTCTTTACAGGAGCGGATTCGCTGCCATTCCCTGCCTTGTCATCTCCAACACCAGGATTGACAAACAGCACATTAGCCTGAGAAGGTGTTTTTTGATTCAGAGGCGCTGAATCTGGTGTCGATGGAATCTGAGCGATGCCTTCTCTGCGAGACGCTACGCGAACGGCGAGCTTCGCTGACGCACTATCCAGGTTTATACCCAGGAACGCTATACTTGCCGCCCCCATACCTACAGTAAAAGATAATACTGAAAAACTAAAAAATAAAAGCCTTGGTGATTTCAAAAACTTCAGCTTTGCAAACAGAACATCTACTCTACGGTACCCAGGAAACACACGAGGGAGAATCATATTTAACACGACTCCTTCTAAGTAATCATAAATTCTTATACTCTTTAGAGAGTATTATGTCGATAATATTACCCATATATTGACCGATTGGCGATATTTAATACATAGTAATAAATGATATTAGACATCTCCAGAAATTAATTGTGCGTTGCCCAAAATCATTTGTAGGCACAATTCATGAATTGTGCCTACGTCAGCTCCTTCGGGGAAGTCAAAAGTCAAAAGTCAAAAGTCAAAAGTCATTTTCACTCCCATATCTAAATGGATATAAGAGTGAAATTAAATATGCGTTATCCAAAACCCTTGTAGAGACGTAACACTGCTAGTCTCTACGTTGTCTTCACTAATATATCTATTGGGGATTTTCTTTTGGCAGTCCTTTGCAAGCTTGTTATTTACCATAAAATACTTGACTAAGCTCAGTGCGAAACTGTAGCCTCAAACTACCCTTATCACTGTCTATAAGAACATGGGATAATTTCCCGTAACCCTCACTACTACGTTGTTTTGCGTAGATTCCGCAAAAATTAGTAAAAAAAAGCAAATTAATTAACTTATGGTTACTAGGACTTATGATAATTCACACTTCGATGAAAGCACTAATGGGGTTGTTGTGATGGTCGAGCCATACAGCCAAAAAGAGCAAATACAGCAAGTTGTTTACCGCATTTTAGATGCCAATTTAGACCGCGCTCGTGAGGGCTTGCGAATTATTGAGGAATGGTGTCGGTTTGGGTTGAATAATGCCCAGTTGGCTCTTGAATGCAAGCGGCTGCGACAAGAGGTAGCCAAGTGGCATACCCCAGAATTACGGGCGGCGCGAGATACACCAGGCGATCCGGGGACTGAGTTAACTCATCCTCAAGAAGAACAACGAGCTAGTATAAAATCGGTCTTGCAGGCTAACTTTTGCCGGATAGAAGAAGCATTACGGGTGTTGGAAGAATACAGCAAGCTTTTCCAGCCAAATATGGCTAAAGCTTGTAAGCAGATGCGCTATCAGGTTTATACCCTAGAAAGTAGTTTAATGGGTCATCAGCGCCATCAATTGTTGTGGCGATCGCGTTTGTATCTTGTGACTTCCCCTAGTGAAAATTTGTTGAACACTGTCGAATCTGCACTCAAAGGGGGATTAACGCTATTACAATACCGCGACAAAACCGCCGATGATTCTTTGCGTCTGGAACAAGCGAGAAAATTACGGCAGTTATGCCACATCTATGGTGCTTTGTTTATCGTTAACGATCGCGTGGATGTAGCTTTAGCTGTCGATGCCGATGGGGTGCATCTGGGACAACAAGATATGCCTATTGCTGTTGCTCGGCAATTACTGGGTTCGCAACGTCTGATAGGGTTATCTACCACAAATAAAGAAGAAATGCAAGCAGCAATTGCTGAAGGTGTAGATTATATTGGCGTAGGGCCAGTTTATGAAACTCCCACAAAAGTAGGTAAAGCAGCAACAGGGCTAGAATATGTCAGCTATGCAGCCAAAAATTGCTCAATTCCCTGGTTTGCGATTGGGGGAATAGATGCCAATAATATCAATGATGCGGTCGATGCCGGGGCCGAACGTGTAGCAGTGGTGCGATCGCTTATGCAAGCCGAACAGCCTACCCTAGTAACGCAATATTTGCTCTCTCAACTCAATCGCATTAAACCAGAACTTTAAAAGAGTCATTTGTCATTTGTCATTTGTCATTTGTCCAAAGTGAATAAGTAATGCCCAATGCCCAATGCCCCATGCCCAATTCCCAATGCCCAATTCCCCACATATTATGTCTAACGAGATTACGATTCAGGTAAATGGGGAAACCCATAGCTGTTCGTTTCAAACTTCTTTACCCAACTTACTCCAACAGTTGGGTTTTAACCCCCGCTTGGTGGCTGTGGAGTATAATGGCGAAATTATACACCGCCAGTTTTGGTCGCAAACAAAAGTGCAACCAGGCGATCGCTTAGAAGTGGTAACTATTGTCGGTGGTGGTTAGTTGATTTGAGCCAGCAAGCCTAAATCCTTGAGGCTACGTCGTGTAATCTCAATGCGGACAGGTTTAATTGCATCAGCGGCTCTTGCTGGAATTAAAGGTAATATTCCTAGTATTTGGTCAAGCTTTGGAATCGCCTCACTGTTCACCTTTTCTTGTTCCTTGACCCTTGTATCGATTTTTATAATATCCAACTGACTACTTTTGATGTCTTTTTGGACGCTAACAAACTCTGATTTAATTGATGCTAAATCAGTTTTATTTTTAGCGATAAATTCTTGATATATTTGCTTGGAAGTTTTGTACTCTGCTGCTTTAAATCCTCAAAGTGTTTGTCAAATTATTGAGACAGTTTTGACAATTTCAAGTGTGTTGTAGCTAGTGTTTTTCTGTTGTCTTCATTTAGCCCTTGATATCGTTCGTCACCAGTCAGCTTGCTCAATCGTTCAAAATTAGCGAGTTTTTGATCGAATTCTTTAGACAACGAGTTAACTATGAGTTGTCTTCAAGTTGACCCCAACAACCTGTTAGAGTGAAACTGCTAGTCCAAGGCATAGCAAACAATTGCCCGTAGGCGTAGCCCGCACTTCTTTACAAGAGGCTCTTGCTAGCTTGCTTCCACGAAATGGTACGACAAAACTCAGTGACCATCGTCGAAATCGCAAATTTCTGTGAGGATAAACATGTCTTCAGGTACGGTTCCCCAGTCGAGAAATCCCCCCTGCGATCGCTACTTACCCAAGATAAGACGCGGTAAATTAAATATGTAGCCTCTAAAAAAGAATGCTACAAACTTGCTTGTTATGGGCTAGCGTTAGCGACATCCTGCAACATTGCTCCCAAAATAGGGAGAAATCATAAATAATAATTCCGTTTTTGAAGCGATAGTCTTATGCGTAAAAAACTACAACAAACCATCAAACCGCTGTTAAAAACCTTCTTAGCCCTAAGCTTGGTGTTAGCTTTGGCTCTTGGTCATGCTGACGGCGCATTAGCAGCCCGCAGTGGGGGTCGCATCGGTGGTGGCTCCTTTAGAGCACCTTCTGGCCGTACCTATACACCACGCACATACTCGCCTCCTGGCGGGGGCGGATACTATCCTGGTGGTGGTTTTGGTGGTGGCTTTGGCTTTCCCTTCCTACTTCCCTTCTGGGGTATTGGAGGAGGATTTGGTGGTATATTTACCATCTTAATTTTCTTGGCGATCGCTAATTTCTTATTGCAAACTTTCCGCCGCGTCTCTAGCGGTGAAACTGGAGAAGCCGATTACAGTAGTAACTCTCCTGTTTCTGTAACTCGTTTGCAAGTAGGTTTATTAGCTCAAGCTCGTGAATTGCAAAATGAACTCAACCACATTGCTGAGACTGCTGATACTAACACCCCAGAAGGCAGAGCAGAAATTTTACAAGAAGCCAGCCTCGCTTTACTCCGCCATCCCGAATACTTTGTATATGCAGGTGGTGGCACTCAACAAGCCAGTTTGAATTCAGCTGAAGGTCAGTTTAATCGGCTGTCATTGGCAGAACGCAGCAAGTTTAGCGAAGAAACTCTTTCTAACGTCAACAACCAGCTAAAAGCAGCCCTTGCCAAAGATGCTTTACCCCCAACTGGTGAACTCGACAACCCCACCCGCCTATTTACCGAAGGCGCTGGTGAATACATTATCGTCACCTTGCTGGCGGCGACACTAGGTAAGTTTGACATCCCCACAGCGATTAATAGTGCTGATCATTTGCGTCAAGCTTTACGGCAAATTGGTAGTATCCCTAGCGAAAAGCTTCTAGCAATTGAAGTTCTTTGGACTCCGCAAGCTGAAAATGATACCCTTACATCTGATGATGTGTTGGCAAATTATCCTGATTTGAGACTTGTTTAATCTGTGAAAATTTTGCGATTGAGCGCTAAGAAAAACTTAGCATCTTAGTGCAACGAATAAGTTTTCCTTAAGTGCAATAACTAGAAAACCGTTTGTCATTGACAAGCGGTTTTTTGTAGAGTTTATATCATTTCCAGATAATTAGTTATGATTGCCAGAGTCATTTTACCGGAAATCAAAGGGTTTAAGACCCCTACCTCTACAGGTAGTGCGGAGTCGGAGCCACTCCGCCTTTGATCATTTTCTAGTCGGGGTTTAAATGGAACGTAGTTGCCACAACGCTCTTAAAGAGCGCATCGCCCTTGGCGTCTCCCCGCAGGAGTTGGCACTTCTCAACTCTTAGAGACGCACTCGCGTTCGTCTGAAAATGTCTAAAATGTTTGAATGCGTGAATGCGTGAATGCGTGAATTGTTAACCCACCCTGCCCTAAGAGTTTGCAAAGAGAAGATTAAGGGGTGGGGTTCTGGGAGGTGAATAAGTAATTAAGTAGACAGAATAGATATATTTAACTATGATTTTAGAAACATTTTGGTAGTATAGGACTCATATTTGATTTTTGAAATACACGTAGTAGCCTGTCAAGGCTAAAATAGTGCATTAGCTTTCCTCTTGTGGGATGGGCGTCTCGCCCGTCCAGTGCGGGCAAGATGCCCACACCACAAGAAAATTTTTTGCAACAATTTAGCCTTGCCACGCCACTACATATACTTAGATTTTTTCAAAAATCAAATCGGACTGCTATATTATCAAAATGAATTATACGCAAAGTGTTATCTTATGCCTAGTGTTGAAGCCGACGAAAACCGAGAGCATCGCATTAAAACAGAGATTATTGTAGATGCTGAAGACAAAGAAGACCGGGCTATGGGTTGGTACTACTACCTCGAAGAGACTCTGAATTTTCCCTTTTTGGCTAAATGGACTAAGAAGGGACGCAAATCAGGTTCTGTCGAAGAGAAACAAGTGGAAGTATTGGGAATGGCCCCAGATGATGAGTGCTTAAAAGATATGTTTGTCGAAGTGGCTTATATTAATGGTAAGGATGATGATGTATATTCTGCCAAATTATCTGAAATAACAGCCATTGATGCTGACAGTGAAACTCAAGAAGCGATCGCAGACTGGCTCTATTGGATTGCTAGAGGTTATAAATTTTAAATTCTACGACAAATAGCGAATCACGCGGCAGGGATTACCAGCAGCGACAACATTCTCAGGTATATCTTTGACAACGACACTACCAGCACCAATGGTTGTGTTATCACCAATAGTTACACCTGGACAAATAATTGCATTGCCACCAATCCAGACATTATTACCAATGTTAACTGGGGCAGCTAATTCTCTACCAGAAAGACGAATTTCTGGCTCTGCTGGGTGATAAGCAGTATAAATTTGTACATAGGGAGCGCACAGAACATTTTCACCAATGTGAACTGTATTACAGTCTAAAATTACACAGCCATAGTTCATATACAATTTGTCGCCAGCAAAAATATTACTGCCATAGTCACACTGAAAGGGTGGCACAATTGCTACTTTTTGACCGATTTTTCCAAATAATTCTTGCAAAATTTGTTGCCGTTGCTCTTGCTGTTCTTCGGTTGTAGAATTGTACCTTCGCAACAGACGACTAGCTCGCTTATTGTCGGCAGCCAATTCTGGATCTTCGGCCAGATATAATTCGCCTGCGAGCATTTTCTGTTTTTCGGTTTTTTCCATGACAGATTTATCGGGCTTCTCGGTTGTATACGATAACCTTAGTAGCGGCTAGAGTATCATTTCCATCCTTAATTAAATATGGCATAAGTAGCTTTTCCCTGCCGTTTAGCTCGGTACATAGCAATATCAGCATCTCTTAGCACAGTTGCAGGCTCTTCATAACGACTAAAATTCCAAGTAATACCAATGCTAGCTGTAGTAGATAATTGATATCCATTCAGGTTAACTGGCAATCTTAAGGAATCTTGAATACGTTTGGCAACATTGGTAGCGTCGGTAATGCCTTTAATATCCTCTAAAAGAACAGTAAACTCATCACCACCAAATCGTGCTAAAGTATCGCCACCACGTAAGCACGATTCTAAACGTCTAGCGATCGCTACTAAAAAATCATCCCCTATTCCATGCCCAAAGCGATCATTGATCTCTTTGAAGCCATCTAAATCTAAAAATAAAACTGCAAAATAATAATCGCTTCTGCGTTTGCTACGTTCAATGGTTTGTCTGAGCCGATCTAAAAATAAAATACGATTTGGTAATTCTGTTAGCCCATCATAAAATGCATTGCGGATTAGTTGCGCCTCTGTCTGCTTACGTTTAGTGATGTCTTGAAAAACTAAAACTGCGCCAGTAATATTGCCATCTCGATCGCGGATAGGTGCAACATTATCTCCAATCGTTATTTCTTTGCCATCTTTGGTAATCAATGTACAGTTTTCTGGTAAATTGAAAATTTTACCTGCTTCGATTACATAAGTGGTCAAATTTTCAATTTTTTCTCCTACATCTTTATTAACTAAGTTAACAACTTCTCTTAAATCTTTCCCGAACGCTTCACTTTGCTTCCAACCAGTGATTAGTTCTGCTATGGGATTCATCATTTCAATACAACCATTTGCATACGTCACAATCACTGCACAACCCATACTATTAATAATTGCCATCAACCTCTGTTTTTCTTCGTATAATATTTTTTTGCTCTGATGTTTGTACAGGGTCATTTCAATCACAAAATGTAAATCACTTTCAATAAACGGTTTGACTATGTAACTAAAAGGCTCACTTAGCTGATTTTTATGTAATGTTTTATATTCCGAACACTCCGTTAGATATACTACAGGCACATGGAAGTGATTCTGGATAATATCCGCTACGTGGAAACCGTCTATTTCTCCAGCTAGACAGATATCAATTAATACTAAATGTGGATGAGTTTCTGCTACCTTTTTTATTGCCTCCTCACCAGATTCAGTTATTTCTGATACTAAATAACCTAATTTTTGTAAACTTTTTCTAATATTTGAGGCTATATTTTTTTCATCCTCAACAACTAGGATTTTGCGGGCGAACATGTTACAATAACCTGTTTGCTAAGGTTCAGATTCTTGTTGTCAGTGTCAACTCAAGTTAAAAGTGCTTATCTTATCATAAACAATCTCTAACTACCCTGTATTCTTGCTTGATATTAATACTGACTAATGAGTGAATAGCATCATGTTATTAATCTCCGGCAATTTCTATGCTTATCAAAGCTAATTTTGATTAATTTATGTAGTTAATATGATGTTACTAACATCAAATTTAAATTAGAATGTAATTATCAAGCACTCAAAAACTGATTTTAAAATGTATATAATAATTTTCTATTGAAAAAGTATAAATACTAAGTATAATATCTATATAAAAATTAATCAAGAAAAAATTTCCTAAAATCCCAGTATATTACTTTAATATAAGTTAAAAAATCTAGACTGTTATGTAATATAATAATATACAATCACTAAATTATTATCAATAAATAATCTTTACCTGTAATTAAAGAGTTAAATCTGCTTTACCTATAAATAGCTTTTATATCAGATTAGGTCTAGATTCCGGTCTAAAAATGTCTGAAATGTTGAATGATGAGTGAACTCGTATTACTTAGAAAGATTCAGATAAAAATCGTAAATTGTTTTAAAAAATACCAGTAGTCTTGTAATAGTCTGGCAAGCCTAAATGTGTGCTATAGAAAAATTAGTTATGTTGCTCAAATCTCAATAATTGATACATTTTTAATGCACTATTTTAACCTTGCCACGACACTACGCATATTTTACAAATCCAATACTAGCCCTATAGCTTCTAGTTAATACTTAATCACAATTCCTGTCCTCTGAAAATATGCAACTTAAATGCTCATCAGCAGATCGCGGTATTTTTTAGCTTTTTGATAATCAGCAGTTGCTGGGGGCAATGGCAGGAAAGATTCTCATTGTGAGACACTCCCAAGCTCCACGTAAACCCCCTGTTCTTTGCTAGCTGATAGATATAGATATTGAAAAAAACACATTTTGTGAATTAAATATTGGACTTGATTTTAGTCAGTTCAATGCTAATTTTGCCACCAAAGTCTGGAATAGGTGCGGCAGGTTTGCTGAGAGTGACTTGGACTTTTGTTACACGATCGCATTCTTGGAGAATAGAATCTGCAATCGTCGCTACCAATTTCTCCACCAAAGCAAACTTAGACGTTTTGATCAAATGTTGTATCAAGCTAATGACGCTGCGATAATCTAAAGTGTCTTCGATCGCGTCAGTCTTGGCGGCTGTGGAGATATCCAACCATAACCTCACATCCACCTCAAACCATTGCCCTAGCACCTGTTCTTCTGGTAGATACCCAGTGTAGCCATAGCCGCGAATTCCCGTTAAATGAATGCAGTCCATAAAAGTTTGAGAGCAAATTGTGCATTTTGTAGAAAGTGGAGCAAGTTTGCTTGGAGATTTTCTTTCCCAGAAACTCGCGTGGCGGTGTTGGGTTCCATCACCACATTGATGGATTTTAAATTGAATTTCCCTAGACAAAATCTAAAATTTAAGATTGTTTTATAGCTATGTTTGATTTAATGCCGCTCGCCTTTAAAAATGTTAATCAACTTTGGGCTTATATTTTAACAGAGACGCTAAAGCGGTTGGGATTGACTTGTGCGATCATTTGTCCTGGATCGCGCTCTACACCTTTAGCAGTCGCCTTTGCTCAACAAGCACCTAAGATTGAAGCGATTTCTATTCTCGATGAACGTTCCGCCGCCTTTTTTGCTTTGGGACAAGCTAAAGCAACCGGACGACCTGTAGTATTAGTTTGCACCTCTGGTACAGCAGGAGCAAATTTTTATTCAGCAGTAATCGAAGCCTCATATAGTCGCGTCCCACTGTTGATATTAACCACCGATAGACCGCCAGAATTGCGAGATTGTCACTCTGGGCAAACTGTAGATCAATTGAGATTATATGGAAACTACCCAAATTGGCAAACAGAGTTAGCCTTACCCTGTGCCGATCTGGGAATGCTAGCTTACCTGCGACAAACAGTAATTCATAGCTGGGAAAGGGCGCAAACTCCTACAAAGGGGCCAGTACATTTGAATATTCCCTTTCGCGATCCCTTAGCACCTGTTCCTGATGGAACTGATTTGAGTTATTTGCAATCACAGTTTCAACCAGAAGACTTTTTCGCAGCAATAACAAACTCATGCCCCATGCTCGATGCCCAATGCCCCATACCCAAAGAATGGAAGGAATGCGATCGCGGCATTATTATCGCTGGTGTTGCCCAACCGCAGCAACCACAGGAATATTGTAGAGCGATCGCGCACCTTTCCCAAACTCTCAAATGGCCTGTGCTAGCTGAGGGACTCTCCCCAGTGAGAAATTATACTGAACTCAACCATTATTTAATTTCCACTTACGACCTGATTTTGCGAAATCAGCAACTAGCAAAGCAGTTAGCGTCCGAAATGGTGATTCAGGTAGGTGAAATGCCTACGAGTAAAGAACTGCGTAACTGGATAGATGCAACCCAACCGCGACGCTGGGTAATTGACCCCAGTGACCAAAATCTCGACCCTTTGCACGGGAGGACGACGCATTTACGGATATCTGTAGAAGATATAAAAGCAGAGGAGATAAATTTATCTTTCTCCTCAGACTATTTGCAGCAATGGTGTGATGCGGAAGCTAAAGTCAGGTTAGCTGTTGACGAGACGATGGGGAAAATAGATGAAATCATTGAGAGTAAAGCAGCTTGGTTAATTTCTCAGATTTTACCGCCAGGAACGCCACTGTTCATTGGTAACAGTATGCCTGTGCGGGATGTGGAATATTTCTGGAAACCGAATAATTTAGGAGTGCGATCGCACTTTAACCGGGGTGCAAACGGCATTGACGGCACATTATCCACAGCTTTAGGAATTGCCCATCGCCAGCAAAGTAGTGTGATGTTAACAGGGGATTTAGCGCTGTTACATGACACAAATGGTTTTTTAATCCGCAATAAATTTGTCGGACATCTCACGATTGTGTTAATCAATAACAATGGTGGTGGCATTTTTGAAATGTTACCCATTGCCAAGTTTGATCCGCCCTTTGAAGAGTTTTTTGGCACTCCCCAGGATATTAATTTTGCTCAGTTATGCGCCACCTATAATGTTGAGCATGAATTAATTATTTCTTGGGAACAGTTGCAGCAAAAATTAAACCCACTTCCAACTAAGGGAATTCGGGTTTTGGAGGTGCAGACAAATCGCAAGGCCGATGCAAAATGGCGCAAGAATAATTTAGGGAAGCTCGCCGCAGATATTGGTATTAAATATTACTAAGTAAAAAATGTGAGCAAATTCAGGTAATTTATCTTTTATCCACAATTTATGCAATGTCAATAGTTGATAGGAATAATATCCGTAAAATAAACTTCTTTATATACATCATGAAATTTTACATAAGTTGTACTATTTGAACAACGAATGCCAACAAATTCACCAATACGATATTGTTGAAATTCAGATGATTTAACCTTACATTTATCACCAGGTCTAAAAGTATAGTTAGTTGAATAAGCGGGTGAGCCAGCTATAATTTCACTTTCATCAGAAAAAACGAGAGTAATAGAAGCCATAATTAATACCTATAGTTTCTCTTCATTGTAGATGTTAACCTGTGAGTTTACAATTTAACCACTCTTCCAAATCCGCGATTGCACAAAAATCCAACAACACCAAAACTAACGCTTCCAATTGTTGCAGCGATAATGCCTGAATTTTGGCTAAAAGTTCCTCAGCAATTTCGCCAAATAGTCGTTTTAACAGTTGGAGGACGATCGCACTCGTTCTTCCACCGCTTCTAATATACCCGCGTGTCTGCAAATGCTTCTTCACTTTGGGAAACTTTATTTGTAGCCATAATTATTTTACGGAGTGCGATCGCCCTTCTGCTGTGCGTGAAACTTACCCGCTTAGTTGACCTTGTAACCACCCTGACAAATCAGCAAGAGTAGAGAAATCCAACAAAGCATCACCTAAAGCTTCTAACTGTTCCACCGATAACCCTTGAATCTGGGACAGAAGCCTATCAGGAATATTACCCACGCGCCGATTTAATAGTCGTAAAATGATCGTTCTTTCTCCTTCAACCTTTCCTTCAACCTTTCCTTCGACCTTTCCTTGGATCTTTCCTTCTTCTCGTCCTTCTTCCTTCGCTTCCACAATAGCCCGTGGTTCTTCCAAATTCAGTCCCAACATCGCTTGAATCTCCTCTCGACTTAAGGTAGAAAACTTGTAGATAATAATCGTCGTAACTAAATCAATTATCGCTTGCTCCGATTGTTGCCGTGCTTGTTCCAGCAAAAACCGCGCCCCTTCCACTGCTTCCGTTTCAGAAGTAACATTTGTCAGCAACATCAAACCCAATCCCAAAGGTTGTTCTCGCAAATCCCCCAACTCATCCAGATAAACCCGCCTGATTTGATCACTTTCCAACAAAGCGCGGTGAATCGAAGAGGAAGAAGGTTCCAGGCTGCGAGAACCAAAAATTATGACTCCAAACCAGTCATCGTAACGGATAGAGTGGCGGTAGAGAAACAAAAACAATTCACTAAAGAAGCGGTGATATAAGTCTTCGTCCTTCTGAAACTGGACTTCTGCAAAAAAGACGGTTTTGGAAACTGCATTAGCGGGAGGTAAAAACACTCCATCAATCCGAAACGCCGTTTCTTTCACCTCAACTGATTCAAACTGGTAGTTTTCCGCTTCTGGGGGTGGTTCATCTACTAATTCAAACAGCAAAAGAGGAAATTGCTTAAATAATTTGTAGAAGATGGTGTCACGTCGCATTTTTATTCCTCAACACCCAGAACCAAATTGTAAAGGCTTGAGATACCAATTTTAGCGTAGGCGTAGCCCACCGCAGGTATCGCATGTCCCTACGTCCGCGATAAAATTCTTGAAGCAACAGCGCACTTCATACCAATGCAAATTAACTGGCAAACTGCCAAAACCTACGAAGATATTCTGTATCAAAAAACTGATGGCATTGCGAAAATCACCATCAACCGTCCTCATAAACGCAATGCTTTCCGTCCTGAAACCGTCTTTGAACTGTACGACGCTTTCTGTAATGCTCGTGAAGATACTACTATTGGTGTTGTCCTATTTACTGGTTATGGCCCACACACTGATGGCAAATATGCCTTTTGTTCTGGTGGCGATCAAAGCGTGCGCGGACATGCGGGTTATGTGGATGATACTGGCATCCCTCGCTTGAATGTGCTGGACTTACAACGGCTGATTCGTTCCATGCCGAAAGTAGTGATTGCTTTAGTAGCTGGATATGCGATCGGTGGTGGACACGTCCTACACTTAATTTGCGACCTTACCATCGCTGCCGATAACGCCATTTTCGGACAAACTGGCCCGAAAGTCGGTAGTTTTGATGGTGGTTTTGGAGCCAGCTATCTCGCCCGCATCGTGGGACAAAAAAAAGCTAGAGAAATTTGGTTTCTCTGCCGCCAATATGATGCACAACAAGCTCTAGAAATGGGCTTAATTAATTGCGTTGTCCCACTGGAACAACTAGAAACTGAAGGTATTCAATGGGCGCACGAGATTTTAGAAAAAAGTCCGATCGCAATTCGGTGTCTCAAAGCTGCGTTCAACGCTGATTGTGACGGACAAGCTGGTTTACAAGAACTTGCTGGCAATGCCACCCTACTCTATTACATGACAGAAGAGGGAAGTGAGGGCAAACAAGCCTTTCTCGAAAAGCGTCCACCAGATTTTCGCTCTTTTCCTTGGTTACCTTAGAATTGCAAAAATCGCACCTCACTAAAGGGTGCGATTTTTGTATATATCAACTTTTACAGCACTAAAAATCTTAAAAACAAATCTTATTTTAAGTAGACTAAAAACTCAGTCCAGTAATAACGGATGACTAAATAACCACTGCTTTAGTCTTTACCTGTTCAGATATAGAAGCAGTTATTTCCTCTATAGGGGCAAGAGCAGCATTGTCTAAATCTGAGGCTAGAGATTGACAAGATGTTAAAACTGGAGCTGCATCTGGCAAACCCCAAGCATCCTCCAAGGTTTCCCAAGAAGGTGCAAAAGGTGGGAGCGCCAAAGAGCAAGCCTTCCAAGTCGCTTGAACTGGTGCGCCCAACTGCTGGCACGTTCCACCACGGCGACCTTCTGGCTGGTAATGACGGCAATATTTACAGGCAGATGCTAGAAATTTAATGGGTTTCATTTGGATTCATCTTTAGTGCCGTTTCCGGCTGAATTTCACTCTTCTATTTTGCTTCTATATATAAATACGGATAAGAGCCAAAAAGTCATTATTTTATCTAGGTTTCAGCGATCCCAAGGAAAAAATAAACTTCAGAATATTTTTATAATCTTGTTATATATTTAAATAATCCTTAAAGCGGTTGCATATAGATATCGTCTAAAACTTATTAGGGATCAAGACTAAAACTAAAGCTTTTGATTTATCTAGCCTTTTAATTTCCTCCTTAAACCATCCTTAAGGCATATAATTCCAAATAAATAGTCTACTTGACATACCACGTTCGGCATATCTTAGCAGTGAAATATGTTTTTTCTCCAGAATCAAAACTATTTTATGTGATAGCAGCAAGTTTGTCAGGATAAATTCTGCTCAACGAATAATCGCTCAACTATTTTGCTTTGAAAACTGTTTAGCAGCACAGACAGAACAGACTTGCCAGCGCTGGAGTTCACCGTGTGGGGTGGGAGATTGACACTGAGGACAAAGGGGTAAGCCATGCGATCGCGATCGTACAATCTTCGTCCAATGTCCAAAAGCCGCATTTACATCTTTAGTGGGTGTAGCATCAGAGCGGTTAATCTGATCACCAAGGTAACTGGGATGCTCATGAGGCGAAACCGATTGTTGCTGTTTTCTCTCCACCGACGGATTCTGCCAGCCAGCAGTAGAGAAGCGAATATCAACCAAAGGCGTTGGCAGCTTTTTATTCAACTTTAAAAGTAGAGATGTGCGACCAAAAGTCAGGTTTTGCGCCCAAGCAGCACTAGAAGTTGCTACCGACAAAACATCGCGCTGAATCGACAATGGTCGAGTATTTGCAGCAACCACTGGGCCAACAACTTCTGCCCAACACTTGAGCAGGCGTTGAAATGGTTGCTCCTGCCATTTAGCCTGCTTTTCCAGAATCCTTAAAACATCATTAATTGATTTCAACGACATTATTCAAAGTGGGGAGTGAACAGTGGAAAGCAGGAGAGCAGGGGGAGCAGGGGGAGATGAGGGAGCAGGGGGAGCAACAGTAACATTTCCCTCATCCCCCTCATCCCCACTCCCCCATGCCCAATGCCCACTCTTTCTATTTAAATAATTTCCGCTACTATTGTCACAAAATATATCTAAAAGTTGATTCTAGTAATCTACAGTTTGAGGCACAAAAGCAATGACTCAAAAACCTCTGAATGACTCCAGTACTCATCAATCATCTAAAACACCTGGGTTGAAACCAGTACTAGCAGCAGCACTAGCAAGTTTAGAAGTGCCGCTAGATCAAGAGTTAGCTCGATACCGACGCACGCGAACTGGTTTGGTGTCATCGAAGCAATCCCGTGTTGCAAGTTACATGAGCGGACAACCCCAACCGTTAACTGCTATTGGGACAACATTGGGCGCAACTCAGTCATCAGCAACGGAAATTCAAACCAACGTACCGCCTGCATCTGTACCTGTGAATCCTGAGATGAACTCAGCGCCAGCTACGGCAAAAATTGATGTACCATCCGCATCTGTAGCTGTGAATCCTGAGATGAACTCAGCACCAGCTACGGCAAAAATTGAGGAACTGAATAATCTTAATGTGTCTTCCACATCCAATGCAGCTAAAACACAAACTCAACTTCCACCACCTCCACCTAACTTTAGTAGAAGCATCGTGCCAGCAATCGTTAAAAATACTAAAAGCGAAAATCACTTGCAGCCAGATAATAGCCCCAAGCACCCAGATGACTATTTAGAATCTAGTGAAGCACTGCTGCGAAGTCTGACAGAAGAACAACCAGAAACCAAAAAACCAAGCAATTCTAGCGACAGTCTGCTATCACCTTTGGGTATTGGCTCCATGTTGCTGCTATTAGTGGCGAGTCTTACTTTAGGTTATGTAGTCTTCAATCCTAAAAGCTTGCCCCAATGGAATTTAGGCAACTTATTTAACGGCAACTCCTCTCCTACACCAGAAAATACTGAGGAAGTTGGGAGTAATGTCCAACCTCAAATCCAGCCACCAAGCACATCTATACCCAAATATCCCAATCTAGCTACTGAAGAGTTTCCTGAAGTAAGAGATCCCAATGATGTAGTTGGCTTAAAACCCAAAGTCCAACCAACCCCCCCAGTAGCGCCTAATCCAGTTGTTCCCCAAAATCCCGCAAATCCTCAAGCGGCATTGTCTGACCCCAATACAGCCCTAAAACCGACCAAACCGACCGCCTTAGCACCAGTACCGACACTACAATCCTTGCCTCCTCTGAATTTACCTTCCACTTCACCGACAAAAACCTCGCCCAAGCCAATCGCAACCTCACCACAGCCAAATGCAGAAATTAAACCAGGAACAGATGGGTTTTATCATGTCGTGATAGATAATAAAGGCGCAGCTTTTGCCTCAGCACGGCAAGTAATTCCTGATGCTTATTTATCGCCTAACAAAGAATTGATTTATCTGGGTGCTTTAAAAACTAAAGAGCAAGTAAAACAACAGATGAAACTGTTAGAAGCGAAGGGAATCAAGGCACGAGTTCAGCAGCCATGAATTGCAAAAATCTACGATACCATGAGATAACAGTCCTGAGTCAATTGAGTGCTGAGTAGGGAGTGCTGAGTGCTGAGTGGTAGCAGGGCGTTTAGCCCATGCTGAGTGGTAGAGACAAAGAGACAAAATATTGTTTGTTTACGACCCCACAACAAAAAATATTCTACTCAAAACTTTAATTAGGCACTCAGTACTCCATAACTCATAACTACCCTATGACAAAAAAGAATAATTATACTCAGCACTCTAAGCCGAGGCACTCAGCACTCAGAACTCAGCACTCAGAACTGGATTTCGTTGGAGAGCCGATATGGAATTAATCAAGCGTATCCTGCGGGTGATTCGTGCTAATCTCAATAGTTTGATCGGTGGTGCAGAAGATCCAGAAAAGATTTTGGAGCAAGCTGTCCTGGAAATGCAGGAAAATCTGGTGCAGTTGCGGCAGGGTGTAGCACAAGCGATCGCTACCCAGAAACGCACCCAACGACAAGCAGCGGCCGCTCAGTCGCAAACGGAAGAATGGTATCGCCGCGCCCAATTGGCCCTGCAACAAGGCAATGAGCCTCTAGCACGTGAAGCTTTGACTAAGCGCCAAGCCTATAAAGAAACCACTACAGCCCTATTTTCGCAGATAGAGCAGCAAAACGAGATAGTTGCTAGGCTAAAAAAGGATATGCGATCGCTAGAGTTAAAAATTTCCGAGGCGAAAACAAAAAAAGATATGTATATTGCTCGCGCCCGTTCTGCTGAAGCGTCTTATCGCCTCCAAGAAATGCTCGGCGGAGTTTCTGCTACTAGCAGTCTGAGTGCCTTTGAGCGCATGGAAGAAAAAGTTTCACAGATAGAAGCTCAATCAGAAGCCATAGCTCAACTTAGCAGCGACGACTTGGAAACACAATTTACTTCTTTGGAATCTAATTATGTAGATACCGAATTGGCAGCGATGAAGGTGCAGGTTTTCAAGCAGTCAGAAAACACACAGCACAATAGTCTCCTAACTGAGGAGAGCCAAAAGACAGGACAGCCTCCCCAACAGCAGTTACCCAAAACTCAGGATTCTTGAAGTTCGACTAATTAGCCCAGTTTGGCGATATCTTAACAATTAAGAGTTGTTAGGAGGTACTGATTCAAACTGGAAAGATTACATTGAAATAGGTAGCTATAAAAAAGTAAAAAAGCTAACTGTCCAAGAAAAAGCGTAAATCACACAAGGAAAAACAAAGTTATGGGATTATTCGATCGCATTAAGCGAGTAGTTAGTTCTAACCTCAACGACCTGGTTAACAAAGCCGAAGACCCCGAAAAAATGCTAGAGCAAGCCATCCTGGAAATGCAGGAAGACTTGGTACAGCTGCGTCAGGGAGTAGCCCAGACAATCGCTGCCCAAAAACGCAGTGAGAAACAGTATAATGATGCCCAAAATGAAATCAATAAGTGGCAACGCAATGCCCAACTGGCGCTACAAAAAGGTGATGAAAACTTAGCACGACAAGCTCTAGAGCGCAAAAAAACTTATACGGATACCAGTACAGCCCTCAAAGCTAGCTTAGATACTCAAAGCACCCAAGTTGATACCCTCAAGCGTAACTTAATCCAGCTGGAAAGCAAAATTTCTGAGGCTAAAACCAAGAAAGAAATGCTCAGAGCTAGAATCACTACTGCCAAAGCCCAAGAGCAACTCCAAGGCATGGTGCGTGGGATGAATACTAGCAGTGCAATGTCTGCCTTCGAGCGGATGGAAGAAAAGGTCTTGATGCAAGAAGCCAGGGCCCAAGCACAAGGAGAGTTGGCAGGTGCAGATTTAGAAACCAAATTTGCCCAGTTAGAAGGTGGTAGCGATGTTGATGATGAATTGGCAGCTTTGAAAGCACAAATGCTACCACCAGCTACTCCACAAAGTCAACCCCAACTGCCACCGCAACAACAAACTACTGCTCCTAAATCTAATGAGGTGGTTGATGCCGAGTTGGATTCCCTACGCAAGCAATTGGATCAACTGTAAAATTGACAGAAAACTTATTTAAGCTAGTCCCACACCTGTTGGCTGTGGGATTTTACGTCATAAGTCAATAGTTAACAATCCTAATAACTATGAATTATTGATTATCGACTATTGACGACTTTGGGATAAAGTATTGTGTGTGCCAACTTTGATCGCCACCTGATGGAGACTGCAATGAGTAAGGCTGTAATCACCATAACTGATGCTGAGTTTGAAACCGAAGTGTTAAAAGCCGAGCAGCCTGTATTAGTTTATTTTTGGGCTTCCTGGTGTGGGCCTTGTCAATTGATGTCGCCCGCGATTAACTCAGCTGCCAGCGAATATAGCGATCGCCTCAAAGTCGTTAAGATGGAAATCGACCCCAACCCACTCACTGTTAAGCAGTACCAAGTGGAAGGTGTACCCGCCCTCAGACTATTTCAAGACCAGGAGGTTTTGATATCCACCGAGGGAGTCATCGGCAAAGAGAAATTATTTGCTCTCCTAGATACACACTTAAATAGTAATTAGTCGATAGTTCATAGTTCATAGCAAATGACCAATGACCAATGACCAATGACTAATGACTAACATACAGTTTGCAAAACGTTTACAACCCCTAAAATCGAATGTATTTGCTGATATGGACAGAGCCAAGGCAATCGCTTTGGCCGCTGGACGAGAGGTAATTGATTTATCGTTGGGGTCTTCTGATTTACCAGCCGAGGCACACGTCATTGAGGCGATCGCCCAATCTCTTAGCGATCGCAGTACCCACGGCTATCTGTTGTTTAACGGTACCAAAGGATTTCGCGAAGCCGCAGCCAACTGGTACGAACAAAAATTTGGTATCAAAGTTGATCCTCAAACTGAGGTACTACCTCTAATTGGTTCTCAAGAAGGCACTGCCCATTTACCCCTAGCAATACTCAATCCAGGAGATTTTGCCCTGTTGCTCGATCCAGGCTATCCCTCCCATGCTGGAGGAGTCTACCTAGCCAGTGGTCAAATCTACCCGATGCCACTACTGGCAGAAAATGGTTTTTTACCAGTGTTTGCTAATATTCCTGCCCCAGTCTTGGCTCAGTCGCGGATGATGGTATTAAGTTATCCTCATAATCCCACCGCTGCGATCGCACCTTTATCTTTCTTCCAAGAAGCTGTCGCCTTCTGTCAACAACACAATCTCGTGCTGGTTCACGATTTCCCTTACGTAGATTTGGTATTTGGGGAAACTGGGGACTGGGGAAAAGGGAGCAGGGGAGAATCACTAATGCCCCATGCCCCATGCCTAGTTCCGTCAATTTTGCAAGCCGATCCAGAGAAAAGCGTCTCGATTGAATTTTTCACCCTTTCCAAGTCCTACAATATGGGCGGTTTCCGCATTGGCTATGCCATCGGTAATGCCCAGTTAATTAACGCCTTACGCCAAGTAAAAGCCGCCGTTGATTTTAATCAGTATCAGGGGATTTTGAATGGTGCGATCGCTGCCCTAACTGGCCCTCAAGCTGGCGTAAAATCTGCTGTCGCTACCTTCCAGGGGCGGCGTGATGCTTTCATCAGGGCTTTACACCGCATTGGCTGGAATGTTCCCACTCCCCAAGCCACAATGTACATCTGGGCAAAATTGCCCTCACCTTGGAGTGAAAACTCTGTAGAATTTTGTACCCAGTTAGTCAAACAAACTGGTGTAGCAGTTTCTCCCGGTGCTGGCTTTGGCAAATCTGGAGAGGGGTATGTCCGTTTTGCCTTGGTGCATGAGCCACCTTTGTTAGAAATTGCTGTAGAAAGAATGGCTGAGTTTCTTCATTAAATTTCTTCTCAAGCTGAACGCCAAGGATTTTTGGCGGTAAAGTTTACCAATAGAACACGCGGTAGGGGCGCACATTTGTGCATCCCTACCAATCACCGCATTGTACAGAAATTAAAAATATTAAATGTTGTTTTTATTACTACATATTTTAGTTAAAATATGTAATTAAACGTATAAAACTATCAAAATATTCTTCATCTTTTTATTGATAATCAGCAGTAACTTTACCCAATCAGGTCTCCTCGTTTCTTAAACTGGGTTTGTACGCTCAGATACCAAGTACGGCTAACAATGCAGGTCGTGCTTTTAAGCAGCTGTATTGCCAAAAAGCCTGTAGTCAAGACAGCCCAAGCCTAAAAACGGCAGTAGTTTAAAACTTAACTTCCAAACTGACAGAGACTTGAAAACAATGAAAATGACTTTTCAGAAACTTGTAATTGGTGCTTCAATGGCCGTTGGTGTGAGCGTTGCTACTGCACCAGCACACGCTACATCTTTTAGTTTCAACAACCCAAATGAAATTAAAACTTATACTGGTGGTTCTAATGGTAAATTTATTGCAAATGATACTGTAGCTGCCTCCAAAGCCCTGAGTGATGCTAATCTTTCCTCTAACGTGGAGCTTTGGTATACTGACGAAAACCCAACTTCTAACGTTGGTTTCACTGCCACACAAGGAAACTACAGTGCTACCGTTAGCAGTGTTACTGCTAATGATTGGAATTCTTTTGGTTCGCAATGGCTGGGTGATTTGTTGAATAGCTATACTCCATTCAAGACAGTGTGGAATGGGTTTTCAGCGAGTACCCAATCATTAGTAGCAAGTTATTTTCCTTTATTGGGAATGGGTGATCCTAACATTGGTAGCTTCCAATTCGGTCAAAATGGCGGTGTAGAACTGACATTGGTTGGTCACTTGGATGTCAAGACCAAACTCTCAGATACACTTTCTACTAAACTTAACGACGCGTGGAATGGAGTGGGAACAACTCCAGGAGTAAAATTACTATTTCCATCAACTAAAATAGGTTTACCAACCACTTTAGAAGTTCAAACTCAGATTTCAACACTTAAATTAGCGCTTAACTCGCCTCTAACCCCTGCAGCTAAGAAGGCAACGCTATCAACTCAAATAACTCAACTGACATCATTCAAAGATGTACTCAGCCTGCAAGCGACATTAAAGACCTACCAAGGTGAAATCGGAGCTAGTGAAATTGCCAAGGTAGTTACTGGTGGTAAAACCTCTTACGCTTACAGCTTTAACCCCACTGCATCTGGAATTACAGCCTCTGATGACGGCATATCCTACAGCGCATATTACACTTGGCACACATCTGGATACACCGCTCCTCCAAAGAGAGTGCCAGAACCATCAATAATACTTGGTTTGCTGGGTGTTACTGGCGTCTTTGTAACGCAACGCAAATTTAAAAAAGCATCTATTTAAAATTGCGGGTTCAAAACTACAAATAAGTAAGGGAGCTGTTATATTAGCTCCCTTTTTTGATGAATATTTTATTGCAGCTAGAAAATAATTTAATCTTCTAGGTTATACTGTTTCTAAAAATACTTGCAACAAATAAATCGGTTGCAAGATTTTATATCTATATCCCCCTACCAACTTTATTTGTTTGCAATATGGATCTCGTACAATGGTATTACTTACCCTCACATCTTTAAGAAGGGCAATTCCCATAATATTAGTTTCAGTATTACTTAAGTAGTTTTACTCATAAAAGTTAGGCGATTAAATCTTTAAAAATAGATGTTAACTTAATACTCGAAATTATAAAATATTCGTAAAAAAAGCTTAAGTTTTTATTGAATTATACTTAAAGAGACTATCATTAAAATATTGAAATACAGCTAAATTTAATTTATTTATATATTTGATTAGATTACATAAATACAATATTTTATTTGTTTCTCTGTTTCAATGCACTACTGTTTTAGTTTCTGGTAATAATTGTTGATTTTTCATCAAGATCATCAGATAATAGGTAGCAATGACAGTACAATTATTCAATATAAATCAGCCATTGCAGTCACACAAAGTTAGACGAATTTTGCTAGTTGAAGACCATTACCTCAATCGGATGTTACTTAGTGATTATCTAAGTTACTGTGGGTATGAAGTACAAAGTTTATCAGAAGGCTCTGCTTTTTTCTCAACCATAGAGAAATTCGAGCCAGATTTAATGTTATTAGACTTGAAATTGCCAGATATTGACGGTTATTCACTCTTAAAACAAGTCCAGCAAAAACCTGATGTGTCAAAAATACCGATCATTGTGGTTTCAGCCTTTGCTTTTAAAGCAGATCAAGAACTAGCTCTGAGTTTGGGTGCACGTAGATACTTTGTCAAACCTTTAAAACTCAAGGATCTCATCCTTGCAATTGAAGAATAATTTACTTGTCGTCACAGATAAGCTTTTTTGCTGGGCGTGTATTTATTCCGCTTTTTGGTCAGCAATAAACTCTTCAACGCATTCGCTAAGAGTTTGTACAGAACTGCCAATTGTTAAAATTTTCTGTTGTACTTGCGCTAATAATAAAACTGCTGTTTGCAGTTCATTGAGAGTTTCAGCCATAGCCTCACGATACTGGACTTCAAAATCTTGTAAATTCATAGTTTAGCTCTGGTCTTAAATCATCATAATAACTATATTCTCAATCATAATCATAAATTTAATTGACTCAATCCGTTGATTTGCTTAATATTATAAATTTAATAAATAAATATAAATAGTGCCAATAAATTAAGATTTTATTTAATACTTATACAAGCAATATATATATTTATAAATATTTTGTTAATCAATAATAAAATTAAAGATAATATTATTATCTAATCAAAAATATAAAGTTTCAGATAATAAATTATTATCAATTTAAAAATGTTAATTATAGATTCAAAAAGCAAAGTTTTTAGTCTGATAGTGGCAGCCAATCACTAAGGTTGCAGCTAGACAAACTCTTCTCTGCTCGAAAGTTGTGATAGTTGCAGTAAGTTTTTTGGCAAGCCTCTAGCCTGGAAGCCGACCCATCACCAAAGAAGTGTCTACAGCAGACTTGTCTTTGTGCAAACTAAAAGCCTGATGATTTGAGAGTACTGTCAGCGGTAGTAGGGCGTTGAGCCAGTGCTGAGTTAGAAGTTATTATACTCCCTCTGTTCCTCTTTCATCTGTTGTGATGTGTACCACTCATAACAGTTACTTTATATTTACTTGATAAATAATTAGTTAAATCGGCACGAAAAAACAATTTTTCTTAAAATAGAGAAAGATTACCTAATTTTAGTTGTGACAATATCAACTCAAATATTACCACTGGTTAAAGAGCCAGAACGACTAGAAAACCGTCTAGCCGAAATTCCACCGGAACCGGGGATTTATTTCATGCGGGACGGGAGCGATCGCATTATCTATATAGGTAAATCGCGTAAGTTGCGATCGCGTGTCCGTTCCTATTTCCGGGATGGCTACAACAAGAGTGAACGTATCGCCACGATGGTCAAGTTGGTGACAGAAATTGAATTTATCGTTACCGATACTGAAGCCGAAGCTTTAGCGCTAGAAGCCAATTTGATCAAGCAACACCAGCCATACTTTAACGTGTTGCTCAAAGATGATAAAAAATATCCCTATCTCTGCATTACTTGGTCAGAAGATTATCCGCGAATTTTTATTACCCGTAAACGCCAATTCGGTAAAGAAAAGGATAAATTTTACGGCCCTTATACTGATGCTGGTTTATTACGAGAAATTGTCCGCATCTGCAAGCGCATCTTCCCACAGCGACAACGACCTCAACCACTTTTTAAAGACCGTCCTTGCTTGAATTTTGATTTAGGGCGTTGTCCGGGTGTGTGTCAACAGATGATTTCACCAGAAGAATATCGCAAAATTGTCCAAAAAATAGCGATGGTTTTTCAAGGTCGAACTCAGGAACTGATTGATATTTTGACTCAACAGATGAACGCAGCTGCTGAGAACTTGAATTTTGAGTCAGCAGCGCGGATTCGCGATCAAATTTCTGGGTTAAAGTCGTTGACAGCCGACCAAAAAGTTTCCTTACCAGATGATACTGTTTCACGGGATGCGATCGCACTGGCAGCCGACGAACAGCACGCCTGCATTCAACTATTTCAGATTCGCGCTGGGCAATTGGTAGGACGTTTAGCCTTTGTGGCGGATACTCACGCAGAACCAGGAGCTATTTTACAACGAGCTTTAGAGGAACATTATCAAACTGCTGACTCCGTGGAAATACCCATAGAAATTTTGGTACAGCATGATTTACCAGATGCGGAGATATTGGCGGATGTCTTAACTCAACGTAAAGGAAAAAAAGTGACGATTTTGACTCCTTTGCGGCAAACTAAGGCAGAATTAATAGAAATGGTAGAGCGAAATGCTCAGTATGAATTGCAAAGAATGCAGAAATTTGGCGATCGCAATCACCAAGCAATGCAAGATTTAGCCGCCATTCTCGATTTACCAGATGTACCTCACCGCATCGAAGGTTATGACATTTCCCATATTCAAGGGTCAAATGCTGTAGCTTCGCAAGTTGTGTTTATCGATGGATTACCTGCAAAACAGCACTATCGCCACTACAAAATTAAAAATCCCACGGTGACAGCAGGACATTCAGATGATTTTGCTAGTCTTGCTGAAGTCATCCAACGGCGGTTTCGTAAATATGCGGAAGATCAGCAATTAACACGTTTGGGTAATCCTGACTGGCCTGATTTAATCATGATTGATGGTGGTAAAGGTCAGTTATCATCAGTTGTCGCCGTTTTGCAAGAGATGAATTTATTAGAAGACTTGCGAGTTGTAAGTTTAGCAAAGCAGCGAGAAGAGATTTTTTTACCGGGAGAATCTAAACCCTTGACAACTGATGCAGAACAACCAGGGGTACAGCTATTGCGACGGCTCAGGGATGAAGCGCATCGGTTTGCAGTGAGTTTCCATCGTCAGCAACGCAGTGATAAATTGAAGCGATCGCGTTTAGATGAAATTCCTGGTTTAGGACATCATCGCCAAAAGCAGCTACTAGGGCATTTTCGCTCAGTTGATTATATTCGGCAAGCAACAACCACACAACTTGCTGAAGTAGCAGGAATTGGACCGCGTTTGGCTCAAGAAATTTACGATTATTTTCATCCTGCTTGAAGTGACAACTCCCATTGTCACTTTGAACTGGGGATTGGGGACTAGTACAGTACGGCAAAATTACAAATTACAAATTAAAAATGAATACAGCCTAAGCGTTTCATTGATTTGGAATGATATGATGTCCGCGTAATTAACCATAATAACCGGAACCCCACCCCGCAAAAGCTGCGCTTTAGCTCCCCTCCCAAAAAGCGGGGAGGGGTTGGGGGTGGGGTTCTTTTATTATGGGTGATTTGGCGGACATGATATGAGTGGTTTATTTACGCCGTGTTGTACTAGGGACTGAGTAATGGGAAGGTAGTGAGCCTTTATAGCGGTTCTCGTTTACGTGAGGTACACCCGTAAACGAGAGTTACTATAAGCGAAAACTTTAGTGCGTACTAAATTCTCTCCAAGATGTCAAAAACAGACCAGTTATCAAAAGGATACTAGATTTTGCTCTACTAAGATTCGGGTTTAATTACCGACATTGGAGAGAAGTTTAAGCGGCTCCCAAAGTTTCGACCAAAGAAAGCCGCTCCTCATAAAGTTTGGTAATTTTATTTAAATTATCTCATTAGAATTTGATCTCATAAATTTTGTCAGCAAATATTAACTAAATCTTAAGATAGATATTTTGTTACTAAATATACAGTAATTTATGTGAATTAATTTTTGAATACAAGAACGGCTTTTTTGTATTCGTCTGAAATGACTATAAACAAGGCTCTCTCAAGGCATTAGTCATAGGGATCAGTAAATATCTAAGCAGCATTTAATTGAAAAATAATTTATGTATCTAAAGTATGAGGGTAAAATCACTGAAATTATCGAATAATAGATAAAGATATGGGAAAGTTATCAAAGCTGAAGTTTTGTTTAAAATAATCAGCCAATATTACAGCAATTTGTTAAGTTGGGTCGAACCAGATTTTTTCCTGGTTTAACTAGTAGCTTTACCAAATAAAAAATAATTACAATCAGGGGTTTTAAAATGCAGACAGTACAAAAGATTTACTGCCCAAATTGTGGTAGTCATGCAGAGCGTTATTATATTTTTGATAGTCAATTAACTCGGACACAATGCCCAAGTTGTGACTATTTGATGATTAGTTGCACTCGCACTGGCAAAGTTATTGAAGCGTATGCCCCTGGCATTCATGCACACCGATAGTTAATAATAAAAAATTAAAAATTGGAGAAGATTTTCTCTAATTTTTAATAAATAAAGTTATTTATCAAAACAGAATTCAGGAGTCAGAAATCAGAATTCAGTATGAATTGGAGTCGGAAGGTTACTGAACTTGCGATTTGAGCTTGTTGTACCACTTGCCTACGCCACGCTCCGCGAACGTGGAAGCAAGCTACGCGCAGCGTCTCGTAGAGAAGGGTCGAAGTACTAGCGGATAGTACAGCGTCTCATAGAGAACTTCTGAAGAAATATGTTTAATAAATACGCTAAGTCGTCCTTTGCACGTCTCTGAAAAAGAAGATTTAGCGGTTTACTTACATTAGTGGCGAGTCAGTAGCAAGATGCCGCAGGGTATTCCCCACTTTCTTATTCAGAATTCTGAATTCTGAATTTTTGTTCAACAGGAATTTTGAACACTTCACAGGTTTTCTTTCTGTTGTCTAAGTTCTTGCTGTCTTCTCTGTTCTTGTAATCTAAATTGTTGCTGTTGTCTAATTTGTTGATCTTGTCTGAGTTGTTGATTTTGTATTCTTAATTCTTGCTGTCGTGTAAATTGTTGCTGTTGTAGTCTTGTTTCTTGCTGTTGTAGTCTAAATTGTTGTTGGCGTATTAGTTCTTGCCGTTGTCGTGTAAATTCTTGCTGTTGTTGTTGTTGTCGTGGTTGTTGAAGGTTTAGCCGTAGCCATGTTTCCTTCAATTGCTCTTGTGTTTGCTGAGTTCGTTCTTCTTGTTGTTGTCTCATTCTTTCTTGAAAGAACTCAGGTTGCTGAGGAATCGGTTTAATTATTTGTCCATAAGCAGGAGAATTCATGGGCAGAGCTTTTGCAAGAACAATCGCTAGTAGCCATAGTTTAAGCGTCAATGATCGATTCAACATACAGTTATTTGTGATCGGTTGGGTTAAGCGATCGCTTAACCTTAATATAACAATTTCTACCGCCGCCCTCTTGCACCAATTGCGACTAACGTCAAGATATCTGTGAGATTAAAGTAATTAAATTTACTGACTGCAACAGATTTAATTCTTACTTGCTCTTAGTTGCCCACAAGCAGCATCAGCTTCTAAACCACGGGAATAACGGACACTAACAGCAGTATTTTGCTGCTTGAGAACGTTTACAAAAGCTTGAATGCGATCGCGGTTGGGGCGTTTGTAGTCTACTTCTTGGATGGGGTTGTAAGGAATCAAATTTACATGACTTTGGAATCCTCGCAGGCATTTTGAAAGTTCTAATGCGTGTTCTGGTAAATCGTTAACACCAGCAAGGAGAACATATTCAAAAGTAACGCGGCGTCCAGTGATTTCCACATATTCCCGACATTCAGCCAGTAAATCTTCTAGAGGATAGGCGCGGGCGCTGGGGATGAGTTTTTCGCGTAGTGCTTGGTTGGGGGCGTGGAGACTCACAGCCAGAGTGATTTGCAAATTATTTTGCGCGAACTGACGGATGCGATCGCGAATCCCCACTGTAGAAACTGTAAGCGATCGCTGCCCAATACCGACATCTTGATTCAGGGATTTCAAGGCTGCTAGGACATTCTCAGTATTTAACAACGGTTCACCCAGTCCCATAAACACCACATTGCTAACCCGTTGCTGAAAATCTTCTTGCACAGTCAACACTTGATCGACAATTTCGTGCCGTGCTAGGTTGCGTTTGTAGCCTCCCTTACCAGTAGCGCAGAAATCACACGCCATTGGGCAACCTACCTGAGTAGAGACACAAACTGTCAGACGGGCTTTTGGGCCTTCTCCCCTTTCTGCGAAGGTGGGGATGCCTACAGTTTCAATAATCTGCCCATCTGTTAATCGTAAAAGATATTTCACCGTACCATCGGCAGCCTCAGAGCGGTAATGTAAAATTGAGCGCCCAATGGGGATTTCTGCTACTTCTTTGCGCCATTGCTTGGAGAAGACAGAAATATCAGCTAGCGATCGCACCCCTTTGTCGTAGATCCATTCATGCAATTGCTTTCCTCTGTAAGCCGATTGTCCTTGTTGCTGCACCCAAGTGCTTAACTCCGCCAGAGAAGCACCTAGAAGGGGAGGGATTAATTCTGATTTTTCTGAGTTGAAGTCAACCTGAGATACAAGAGGCGTAGCAGACATAAAAAGATCGCGAGTTGATGTTGGATCTCTATCCTACACCTGCTAGAGCGAGTTAGTCTTGACTAAAGAAGACGGGGAATTAGCCAAAAGTTGTGCCGTTCCAGCCCCACATTGCACCCTTAGCATCTGCAAACTCAATGTAAATACGATTTTTCGGCACACCTAAAGTTTGGTTAATCTGCTGGCAAAAGTCTTGACTCATTGCTGCGGTTTGCTCTGGCTTCATCGTGCCAACGCTCTTAATTTCAATGTAGCAAACTGAGTCTGTATTCCCTGCAAAGGTCATGGGGATTCCCGGTTCAAAAGCAGTCATTACATATGATTCTGGTTTTCCCAAATGTTTCGCTAACTTGGCTGATAGGTTTAAAAGCATTGACTCAATTTCAGCTTTTTCAGGAGCCGATGCAGAAGTTTGCACTTTGATTAAAGGCATAGTACTGGATTTTTGCTCAAGAGATAGTAGGTTTAGAAGGTTAGAGGAACCTATTATTTATTTTTATACAATTGTAGCCTTCAGGGGGCGATCGCTCTTAAGTGCTTCATCAGCTATGGCTAGGCGATCGCAAAACATTAGAATAATTTCAATCTGCAATCAAATATCGCTCCAAATCATCAATTACTCGGTTAGCGGAAATAGAAGCACAGCAACCCCAATAATCCCCAACCACATACACCTTACCTTGCTGGACAACTTTTAACTTTGACCAAAGTGGATTCGATAGGAGGCGCTGGAGAGTCTTCTGTGAATCAGTATTTTTGGGGTCTGACATTATCAAGAATAGAATATCTCCATCCGCTTCTTGAGGAAGTTCATTAGAGAGATCATAAGCAATCGGCCCGCCTCCTCTTTTCTTTAGCGTTGCTTGAGGATCTAAGTTTTGAGAAGCAGGACGCGCTAAACCAGCATCTTCAAGGATATTTCCAGCAAAGCCTTCTTTTGTAAAAAACCGTATAGAATCTGGTGGTGTTAGGCGCAACAGCGATACTTGAGTCTGTGGAAGTCTTTTACCCATAACAGTTCTGAACTTTCTCAACCGGTCATAATAATGGGACAAAACTTGTTCAGCTTCCTCTTTCTTGCCCATAATATCAGAAAGTTGTATAAAAACATCTTTCCAGTTTGGAATACTTTTATTATTTACCAAGACCGTAGGAGCGATGTGCGATAACAACGGATAAATTTCTTGATGAAAGGTGATACTACCTAAAATTAAATCTGGTTTTAAAGCTAAGATTTTCTCTAAATTAGGAGGCACAAAGCCAATATCCTGAACATCCTGGGGTTGGTCTTCTGGCGCTAAGAGTTTAAGAAATTGCTTAGGAGCAGCTACTATTTTAATACCTAATGCTAAAGGAGTTCCTAAAACCACAGGATCGAGTGCAACTACTCGTTGGGGATGAATTGGAACTTGAGTTTGACCTAAAGCGTGTTTGACTACACGAACAGTATTTGAAGAGGGTGTAACTGACAAAAGTTTTGGTTCTGCATGAAAGTTGCTACAAGCACAAACACTCAACACCAGAACCAGACAAATTAGGAAAAACCTGCTTGAGAAAACGACATCTTTTAGGAAAGTTTGTAAACACATCTCCCCATCTGTTTATACATCTCATAGCTTTGTGTCATATCAAAAGAATCTGGAAAAAATGTCATTTTCAGGGCTAGTCGCGCCCGCAAAGCTTCTGGTTTAACTGTAGTCACTGTATGCCATGATTTTTCATCTGGCATCAAGATAACTGAGGAACCAAGTAGTGGTAGAACATCTTGAAATACTGATTCAGGATTTTCGTTTTTGAGAATTCGCAGACACCCTCCCCAGGAATGTTCCCATTCTTCATTAAAGTATAAAAGCTGCACTAATTTGACAGTTGCTGGATTATCTACATGAGAACTACCCTTGTGTCCTGAATTCATTCGAGTGAAAGCAAATTGCAAATGGTGGTTTTTAAGGTTCAAGCCAGTTAGTTCTTCCAGTGCAGTACGATACTCTCTTGAGCAGAGTGAAGCAATTAGTGTTTGCCAGACTGGATGAAAAGGAGGTGCTTCAAGAATACCTATCTTCTCACTCAAGATAGGCCCTGCCAACACTCTAGAATCTTGAGTCACAAATTCGTGGAACCATCGTTCTTCAGGAAAGTTAGAAGCCAAGTTGAGCCTCTCGTTAACAGAAATAAGATTTTCTAACTTTACCCAACGATATGGAATAAACTCCATTCTCGCTTGACAAATCACACTCAAATCTATCATGGTAATTTCTGATTAAAATTCCCACTTCACAGTTAACTCTGCTGTATACGGACGACCAGGATCAACCCGTGTGACAACGTTTGGATTGTAATACTGAACGTTGAATAAGTTCTTAAAAATAAGTCCGACACTCAGGTTATTATTGCGGTAGTACAAAGCTGCATCTGTAAGAAAGTAACTTGGTAATTTATATGTATTCAAATTGTCTGCTTCCTGCTCTCCAACATAATTAAAACTGATACCACCGCCAAAACCCTTGAAAGCTCCTTTAGGAATAATATAAGTTGTCTGTAAACTAAAAAAGTTCTCTGGTACAGCGAACAGTTTATTACCAATTGGAATTCGGTTGTCTTTGGTAATGCGCGCATCTGTATAACCATAGAAGCCAATTACATTCCAACCAGGAAGGATTTCTCCTGCTACCGAAAGTTCTACACCTCGGCTTCTTTGCTCTCCCGTTTGCACGCTAAAGCTTACATTGTTGAGATCAGCAGTTAAAGCGTTGGTGAGAGTTAGTTCGTATAAAGCAAGTGTCGCTGACAGTTTATTATCGAATAAATCAGTTTTGACACCCACTTCATATTGAGTTCCACGACGGGGTTTAAACAGACTACCATCTCTGGTAGTACCAGTTACTTGCTCAAAAGAACGACTGTAGCTAGCGTAAAGAGAGACAGGCACTATGGGTTGATAGATAATACCCACACGGGGACTAAATGCAGAGTCTGACTGGCTAGTCGTTCCAGGGGTAATAAAACTATTAACTTCATTTTTTACCCAATCGTAGCGCCCTCCGACAACTAGTGTCAGGTTATTGAATTTAACTTGGTCTTGAATATAAAAGCCTAAAGAATCATCTCTTGTTTTGTCATCAAAAATTGGAATCACAGAACCCACCAAGGGTTGTCCGTACACTGGATTAAAGATATCAATAGGACTAGCATTCCTTTGATTTAAACCAGGTCGTCGTTTAATTTGTCTTAATAAATCAAACCCAAATAATATTTGATGGTTAATACTACCAGTGTTAAATTTACCAACAATATTAGTGTCTAAAGCATAACTGTCAAGATGCAACGGATCGCGGTAAGTACTTTGTCTTCTTAAGACTGTACGGTTATCACTTTGTATAGGACTGTTAATAAATGTACTCTTTAAGTCATAGGTTAAAAATGCATATTGAAATGAGTTTTTAATAGACCAGTTTTGACTAAAACGATGTTCAAAGTTATAGGCAAACCGACCTTGCTGACTATTATAGAAATCGTCAGGTTCTCCTAAATAACGACTGATAGGAATTTTACCATTGGGGTTAGGAAGTACACTTCCACTAGCAGGATGTTGGGGAATAGCACTCATTCCTGTTTGTTGTAAATCTTGATATTCTGCATCGAAAGTCAAATTTGTATTCTTTCCAATCTGCCAACCGATTACGGGTGATATAAAATAGCGTTTTTCTTTAAAAAAATCAATAAAGTCTTCTGTAGTTCTATAAGAAGTGTTCAAACGATATAAGAGATTACCATCTTTTGTTAACGGACCGGAAAGGTCAAGCGATGGTTGAAAAAGTTCGTAGCCGCCCCGTCTAACCTCAAAGGCGTAGTAGGGTTGACTAAGAGGCTGTTTTGTGATTATATTGACTGTGCCTCCAGGACTGCCTTGACCATAAAGCACGGAGGCTGGTCCTCTAAGGACTTCTATTCTCTCTATATTGGTAGTTGAAGTTGAAATATTCTCATTTGAAAGGCGGTCTCTGACTCCATTTCTATATAAATTACTTCTGGCATCAAAGCCTTGAATGACAAAAGTATCTGCACTTTGAGATGTGAGGTTGCCCTTTGAGACACCAGCATTTCTAAGTACATCAACTAGGTAACGCGGTTGCTGGTCTTCGATAACCTGTCGAGGTATCACCTGAATTGATTGAGGAATATCGCGCAGTGGCGTATCTGTTTTTGTACCAATACTTGTATTTGGAACCCGATAGGTGTCTGGCGGTGCAGTCACTTCTAACTCAATTGGTGGTTGTTTCTCCTCAGTTGGGGGTTGTTGCTGTGGCGGTATTGTTGGTTGCTGTGCAGTCGATGGTGTTGCACTTACTCCAAATACCAAACCCTGAGTCTGACTATCAAATAACTTGACAACAGGTATACTTGTTTCTCCTACTACCGTCACCCGCAAAGTATTTGCATCTACATTTGTTACTGTGATTAGGGCAATTCCAGGGTAAGGCTTCTCTTGCCGAAAATCTCCACTTGCAAGCTGTAACTTAGCATTAGGGATATCTGCAATGTATGAATTGCCCTCTATTTTCGGCGAAACTTGCAATTTAACAGAATTAGATGTGACTAAAATTAACTCTATTCCTTTATCGGTGGTATTCACCTTTACATCTGTCACTGACACCACATCCGTAGTTGCCTGACGAGGCAGCGCGTTGCGGGGGTTCCCCCCGTTGTAGCGACTGCCATTTAATTGAGGAACAAAATTCTGATTTCTGGGTGTCCTCAACAAATATTTTGCACTCGTTTTATAAACCTGCACCTTACTGGCGGAGTGAATTTTACTGTTGACTTCACTTGAAACGTTAGATTTTTCAGATAATAGTTGTTCAGCATCAGCTACAGTGATAGAAAAAACTGTTATTAACAAGCTACTAACATCAAATAGAAGATGAAAATGCATTTTTTATACACTCCAAACCAACACACCAAATAAAAAAGTAAAAAATAAAAAGCAAGAACACTGATTTAACAGGCTTTTTACTGATTTCAGATGGTGAACCCGAAGGTAGCTTTATTTTTCCCGTGGTGTACTATTTCAAACAAACTCATAGTGGAAATCCTTAGTCTCTATATGTTATTTACCAACCTAGCTGGTGAAAAAATGTATTTATACCAACTTAGTGATTGCTAAAGAATACAATACCCGGAGCGATCGCATTTTCTTCGAGCCGGACTTTTTTTTATTCGAGACGGACTTTTTTTGTCTGATATGACTTGGGATTTACCCCAAACTTTTTATAAAAGGCATAGCTAAATGAAGGTAAGCTAGCATAACCTACTGTTCTGGCTACTTCTGTAACATTCATATTTCTTTCCATCAGTAGCTTTTGAGCTAGTTCCATCCGGTGGTTATGTAGGTAGCCAAAGACTGTAGTGCCAAAAACTTGCTTAAAGCCTTGTTTAAGTTTGCGATCGTTCAGCCCCACCTGTCGTGCTAGCTGTATCAGAGAAGGTGGATTATGTATATGTTTCAATAAAATCTCTTTAGCATTACGAATACGTTCAATCTCAGAAGATTTAAGCGTAGTCGTTATTAAGTTACCTTGATTGATTTGTAACTCTTGGTCTATTATTAATGCTGCTAATTCCCAAACCTTGCTTTCAAAATATATTCGCTTAGTCATGCCTTGGTAGGGACATTGAATAATTTGCTGCACTGCTAAAAGCATTGCTGGAGTTTGGATACCATAACGCTCATAAGTGGGTTGATCCGAACGTCTAAATAAATGTTTTAACTCTGGCGGAATTTCTCCAGAGATATCTGCAACAAATGAGTAAAAAACTTCTGGTTTTATATGAATACCGACTTCTACCAACCCAAAAAACTCATTGTGGAAATGAGTAGACTCAAGAGCCATTCCACTACCGCTCAAAAAGTATTGTCCTACTCTGCTACTAATGTTTTGAGCTTGAGAACCTGCCAAAGGCAAAAGTTGAAATTCTATCATGTGTCCTCTAACAGGAGATTCTACAACTATTGATTTTTGTGATTGATAGTTGTAGATACTTAAAAGTACATCATCTCGTAGATGAATTTCTCGGTGAAACCCTTCACCATATATAATTTGAAGTTTGCGTGTTAGGTCGAAATTATCAGAATCGCCATTTTGCCAAATTGGCTCTTCTTCATTAAATAGTTTCCAATAATCGTATAATGATAGGATTAATGTCATCAGTTATATAACAAGATTTTTAATCAAAAATACAAGCACCTACCAAATAGCAATCTAAATATAATTGCAGAAAAAATGCTAGAAAATTTTGAAAAGTAAAAGTTTTTGTTCTTCTGGTACTAAATGGCTCTTTAGAGGCTAGTTATTAGAAATTGCTGTTAAACTTATCACGTACTGATAGCTATAAATGTAATCAATTAAACAGTTTTATAAAAATATACCAACTATCGTGGTATATTTATTTATATATTTTATTCCTGTCGTGGGCTTAAACAGTTTGAATACAACTTTTTTGACTGGAAACTCTCTGGGTCAGCTTTTGTGTACACCGTAAGGTCTAGATACAAGGGGGTTCAACTCAGTAATTACCGATTTTGGCAGATGGGATGCCGAATGTGGGCTAAAAAGCCAATTTTTATCGAAATACTTTGTGAATTTACAGAAAATTTATTGTTGTAGCGTTAAATACAGATAACAATCATCTTATCTAAGGAATAATACTCATGTCTATTGCAAGCATATCGATTTTAATTTGGCATTACTTATAAAAAAAACTGGCGTTTTTAGCCAGTTAATTATTAAGCACTCGCCTTGGATTTATGCTGTATCTTGTATTTCGTGATCAGATGAGCGAAATATATGACTATGTTCAGGATGATATAAACGCGATCGCCCTGTTGCTGTCGAAAGTGCTGGACTAATTATATAAAGTGTAGTGCGAATGAGTTTTTCTTGATGAGTACATTCTGCCATTTGATTCAGGGGGACAACCCTGATTTTTTCATCGGGCCATCCAATGCGAAAGCAAATCGCAATCAGGGTTTCGGCTGGATAATGTTCGAGTAGTTTAGCTTGGGCATTTTCGACGTGACCCGCACTCAAATACAGGCAGAGACTAGCCTGATGTGCCGCGAGAGTGGCTAATTCTTCGGCGGCAGGGACTTCTGTACGTCCGCTGATGCGTGTCAGAATGATCGTTTGGACTAAACCAGGGACAGTCAGTTCTACTTTAAGTTTGGCAGCAGCAGCTTGAAAGGCGCTAATACCAGGTATGACTTCAAAAGGAATATTTGCCTCTCTTAAAAGATGCATTTGCTCGTGAATGGCGCTATAGAGACTAGGATCGCCAGAATGGAGACGGACTAGAGATTTGTGCTGCGATCGTACCCTATCGATCATAATCGCCAAAATTTCTTCTAAAGTCTGATTCGCAGTTCTAATTATCTCGGCATCTTTTCGGCAAAGTTCTAAAATTTGTTCGGGTACTAAAGAATCAGCAAATAAAATTACATCAGCAACAGCCAGTAATTTTTGCGCCTTCACGGTTAATAAGTCAGGATCTCCAGGGCCTGCGCCGACAATATACACAGATGGTTTTACAGTATATAGTGTTTTTTTATAGCTTGGACTTTCTGTATATTCACTTTTAAAAGAACCCACGGCAATCCCTCAAAAAAATTTTTTGATATTTTCTCAGTATCTTTCCGGATTCACCCTTTTTCCCTAGTAGAGAGTAATGGTAGATGCACCCTGGTTAAGCCCTAGAGAATACTCTGGGGCATTTTTTATTTTTTAGTCATTGGGTATTGGGGATGGAGGATTGGTTATTTATCTTCCTTGTCTCCCTTGTCTCCCTTGTCCCCCTCATCTCCCCCTACTTCCTCATCTCCCAGTCTCCCCATTCCCCTTAAGAGTAGGAACTACATCGGGTAAAGGGCGTTTGAGTAAGTAAAGCCAAGCTAATCCAACTAATCCCAATAGAATTCCTAAACTACTGACTACTTGTGCCATCCGTAATGGCCCCAGCATCAAGCTATCAGTGCGAAAGCCTTCAATCCACAAGCGTCCTAAGCTGTATGCTGGCCAGTAAATTAGAAACAGTGTGCCGACCTTCAGACGTGGTTTACCGGATAAAGACCGGAAAAACAACGTTATTAGTAGCGCAAACACCATTAAATCCCATAGAGATTCGTAGAGGAAGGTGGGATGAAAATAATCGAAACTAACATATTCTAAAGGACGATGGTCTGGTGGAATATAGAGCTTCCAGGGTAAATCAGTGGGATCGCCAAAAGCTTCAGAATTAAAGAAATTGCCCCAACGTCCGATCGCCTGCCCTAAAATCAGCGAAGGTGCTACTAAATCTGCCAGTTGCCAGAAAGAAACCTGCTTGATTCTGGCAAAAATTAACGCAGCCACAACGCCACCAAGAATCGCTCCATGAATGGCAATACCTCCTTCCCAGATCGCAAAAATTTTTCCTGGAGTTGGGGCATATTTTGACCATTCAAAAAAAACGTAATATAGTCGTGCGCCAGGAATTGCCCCAATCAACAACCAAAAGAACAAATCGCCTAGCAACTCAGGATTAACGTTACGGCGCTTTGCCAAATTCTGGGAAAGGATGACGCCAATTAACACTGCTGTGGCAATTAACAAGCCATACCAACGAATACTTAGTGGCCCTATTTTCACCAGAATCGGTCCTGGAGAAGTAAATTGAAACGCCAAGGGCAAAGTGGGAAAATCCAGTGCCATGAAAAATTACCTAGAAAAGTTCGTTAACTACCCGCGCACTTTACTAAGTACGGAGTTTCTTGTGTCTTGAATACTGTAACTACACTCGAATCTTCCACAACATTGTGGGGACGTAGGTAAAAATCCAGTATTCATATTTAGGAGTCTAGTTCCTAACGCCTAGTTGAGCATAACTTGTGCCACTAAAACAATTGACTTTACCATCCTTACCGAGAGCGCAAGATGGTAGATTTGAGTAAGTTACACAAAATGGTTTCAATATAATCACCTAAACAACTTTGATATATTTAAAATTGTGATTGCTATTTATCCTGGTAGCTTCGACCCCATTACTTTGGGACACCTCGATCTCATCGGGCGCGGTAGTCGACTGTTTGAGCGGGTGATTGTCGCCGTACTACGTAACCCTAACAAGATGCCACTTTTTAGTGTGGAGCAACGGCTAGATCAGATCCGCCTTTCTACAGAACATCTACCGAATGTAGAAGTAGACAGCTTTGATGGTCTTACCGTCAATTATGCTCAAATGCAACAAGCACAAGTTTTGATCCGGGGTTTACGGGCTGTGTCAGATTTTGAAGTGGAACTGCAAATGGCTCACACCAATAAAACTCTTTCTACCCAAATAGAAACAGTTTTTCTCGCAACCTCAAATGAGTATAGTTTTTTAAGTAGTAGTGTGGTAAAAGAGATTGCAAGGTTTGGTGGCTCTATCGATCATCTCGTTCCCCCACACATTGCCCTAGATATATACCAATGCTACAATCAGAAATCTCCAATGTTGAACCCAATCTCAACGGAAGCAATCCTCCCTCTCAAGAATATCTCGGTGGAGAGGGAAGCATAGATATTCAGCAGGAACTCAACCGCCTAGAGGAAATGGTTCTCTCTAGTCTCAGAATTCCGCTGACGGGACGCACACTCATAGATGAAGAAAAGCTGCTAGATCAGCTTGATTACATCCGGCTGGCTTTACCATCGCTTTTTCAAGAAGCAGCAGCAGTTCTCGACCAAAAGAACGAAATTCTGCTGGAAGCGGAAGAGTATGGACAGCAGGTTGTTGAGGCTGCACAAGCAAAAAGAGCGCAAATTTTAGCTGAAAGCGATATTATTCACCAGGCAGAACAAGAAGCTGAACAACTGCGGCGACAAGTGCAACAAGAGTGTGAGGGAATAATGCAAGAAACCCTCGCTGAGATTGACCGCAAGCGGTATGCTTGTCAGCAAGAGTTAGAGCTGATGCGACAAACTGCGATCGCTCAGGCTCAAGAAATTGAAGATGGTGCTGATGCTTATGCCGATGGCATTTTGGGAAATATCGAGCAGGATCTTAAAGAGATGTTGCGAGTTATCACCAACGGACGGCAACAATTACAAATTGATAACCTCACTCAGCGCAATTCACCTCCTGGCAAAAAAAGATAAATTGTAGTCTTAGCATTTACCAGTTTGGGCTGACAGGATTGTAGAAAGACGGTTTGATGCATTTTTCTCATAGAGAGGCAATTTATACATCGCGTTTGTAGAAAAAAAGCTTTGCTAGAGGCGCAACAGCTGATTGAGCTAGTTGCGGGTATCACAATAATAAGCAGGTTTTATCCAACCAGACCCAAAATCTCTCAGGTTGTACAGTCAAACTAGAAGAAGAGGGTCTACTCTGTTTGTGAGCCACGTCTGCTTGGCACATTTGCAATGTTTTCTGCCAACAGAGGAATATTATGCTAACTAGGTTGAAAGTTTCTGGTTTTAAGAACCTCGTCGATGTTGATGTTCGCTTCGGCCCATTTACCTGTGTAGCCGGAACTAACGGGGTCGGTAAATCTAACTTATTTGATGCTATTAGGTTTTTGAGTGCGATCGCCGATCGAACCCTAATTGACGCTGCCTTATCTGTGCGAGATGAAGAAGGTCGAACAGCTGATGTGCGTAGTTTATTCCACCGAGTTGATGATGAATATGCAGATAAAATGTTATTTGAAGCAGAAATGATAGTACCGGAGGAAGGCGTAGATGATTTAGGACAACAGGCAAAAGCTAGTATTACCTTTCTTCGTTACTCTCTGACTCTAGCTTACCGTTCAGATCATAGTTTACGGTCTTTAGGATCGCTAGAAATCATTAAAGAAGAATTAGTTCACATTAACCTTGGTGATGCTAGAAAAAACTTATTGTTTCCTCACAGTGTTGAGTGGCGTAAATCCGCAGTTAAGGGAAAAAGAACTTCACCATTTATTTCAACTGAGACTGATAAAGATAAGACTGTCATTAAGCTACATCAAGATGGTATCAAAGGAAAACCTCTATCTCGACTAGCTGCAAATCTGCCTCGAACAGTACTTTCTGTTGCTAATGCTGCTCAAAGTCCAACAGCCTTACTAGCGCGAAGAGAAATGCAATCTTGGCGATTACTTCAATTAGAACCTTCAGCCCTACGTCAACCAGACGAATTTACAGCGCCTACAAAATTAGACATGGATGGTTCTCACTTGGCTGCAACACTCTATCACTTAGCAAGGTTAAATAAAAATTATTCTCTAGATGGAGTTTCTGAGGATGAGGCCGAAGCACAAGTTTACAGCCAAGTTGCTAATCTTTTAGCAGAACTAATTGATGATGTGGGTGAAGTAGGGATTGATCGAGATGAACGTAGGGAACTCCTCACATTAATGGTGATTGGTAGAGATGGTACTTCACATCCAGCGAGGGCGTTATCAGATGGAACCCTACGATTTTTGGCTTTGGCAGTTTTAGAATTAGACTCACAAGCACAAGGTCTTTTGTGTTTAGAGGAACCGGAAAACGGCATTCATCCTGAGCGTATTCCCAAAATACTGAAATTGCTTCAAGACATTGCCACTGATATTAATGAAGCTATTGGTATAGATAACCCACTCCGCCAAGTGATTATTAACACTCACTCACCATCTGTAGTGATGCAAGTACCTGATGAAAGCTTATTAGTTGCTGAATTAAAGGAAACAGTACTTTCAGGAAAACGGTTTAAGCGTGTTTCTTTTGGTTGTCTTCCTGATACTTGGCGAGAGCAAGAGCCAGAAGAAACAAATGTTGTCCCTAAAGAGAAACTTCTTGCTTATCTAAATCCGGTAGTAATTGAGAAATTAGAGCCTGATAGCAATGGAGAGGTAAAAAGCTCTCAAAAATCAAAACTAATACCAACCCCAAAACGCCGAGTTATAGATAGAAATGATCTTCAACCACTAATTCCTGGTTTCCCTACTCAATTGACATGAAAGAACTTTGCTACACCTTTCTGTCTGACGGTAGCTCAGACAAAGCACTGATGCCTATTCTCAATTGGTTATTACGGGTAAATCAGGTTGAGTGTGCTATTCAATCTAATTGGGCTGATCTGCGACGCTTACCTAAACCACCTAAAAAGTTATTGCCACTTATCATCGAGAGCGTAGAACTCTATCCTTGTGATCTTTTATTTATTCATCAAGATGCAGAAAAAGAACCACGCGAAAATCGTGTGGCTGAAATTCGAGAAGCAGTAGAAGTAGTTAAACAATCACTGGCAGTACCACCTCATGTTTGTGTTATTCCTGTACGTATGCAGGAAGCTTGGCTTTTATTTGACGAAGCTGCTCTACGGAAAGCTGCGGGTAATCCTAGTGGGCGTGAGCCATTAGAATTGCCAAATATTCATAAACTTGAACAATTACCTGATCCTAAAGATATTCTTCATGAACTTTTATGCAAAGCTAGTGGGTTAACAGGTCGGCGGCTCAAGCAATTCTCGTCGGATAAGCTTAATGGATGTGTTCACAGACTAGCAGAAATCATCAATGATTTTTCAGCGTTACGGGCTTTGTCTGCTTTTGAAATATTGGAAACTGAAATTAAAGAAGTTATAGAAATGCAAGGTTGGTGTTTTAAGGTAGAAGATAATTAACTATAATAATTAATATTAAATGATTCCAATATTTGCGTTATATTCAGAAATAGTAATATTAAAATCATCAAATAAAAATTATTAAGTTAATCTCATGCCAAGAGGTAAATAAGCTAATAATTTATCTGCATCTTTGCACGATGTACTTACAAAGTATAAGTAAAATCTTTCACCAACATACCGGGAACTAAACTACCTCCAAGTTGACGACTTTCGTATGTACCTACTTCAGGAATAAATTCTTGAAAAGTGGTCAAATCTACTAAGTTTTCTCCCCAAAAGTGATAGAGACTTTCATCAAAACGTAAGTTTTCAATGGGGGCAATAATTTCTCCCTTTTCTACCCAAAAACAAGCATAACGGGTCATACCTGTAATTCTACCAGTGTGGCGATCGCTCCAATTCAAGTAATGCAAATTAGATACATATAATCCTGTATCTAAACTCGGAATAATCTGCTCAAATACTAAATTTCCCGGACTGACTTCTGGCGCTCGTAAAGTCTCTGAACCATTAGCGCCGTTGGCAACTTTTTGATATTCTTTAGCAGTGCGAGAATTCACCAGAGTATTTACCAAATATCCTTTTTCTATTACAGGTAACTCCAATGCTGCCATTTCTCCCAATTCATTAAATCGCGGCACTAATCCCCGCTGAAAATTTTCTTTTAAACTAAATCTTAGAGAAAGTTGTTTTTCTTGACGCGATAAAGCAGCTAAAGCACTGTTTCCTTGTTGGATATCAGCTTCGCTTACCGCTCCCCAAGAAAGCATTACTAATAAATCTGCAACAGCAGCAGGTGCAAAATAAGTTTTGTACTGTCCCCGTGGCAGTTCTTTCGCTGGATGAGCAAGCAATTCTAGTTGTTTTTTAGCTTCGCTAATTTTGGCTATATATTTAGATTCATTCCAATCACTCCCGGCAAACGTGCCCTTAACTGCTTGTCCAGATGGGGAAAATAGAGAATAATCTAGAGTAAAAGAATCAGTAGCAAACCAGTGTTTTTGACCGCTAGAATCACCATAAGCTTTAATTACCACTCCCCCTGCGTATATCCCTGTAAAATCCAATTCAGCAACTAGTTCTAGCACAGTCGGGACTACTGCCTCAGCTGCCAATAAATTTCCAGAATGTATTTCTCTACTGATATTATTTCCTGATGGCAAAACTAGATATGGATCTACAGGTAGTAGAATAAGTTCGTCACGTAGTTCTTGCAAAGCAGTATATGCTAACTGCCAGTCTACCTCCCAATTTCCAGTAAAAGGAAACTGCCGAACACTGTTGCGCTGATCTTGCATTAAAGTCAGTTCTATCCAACCATCAGCAACACAACCAGTTTGTCGCACTTTTGCATGATTGAAACGAGTAAATTGACTTATTTCACTGTTAAGTCTTACAGTGAATTGTTCATCTTCTGCTTTTTTGATCAGCAAACTTTCAATCAGTCGATTAAAGCTGACTTCTAACGCAGATAATTCCTCAATTTTCATAGATATTAAATATTAATAGGGAATAAGGTGAGGAGAAAGTTAGGAGTTAGGAGTTAAAAGAATTTTTGTAAGTAGCTGGCGTAAATAAATTAAAGTTTGTAGTAAGGACTTTAGTCCTGATAACCCTTTTTTTTGAGCGATGAATCACTCACTACGAAGTAGGCTTTTATTTGATGTTTAATTATGCCTATTTACTTAATTCAAAACTCCTAACTACTAACTTCTAACTATTGTATTTTTCAAGTTCCTCCACCAAAAACTTCGACATTAGCAAAGACACAGACAGGTGAACCGTGTCCTACCCAAATGGCCTGATTTGGTTCGCCTTTACCACAATAAGGAGTACCATACATTTGCCAGTTCGTGGCATCTCCGACTTTAATTAAACTATGCCAAAACTCTGGTGTTGTGGCGCGGTAGTTGGGATTACGGAGGGTTTTGGTAAGTTTACCGTTTTCAATTAATTTAGCGTACTCACAACCAAATTGGAATTTGTAGCGGCGATCGTCAATTGACCAAGAACGGTTAGATTCCATGTAAACGCCGTGTTCTATCCCACCAATAATGTCTTCAAAACTAGTGTTTAAAGGCTCTAAATTCAAGTTACCCATGCGATCGATCGCTGGTCGATTCCATGAGGAAGCACGGGCACAGGCAACTCCTGGTACACCTGCTCTTACTTGACTCTCCAGACTGCCTAAACCCCGTTGGAGTACACCTTCTTTAACTAAATACTCCCGTGTTGCTACAGCACCCGTATCATCAAAGCCATAACTGGCAAATTCACCAGGCACAGTGGGATCAAAGGTAATATTCATCAGCGGCGAACCATATACTAGGTTGCCAAAATCACTTTTATTAACAAAGCTGCCCCCAGCATAGTTACGCTCATCTCCCAAAATTCGGTCAATTTCTAGGGGATGCCCGACACTTTCATGGATTTGCAGCATCATTTGATCTGGAGCTAAAACTAAATTGGTACGGGTGGTTGGGCATTCTTCTGCTGTCAAGAGTTCTATTGCTTGTTCGCCTATTTGCCGCACCCGATGCCATAAGTTTTCTTGTTTTAATAGTTCGAGTCCGCCTTGGTAACAGTTTGCTTGCGACCCGTTGTTGCTGCGCTGCTGTACAACTGCTCCATCTTGGGCAGTGACTCCGTAATTGGTGCCTATAGATAGTATTTTTTGATAGACTTCTGAGCCGTTGCTGCTAACAAACCAAGATTCTCTCTCGATTGTGCTAGCACTAGCTATGGTTTGCACAATTTTGTCGTCAACTTTGAGCGTTTGGCAAATACGAACCAGTAAATCGTTGATTTCCCCTGGACTCAGAGCATCCAATGGCTCAAGGAATGGAGATTTATATTCACCAACAACTTTAGGACGCTCAGTTTCACCGAAGGGATGTATCCACCATTCACTGGCTGCTAATGCTTGTTTATAGGCTATTTGAGCAGCGGTTTGCAGGGAAGACAGTTCTAGAGAGTTAGTAGCTGCATAACCCAGACAGCCATTGACCAAAACTTCCAGCATGGCTCCGACAGTGAAAGATTTGCCGTTTAGTTGGGGTAAGGCATCACGGACTGAACGGATAGTAGAAGTCTCCTTTACGGCTCTAATACCAATCCAATCAGCGGGAATATCGAAACTAGCGATCGCTTTTTTAAGTTCAGACCACATAATTTAAGGAATTGGGAATTGGGAATTGGGCGTGGGGCATGGGGCATTGGGAAGAATTCAATTTCTAGTTCCCAGTCCCCTCTAATTTCGGTGCCAACGCGTGCCATCACGACTATCAATTAGCGTAATACTTTGTGCTTGGAGTTCGTCACGAATGCGATCGCTTTCGGCAAAATTCTTGGCAATACGTGCTTCTTGCCTTTGCTGAATTTTCGCCTCAATTTCTGCATCGCTTAAACCACTACTTGTGTGAGTTTCTGTTTCTATCTTGGCTTCTAAACCTAAAACTCCAGCTAATGTAACGAGAGTTTGCCATTGAAGCTGTAACTCCAGAGATGATGTTTCGGTTTTCCCTTCATGCACAAGAATATTTCCCTGACGGCGCAGTTCTTTGGCTAATTCAAACAGCACTGTTAACCCACCAGGAAAATTAAAGTCGTTATTCAAAGTTTCTTGAAAGCGTTCAACTGTTTCAGGAAGTAGTGAGGCATTCCCCACTTTCCATCCTAGTTTTTTGCCGTACTGGTAGCCGAAAAGTAAACCTTCTTTAAGGGTGTGCCAACCGTTAGTTGCTGCGGCGATCGCTTCATCGGTAAAATCTATGGGTGTACGATATTGAGCGGTCAACACGAACAACCGTACTGCCATCGGGTCAACGCCTCGATCCAGCAATTCTCGAATAGTGGTAAAGTTGCCCAAAGATTTGGACATTTTTTCACCATCTACCTTTACCATGCCGTTATGCAGCCAGTAACGCGCCAGGGGTTTTCCTGTCACAGCCTCAGATTGGGCAATTTCGTTTTCATGGTGGGGAAAAATTAAGTCAGCACCACCAGCATGAATATCTATGGTATCACCCAGGCGATCGCGCACCATTGCCGAGCATTCTATATGCCACCCCGGACGGCCTGCGCCCCAAGGTGATTCCCAAGCAGGTTCTCCCGGTCTTGCTGCTTTCCACAAAGCAAAATCAAAGGGGTCTTTCTTTTTCTGGTACTCTGGATCATCCACGTTGACGCGATCGCTCGCTCCGGCTTGCATATCTTCTAACTTGCGTCCCGAAAGTTTGCCATATTCAGCAAACAGCCGTACTGCATAATACACATCGCCGTCAGCAGGGTAAGCAAAACCTTTATTTTCCAACTGATGAATTAACCGTTGAATGCCATTCATCGTATGGGTAGCACGAGGATATTCATCAGCTTCTTTGATTCCCAATCGCGCCATATCCTGAAAATATGCTTTGATAAAGCGATCGGCTACAGCTTCCATTGATGAATGTTCAACACAGGCTCGATTAAGAATCTTGTCATCAATATCAGTAAAATTTTGGATATATCGGACTTCATAGCCGATAAACTGGAGGTATCGGCGTACTACGTCCCAAACAATGCAAGCTCTCGCATGACCCAAATGGCAGTAGTCGTACACCGTCACGCCGCAGTAATACATCTTAACTTTGCCTGGTTCGACTGTTTCAAACGGTTCTTGACGACGGGTGAGGGTATTGTAAAGGGTTAGGGTCATAACAGAGTAATGCTGAAATAGGAAGATACGTAATAATAGGGTAAAGCAGCTGGGATGACAGTCCAGCATCCCTATGCTAGTACGTCACGGCGGAAATCAACATACTATTGGACAAAATCTCGAAAGCCCAAAAATCAAGGGTTCTTGACTTTTGAACGCCAGTTGCTTCAAGTCGGCAGAGCCGCCCAACGCACTGGCTCCTTTTGACTTCCGCGTAGCGGCGCTAGTGTTTTCTGGACTATCTGCGCTACATTACTATTTTTTGACTATTTGATAACAGCGCTATGCAATCAGCAGTTACACCCGATCAAGCAATGGATACGCCTAAACAAGGAATGCCAGTAACAATTATTACGGGTTTCCTCGGTAGTGGCAAGACGACTTTACTCAATCATATCCTCAACAACCAACAGGGTTTAAAAACCGCTGTTCTCGTAAATGAATTTGGCGAAATTGGTATCGACAACGAGCTAATTGTTTCCACTGGTGAGAACATGGTGGAGCTAAATAATGGTTGTATTTGCTGCACTATTAATAATGATTTGGTAGATGCAGTTTACAAAGTTTTAGAACGCCAAGAAAATCTAGATTATCTAGTAGTGGAAACAACTGGATTGGCAGATCCACTACCAGTAGCTTTAACATTTCTGGGCACAGAATTGCGGGATTTAACCCGTTTGGATTCGATTATTACCGTAGTAGACGCGGCTAATTACAGCTTAGATTTATTTAATTCTGAGGCAGCATACAGCCAAATTGCTTATGGCGATGTAATTGTGCTGAACAAGGCAGATTTGGTTGATGAAGCCACTTTGAACGAGTTAGAAAGAAAAATTAACGAAGTCAAGGAAGGAGCAAGAATTATCCGCGCTACGCGATCGCAAGTGCCACTTCCTTTAATTCTCAGTGTTGGTCTGTTTGAGTCAGATAAATATTTTGACACAGTGGTGGATGAACACGACCATCACGATCATCATGATGAGCATGACCACTCAACATGCGGTCACGATCATCACGACCATGACCATCACGATCATCACCATCATTCTGACCATTTAGAAAATGATGGTTTTACTTCTATATCTTTCCAGAGTGACAAGCCTTTTTCTATTAGGAAATTTCAGTATTTCTTAGATAACCAGTTGCCCTCAAATATCTTCCGAGCGAAGGGCATTATGTGGTTTGATGAAAGTCCGAAGCGTCATATTTTCCACCTTTGTGGTAAACGCTTTACCTTGGATGATGATGAATGGAAAGGTCAATTGAAAAACCAACTAGTGCTGATTGGTCAAAATTTGGATCGTGAGGCTTTAATCAGTCAACTCGAAAACTGCATTTGTCTACCTTCAACCTCTCGCGGTAAAGGTTTTGGCAAATAAAAGTTAGGAGTAGAGACGCGATTAATCGCGTCTGTACAGGAGTTAACAGTTTAAAACTCGTGCTCGTTCCCAGGTTCCACCTGGGAATGCATTCCCAATGGCTTTGCCATCGATTTTGACTAATGAAAATGAGAGAATAGCGATTGCATTTCTCACTCCTCTGTACTACCAGCCTGTTCGCTTGTCAACTGCTGTACCTGCTCTACGGATAACCCCGTCACTTTCATCACTATTTGCACTGAGATTCCCTCTTTGAGCAAATTTATCGCTACACGCCGCACTTCTTCAGCACGACCTTCGGCTAAACCTTCAGCAAGGATAGCTTGATAAGTTACTGACTCCTGCACAAGTTCCCTCCGCAGCAATTGTTGAATTATCTCCTTCTCTAATACTAGCCCAGCCAGAATGAAGGCTGAGGCTGCAATATTGTTCTGAATACGTTGATCGGTAATTTCAGAAATTTCTTGAGCAACTTGCTGTAATGTAGCAGTGCGGTTATTTGTTTGACTTAACACCGCAAATGGTAATAATCCTGGATGCTCCAAAAATACACTTGTTGGTTGCTCCCAAAGACGAATTACCTCGAACTTATGGGAGGTTTCTTCCAAAGTGAATGTGGTTTGCTGCACAAGTTCTGAATTTGTCTGTTGTAGATAAATCACTACTTGACGCATTCGCTTACTTTTAAAACGGCGATACACTCGCAACCGATAATCAATCATCCGAAAGGGAATATCAGCTTTGGGTTGGGTTTGGAACTCCAAATGCAACACAACTTCATTAGATTGGAGCAATATCAGCGCATCGGCGCGGATTGGTTCCAGAGAAAGTTCAGAAGGACTTAATTCTGTGAGTGTGATAGATTCTCCTAACAGCCAAGTGGCAAAGTCACTGGAGAAAGTTTCAGCAAGGAACTTACAAACGTTATCAAACATTAAGAGATTTTATCAAGTGGTAAGCGTTCATTGTTTCTATATTTAATTTGCCGTTTAAAAATGCCACGCTCAATAGCCAGTGGTAGACATTACTCTAAAATTGAAACATTGATGAACGTTTAGATTAAAATGCGCGTTGTTATCCAGCGAGTTAAATCATCTCAAGTTACAGTTAATGGTAAAATTGTCGGCAAAATTGGGCGGGGGCTAAATTTGCTTGTAGGTATAGCTAATACCGATACTGATGTTGAAATCGACTGGATGGTGCGTAAGTGCTTAGAATTGCGGCTGTTTACTGACGAAGAAGGAGACGATCGTTGGCAAAAATCTATACAAGAAATTGGCGGCGATTTGTTAGTAATTAGTCAGTTTACACTTTATGGTGACTGTCACAAAGGTCGCCGTCCTTCTTTTGACCGTTCAGCCGCTCCCCAATCGGCAGAAGATTTGTATAATCGTTTTGTTACCAAGTTAAAAGCTAGCGGGTTACAGGTAGAAACAGGTAAATTTGGTGCAATGATGCAAGTTATAATTGAAAACGATGGACCCGTAACTTTGTTACTTGAAAAAGAAGCGATTTAAGTATATACACTAAAAACTGAATAACAGTAGCCTCTAGACTGTGGTGTTCTAATTGATGAGAGAATATTAAATTAACCATCACAAAAGTTTAAATTCATTCATCATGGCGAAAATCCAGTTTTCTAGAGGTCTTGACGAAGAGGTAATTCCAGATGTGCGCTTAACGCGATCGCGCACTGGCGACAGTGGTACAGCGACGTTTATTTTTACGAATCCGAAAATTTTAGATCAAGGTACCACCGAAGATATTACCGGGATGTACTTGATTGACGAAGAAGGCGAAATAATTACCCGTGAAGTTAAGGCTAAATTTATTAACGGGAAACCGGAAGAATTAGAAGCACTTTACGTAATGAAATCTGTCCAAGAATGGGATCGCTTCATGCGTTTCATGGAGCGGTATGCTGAAGAAAACGATCTGGGATTGAGCAAAAATGAGGCATAGGGCATAGGGCATAGGGCATAGGGCATTGGTAATTGTCATGTTCAATGAATGCGCTATTTACCATGCCCAATTATCGATTATTAAAAGTACATGAGTGACATATAATGCCACAACCTCATCCAGACTCGCCTGGAGTTCTAGTAACTTGTACTGTAGTTACTGTCAGCGATACACGCACTTTGGAAACAGACAAAAGTGGTCAGCTAATTCAGCAGTTACTCCTTGGTGCTAACCATGCTGTAGCAGCGTACACGATTATCAAAGATGAACCAGCACAAATTCAAAGGCAGATAGAAAATCTGGGCAAAAGCTCAAATTTGGATGCTGTAATCTTCAATGGTGGTACAGGTATTGCACCAAGAGATACTACCTACGATGCCATTGAGAAGTTACTGGACAAAACTTTGCCGGGATTTGGTGAGTTATTTCGTTTTTTAAGTTATCAAGAAATTGGTTCGCGGGCGATCGCTTCTCGTGCTGTTGCTGGTGTTTATCAAGATAAATTAATCTTCTCGCTTCCTGGTTCCAGTAATGCTGTGCGCCTGGCAATGGAAAAACTGATTTTACCCGAACTCACTCACTTGGTAAGTCAGGTTTGTAAGGGGGTGAAATAAGCAGCCGTTCCGAAAGTTACCATAAGAACTTTTATGCAGAATGCTGAGTTAAAAGACCGCCCAAAAGGGGAATTGCTAAACTAATCCGCTTTGTAATTGTATAATCTTTAGCTTTAGAAAGATGCTCTGACGCGGAAGTTGCAAAAGATATAGGGATGCAATTTGAATGATTATTAGCTTATTACCAAGTACATCAGTACTGAATACTATTTCCTAACTCAGCATTGAGTAAGATAAAACTAAAGCTTGAGGCATTGTAACTCATCCCTTCTATAGTTACATCTTGAGACTACCCAGAAATATAGTGAAGTAGATGAAATGTTAATATCAGGTTATCAATGCAGCCTATTTACTGGAATTGCATCATTGCTCACTGGATCACTGCATTTTCCTACTTTGGCATCTCTATAGTAATAGGGATTTTCTTTGCGAAAACTAAGGCAACTATCCCTTCTAAGTATAAACTAGCTTTTTTCTTATTAGGTGGATTCGTACTATCTCGCGGATTTCATCATCTTTTGGCGATTTTTGAGTTACATGTGCCAGTGTCCTTGCTGCACTTAGCTGTGCTCGACTTAATAGCGTTGATTTCCTTAGCTGCTTTAGTCTACCTGATGCCAATCGGTTATCAAATTGTACGGGCGATCGCCAAATCTCAAGAAGATACCCGTGAACTTCAACACAGCCAGCAGATACAACAGCTATTTCTAGATCAGGGTCCGTTTGCAGCCTATATCAAAGATGAGCAATCTAGAATGCTTTACTACAACCAGGAGATACAGTCTAGATTTTCGGTAGATCCACAAGAATGGTTGGGGAAAACGACTAGTGAATTCTTGCCAGATCCAGAAGAGGGGCGGCGGGTAATGGAAAACGAGCAAGTCGTTTTGAAAACTCTACGCCCCTTGAAGCTGATTGAAGAGGTAAAGATACCTGGTAACGATCAGCCGTGTTACTGGCTATCATTTAAGTTTCCGTTTAACGATTACGCAACGGGCGCTTACCGCATTGGTGGGATCAGTATCGATATTACAGAATCCATAGAAGCACGGCGATCGCTCACTGAGCTAAATCAGCAGCTAGAAGAAAAAACACTGGAATTAGAGGCAAAAAAACGAGAACTTATATATCTCTCAGATATGACGGATATGCTTTATTCCTGTGAGTCTAAAGATGAGGTATATCAAATAGTTGCTTTAACTTTTTCCCAGCTATTTCCTAATATGAGTGGTTGTATCAATATAGTTGCTAATTCCAAGAATTATGTTCAGATGAATAGTTTTTGGGGAAGTAAAAGAAGCAGTAAAGAAATATTTTCACTATCTGATTGTTGGGCATTGCGGAGAGGAAAATTAAACCTTTTATCGCCTTGTAATTCAGGATTAATGTGTAGTCATTTAATACAGCCTGTTAGCGGCACACATTTGTGTGTTCCATTTTTTGCACAAGGTGAAGTAATTGGGATATTACACATCAATGCACTTGAAGAAATCAGTCCAGAAGCTCAACAAATTACTGAGATTATTGCTAGAACATTAGGCTTTGCAATAAATAATTTATCGATAAAACAGCGTCTAATCCATGAGAATTTGCGGGATGGGATGACCCAACTATTCAATCAAAATTATATGCAAAGCATAACGGAACAAAGGCTAGCGGAAGCTGAACGATCGGGACAACCTCTTAGTATTATTTTCCTTGATATCGATAACTTCAAATCTTACAACTCGCGTTATGGGCACGTGACTGCTAACATTGTTCTCCAGGGATTAGCAAAGTTACTGTTAAAATCTATTCGCTCCTTTGACATTGCTTGCAGATGGGGTGGTGAAGAATTTGTAATTGTGATGCCTAACATAACACTGGAAACGCTCAGGAAGCGAGTAGAACAACTAAGATTAGATATTGAACAAATGCAATTGAGAGACGGCGATCGCCTCCTTGAAAGCATCACCGCTTCTTTTGGAATAGCTGTATCAGAACCAGGGATTACGGTTAAGGATTTTCTAAATCGGGCAAATCAAGCGATGCTTGAGGCAAAGCGAACAGGGAAGAATCGAGTTAGGGAATATGTAAATACCTATAATTGAAAAATAAAGAATTCAGAACACTGGAAGCGGTCAGCCCCTTCGGGGAAGTCAAAAGTCAAAAGTCAAAAGTCAAACATTTTGAACCCCATAAATAAATTTCGGGGCTTGAGTTAGAGGATGCTGTATTTCTTACACTACGTGTCTCGAAACACATTTTTTTCTTTTCCATAAATAAATTTAGGGGCTTGTACCTTTTTTTTCTGGTCAAACAATTTTAGATTTTAGATTGACTCCATGACTATCCTTTGTGCTTCAGTTGGCATAAAAATCAGAAACTTATAAATATTACCTATAAAAAAACAACTCCCTGAAGATGTGGGAGTTGTTTTTTATATTCAAGCAGTTTTTAAAACATTCAGAATGGAGCGATTGCTAAACAAATTGCAGCCAAAATCGCAGCGATTATATAAAATACTCCCACTACTTGCAATTCTGACCAGCCAGTAAGTTCTAAATGATGGTGTAAGGGTGCCATTTTGAAGAGACGTTTGCCTTTGCCATCGGGGCCTTTTGTGGCTTTGTAATAACTTACCTGTGCCATCACCGAAAGGGTTTCTACAAAGAAGATACCACTGAGAATAAACAGACCTATTAAGGTGTTTGTCAAGAGTGCAACAGCAGCTAAAGCTCCTCCCAGTGCAAGGGAACCAGTATCTCCCATGAAAACGCGGGCTGGGTTACGATTATGGGCTAAGAAACCTAAGCACCCACCACTTAAAGCAGCACAGAAAACCATCAATCCTGGTGCTGTAGGCGCGACTAGAGCACCTAATGCCAAAAGTGCGATCGCAACTGTTCCTGCTGCCAAACCATCAATACCATCTGTTAAATTAGTCGCATTGCTTTCTGCAACTAGTACAAAACCTGCTAAAGGCCAAAATAGAAATCCTAAGGGTAGTGTGAAGCTCACCCAAGGCAAAGCAATATTTGTAATATTAGAAGGTTGATTAAACATCAGCCATAGACAAAACATAGCCGCAAAACTCACCTGCAAAGCCAGTTTTGTTTGTGGAGATATACCTTTATTTGATTTACGGCGCAGAATTTGCCAATCGTCGAGCCAGCCAATCAATCCGTAGCTGATTGTCAAAGCCGAAACTGCAAGCACCTCTTTAGAAAAGTTAGACAATATACAAGCAAGCAGAACAGATACAGGTATAAAAAATATACCGCCCATTGTGGGAGTGCCTGCCTTTTTGAGATGAGCCTGGGGCCCATCTTCGCGAATTATTTGTCCAGTTTTAAGTGCTTGAAGTAAAGGTATTACCCAATAGCCCACCACACCTGAACCCAACGCACACAACAGCAGTGGTAGGGTTAACGACATACTTTGCCAAGGTAGCCGATTGGCGATCGAATCCAAGAAAAATGCTGTTGTGCCTAGCCCTACGGCTAATAAAGAGGCTAGAGCGATTCCAGAAATATTTAATCCTTGCTCAGGAGATAATTTAGCGTCCACAGAAGTTTCCCTTCACTCCACACTTATAAAATTGAATACCATTAACTAGGGATACTACCAAGTCCCTAGCCTGAAAAGGCTAATTCTCAGCGATTCCTATATCATCATCATCATCATCATCGAGGTCGTAGCCAATTCCATCTTCTACACCCATTAAGGAGTCTATTCCTTCTTCGTCAGCTTGAAAATCCGGTTCGTGAACGTCACGCGCGATGATGCGACCGTTGTTTTGTAACCAATCCAACAAAGAAGACTCTGGCTTTAGGGGGATGACATCGGCTCGCTGGTTACGGGGTTCTTCACGTAATGGAGAGTTCAACATATCGAGTGAGGACAAGAAAAGGTTTACGTAAGTTGACATTTAGAGTCTATCACTTGACACGGATTAATTTAGTTATCTTTTCAACCCTTTAGTTGATAAATCCGCATTCAGATAGAAATTTTTTTATTTAATAAGCATAAGGCTTAAGTCAAGCGATTCTTAGTAATTTTTATGGCTCTACATATATGTCATGAATATCTTGTTTATGCTGATGGAAAGTGAATGATTTTTGAGGTGACAGGCGATGATGCCAAAAGCGGCTCTTATGGATGCGATCGCACTTACTAATCGCGGTCTACTGGCGACCGAAGAACAGAAACAGGCTATCTTAATCGCGATCGCCAACTTAGAAGACTTTAATCCTACACCCCGTCCGGTGGAAGCTAGTAATTTGCTAGATGGCAATTGGCGATTACTATACACCACTAGCAAGTCTCTTTTAAACTTAGATCGTTTACCTTTATGCAAACTAGGTCAAATCTATCAGTGTATCCGGGTAGAGACAACCAGTGTTTACAACATAGCTGAGATTTATGGCTTACCTTATTTAGAAGGGTTAGTCAGCGTTGCTGCTAAATTTGAGCCAGTTTCAGGTCGACGTGTCCAAGTGAAATTTGAGCGTTCTATTATCGGCTTACAACGTTTAATAGAATACAATTCTCCGGTAACTTTTATCCAACAAATTGAAGCAGGTAGAAAATTTCCCGGAATTGATGTTGCTATAAACAGTGACAAACAGCAAGGCTGGTTAGATATCACTTATATAGATAACGACCTGCGGATCGGCAGAGGTAATGAGGGAAGTGTGTTTGTCTTAACTAAAACATAAGCTTCTACAAAATAACTGTTTGCGAACGAAGGTACACTATAACATGTGCCTTGTCAAGGAGAATCTAATACAGTTTTAAATTCGGCTTTGGGAGATAAGGGAGAAAGAATAACTAATATTCAATGCTCACTCCATTTCCCATTCCCTATTCCCCATTCCCCACTCCCCAATTTAGACAAATAACTTAACAAAGACTCTTGCTGCGACCTTGAGGTTGTAGAGTGAAATCAATTAGCCCTCTAGATTGGCGATTGATAACTAAAAGGGAAAATAATCATGGTTCAACGTGGTTCTAAAGTACGTATTCTCCGCCCTGAATCCTACTGGTTTCAGGATCTAGGAACTGTGGCTTCCATCGACCAAAGCGGCATCAAATACCCAGTAATTGTCCGCTTTGAAAAGGTAAATTACTCTGGTATCAATACCAACAACTTTGCCCAAGATGAATTAGTCGAGGTTGAAGCACCAAAGGCTAAAGCACCGAAAAAATAGCTGCAAAGCTAGAAGGGGGTTGTTTGATGCGATGATGAAGGGTAGTCTTAAAGTCTGAAGTATGAAGTCTGAAATTTTCAGTTCATTCATTCTTTGTCCTAGCCTACCCTAATCTCCGAGAGCCGCCCTGCGGGTATTTACGGTTTCTTTTGGGTAGTAATACGAGTCATATACGGCTATGTAAGTTACTACTCCATCTCTTCTTCCTCGATTCCTCAAATAAATCACAATTGCCTGGTTAACTCAGCTTGAATGCCCGAACTGCCTGAAGTTGAAACAGTCCGAAGAGGTCTAAATCAATTGACCCTCAACCAAGAAATCACGGGAGGAGATGTGTTGCTTGATCGCACCATCGCCTACCCGTTTTCTGTTGGTGAGTTTGTTGGTGGAATTGAAAAATATGCGATCGCTACTTGGCATCGTCGCGGTAAATATCTCCTGGCCGAACTCTCCTCATCTTCCCCTTCATCAACCAGTTGGCTAGGGGTTCATCTGCGAATGACCGGTCAATTACTATGGCTGCATCGAGATGAACCATTACACAAGCACACGCGGGTTAGATTATTCTTTGGAGAACAGCAGGAATTACGCTTTGTCGATCAGCGTACCTTCGGTAAAATATGGTGGGTTCCGCCTGGTGTTGCTGTAGAAAGTATTATGACTGGTTTGGCAAAACTGGCAGCAGATCCATTTTCACCCGAATTCACTGTTGAATATCTAACAAGCAAACTCCAAAACCGCCGCCGTTCAATTAAGACTGCGCTACTAGATCAATCGGTGGTGGCGGGATTAGGTAACATTTATGCCGATGAAGCCCTGTTTAAGAGTGGAATTTTACCTAAAACTTTGTGTATAGATTTGCAGCTAAAGCAAATTGAGCGTTTGCGAATAGCCATCATTCAAGTGTTAGAAACTAGCATTGAGGCTGGTGGTACAACATTTAGTAATTTCTTAAATGTCAAAGGTACTAACGGCAATTATGGTGGTGTAGCCTGGGTTTACAACCGCGCTGGAGAACCCTGTCGAATTTGTGGTACATCAATTCAACGGATTAGGTTAGCTGGGCGATCTAGTCATTTTTGCTCCGAGTGTCAAACGTTACGAGGAGTTAGGAATTAAGAGTAGAGATGCGATTAATCACGTCTCTACAGGAGTTAAAAGTTTTTACTTCTAACTCGGAACTCTTTTAAAATGCAGGTGAAAGACGTTATAAATTTGAGAGAGGAAATCATGGCAGTCAAAAAAGGAGATATGGTTCGCGCTGTGCGCGAAAAACTAGAAAACAGTCTGGAGGCTAAAGCCAGTGATCCTCGCTTTCCTTCTTATTTGTTTGAAACCAAGGGCGAAATTGTAGATATTAAAGGTGATTACGCCCTGATAAAGTTTGGGAAAGTGCCAACACCTAATATTTGGTTACGTGTGGATCAACTCGAAGAGTTTAAATAATAAAAAATAATTCAGGAGTCAGAATTCAGAATTCAGCATTTATTCGGACTCCTGAGATTACCGCCGGACTTCCCCGCAAACCAGGGATGAGTCGGGATAATTCGCTGAAAACCAATGCCAAGATTGTAGTGGAAGCGGCAAAAAATGCGTAGGCGTAGCCCGTCGTAGACATCGCTCATTCTCCCAATGCTATTTTTATTGTCGTCACCAATCCGTTGGATGTGATAACTTATTTAGCTTGGCAAGCAACAGGTTTACCACGCGATCGCATTATGGGTATGCCTGGTGTGTTAGATTCCGCCCGTTTTGAAACCTTCATTGCCCTAGAATTGGGCGTTTTACCCGCTTATGTCAAAGCAATGGTATTGGGTAGCCACGGCGATTTAATGGTTCCCTTGTCTGGTTATGCTACCGTTAACGGCATTCCTATCACTGAATTGCTGGATACAACCACGATTGAACGTTTGGTAGAAAGAACTCGCAACGGTGGCGCTGCTCGAGCTGTGCGTCAAAATATTGAGCGATCGCAGGAAATTTTGAGTAACAAAATAATTTCGTAATTTGTAAAAATAGCAGCAAAAAAAGGCAGTAGGTTTTAATCCCGCTGCCTTTTTTTATCACCCTATAAATCAAATCTGTAAATTCCTCTCAAAACCTCTTCCCTTCTAAAAAAGAGGCTTTGAATTGTCTCCATTTTCTGGTAGAGAAGAAGGCTGGGAGGTTAGGTTTTGCGTTAACGGCGGAAATCCTGATCTGCGGGGTCGCCGTAGGGGTCTTCGCTGGCTGGGCGGACGTCACCATACTCCCCTGTGTCTGCGGGGTCGCCGTAGGGATCTTCGCTAGCTGGGCGAACATTGCCGTAAGACGAGATATCTGCGGGGTCGCCGTAGGGGTCTTCACTAGCTGGGCGAACATTGCCGTAAGACGAGATATCTGCGGGGTCGCCGTAGGGATCTTCGCTGGCTGGACGTACATTGCGATCGCGGAATTCGGCATCTTGATCGGCTTGCTCGCCGTTCGACCCCAAAAGCAACTCCTTCGCCTTTCGGAAAAATTCATCTACCATAATCTGTCTCCTGATTTAAGTTCGTGTTTCCGACGTGCGCGATCGGCGTTATCCTCCGGGAAACCCGCTTTCTTATTTACACACGCTTCGCTGATCTAGAGTGCCGGTGCTGCGGATGAAGTTATACCAGAGAGATCGCGACCTGTGGTACTCCGATTATAGCCTTGGAATTCCCGATACTTTTGTGCTTCAGATTCTGGTACTCGAATTCCTTCTGCTGGTGCTGTTACCCAGTGAGCACGGTGTTCAGCATCACGGTAGTATACACGCCCGTTCTTAGAAAGATAGTATTTACCTTGCGCTCCTTCTTGTGAAGCATTCTTATGTTGGTTGTAGAGGTAATAAAGTCCTGCCGCACCTGCCAAAAGAGCCACTTTTTGTCCTGTACCCAATCCCTTCTTCGCTTCCGTTTGGCGATCGCTCACTGTTCTACCGGCGGTATCATCAACAGGTGGTGGAACTGAAGCGTTTTTAGAACCGCCTCCGCAGCTACTCAGCAAGGGCACCATTAGCAATGCCGAAAGCAGCACTGCAAATAAACGCGAAACTATTTTACGTTCTTTATATATTGTGTTCATTGGATTTCATTCTCACCTGTATTTGCTAAAAGCCTTGCTGTTGCAAAAACAAAGTTGGAATTCCTGTTATTTCGCTGGGAATTGAAAAAACATACACCACTAAATTTACAACTGCACAGCTACAGCGTTTCTCTGTCATGATCGTCGATTTTCTCAAGCATTACATCCCGCCTTTGAGAGAAACTGCATTCATCCTAAGGAAATATATTGTTGATTTTTTATAAATCTATTTAGCTGAAATATTCAGCAATTTCTCGGTTATTTTTTCTATGTAAATAATTTACAAAGATACAGTTACTATGATGCTTTTTGTCAAAAAATACACTCAATATGACATCAAAAAATACTAGCACTCGTCTTCTTTTGGCTTTGTGGGATTTGGGAGGAACGCAGCAGGAAGTTAAGAAGGGTCAACTCACTAAGCGAATTGTAGCCAAAAGCCAGAAGGTGGCAGATTATCAGGGCATATTCGAGGAATTACAGAAGCAGGGTGCGATCGCAATTTCTAAAAAGGGATATTCTCTGACATCTGGCAAGGGTTTAGAGGTATTGGGTGAGGGTTTGAGAAGGGGCGATTTTAAGTTTGAAGGGACGATTGTTGGTACTTGGGCGGCGAATGCGTTGTTGCGGTGGATTAGTCAGATTGATGTTGTGGTAACTGGTGCAGATGTACTGGTTAATGTTAATGGGAAGGGTGCGATCGCATCTTATGACGAGTTTAAGTCAGTGGCGTTGGAAGTCTACGACAAGCTGAACTATGAGTACAACTTTAATAATCTAGTGCCAATTTATCGCATTAGAAGAGGAATTGGCGATCGCGTGAGTCGTACAGAGTTTAATGATTGGCTGCTGGAAACACAAGCTAACGATATTTTGCAACTACAGGGCGGAACTGTAGAAGATAACGCACCTGACAAAATAGAAGATTCCATCACCACGGTATTAGATGGATTACGCTGCTACGCCAAGCTTCTCCAAGCCTAAACTTCCTTGCACTCCTCACTAAATGAATTTCACAATACTATGATTGCCACTACATCTACCATTGATGAACTAATTACAAATCAAAATCCCTTTGCAGGACATATTGTTGTCAGACCCCAACAGATATGGGGAAAAAGTTATCCCGATGTTCCCTCAATTAATTCTCAAGCTTCTAATGCAGTATTTGATGCGGTTGAACAAATTCGTAAAGGGAAACGTGAAACAGTAGGTATCACAATAACGGCTGAAAAGGGGTTAGGTAAAAGTCATCTTATCAGCCGTGTTCGCCATCGCTTAGAAACAGAAGGTGATGCCTTATTTATTTATATGGGTAAGTATGACAGTCTCAATCAGATCAAATATCAATTCCTGCAAGCCGTTGCTTCTAGCCTTAGAGCCTTTGGTGGTCAACAAGTAATGCAGTGGCAAGAAATAGCTGCTGCTTTAATTAATGAAGCTAAAAATTGTAACTATACACCACAACAGTACATTAGTAATATTTACCCCAATTGGTGCTAGGAAAATTTGTTAGTTTACCTAATTCTCTAACGGCTTCTGAAGAAAAGCCAGTATTAAACGATCGCACCTTCGCCCAACGCAAACGCCAATTAGAAAAACTAGAACCCCCACTGCATCCTGAACTGGAAGAATTGCAGAGTGCGATCGCATCCCTAACCATTAGCCAACCAGCAGCTAAACAATTAGACGAAGACATCAAAGTATTTTTAGGTTGGAATAGTGACAAGCTAATTAAGCAAGCCGATCCGAATTTAGCTTGGATAAATGATATTGCTAAATTGGGCGATCGCAGCATAGAAAAAGATGAGGGTAAAAGCAACTACCAAGCTGGTACAGACTTTGAAAATATTGCACGCCGTAGCCTTGATTTTTTAGAATTTAAGGTTGAAGAAAACTACAAAGGCGGTGCAGGTGGCTTAGACTTATTTTGCTCACAACCTTATCCTCTTGTTTGCGAATGTAAAGCAGGTAAAAGCATTCCCGATCGTGCCGTAGAAGAATTAGATAGGATTGGTAAAAGGCATCTTAAAGAAAATTATCTTCAAGCCATGCGGTTAATTATTGGCCCAGGTAAACCCACTAAAAATCTGAAAGAATCTGCCGAAATTTCTAAAATCAGTATTATAAATGTAATGACTCTACAAAAGCTAGTTGAATTTAAAGCAAGATATCCAGGTGCTATTAATTTAGTCGAATTACAGCAATATCTACAACCTGGGCAAATTGACTATAAAATTGATGAATATATTGATAAAGCGGAGAGAGAGATTAAGTTGCGATCGCAGATTATCACAGCAGTCAAAGAACTTTCTGAACAAGACAACGAAACTTCAAAAGCTATACATCCAAGTTTCACAGTTACAGAAATTCGTGTTCATTACAATGCTACTCATAATCCGCGACTAAATGATGAAGCAGTTCATGATTTACTGATAGAACTTTCCTCACCCTTAACAGGCTATTTAGGGCGAATTAAAAGTAGTGATTGGAATAGCGATCGCTTTTACTTTCTCCGAGATTTACCTATTAACCAAAGATAGCGAAATATGTTTATTTTCTTACCTCTGCGTTCTCTGCGCCTTGGTGGTTCGTTTAAAAATAACTGAAGTGCGTAGGCGTAGCCAGCACTTTTCTACGAGACGCTGCGCGTAGCTTGCTTCCACGAAGTAGTACGGCAAGCTCAGTGACCATCGTAGGCATCGCAGTTAACCCAAAGTTAATATACCAGCATGATAATTAACTACCAACGGCAGAATTTTTAGCCACTCTGAACCTAATAAAACTTCTATAATTTCGTCCCCTCAAAAACTGGAATCTCATACTCCTGTCCATTCAATTTCACCTTACCTAAATACAAATCAAAAATTTTTTCCCTGTGCTGTTCGTAGTTCTTGACCACGAATAAATTGCCAGTCCAGACCATCTAAATCTTGTTTATTAATAGCTAAAAAGCCTGTGAAACCAGTATCTAACATAGCATCCACAGGCAGATTTAATCTATTAGATGTAATCAAATCAATTTCAAAAAATAGCTGCCCATTGCTACCAAAAGACCCCTGTATCATATTGTGCCAGTGGCTCCAGTCTCATTCAAACAAAACATACAATGTACAGCATTTGGGTATTTCTCACGTGCTTTCTGACTAGTTACTTCTATATCTTCATCAATGAAATAATCTCCACTATCTGGCTCCACAGCAATATACCAGCCATAGTGTTCTTTTATCAAATCGGAATGCACACGTTCAAAAATTGCTCGACAACGCCGATAAAATACTTCATCTTCAGCTTTACGTCTAGCAAGTTCTTCGGGTGCTAAAATGCGTTCTGGAAAGATTCTACCTCGACGTACAGGTTGTTTTGCGGTTGATTCAGTCATAGTAATTAACCCTATTTATTAATAATGCCTTAACTTTATTTTACAGGAAGATAAAGGTGACTTTTGGAGAGATAATATGTTGCTTCATCCTTGTAATTCTCTCGCCTGACGGAGTTTTTCTCGCAATTGTTCAACTACAATTCCTCCATCAATACCTTCCCCTCTATCCAGTTGCTCAATAGCAACCTCAACTTTTTCGCGTATTTTTTCAACCCACTGCTGATAACCTTTTTCCCACTCTAATAGCAACTTCAATGCTTTACTAATAACTTCTTCGGGATTCGCATATCTACCTGTAGCAATTTGCGCTTGGATAATTTGCTCTAATTCAGGTTTAATTTGGATATCCATGATTTATATTCGTGTTTATTGACAGCTTTAACCTGATTGTAACAATATTTAAAATTAAATAATTTGAATAGCGATCGCTTTTACTTTCTCCGCGATTTACCTATTAACTAAAGATAGCAAAATATATTTCTTTTCTTACCTTTACGTTCTCTGCACTTCTGTGGTTTGTTAAAAATAACTGAAGTGCGTAGGCGTAGGCAGCCGTAGGTATTGCAGTTAACCAAAACTTAATATACCAGCCTGATAATTCACCATCAACGGCAGAATTTTTAGCCACTCTGAACCTAAAAAAACCTCAGTAATTTCATCAGTTATTAACTCAATTTCAAAAAATAGTTGCCCTTTTTCCCAAAATTTACCCTGAATCATATTAGCCAAAAAGCCTGTGAAACCAGTATCTAACATGGCATCCACAGGCAAGTTTAATCCATCAGATGTAATCAAATCAATTTCAAAAAAGAGTTGCCCGCTATCCCCAAACTTACCCTCAATCATATTGTGCCAGTTGTTCCCCTCTCATTTAGGCAGAATACACAATGTCTACTATTTGGGTATTTTTCAAGGGATTTTTTATGAGCTTGCATTTTATTCGCATCAATTAAGTAATCACCACTATTTGGCTCTACCGCAATATACCAGCCGTAGTGTTCCTTAATCCAAAGATTACCTGGCAACGCCGATAAAATACTTCATCTTCAGCTTTGCGTCTAGCAAGTTCTTCGGGTGGTAAAGTCTGTTTTGGAAAAATTCTACCCCGACGTGCAGGTTGTTTTGCTGTTGATTCACTCATAGCATTAATCCTACTTAGGGTCTGCTGCCTTAACTTTATTTTATGGGAAGCAATAAAAAGCGATCGCACAACCCACCGCAGGTATCGCTATTTACCTCGGTATATATAATTCATAGTGATAAACTTTACAGAAAATTCATACTTAGCTACCGTGTAACTTCATTTACATAAGATAGGAGTTTAGTACTGTCGAAGAAACACATTATACTTACTACACTGGTGTTCATTAATCATAAACCTCTACCAAGTTTAGAACTTAGGCGAGATGACCCATGTACTATCAAATTTGGAATTTCTTTCTTAAAGAAGATAAATACATTTATTGGAAAGAAAAAATAAAAGTTAACAATAACTTTGACAAAGTTACATGGCAAAAGATTATTGATTTCTTGTCACTAGTAGAGCAAACTTTCCAGTTGAAAAGTCAACTGGCACAAACCGATAGCCTTGAGCCGTTTCTCAAGTTAGCAAGAGAAAACGGTTACAATTTGACCGCAGAAGAACTTGCCTGGTTTCTAGTTACGAGAAGACAGATTTGGGATCTTTTTGATATTGCCCAAAAAACGCCATCTCTCAAAGAAGAATTGCTAATAGCAAAAGATCCACAGCAGTTTATAGATATCGCTACCGAAAATGGCTATTACTTTTCTGTAGATGAGTTAGCTTGGCTGTTAATTGACATCAAATCATCATCAAATTTAGTATCTATTAACAACAGTGGTGGAGAGATTCTGACGGTATCAAGCTACGGCAGAATTGAAACAGGATACTGGATTTGGCTAGCAGAACACTGGGGAATTGTGCCGCCATTTTGTCATCGGGATAAACCTAGCACTTTCTTGTGTCAAAATCTCAACAATCCTTTTTTACCCGATCGCTGTTTTTTACCCAAGAGTTACTTTAATCAACGCCTTATGGCAATTCATAATTAAAATAAGTCGTAATTAGGCAAAGGAAGAGAAGAAAGCAATACTTAACCAAACAGTATTGAGTGATGAAACTTAATTACGAATTATACAGTGAAGCATCCTAAATAGAAGATATATCTTCTATTTAGGATGCTTCACAATAAAAAATTGTTGCTGAGACAACAATTATGGACAAAATGTGATATTTAGACTAGAGTTATCAGCTAGCAGAAACAGTCAAAGTACCGGGTTTGTGAAGATCGCCTTGCAAAACTACACCCCGTTGATTGGCATGGATGTGACGCAAAATCTTGTAAATTGCCTCAACTTGGTCTGATGCGCCTGCCTTATCGGCGAGTTCGTCAATAGTAAGGGGAGTTTTTTCTTTTTGTAGCACTGCTACTACTCGTGTTTGTAAATCGAGAATGGAGGCGGCAGCTTTTTTGCCAGCTTCTACACCTGGTTGATGATAGGCGTTGACGTTGACCAAACTACCATATAAACCAACAGCACGCTCATACAAAGCAATTAATGCCCCTACAATTCGGGGATTAACTTGAGGAATCGTGACTGTAATCGAATCGCGGTGATTTTCATAAAGCGCTTGTCGGGTTCCTTGGAGAAAACCGGAAAGATAATCGCCTGATGTAACTCCTGGATTTATTTCAGTCGATGGGCCTTGACGATCTTCTAACACTTCGATGAAGGTAGCAAAGAAGTTCGCTACACCCTCGCGTAACTGCTGGACGTAAGCATGTTGATCTGTTGAGCCTTTGTTGCCATAAACGGCGATACCTTGATGGACAACGTTGCCGTCTAAGTCTTTTTCCTTGCCCAAGGATTCCATCACCAGCTGTTGTAAATAGCGACTGAATAAAAATAAGCTGTCCTTGTAAGGTAGAACAACCATATCTTTTTCACCCTTTCCATTGCCTGCAAAGTACCAAGACAAAGCGAGCAAGGCTGCTGGGTTATTTTTCACATCTGGGACGCGGGTAGCGTCATCCATTTCTTTGGCACCATCTAGCATAGCGCGAACATCAATGCCCTGTAATGCTGCTGGTACTAGCCCCACAGCAGACATTTCTGAGGTGCGTCCTCCTACCCAGTCATACATCGGAAATCTGGCCAGCCAGCCTTCATCTTTGGCTAGTTTATCGAGGTTGCTATCAACGCTAGTAATAGCTACCGCATACTGGGCAAATTCCAAATTGTGTCCGGCGTAGGCTTTTTTAACTTCAATCATGCCGTTGCGGGGTTCCGGTGTTCCCCCAGATTTGGAAATCACCAATACCAAAGTGCTGGCGAGGCTATTTCGTAGATAATTGATAACGCGATCAATACCTGCGGGATCGTTGTTATCGATAAAATGAATTTTCAGGGGCGGGAAATCAGGAGCGAGAGCTTCCGCGACGAATTGGGGGCCGAGAGCGGAACCACCAATGCCGATGGAGATAATATCCGTGAAGCGGCTTGCTCTGGGAGGATGAATAGCACCTGTTTGGACTTTTTCCGCAAAGGCTTCGATTTGTTCTAGAGTTTGGACTATTTCTTGTGTAAGTTCTGGAGCTGGCGCTAAATCAGGATTTCGCAGCCAGTAGTGTCCAACCATGCGGTTCTCGTCAGGATTTGCGATCGCACCCTTCTCTAGTTGAGCCATATCCGCAAACGCCTTGTCAAACTTCGGCTGCAACGATTCCACAAAGGCATCATCGAACCGTATCCGACTCACGTCTAAGTACAGTCCCAATCCCTCGTGGAAATATAACCAGTTTTGGTATCGTTGCCAAAGTGCCCTAGCATCCATAGGGAAATCTCAAATAAAGTGTTTTTCAAAAACCAGTTTAATGTAAGGTTATAGCGATCCCTGCCTAGCCTTATACAGTTTACAGTTTTAAGTGTTCCCTTGACTCTTCACTTTAAACATCTGGCATAGGGATGACACGCAAAAATTTCACAATTTCACCCCGAATTTCTATACCAATCAGATAATTGTCTAGGGTGAAGCGGTGAAAAATGCCTTCACTATCAAGCTGTCGCAGTTCTTTTAAATCAGTCAGTTGCCACTTTTGGGCTAACTCAATAAAAACAAAATCATGCACCCGCTCGTAGGCGGCAGGTTCTAAATTCTTCAGGTCTAGCAAAAAAGACCTGGCATAGCGCATTTCCAGACTCACTGGGCGTTACCTTCACCAAAACTTGAGGGGCCACTGGCACTAGTGCCGCAAGGCGGAAGTCAAAAGGAGCCAGTGCGTTGGGGAGACAGCGCCGTGGGCGGGTTTCCCGACTTGAGGCGACTGTCGTCGACTCTGCCGACTTGAAGCAACTGGCGTTCAAAAGTCAAAAGTCAAACAGGTATACAGCATAAGCGTTTTATTGATTTGGAATGGTGAGGCAGTCCGGTCTTGGGGGTTCCCCCCATGAGGAACTGCCGTTAGCGCAGCGTTAGCGAGCCTGCGAGCGTCACCCGAAGGGGTGGTTTATTTACGCGCCCGTTGTACTAGCTCAAAAGCGCTGCTGAATCAGAAAAACATCAACAGTCTTACCGCTTCTTCATGGGTTAAGATATCCCACGGTTGCTGCGATCGCTTGACTTTTTGTATGGCTTTAAGCATATAAAAGTCATAATGTAAAGCTTCGAGAACGTTCCAAATGTCTTGCAAATCGTCATCGCCTAACTGCTCGATTAAGTGATGCATTCTAAGTCGCAGCAAATTCATACGTCAATTATTCCCTACCACTAAACACCAACAATAAATAGTATTCCCATAAAATTAGCTCCGCTCAAGCTACGCTAAAATTTATTCGCCCAGAGAAGAGGCAGAGGGGCAGGGAGCAATCAATTCAAAATTCAAAATTCAAAATTCAAAATTAAAGAACTTCTGCCTTGTGCCTCCTGCCTTCTCTTTCCCCATGCCCAATGCCCAATGCCCAATCCCCAATTCCCAATTCCCAATTCCCAAATAATTTAATATGGTTGACTATCTAATTTTCTTGGCAATTTCTACAGCACTTTTTGCTCTATTCGCACTAGGACTGAATTTACAGTGGGGCTTTACGGGGTTAATTAACTTTGGTCATATTGCTTTCATGACTCTGGGAGCATATACAACGGTATTATTAAGCTTAAAGGGCGTACCCCTACTGGTATCGGCACTGGCTGGGGCAATTGTCGCTGCCTTGTTGGGTTTGATAATTGGTTTTGTAACTCTCCGCTTACGAGAAGATTATCTAGGAATTGTCACCATTGGTACGGGCGAATTAATTCGTTTGGTGGTAAATAATCAGGAATTGCCTGTGGGTGACACCTGGATTTCTGGGGCGTTTGGTGTACAAAGTTATCCCATACCCCTATCCACAGAGCCAACTTTGTTTGTCAGATTAGTAATGATTGGGCTTTTAACGCTGCTGGCTGCCGTAACTTTCTTTACGTTGTGGCAATGGATTCGTACCACTCAAATATCTCGGACTACTGATTTAGGTAAAAGGACAACTAGCCAGCAAGAATTTGCATCGCGCTTGGGTGTGGGAGTTGTGTTAGCAATTTTGGCGGCAGCGATTTATATTTCTGGGGTAATCGGACTGTATAACTACAACCCAAAAGCGGGTTTAATGCTGGTGTTACTGCTGGTTTTAGCATTTGTATACTGGCGGTTAGAAATTTTGGTGCGATCGCCTTGGGGTAGAATTCTCAAAGCCATCCGCGAAGATGAAGAAATTCCCAAGGCATTGGGAAAAAATGTCTTTTGGTATAAATTACAATCTCTCATGTTAGGAGGTGCGATCGCGGGTATCGCTGGTGCTTTCTTCGCTTGGCAACTCAGCGCCATTTACCCTGATAATTTCCAACCCCAGATCACTTTTGACACCTGGATTATGGTGATTTTAGGCGGTTCTGGGAAAAATGTCGGCACAATAGTAGGCGCGGTAATTTTCTTTGCTTACGATGCGCTAACGCGAGAAGTCTTACCCAGAATCGTTTCCCTTGATGAAGCACGTTTGGGCGCATTTCGCATCATGGTAATCGGATTAATTTTGATGGTACTGATGATTTGGCGTCCTCAAGGTATCTTAGGGAAAAAGGAGGAACTCACCCTTGGTAAATAACTATTCATCCCCGCTTCCCCTTTTGGTAGCCACTGGACTTTCTAAAAGCTTTGGTGGTGTCAAAGCAGTTAATGAGGCGAAAATCGAAGTTCCTAAAGGCAGTATTACGGGCTTGATTGGCCCCAATGGTGCTGGTAAAACTACTTTATTTAATTTACTCTCGAACTTCATCCGCCCCGATAAGGGACGAGTAATTTTTGACGGCGAACCGATTCACAATTTGCAACCATATCAAATCGCCCAGCAGGGGGTAATCCGCACCTTTCAGGTTGCACGGACTCTCTCGCGGTTGTCGGTGTTAGAAAATATGCTGCTGGCGGCGCAAAAACAAACGGGCGAAAATTTTTGGCAGATGCAGTTGCAACCGCACGTTGTCGCTAAGGAAGAAAAGCAACTCGAAGAACGGGCAATGTTTTTATTAGAATCAGTGGGCTTGGCCAAAAAAGCACACGATTATGCTGGTGGTTTGTCTGGTGGACAACGCAAGCTGCTGGAAATGGGGCGGGCGCTGATGACTAACCCCAAATTAATTTTGTTGGATGAACCGGCAGCTGGGGTGAATCCGAAACTGATTGATGATATTTGCGATCGCATTATCACTTGGAATCGTCAAGATGGCATGACCTTTTTGATTATCGAACACAATATGGATGTAGTTATGTCCTTGTGCGATCGTGTTTGGGTACTTGCTGAAGGACAGAATTTAGCTGACGGTACGCCAGCAGAAATTCAAACTAATCCCAAAGTTTTAGAAGCTTATTTGGGAAAATAGAGTGCGATTAGCTTTCTGTTTATGCAATATATTTAATGATCGGACTTTGGACAGATACAAATCTTAAAGCACCCGATGTTTCCTTTGATTCGCGCTTCCCGACTTCTCCAAAGTCCTCGTTACTTTGGAGAACTTGTTCCTGACTTGGTGGTAGAAATTAAATCTCAGAGTGATAAAATTAAACTTATAGTAGCCAAAATTCTGAAATTTATAGAACTAGGAGCGATCGTTGGCATTCTGATTGATCCTGATGAAGAGACAGTTACAATTTATCGCTCTACAAACGAATCTATAGTTTTAGAAAATGGCGATATTTTAACGATACCAGAACTTTTTCACGGTTGGGAATTGCCGATTACTGAATTGTGGCCTCCTATCTTTACCGAGGAAGAAACACAAATTTAGTGAATGACTTTGGTAGCGATTGAATCCCATTATTACTATTACGAATTACATTGACGAATCCACAAACGTCATTAAAAATTATTTTAATCTTCGTTATTTTCTGCAAAATTGACTTGCTCGTAAAGGTCGCGCAATTCAATTTGAAAATCAACCGTTTCCAGTGATAAAGTTGCAGATTCATGTTCAAGTTCAGTAAATAACCATTGACTTTCCGCAGTTTTTACATATTGCATCACATGATACTGATATTGGTCAATTAAAATATATTCTTTGAATTCTGGAATAGAGCGATAATAAAGAAACTTATCGCCTTGGTCATAATTTTTAGTCGATTTAGATAAAACTTCAGCAATTAATATCGGATTCATAACGGTTGTTGTGCTGGTTCCTGTATAAATAGGTTGTCCCTCAATCACCATCACATCGGGATATGTATGCTGCCGATAACGGGGTATCCACAAACGCACATCACCAATATAAACATCATAATTCTTGCCTCTTAAACCAAACTTCAAATAGGCATAAAAGTTGCCTGCAATTTTATTATGATTTGTAGTGCCACCCGTCATCGGTACAATTTCTCCATCGCGATATTCGCTTTTATATTCTGCTTTTTCTTCAAGTTCTAAATACTCTTCAGGTGTGTAATATAATTTTTGTGTTTCTAACTGCATAAATATACGACTTATAATTGTGCTTTGTGAAAATTTTTGTTGATTCTTATCCCTGTGTTCTCTGCGTCTCTGTGGTTCGATTAAAAACCAATTTTCACAACTCAGATAGGATTGTTATAGATGATAAGCTAATCCTCATTCATTTTTCCAGAAGGATTCCTTTGTAATAAGCGGTTCCAGATTTGCTTTTATGCAACTTAAATACATTCATCTTTCATATCTATGTTGTACGCCAATAAACCCCATTTTCTCGCTGCATTAACTGGCAAGCAATCAACTCTCGTCGCAAAGTCGCACAGTCAATATGGTAGCGTTTGAGAGTATCATTTACCAAGCGTTCAGGGTAGTTGACTCCTACATCAAACTGGTTTGCTAACCACTTAAGAATAACTAGACGCTTTTTCCGACTAGCAGGAATTTCTTTGAGGCGTTGGACGGAGTCCTTGTCGGAGACATCGCCCTCGAAATAGTTTTTCAACACTTTACTTTCCCAAGCCTCAGTATCCACATCCTCAATCAAGGATGCTATTTTCTCAGGTGTAAAAATTTCCTTGCTAATGCTTTGCAAAGCCTCACTATCCAACTGATACAGACGGCTATTGCCTTCAGGGCGCATTGTCACCAAATTTAGCTCCTTAAGTTTCGCTAAATGATGCGATACCGTCGGTTCCTTGAGTTGCAGTAGCACCGCTAATTCTTCGACGCTGCATTCCTGATTCGCCAGGATACCTACAATCTTCAATCGGCTATCATCCGCTAATGCCTTGAAAAAGCGGAGTAAAATGTTAAATTGCTCTGGTTGCATAACTAACTTCTAATTAGATAAATGTCTAATTAGAAGTATATCTAATTTCAAACCGATTGGCTCAGAACCCCAACTTCTCTACCAAAAGTCAGGGTTATTGTTGTTTAATTTAACTAAACTGTTCCTCTGCATCGAGGTTGAAAAGCATTTGCAGAGTTTGCATACAGCGCCTTCTGGCTTCCACATCCTGCTGCGATCGCAATTGCACCATCGGGTCATGTAAAATTTTATTGACAATTCCCCGTGTTAATGCTTCAATTACTTCTTGATGTTTTTCCGCAAATTCCGAACCCAATCTCGACAAAGCTTTTTCTAATTCTTGTTCGCGGATGGTTTCGACTTTATTTCGCAGACAGCTAATAGTAGTAACAGTTTCCAGAGAGCGCCACCAAATATCAAAGGCTTCTACTTCTTCTTCTAAAAGTCGCTCGGCTTCCTGTGCAATCTTGCGACGGCTTTCGTAGTTTTGCGCTACTACTGCCTTCAAATCATCCACATTAAACGCCTGCACATTTTCCAATTCATTTACATCTGCATGAACATTACGCGGCACAGAAATATCAAATAACATTAAAGAGCGCTGAACTTCTAAAACCATTTCCAATTTGGCACGGTCAAGTATTGGCTCTATTGCTGAAGTACTTGTAAACACCAAATCACTATCGGCAATTACGCTCATCATTTCCGATAATGGATGAATTTTGATCGGTTGTTGAGGGAACAGCTTTGCTAATTCTTGGGCACGATCGCGAGAGCGATTTACAATACTAATTTCCACAGCACCTTTAGAAAGTAGGTGTTGTACCAGCAGCCGCGACATTTTACCAGCGCCGAGAATTACCACTCGGCAAGCTGCTAAATTTGCCACTTTTAGCTGCGCTAACTCTACAGCAGCCGAACTGATAGAGACAGCGCCAGTACCAATACTAGTTTCAGTGCGAACCCGCTTCCCAGCTGTCAGTGCTTGTTTAAATAATCGATTCAAAATGGTTTTTATACCGTTATATTGCTGTCCCAGTTTGTGAGTAGTCTTCACCTGAGCCAGAATTTGACCTTCTCCGAGTACCAGACTATCTAAACCACCTGCTACCCGCATCACGTGCATCACTGCATCATGATGTAGCAGCATAAATAAGTGTTGTCGCAGAGAAAATACGGGCAATTTACTGTATTCTGCAAGAAACTGCGTTACTTCCCGAATACCTTGGTCTGCTTCACTGGCAACAATGTAAATTTCCAGGCGGTTACAAGTGCTAAGAATTGCAACTTCGTCAATATGGGGATAGCTGGCCAGTTGAGCGATCGCACTTTCAATTTGTGGTTCTGGAATGCTCAGTTTTTCCCGGACTTCTACTGGGGCTGTTTTATGGCTTAACCCCACCACTGCTATATTCATTTGCTAAATCGTAGTTACTAATTGGTAGTTGCAATCGGGCATTGAGTGAGAATTAGGAGATGGAGAATTATTGTTTATTGGTTAATAGGTTTTCCAACCAACAAACAATAACTAATCACTAAATACTAACTACTAACTAGTGTAAGGATGAAACATTTGGGTGAATATTTTTCCATTTTATAGAAAGATTTATTTCCAAATGCTTTATCTTTACTTTTACATTCCCCATTCCCTAAAAATTAGTTCAGTTGGAGAACTTTTGGTTCACCAAACAAGTGAATTGTGTCAACAAATCGAGCAGTTTTCGACTGGTTGGAAATAACCAAGCTTTGAGTTCTTGCCCCGTCCTTGAAGAAACGTACACCTTGCATGAGATTACCACTGGTAATGCCGCTAGCAGCAAACAGAATAGTTTTACCAGATGCTAGTTCATGAGCATCATAGACCTTATCGGGGTCATTGATATTCATAGACTTTAAGCGATCGATATTGGCTTCTCTGCTTTCTCCAATCAGACCTGTTTTTACGACTGCGGGATCGTAAATCAGTTGACCTTGGAAATGTCCACCCAAAGCACGCATTGCTGCTGCCGAGATTACACCTTCAGGAGCCGCACCGATACCCATCAGTGCGTGGATATTAGTTCCAGCAAAACCACAGCTTATAGCTGCACCCACATCACCATCTGAAATTAGGGCGACTCTCGCTCCAGCATCACGGATTTCTTTAATTAAATCGTTATGGCGTTCGCGCTTCATGACTACTACTACAAGTTCATCAATACCCCGGTCTAAAACCTCAGAGAGAATCTTTAGGTTTTCCGTGGCTGACTTGTTGATGTCTACCTTGCCCTTAGCTGCGGGAGGTGCTGCTAACTTCTTCATGTAAAAGTCAGGAGCAGCAAATAATCCACCCTTTTCAGAAATTGCCAACACAGCCATCGAGCCAGGTTGTCCATAAGCTACCAAGTTCGTACCTTCACAAGGATCGACGGCGATGTCAATTTCGATTAATTCATCAGGGTTACAGAGAGCTTCGGCATTTGGTTGGGTACAGATACCAACTTCTTCCCCGATATATAACATCGGCGCGTCGTCGCGTTCACCTTCCCCAATCACAATGCGACCGCGCATATAGATTTTATTCATCCGCTCCCGCATAGCTTCCACAGCTACCTGGTCAGCGATGTTTTTTTCGCCTTTACCCATCCACTTTGCGGATGCGATCGCGGCTTGCTCTACTACTTCAATAATCTCTAACCCAAGTGTATTTTCCACAGAGTCTGCCCTCTCAACTGCTTGAATTTCTGCCGCTTTATCTGGCTATTTCAGTCTTTAAGTCTACCAAAGGGCGGTTACGAAATTTCGATTACAAATGTTAACGAAGTGTCAACTTCATATTTATTGATACTATTCTCAATAATTTTCATTATTTAAGGAGGATTTAGGAGGATCTACAATGTAATTGGTTTTGTAGAGAGATGTGTGTACACTGAAGATGTTTTATACACATAAAAAGTAAAGACTGTTGGAGGCGTTGTGTAGTATTAAGTTTTAACAAAGTTTAGGGGTTTAATTCCCCAGCAAGACAGGCAGCACGTTTTGTGTCGGGGTAAAATCCCCGTTACAAAACGTAATTGCGTTAGCGAGTCCGCGTTCGCTTTTAGCGTCTCGTAAAGAGCGTCATTGCGAATTGCGAATTGCGAATTGTTTAAGAATGGTGTTATGAGTCGCCAACCGAGAAATTTTCAACCAGGATTCTCTTACCACGTTACTACTCGCTGCAACAACCGCGAGTTTAACCTGCAAGAACGAAAATGTCGCGAGGTCTTTTTATATGCTATCAAAAAGGCTTTGGACAAATATGGTTTTAAGCTTTATGCTTTGTGCATTCTGTCAAATCACGTACACTATCTCATAGAACCAGTTGCCCATCAAGACTTGCCCAAAATCATGCATAGTGTTTATCGACTACATCACCCTCATGTTAATCAACATGGTAGCTGGGTTATTTCTACTGGCTGACTATGTATATCGTGGTATGGATAGTTCTAATCAAAGACAGTGGATTCTCGGCTTTGGAATTACGGGTGCGATCGCACTCACAACTGGTTTACACATGAGCTTCACCTGGCCAGTAATCGGTAACTTTAATATTGCCTTCGGTGAAACAAGTGTCTTATTTGGAATCTTGTTTATTGCAGCGGCGATCGCACTTGCTCAAGGTTGGGATTTATTCACAATAGCAGTTTACGGCTTCTTTGCTGGTGTAGTTGCGATCGTAGTGGGTATCCGCATCATCAACTTGAATTTGACAAAGCAACCGCTTTTATCGGGAATCGGCTTTATTTTAACTCTCTAATTTGGGCATTGACCGGATATTTAGCTTACTGGAGTCATTTAGAGGGTTTCCAAAAGTGGGTTCCAGCGCCGATGCGGTAAGCAATAGACCTATTGCAAAAGTCTCTAATACACCCCACCCCTAACCCCTCCCCGCAAGCCTACGGTGTACACACAAGTCTGAAGTTATTCAAGAATCTGGGTTTTACCCCACCCTAACCACTGCTTGAATTCAATGAACGACCACCCGAATTCAATGAACGACCACCCGAATTCAATAAACGACCACCCGAATTCAATAAACGACCACCCGAATTCAATA
>NZ_JABXKF010000077.1 GCF_017115165.1 Nostoc sp. LPT | reverse complement strand
TAGGTAGGAAAAGCTTACTCGTTCATGAAATACTTTCAAAAAGACGAGCAAGCAAACATCATAAATACTACTGTGACACTACGAGTACAAATCCTCAAGGATAAATTTAATTCATCTCTGGGACTACCTTTTAAAGAATTATTGCCGGAATCTGCAATAAAACTTGCAATCTCTGAGCTAAAAATCAAATATAAAAAACGGTTGTTTGACCCATTCGTAACTTTATGGGCATTTTTATCTCAAGTATTAGATACAGACAAAACTTGCCATAATGCTGTGAGTAAAATAATTGCACATTTGGCTGAGTCAGAAGTAGAAGTTCCCTCAACAGATACGAGTGCTTACTGCCAAGCACGGGCAAGATTACCAGAAAAATTGTTAGAAAAAGTTTTCAATTATTCAGCACAAAAACTGGAAGAGAAAGTAACCCAAGAACATCTATGGTGTGGTCGAAATATTTTAGTGATAGACGGCTCGACGGTTTCTATGCCTGACACTGTAGAAAACCAAAAAAAATACCCACAACCCAGTAGTCAAAAGCCGGAATGTGGATTCCCAATTGCCAAAATTGGTGTGATATTCAGTTTAGTAACGGGAGCTGCCGTTGCCTTGTGCATAGATGTTCTGAACACTCATGATATTAAATTAGCTAGAAAACTATACAGTTTTCTCAAACCTAATGATGTGCTTGTAGGGGATAGAGCTTTTTGTGCTTACGCCGATATGTTTACTATCAAAAAGTTTAATTGTGATGCCGTGTTTCGTAAACATCAATCTCGCACAACAACTATGCAAAAAGGTAAAATTGTTGGAGATTGCGACAAATTAGTTACTTGGTATAAGCCTAAAACTTGCCCAAAAGGATTGGATAAAGATGAATTTAATGCTTTACCTCCTTCCATAACTGTGCGAGAGATTTACTATTATATTGTTATTCCTGGTTTTTGGACTCAACAAATTAGCTTAATTACCACTCTTTTAGATGAAGCAACTTATTCTACTCTGGCAATTGTTGGGCTTTACGGCCAACGCTGGGATGTTGAACTAGATTTAAGACATCTCAAAACTACCTTGGGTATGGATATTCTGCGATGTCAAACACCCTCGATGATCCGCAAAGAAATTTACGTTTTTTTACTGGCTTATAATCTACTTCGTAGCTTAATGTGGTCGGCTGGAACTATTTACAGTACTCCTCCAAATCGACTATCGCTGCAAGGTACTCGCCATCATTTAATTAACTTTATTCCCAAATTATTAGCTGCTTCTGATCAAAAACGTCTCCAAATTTATCGCACTTTACTTAAAGTTATTGCTCATAAGGGTGTTCCAGAACGCCCAGGTCGTAGTGAACCACGAGTTCGTAAACGTCGCCCCAAAATTTATCCCTTGATGACCAAACCCCGGAATGAATTACGTAAACAATTGCAAACTGCTTAATTGATAAGCATTTCCGCTTTTCTTAGTGCCATTCGATAATGGTTTCCTGAATCACCCACATCTGTAGAATGCGAATATTTACCTTAATCTGGTTTGGCCAGCTTGTATCATTTATCGGCTCTGGACTGACTCGATTTGCTTTAGGTGTCTGGGTATACCGAAATACCGGGTCAGTCACGCAATTTGCCCTGATTTCTTTGTTCGCAATACTGCCAAGCATCTTGTTATCACCCTTAGTCGGTGTGCTTGTAGATCGCTGGAACCGACGCACTTGCATGATACTTAGCGATGCTGGAGCCGGACTGAGTACGCTAGCTATTGTGCTGTTGCTCTTGGTTGGTCGGCTTGAAGTCTGGCATATCTACTTAGTTGTAGGAGTTAGTTCGACCTTTAACGCTTTCCAGTGGCCAGCCTATGCTGCTGCAACTACAATGCTTGTCCCAAAGCAACACCTTGGTCGTGCCAGTGGTATGGTGCAATTTGCAGAGGCAACTTCACGGCTGCTTGCACCGATGTTAGCAGGTGTGCTGGTTGTGACTATTCAGATTCAGGGCATCATCCTGATCGACTGCGTTACTTTTCTCTTTTCCCTGGTGACGCTGCTACTCGTCCGATTCCCTCAGCCGAAAACTACCGCAGAGAATGAAGTGAAGAAAAGTTGGCAACTGCGGGAGTTCACCTATGGGTGGACATACATCACTGCTCGACCGGCACTACTGGGATTGTTGATTTTTTTTGCTGCCATTAATTTCTTAATCGGAGTTGTCAGCGTACTAGTTACACCACTGGTATTAGCCTTTGCTGCGGCTAATGTACTGGGTACGGTGCTGTCCATTGGTGGAAGCGGTATGTTGGTTGGTGGTCTAGTGATGAGCGTTTGGGGCGGCCCCAAGAACCGTATCCTTGGTGTGTTTGGTTTTACGCTATCAGGTGGACTCTCTATAGAACCCATTTGGTATCTTTTAGGCGACCAAGTAGAATCAATAGAAATAGGTTGATTCAAGCAGTGAGGGTTGAAAATGGGGTATTCAAGCGACGTGACAGACAAAGAGTGGGAAATTATTGAGCCATTATTGCCGACTAAGAAAAAAACTAGACCCCCTTTGTGGACAAAGCGGCAAATTCTTGACGGTGTATTTTATCAACTCAAGAATGGTTGCAATTGGGCTGATTTACCTAAAGATTTTCCGCCCTATTCTACTGTATTCTGGCATTACAAGCATTGGTGCGGCGAGGGTATTCTTGACAATATTATGACCAATTTGCATGGCAGGGCGCGCGAACAAGTAAAAAAAAACCGCAGTGGACAACCCTAATAATAATTGACTCGCAAGCAGTAAAAAACACTTGTAATGCTAGCGTTGAATCCAAAGGGTTCTGTTTTTACAAAGCAACAAATGGGATCAAAAGACATCTAGCAGTTGATATACTAGGCTTTCCCTTCTTTACACACTGTACTAAAGCCAGTGTATCTGATGACCTTGGGTTGATTGAGATGCTCTCAATTAACATCGATTATTTCAAATCCAAACCGATTGAGCTACCTAAGATTACAATCTTGATAGATCATGGCTATCATCCTGATAAACTTACTCAAGCGTTAGAGCAGATTTATCCTCAAATAATGAGCAAAATCCAATTTGAACTTTCAGCCAAGCCATCGAAAGCCGAAAAGGAGCAGGGCTATTTCATTCTAAAAGAAGGCGCAATGTGGTAAAATCCAGCGAAAATTATACTTAAAGCATCTACTACTGTGTCTGAAATCGAAATTATCAAAGCTTTTGCAGAGATAAAAGACCCCCGTCGCCGCGCTGGACAGCGACATAATCTTCCATTATGCCTGGCACTCTTTACACTGGCGATCGCCGCAGGAAATGAAGGATTTTTAGCAATTGGAGATTGGATTTCAAGCTACCGCGAGCAGTTAATTGACCTTTTTAAACCCCCAAAAAATAGGCTACCTTCTTACAGTACAGTGCGTCGTAGTTTATTACACATAAATTACCAAGAATATTCCGTATGCCTTACGAATTTCTTTGAGATCAAACCAGTTCCTGGAGAAACTGTTGCTATGGATGGTAAAGTTCTCAAAGGCTCATATCAAGTAGAAAATGATAATCCCTATTCTGATTCCCACCCAGCAATTATGTTGGTCAGCGCTTACCTTGTGGAGCGAGGATTAATTTTGGAGCCTTGTGAAGTTGATGCCAAAAGCAACGAAATTAAAGCTTTACCGGAATTGATTGAGAAACTTGCTCTCAAGGGAGTTGTTTTTGCATTTGATGCTATTAATACCCAAAAAAAACTTGCCAGTTAATTGTAGAAAGTGGGAATAATTATATCGGTGCTTTAAAAGGCAATCAATCGGGTTTGTTTAAAGATGTAAAAAATAATTTTATACCAGAATTTACTTGTCAGCACATAAGTAAAGGGCATGGTAGAGTCGAAAAACGTCAAGTGAGTATTTGTCAAACACTTGATGGGATTCGTTCTTGGCCTGGGCTTAAGACTTTGATTCAAGTCAAATCAGAGCGTCAGGTTTTCACACATAATGTAATTGAAGTCACCACCCAGACTCGTTACTACATTTCATCTTTAAGTGAAAATGCTCAAGAAATAGCTGAACGAATCAGAGGATATTGGGGTGTTGAGAATAAAGTTCACTACGTTCGGGACGTTACACAAGGTGAAGATGCGTCTAGAATTCGCACTACCCCCCTGACTCAAATTTTTGCACTTGCTCGCAATTTTACACTCAATTTATACCGCAGCAATATGTTTGAAAATATGGCACAAGCTCGAATGGCACTAAGAAAAGCTCTAAGTTATGCAGAATAAGCACTACAGCTTCTAAGTCTACTGATCGATGAAGCAGTGAAGAAATGGGTAGGTGCGATCGCTTCGCTGTGACTTGCTGCCCATAGCTGAATGGATGGAGCGATCGTGTACGGGTTGTAAGCTAATCAGCATTTAAGTTGCATAAAAGCAGGGCTGAAGCCCTTACTACAAGCGAATCATTCTGGAAAAATGAATGACGATTAGCTTACCAAAGCTTTTCTGAAATAGAAAAAGCTTACTCGTTCATGAAATACTTTCAAAAAGACGAGCAAGCAAATATAACTATTACTACTGTGACACTGCGAGTACAAATCCTCAAGGATAAATTTGGTCAGAGTTTGGGATTACCATTTAAAGAACTGTTACCATCCCCTGTAATTGAGCAAGCTCTGGCAGAGCTAAACATTAAATACAAGAAACGATTATTTGACCCAATAGTAACATTATGGGCATTTTTGTCTCAGGTTTTAGATGCAGATAAAAGTTGCCATAATGCAGTGAGTAAAATAATTGCACAACTGGCAGGAGAAGAGGTAGAAATTCCCTCAACTGATACAAGCGGCTATTGCCAAGCTAGGGCAAGACTACCAGAGAAATTACTAGAACAACTTTTTGGCAAGGTGGCACAAAGTCTAGAAGAGAAAGTGACAACAGAATATTTATGGTGTGGTCGAAACGTGAAAGTGATAGATGGGTCTACAGTATCAATGCCTGATACTGTAGAGAACCAAAAAGTGTACCCTCAACCAAGTAACCAAAAACCTGGATGTGGATTTCCAATAGCGAAAATTGGTGTGATATTTAGTTTAGCAACAGGAGTCGCTGTTGCTCTATGTATCGATGTTCTGAACACCCACGATATTAAATTAGCGAGAAAGCTATATGAGTTCCTTAATCCATTGGATATTCTTTTGGGAGATAGAGCCTTTTGCGCTTATGCTGATTTAATTGCTATTAAAAAAATTGATTGTGATGCAGTATTCCGTAAACACCAATCCCGAAAAACATCAATGCGTCAAGGTAAAATTGTCGGCGATTGTGACAAGTTAGTTACTTGGTACAAACCTAAAACATGCCCAAAAGGATTGAGTAAGGAGGAATTTGATACTTTACCTCAAACCATAACTGTGCGAGAAATTTACTATTACATTGTTATCCCTGGTTTTCGTACTCAACGAGTCAGCTTAATCACTACTCTCTTAGATAAAACAACTTATTCTACTCTGGCAATTGTTGGGCTTTACGGTCAGAGGTGGGATGTTGAGCTAGATTTAAGACATCTCAAAACTACCTTGGGTATGGATATTTTACGCTGTAAAACTCCTTCAATGGTACGCAAAGAAATTTATGTTTATTTACTTGCTTACAATCTACTTTGTGGTTTGATGTGGTCAGCAGGTACTACTTACGGGGGAGCAACGCGAAAAAGTGAGATCCTCGTGAAATAGGCAGGGGGGGCAGGGGGAGCAGGGGGAGTAAAGAAAAATTAGTAATTTTTGCTACTAGAATCTTCTAAAATATACTTGATTTCTTTCTCTCCCCCTGCCTCCCTTGCCTCCCCTGCCTCCCCTGCTTGCCTACCTCACAAAATCGCATTGCTCCCTACTTACGGTACTCCCCCGTTACGCCTGTCACTGCAAGGTACTCGTCATCATTTAAATAACTTTATTCCCGAATTATTAGCAGCAATTTCAACAAAACGTCTCCAAATTTACCAAACTTTACTTAAAGTTATTGCTCACAAAGCTGTCAGCGATCGCCCCGGTAGAAGTGAACCACGAGTCCGTAAACGTCGCCCAAAAATTTACCCCTTGATGACCAAACCCCGGCACGAATTACGAAATATTTTGCAAAGTGCTTAAACCACAAGCGTTTCGGCTTTTCTTAGTGCCATTCGGGCATACTCTTCAAGGTCAGAAACGCTGATGAGTTATGGGAAAACGACCCCAAGACTTACTATTGGCGGTGTGGCGATGGAGTCCAGTATTGGAGTGTAAAAGAGGCTGTAGAGATGCTATCCAGGGCAACTGCTCCGATTGAGCTGCCGCAAGTTCGTCCGGAGTTGATAGCAGCGTAAGTGAAATGGTGGGTTTTAATGCCCACCATGTAACCATAACCAACCCTTGTAAAATAAAACACAGTTCGCTCTTACAAAATGACCCAACAACCTCACCAACCTCACGACAAATTTGCCAAGGAATTTTTAGAAGAGCTACTGGCTCCTTTGGGTGAAGTGAAAATTAACAAGGAAGTAACAGATGCAACAAGATTTGTAGATGTATTATTTTTACCTTCCCCACAAGCCCAAGCGGAAAATCTAGGATTGCTGGGAAGAATTGCTCTACTCAATACAACGCTACTGGAACCATTTCGGAATCAGCCCAGCAGGACGGAAGTACGTAACTGTTTCATGAAGTTGTTCACTGTGATTGCGGATTCTCAGCGCAAAGCCAAAAGAGAAGAAACTACCATTAGCGAAGATAATTTAGCTCGTTTGTGGATTTTGACACCTAGTGCTTCAGCCTCTCTGTTAGCAGATTTAGAGGTTAAGCTAGACTTAGAAAAGTGGATGACTGGAGTTTACTTTTTCCAGAAATGTTTTAGAGGGGCGATACTTGCAATTAATGAGTTACCCGTCACCGAAGAAACTTTATGGTTCAGGCTTTTAGGACGGGGAGCAGTGCAACAGCAAGCAGTAAGTGAACTGGTTGCCCTTCCACCGGAGAATATTGTCCGCCGTAATGTTCTTGAAATGGTTTACAGGTGGCGTATAAGCGTGATGACACAAACCGATTTAACTGAAGAAGATCAGGAGTTAATTATGAATTTAACAGAAGCTTATCAAGAAGCAAGAGCGCAAGCGGTACAGGAGGGAGTGGAGCAAGAACGCCGTCAGGTTGTAGAAAACTTGTTGAGATTCAGATTTGGTTCTGTGGATGAAGAACTCTCAAGAGTAGTTAATACTTTGTTGCAGTTATCACCAGATGACTTTGCAAGATTTTTACTGGAATTGTCTAGTTTATCCCGTGAAGAGTTGTTAGTAAGATTTAATTCACACGAATAACCTGTAACTATAAATAATTAGTAATAAAAAGCGCTTTTGTGAAATCAAGAGCGCTGTTTTATTGGCTCTAAGCTTCACATAGCACAATTAAACGGCTTCGCCAATGCAAAAGTGAAAATGCTTTTGGTACAAACAAATGAACCCTCAAGAAAATGCTGAACTACTTGCTGCCTTAATGCGTCAAGAAGAGTTATTAAAGCAGTTAGTTGCAGCAATCAATAAACCGAAACTAGGATTACATTCTGAAGCTGGCAGTTCCAAAATTTACTGCAATCGTCAGCACGGGGGACTGTGGTACACACTAAATGGTGAACCGAGTGATGTCCCTCAAACTGCGCTGACTGGATACCTTAAAGAACTGCGGTTTGAAAATACAGAACGCCGCAAAAAAGAAACCTGCAAGTTGCTAATAACTATGCAAGCAGACCGGACGTATATCTTAGAATCCGGTTATGATACTCACTTTTCTAAAAGCTTGTTAACCGTGATCGCAACTCTTACTCCAGAACAACTATATTCTCCCATCACACTACAGCCTACTCCGGGGACGACAGATGAAAATGTGTTGTTCTGTCGGGTATGGGTAGAGTCGGAATTAGTGATGGCATCCTACAACGAGCAAACAGAGTGGCGAGAGGTCAGTAAACAGGCTTTAGCTGTAACAAAAGCAGCAAATGAGATAGCGTTTTAACGAAGTCGGAAATAGGAAGTCTGAAGTCGGAAGTGAAGACAACGATTTCCAAATAAAGGGGTCAAAATTCCCATCCCCAATGCCAAAGCTCCTAATGATAAAGGGGTTTAAAATCACATGAAAAACTGTACTTCCGACTTCCGAACTACGACTTCCGACTTTGTTTTAACTCGTTGTAAACAGGGTTTGGGCAACTGTAATTAGAAGCTGCTCAAGCCTTGTCTACAGCTAATACATGCTGTTTACCTATTCACCAATAACAAGAAATGACAACAACAATCGTTCACCCTAGTATCGAAAACTTACAGCAGTTTTCTGATTCGTTCGACATTGAGAAACTATTGCAATCTGAAGGAGTTTTGCCGTGGCTTTTAGCAAATGGCTGGAAGCACGATGATGAATCTTGTTTGATTGCAAACATTATCGATGAGTCTACAAGTCTTGATGACGTTTGGGACTCTGAAGAGTTTGATTTTAACGCCTTATCAGATGAATCAAAGGAAAAAATAAATCTGATTTTCGAGCATTTATATCTGTAATCTTCTGTCACTCTCAATCAATAATTAACGCAAAGTTAACGAATTATGCGTGAAAAACTCTACAGTCAGATTTAATCAGCCTGACTGTAGAGAAAATCGATTCCACGATAAATTATGGCACACTTCACTGCTAATAAGATGGAATTAAATTTGATTAAGGTTTACGACACAACGCTATTAAGCTCATCGAAGGTTTACCAAATCAACGGTACACTTTCCCGATATTTGGGTGATGAAGGTACTATAAAACATCCACAATATTTATTTTTACCTCTGCCAAATCAAAAGAAGAAAGCCAGTTTTCGGCTAAATCGCAACAAACTTATGACTCGTTGTTATGAGGTCGAAGGCATGGTCTATGAGAAGCCTGCGGTACAGGATAATTCACAGCAACTTCAGCTATTTTAAGCCATGTCCATACATAAACCACCAGTCATTAAAAGACATATTAGGTTACAAAATAGCTCTATAAAAGTAATCTATAGAGCTACTACAGACATTCGCTCTCTTGAGAAATACTCACAAAGAAAGCTTCGCTTAATTTGAAGTGAAAAATAATGATTGAGGTCAATAATCATGGTACAAGCAATCGACAACACTATCGCTGCAAATTTTCTAACTGATGCAGTAGTCGAACGCCACAATTTCTCACAGTTAAATAAAACCCGCATTAGATTTCGCATTCAGCTAAAGAAAAGTACAAAATCTGCCGCTCCTAAATGGGCAGATGTCTTAAAAGCTGAAGTCTCTGAAATTGAATCAGACCTCGTTAAAGTTACAAATTCCGAAGTTGGGTTACGCGGAATCAAGGTTTTTAAAAAGCTTGATGAGGCTGCTGCCCAACTGAGGCAAGAGATTGCTTCTGTTCAAGAGTGGATGAGTAGTGATACTGGTGATTGGATTTGTCCGATTGATTTGGCTCCACTTGTTTGGAGCCAACTGCTTAATATCAATACCTTAGCCAAAATAAGAGGATGAAGAGAGAGGTCCGGTGTAATAGAGTTA
>NZ_JABXKF010000124.1 GCF_017115165.1 Nostoc sp. LPT | reverse complement strand
ACTTCTCGCTGTGCTTGAGTCTCAAGCTCTTAAATACTAATTAGATAGTCAGGGATCATCTTCGGTAATGTAATTGACAGCAAGAGCCATTGCATAGTTGAGTGATTCCAGGGTGCGTGCCTCACAGGAACGGAGAAATTGCTTCAGTTTAGACCATCGCATAATTCTCTAAGTAACAAATCATTTTTTCCCTCGACCAAAGACTGGATCAGCGATAGATGCTTGTTGATGATTGTCGGCTTTTGGTAGCCTCCACGTCGTTTCGCCTCGATTTGTCCATTTGTCCGATACTGACGCAGTAGGTTTCATACAAATGACAAGCTGACTTAAATCTTTGTGCTAACTGGCGTTGAGAACCTTCCTTCTTTTGCAACACACGCCCTAATCACACGCTCACGTAAATCCTTTGGGTAAGATACTGGCATCTATTCAAACAATACTATCTCTTCAGTCTACCAGAGCCTGTGGTTCAATTACCTGAAAATTGCTGTAAGAGTAAAAGTTCCTTGTGTGCTTGTAGCTGAAAATTATCTTTCAAAGCCCATGTTAGTTTTGTAAGTAGAGGCTTGGTCTCTGCTTACAAAACAGATTAAAAGTATGAATAAATCCGTTGGCTTTCTCAGATATGGCTCAAATTTTGCAAGTTAAAAATCAAAAAATTCCGACGGCAAAAATTGTCAGCTTGTTGGCGAGCTATCAGCTGTTTCCCCAATTTTTACGTGAGATTATCACTGACCAAGCAATAGCTTCCTTTACCTGTACACTCGAAGAAAAAGCCAGTGCTTGTGAGCAATTTTATGAGAAATGGCAGCTTACTTCCGAGTTAAAACGTCAGCAATGGCTAGAACTCTATGAAATGACTCCAGAGCAGCTAGAAACTATAGCTATCCGAGAACTAAGAATTGAGAAGTTTAAACAAGCTAACTGGGAGCCGAAAATTGAAAGTCATTTCCTTAAGCGTAAGTCTTCGCTAAACAAAGTAATTTATTCTTTAATCAGGACGAAGGATGAAGGGCTTGCTGACGAGCTTTATTTCCGACTTCAGGAAGGAGAGCAATCTTTTACTGAACTAGCTCGACAATTTTCTCAAGGGCCAGAAGCAAAAAGCGGAGGTTGGTGTGGACCAGTCGAACTCGGTAAAATCTCCTCAAAGCTAGCACAAATGTTGTATGGCAGTAAAGCGGGTCAACTATGGCGTCCTACTCGTTTAGGAGAATGGCTAGTGATTGTCAGATTAGAGATACTTATCCCAGCTTTACTAGATGAGTCAATGCGCCAGCGACTGCTAGATGAACTCTTTGAAACCTGGCTAGAAGAAAAACTAGTTGAACTGACCAATGGTGGCTGGATCTCCCTGGATTGATTAATAGATTGTAGATAGTGTTTTAAATTTGTTCAAGCTGTAAATTTTTTGCTTACTAATCTCCAAGAAAGTATTTCATGAACGAATGGCACGCTTGTAAAGCCCAAAGGTTTGTGTAGTTTCGTTCCCAGTCTTAAGACTAAAAATGTATTCTTAGAGACTCTTAACCAGTTGGGACAATAGCTGTATCTTAACTTAGTGCTAATACTCAAGTATTAGTGATTATTCCCTTCCTTATTCCGATCGCCCCATACTTTATTTTGGATCTGCACCAACGGGAAGAGGTTCACCGAGAACTTTGGCGAATCTTTGCAAATAAAAATCCACAGGATTTGCTACTGCTTGAATTGAGGAGCGATGTCTAGGATGGGCTATGCCTACGTTCGCCAGATTCCACCATGTCTGCAAACCATGTCCGACCAATGATAGAGCTAAAAAAAAGAACAACTGTTATTGAATAATGAGTAACAGCGTTATGCAGCGCTCAAAATAGACTCGTGATGGAAGATGGGCGACTAATTATGGAATTTCCAAAACAGGTAGATAAAATTTCTGTCAGCGCTGACAATTGCTTAACATCAGAATTCTCGAAAAAGATTCATCATTCATTAACACAGCGAGATGCTCAGTTTATTGAATTACTAATGCCTGTATGGGAATGGTTTTACCGTTGTTACTTTCAAGTAAAAACTGATGGATGGCATCACATACCAACAAAAGGGAAAGTACTACTGGTTGGCTCTCATAATGGGGGCATGGCTTCTCCAGATTTAATAATGATGATGTACGATTGGTTTTCTAGATTCGGAACCGAGCGTTTGGTGTATGGTCTAATGCACCCTTACGCTTGGAAAGTAAGTCCAGAAATAGCAGGATTAGCTCAGAAAGTCGGAGCAATTGTTGCACATCCCAAAATGGCTAGTGCGGCTTTCGATCGAGGTGCTAGCGTTCTGGTATATCCTGGAGGACAATATGATATGTTTCGTCCTCATAGCCAACGCCATAAAATTCATTTTGCTGGTCATCAGGGCTTTATCAAGCTGGCTTTAAAACAAGAAGTTCCGATTATTCCTGTAATTTCGGTAGGCGCTCATGATAGCTTGATAGTCTTATGTGATTGCTATGATTTAGTCAAACAATTGCATCAGTGGGGATTGCCGTGGTTATATCAAATAGATCCTGGTGTTTTCCCAATTTACTTAGGTTTGCCTTGGGGCTTGTCTATTGGCCCTCTGCCAAATATTCCTCTACCTGTGCAAATTCACACTCGTGTCTGTCATCCAATTACTTTTAAAAGATATGGTCAAGATGCAGCTAGAGATCGTAACTATGTGAATGCTTGTTATGAAATAGTTCAAAGTCAAATGCAGGAAGAGTTAAATAATTTGGTTAGAGATACTCAGAAATCTAGCTAAGTAGGTCGGAGTAAAAATTTGTCTTGGGATAAGGCAAGAGGCAGGCGGCAGGAGGGAAGAGGGTTTTAGTCTAGTTGATCAATCTTTGAGATAGTTTGGTTTTATTGTGCCAAGTTAATTAAGACACGAATATTAGTGGCGAAGTGACGAATCTCCCAGTATTTCCAAAAGCGATCGCTCCATAACTTCACTGACAAATTTATTACCTTGCAAGTTGAGATGAATGTGATCGTGAAACAAACCTTGCGGGTTAGTAGTTGAATTGAAATTCGGTAAAAAGTCAATATAGTGAATTTGCTGTGTTTTGGTAAAATCACTCAAGCGCTGACGTGCTTTAATTTCGTAATCGCGGGGGCCTGGTTCACCAATTTCTCGTAGCAAAGGAGTCATCACCAGCAGAAATTTGCTGTTGGTTTGGCGAGTCAAGGCTTGAATTTTAGCGATCGCTTCCAAATTAATCCCCACGCGATCGCCTGATTCATTTTGTACGGCTTGCAGTTCAGGAATTGGCTTTTGCTTGACGATATAACGCTGCCACACTTCCACTAATGCCAGAGGAGGTTTACGATCGGGATAATTGCGATCGCGTCCGACTGGCAAAGAAGTAGGAGTAGTTGCAAACAAATCATCGGTATTAATTATTAACACTACTGCTTGAGCGTTAAAATTGCCAAACTTCTCTAAATAAGCTAATTCATTCCTTGGCCCCCAAGAGTTAGCTGAAGCATTTAGCACTTCTACTTCCTGATAATTACTAGTAGTAGATGATGCTAGAGAACGCATCATCAAACTAGATATTGTATTAGTCTGATCAGTCCACCAGCCACCATTAGCAATAGAATCACCTAAGAGTAGAATTCGCAGCCCAGTAGGTGCTGGTAGCTTTTTTATCGGACTACCTCGCATAGAATATTCATTAATTTCAATGCGATTCCCAAAACGACGGGTACGTTGGTTAGGAGCCAATAAATAACCAATTTGCTCATCGCCAATATAAATCAGGGGATTACCAAAACCAAACAGCGCTCGCAGTCCGATCTCGATTACCAAAAACAATCCCACAACCACCGCCAAAATTACGCTCAGTGCTATTTTCACCTACTCACACCCTCTTATACTGAGTTGCTTTTCAATGATACTGGGGGATTGGGCATTGGGCGTTAGGAGTGCTGAGTGCTGAGTGCTGAGTGCTGAGTTAGGAGTTAAGAGTTAGGAGTTTTGTTTATCTCCTTGTCCCCTTGTCCCCCTATCTCCCTCATCTCCCTCATCTCCCTCATCTCCCTCATCTCCCTCATCTCCCTCATCTCCCCAGCCCCCAGTCCTAAATTTTTAAAGTGAATTTAACATCATCCGCAAAGAGAAGGACTACAATCAAAACGGACAAATATTTCATGCTCCAACAACAGAGGATTACAAAGCTGTGTCCGACTTAAATCGCGGAATTATGAAATTTAAGGGAGCAGATTCCCCAAAAGTAGTCACTATCTCTACCGTGTTGCTTCTGGGATCGATCGCTGCTCTCGTCATCTGGGCGCTACAAGCTGCCTATGCGCTAAACTAAAACCATTAGTAGTCTAGAAGGACACTGGCAAAAACGGTTTCCGTCTTAGCCAAGTGTCCATTTAGTAACTACTAAATAAAAGCCCTTTTATAACCATCAAAAATTTCAGAAAAACTTTAGATTTTAGATTTGAGGTTTTAGATGGAAAATTTAAATCTAAAATCCAAAACCCAGAATGTTTGAACCTTGGGGTGTTTTCGTTATTTTAATTATCTGCCCCCTTTTGGGTGGATTACCCCTGATTGCATGGATAACTTACGCCTTGAAGCGGAAGCAGTTATCACAAGTTGGTACAGGAAACATTAGTGTATCAGCTGCCTTTTATCATGGCGGTAAAATTGTGGGAATTCTGGCAGTCTTGTCAGAAGCTTTTAAAGGAATTGCAGCAGTCTTACTCACCCGCATTTTCTTCCCAGAAGGATCGTTTTGGGAATTGGTTGCCCTGATCGCTCTGGTAATCGGTAGATACTGGATAGGCAGAGGAGCAGGTACGACAAATGTTGTCTGGGGATTTGTCGTACACGATCCCCTAGTAGCGATATTTGTATCTTTCTTTGCAGGTATTACTTTTACAATTCTGCAATCAAGAAAGGTAGTCAAATTTGGGGTTTTGCTGCTTTTTCCTTTGTTTGTGGCACTTCTGCACCTGAGCGATATTCCCAGAATATTTGCTGCTGTCGCCTTAGCAGGTTTAATGGGCTGGATTTATACCAAAATTCCTGATGATATGAAACTGCCAGCCCAAGAGGCACAAACAGAATCGCAAGCGATGTTGGAATTTTTACGCGGCGATCGCACAATGGTTTCTCTAGATGAGGAGTTGAATGCTGCCATCGTCGGAGAAAAGGCGGCGACATTATCTCAAATTAAGCGCTGGGGCTATCCAGTGCCGAAGGGATGGGTACTAGCCCCCATCGACGATCCTGAAGGGTTGACAGAATTTCTCCAGCCATCAGAATTATCTCCGTTGGTGGTGCGTTCCTCTGCTATTGGAGAAGATTCAGAACACGCCTCTGCTGCTGGACAGTATGAAACAGTTGTCAATGTTACCAGTCCAGAGGCATTACAGTCAGCGATCGCCCAAGTTCAAGCTTCCTACAATTATCCATCTGCTATCCAATATCGGCGCGATCGCGGCTTAAATGATACAGCAATGGCTGTGTTGATTCAACAACAAGTCCAGAGTGTATATTCTGGCGTTGCTTTCAGTCGCGATCCCATTACTCAACAAGGCGATGCGATCATCATTGAAGCCCTTCCAGGCAGCCCGACGCAAGTCGTTTCGGGAAAAATCACACCAGAGCAATATCGCGCTTTTGTCGTTGAAACAGAAAATTCTTACTCTATACAATTAGAGGGTCAAGGACGAGTACCACAATCATTAATCAAACAAGTTGCATATTTAGCTTACCGACTCGAAAAACGTTATCATGGCACTCCTCAAGATATCGAGTGGAGTTATGATGGTCAAACACTTTGGGTGTTGCAATCTCGACCAATCACCACTCTGTTGCCTATCTGGACACGGAAAATCGCTGCTGAAGTGATTCCCGGAGTAATTCACCCCTTAACATGGTCAATTAATCGTCCCTTAACTTGTGGAGTTTGGGGAGAATTTTTTACTTTAGTTTTAGGCGATCGCGCCTTGGGGTTAGATTTCACCAAAACAGCAACTCTCCATTATTCCAGAGCCTACTTTAATGCTTCCCTCTTAGGAAATATTTTTCTGCGTATGGGACTGCCGCCAGAAAGTTTGGAATTTTTAACCAGAGGAGCTAAATTAAGTAAACCCTCCTTGCAGTCAACCTGGGAAAATTTGCCAGGACTAGGAAAGTTGCTGAAGCGGGAATTAAATTTAGAAAAAGACTTCAAGGAAGATTATCAGAAACGGTTGATTCCTGGGTTGTCGCAGTTAGCGCAGGAAGATATAGATAGCTTGGAACCACCGAAGTTGTTGGCAAGAATTGATTTTATTCTGGAGTTGCTGCGTTATGGGACGTATTACAGCATTTTAGCTCCCTTGAGTGCTGCCCTGAGACAGGCGATTTTTCGGGTAAAAGATGGGCAAATCGATCATAGCGTCACCCCAGAGGTAGCGGCATTGCGATCGCTCAGTACAATCGCTACAGATGCCAAGCAGGTATTGCTGGAGTTTGAGCCACAGCAAGTATTTGAACAATTAAAGCAAACCCCCGAAGGAGAAAAGATCCTCCAAGAATTTAACGAATTGCTTCAAGATTACGGCTACTTAAGTGAAGTAGGAACTGACATCTCCGTTCCCACTTGGCGAGAAAACCCCCAAATGATTAAGCAGATGTTTGTGCAGCTAATGCAGGGGAACGAACCACAAGCAGGTGCTAAAGACGCGATTAATAGTATCTTTGCCAGTAAGCGCAAACGCTCTTTTGTGCAACGGCGTGTGGATATCAAAGGACGAGTCACCGAAGTTTATTCCCGACTTTTAGCTGAATTGCGTTGGAGTTTTGTGGCTTTAGAGAAGATTTGGTTAAAGTCTGGCTTACTCAGGCAAACAGGCGATATCTTTTTTCTCAACTTTGATGAAGTGCGGCGTTTAATTGGGGATGAAGATTCCAGCTTAATAGAGCAGTTAGATGAGTTAGTGGAATTTAGGCGATCGCAATTCCTCCAAGATAGTGAGATTATTCAAATACCTCTTTTAGTCTACGGCAATACACCTCCTCACCCCTTAGCTCCCTCTGAACTCTACTCTGACCAAATTTTACAAGGTATTGGAGCCAGTCACGGGCAAGCCGAAGGTAGAGTGAAAGTGTTGCGAAATTTACAAGAGATTCCAGACATCGATCGAGATACGATTCTGGTAGTGCCTTATACAGACTCCGGCTGGGCCCCTTTGTTATTAAAGGCTGGAGGATTAATTGCCGAAGCTGGGGGAAGGCTTTCTCACGGTGCGATCGTTGCTCGTGAGTATGGAATTCCCGCAGTGATGGATGTTCGAGGTGCTACATGGCTTTTGCAAGATGGTCAACGAGTCAGGATTGATGGGTCTAGGGGTATTGTGGAATTATCTAACGATTTAAGACCGGAATGATTACCACTTCCCTTAAAGACTTGCCTGAAGAATCGGTTTCTCACAATGCCGAAATCAAGAAAAAAGTGATGTTACGCTTCGGCGATTTACCTCACCTAACTAACTTTTCTCAAGCACGTTTTGCTCCTGGACAAACTGCACCAGCACACGCGCATCAAGATATGTGCGAAGTATTTTTTGTAGAAGCTGGTTCAGGAGTAATTCACATTGATGGTACAGAATACCCTCTGCTTCCGGGAAACTGCGTAGCTATCGAACCAGGAGAAGTACACGAAGTTGTCAATAGTGGCTCAACCGAACTTGTTTTGACATACTTTGGTTTGCGAGTCGAAAAATCGAGCTAATCATCAGTTAGGAGCATTAACTAGCAATTTAGGTTAGTTTGATTTTGAATAAAACACGCAGTGGGGGCATAACAATGTTATGTCCTTAGAAAAGTTTACGGATGTTGTTTATAAACCAATACAGTTCAGATAAACCCAAAACCCTGATGTAGAGACGCGATTTATCGCGTCTTCAAAGACCAATGATTTACTAATATACCAAGGGTGTCGCGCCGCGCATCTGACGTAAAGAATTTATACAAGCAGGACAATCGCAGCCAAATAAGTCAATTGCCACATTGCTTTCTTCGTCATTGAACTCCAACATGGGAGCATCTTCTTGAGAAAATTCTATTTCACGCTGATAGTTAGGAATTTGACCCAATACAGAAGCCCTGGCACATACTAAACCCACTTTATGTTTATTGCGTATACAAGATAGACGGTCTGTATTTTTGGCTCCTGGTTCTGGCTCGATAGCTTGGGCGTGATTGAGCATTACTCCCATAGAGAGAATAGAGCTAATCAGCACAGGAGAAGAAAGCAAACTCAGTATGAATTTGTTCATTAGTTTTCTTGAAAAACAATCTCGATTGCTCAGATTATCCGATTAAATCTTACAGTGCAAGTAAATGTCTAGCAAGAATAGCCCAAAATCCAGATGTAGAGATGCGATTTATCGCATCTTGAAAGACTAATTATCTATATCAATAACCCTTAACCCAAGCGTATTGTCAGATTATACAAGTCTGTTTCTGATAACGTCAAAGCAGAAGTTACTACAGGCTGCGCGAAACACCGAAACGTCAAAGCAGAAGTTGCTACAGGCTGCGCGAAACACCGAAACGTGAAGGCAGAAGTTGCTACAGGCTGCGCAAAACACCGAAACGTGAAGGCAGAAGCTCTTACAGGGAAGGCAGAAGTTGCTACAGGCTACGCGAAACACAAAAGCGTTAAAGCAGAAGTTGCTAAAGGGAAGGCAAAACAGAGAAGTTTATTGGTGTATAAAGAGTTTTATGTCCCATTGTCATTTGGAAACCTACTCAGTAATAATAGAATTTTCAACAGAGTCTATCAAAAATTAAAGAGGTTGATAGTCAAAATAGATATTTTTTGGGCGCTATTGATTGCCATGTTTATCTTCAACAAAAGATATTTCTACCTCACACTTATATTATTTTTCATAGAAGTATGTATTGCTGTTTTTGTCAATGATACTTTCATTCGTCCTTTGATCGGTGATGTTTTAGTAGTTATACTAATTTATTGCTTTGTCAAAGCTTTTTGCAATATACATTCATCCATCGTCGCTTTATCAGTTTTTGCCTTTTCTTGTACTATCGAGTTTCTTCAATATTTTAATTTTGTAAATAACTTAGGATTGCAAAAATATAAGATTCTGGCTGTTGCCTTGGGAAGTGTATTTGATTGGAAGGATATCATTGCTTATGCAATAGGTATTATAACAGTCTTATGCTTGGAAAATACCTGCGTTCCGTTACCATGATGTACATCCCAGTCAAGAATTCCAACTCGCTTGATTTGTCCTATTTCTAGAGCGTAAAGAGCAGCGATCGCGGCATTACAGAAAATGCAAAATCCCATCCCTTCATCTTTAAGTGCGTGGTGTCCTGGTGGTCTGGCCAGAACAAAGCTCGGTCTTCCCACCTGCAAAACAGTATCAACCCCATCCAACCAAGCATTCACAGCAAGACAGGCAACTTCAAAGCTTTGGGGAGAAATCTGTGTTGACTCAAAACAACCCCAACCTCTTGCAGAATAGGAGCGAACTTGCTCAATGTATTTGGTGGAATGAACTCGTTCAATCTCTTTGATTACATTTCTAGAAGTGGAAGGATTTAACCATTGAATTTGATCTGCTACTGTTGAGCTTCTTAATCTATCTACAATTGCAGTCAGTCGTTCTGGCTGCTCAGGGTGCATATACCCTGTTTCATGTTGAAGGAATTTCTCGGAGTAGATGATAGAGATCATTTATACCAATTCTCTAAAAGCTGGCTACAGATAAAGCTACCAAAATATATTGCCTTC
>NZ_JABXKF010000019.1 GCF_017115165.1 Nostoc sp. LPT | reverse complement strand
GAAGTATAGCAAAATACCTGTATTTGAGTGATTCATCCCGCATTTATGCAACGCCCCAATTTCTATTTAGCAGGCGATCGCCGCATTATCAACCCCGGCATTCAGTTTGAAGAAGATCGAGCCGAAACCACTGGTGAAACCTGCCTTTGCTACATCAAAGAAGTGCGATCAATTGAGTATTTCCCAGCAGAACAAACTCTCAAGAGTGTGGGAATTAGTATAGATTTAGAGCGGTTGCGGTCTTTTGGGATGACTTGGGACAATGCCCCATCCCCACTGCGGTCGCTGATTGAGGGTAAATCTGCAAAAAGCTTTCATCAAACTCTCAATCAAAGTACACCCGCCATGCAACAGGCACTCCAGCAGATACTCAACTGTCCCTATCAAGGGGCGTTCAAGCGGATGTATCTGGAAAGTAAGGTACTAGAACTACTGGTGTTGCAGTTTGATCAACTGCTAAAGAAGCAGAAAGCATCCTCTTCAACCCTGACTTTTCGCTCTACAGATATCGAAAGACTGCATCTAGCAAAGGCAATTCTTCAGCGAGAACTAGAACATCCTCCCACTTTGCTTGACCTAGCAAGACTTGTAGGACTGAATGATTTCAAGCTCAAGCAAGGTTTTCGACACCTGTTTGGTACTACGGTGTTTGGCTATTTGCAGACCTGTCGGATGGCACAAGCCCAGCAATTGTTGAGCAATCGCCAATTGAGTATTGCAGAGGTTGCCCAGCGCGTGGGGTATGCCAGTCCGAGTCAGTTTTGCCATGCGTTTAAGCGACACGTCGGCATGACACCGAGTATTTACCGTCAGTGCCAAGACTGTGCCTAAACGGGAAAATTGTACGCTAAGGAATGAGGCCAACTCTTCAACTCCTTGCCAGACAGTCGCAAAAATAGCTCCAGCAGTTTGTATTCTTTAGGCGTGAGATGCACGGCTTTGCCTTGACACATGACTTCGCAATTATTCGGATCAAGCTGCAACTGACCCCAGCAGAGTACTTTAGTTAATACTGTGCTGCCTCGTTGCAGTAATGTCCGAATCCGAGCTAGCAGTTCTGATAGCTCGTAGGGTTTGGGTTTGGTAATATAGTCAAAAGTACTTGATATATTTTGGCTTGCCAAGGCGATCGCATTTTCAACTACCATCACACCTGATATACGCAACCAAATTTATCAATTACGCGATCGCCTTTAGAACTGCGAATATAAATAAAATCCTTTATGCGTCGAGACTCTATATTTTACAAACTATTCCAGCAATCCCCCAGTTTACTATTTGAACTATTGACAAATCCACCAATTAATGCGTATACTTATCGATTTGATTGTGTAGCCGTCAAAGAACCAAAATTTGAAATTGATGGAGTCTTTCTCCCACCAGAAAACGCTAGTCTAGGTACTGTATATTTACTGCTAGATTTTACCAGCTTGGCTGATTTGCAGACTTGGCTAGAAGCACTTGGGGATTAGGATGAAGAAGGCGATCGCTACAGATGTCAGGGACTTCCAAATAAAAAAACATCCAAAAATCTCATACAACAATCCTCTCTCTTCTTCCTTTCTTAAGGATTTGCAAAATAGTTAATGTATTCATAATACAGATTCAGGTCTGTCCTATCTCCGAATTTCAACGTGATTGAGGGTGCGATCGTGAGCCCAAATTCTCAAATCATCTGGCAATTTATGCAACGCCTTGTATTTGAACCAATGGAACGCGCATGAGTGAGGTGAAAACGAAATAATAACTTATATGATGTCCGGGTAATTAACCATAATAATCGGAACCCCACCCCGCAAAAGCTGCGCTTTAGCTCCCCTCCCCGCTTGCGGGGAGGGGTTCTTTTATTATGGGTAGATTTGGCGGATATGATATTACTCCGTGTTCCTTTGGGTTTAAAGAAGCTTAGTTTGCTCATGAGGGAAAAGACTTTTGGGAATTACGCTGTAGAATTACCCAAGTAACAACAGGAGTTCCTATCAAAGCCGTGACAGCATTTAAAGGTAAAACCATCTGACTTACCGCAAGTTGGGAAAATAAATCTGCAAACAATGCTAAGATTGCACCCATCATTGTTACACTAGGAATTAATATCCGATGGTCGGAAGTATTGAACAGACTACGACACAGATGGGGAATTGCTACACCTAAAAATGCAATGGGACCGCAAAAAGCGGTAATTGCTCCTGCTAATATAGACGCGCTGGTAATAATTGAAAATCTGCTTTTTTGCACAGTTAAACCTAGACTACGTGCATAAGATTCACCAAGTAAAAGTGCATTCAAAGATTTTGATTGCAAGACTGCTCCCAATAAACTCAAAAGTATCACTGGAATTAAAACAATTAACTGTTTCCAAGTTACCCCAGCAAAACTACCAAAAGTCCACATGATATAATTTTGAATGCGTTCCTTTGAGCTAAATTGCAACAAAATACTTACTATTGCACTAGTAGCATAACCAAACAATAAACCTAAAATTAGTAGTGTCATCGTATCTTGTACTCGGCGAGAAACAACTAACATCATCCCTAAAACTGATGCAGCACCGAGACTTGCTGCTATGACTAAACCAAAATCACTAATGATTCCCAAATCTGCTAATAATGTTGGTGTCGTAGCACTTGCTGTCAGCACAACTAATGCTACACCTAAACTTGCACCAGAACTAATACCCAACACAAATGGCCCAGCTAAGGGATTTTTAAATAGGGTTTGCATTTGTAAGCCACTCACACCTAAAGCTGCACCCGCTAAAGTTGCAGTTAAAGCTTTAGGTAGGCGAAATTTGAGAATAATATGAGTCCAGGTAACTTTTTCTGGTTCTTGTCCGAGCAAAATTTTTATTACTTCATTCAGGGGAATATCAACTGAACCTAAAGCCAAGTCTAATAAAAAGGCAAATATTAAACCTGTAAGTAAACTTGAGAAAATAATAATTTTTATAGCCGGAGGTTTTGGATTTAATAAGGGTTTTTTTAATTGAAATTTTTCGTTTAACATTATTAAATAATTTTGCGGTAATAAAACAACCGATAATTAGGTAATATATCTGGATGCAGTATTTTAATCAAGTCAGATAAAACTATATCTGGATTACTGATTCCACCTTCCCAGTAATCATTACCTCCACTTTCATTAACACGGGCATTATTATTGTAAAGATTGCCTGTTTTCACAGCCTTAAAATCAGCATAGCGATTATCTTCTATGACTAAATCCTTTAAACTCTGCCAAGATTGGCTAACATTCAACCAGTAGTTAGCATTGGCTGCACGTTCCAAAACAACTTCAAAAGATAGAGGTAGACTACCAGAAGATTTATCATCACTCCAGAGATAGTTACCTCCAGCATCAGCAAGATATTTGGCCACATAACTATTCCCACCAGGCATAAACCAAGTTCCTTTAAAATTGAATCCCACGAATACAGTTGGACGATTTTTTACAGATTTAGCTTTTTGAGCTACTTGTTCATATCTATTGGCAATCTCACGAAATATTTTTTCTGCTTGCTCGTCTTTATTAAAAAACAGAGCAGTAAATTTTAACCATTCGCTTCTCCCCAGTGGCGTGTCTTCCATATATTCAGAATTTATCCCCACTTTCAAACCCGCCTCTGTGAGTTTGGCATAACTATCAGTTTGGGAATTTCCAGTACCAAAAGTTGTTACCAAGTCGGGATTTAATTCTAGTACTTTCTCTATATCCACATTTGAATTATCACCTACTTGTGCTAACTTTCCGGCTTTAATTCTCTCTACGACATCAGGTGTATTTACTTGCTTACTATTACTAATACCAATCAGTTTATCAACTACACCTAACTTGGCTAGGTGGGGTAAATGAGTAGTAGATAGAGAAACTATGGAATTAATGGGAACTGTAATTACCCGTGCTTGATTAAATCCTTTTGGTGTAGGAGTTCCACATTGGACTAAAACATATTGGAACTTTATGTTTGCATTCTGCCAAGGATTTTTTATAGTGACGATTTTGTAGTGTTTATGATACTCTACTGCGAAGCCTATTGCATGAGTAATCTTGATTTTATTAGGGAAGTAATCAGTATTGGGGTCATATTTTTGAATACAGACGTTATGATTGGTATTTGTAGAGATGTTAATTGCTGTACTATGGCAAGCAATTACTAAAGTCGCAATGAGAAAAAACTGGCACAACAAAATAATTTTGGAATGAGGCAGTTTAACAAAATTCATATTATCTAATTTTTTGTCTATCGGTGGATAGTGGTGTTCAATAACTTTATTCCTTTTCACCAAATGTTCATTTGTAGATTGAATGAAAGCTTGCACGCTAAAATAGTAGATGTAGTAAGCTTAAAAGCTAATGAATATCAATATTGATATACCTGATGAGATGCGCCTTTATGTCGAGGCACAATTGATGACAGGTACTTACAACAGCATCGGCGAGTATTTTCTAGACTTGGTGCAGCAAGACAAAAAACGTAAGGCGCAAGCGAAGTTAGAAATGCTTTTACTTGAAGGTATTAACTCGGACACTCAGGAAGTAACACCAGAATATTGGCAAAATTTGCGTTCTGCGGTTTTAGATGAAAATGGTACAGCAACACAAAGCGACGCATGAGCTATAAGTTAGTTGTCACAGACCAAGCAACGCAAGATTTGCGGCAGCAGGCAAATTACATATTGGTCAATGGAAATGCAGATGTAGCGGTGAAATTTCTTCTGGTGGCAGAAATGACGTTTGCTCAGTTGGCAAAAACTCCCAGTATAGGAAAGGTGACGCAGTTGGTTGTATCTAAATTGGGCGAAATCAGGCAATGGCGCATCAAAGATTTTAATGATTACCTGATTTTTTATCGGATTTAGGATGCTACTGTTGGGATTCTTCGGGTATTTCATGGAGCAAGAGATTTGGCAGATGTACTCAGGGAATTAGATGAAGATTTTTAACCACAGTTCTAATTTAAACAGACTTCGGTGGATAGCAATGTTCAATAACTTTGTTACCTTTTACCAAATGTTCATTGACAATAGTTTCAGCTACATTTGAGTTAACACGAGTGTACCAAGTCCTATCATCAGAATAAAATACAACTGGCCCTAATTGGCAAACTTCCAAACAGCCAGATGTTCTCACTTCTATGTCTACACCTGCTTTTTCAATTGCTGATTTTAAAGCATCAAATGTGGGTTGCCATTTGCGTGAAGGAAGACATCGAGTAGAAGTGCAAACTGAGATATAAGAATGCCTCAACGGATTTTTGGTAAACGGTATTGGTTTGTTTCCCAATACATAAATATCTCGTAGTTCCTCATAAAGAGCTAACTTTGACAAGTTAGGCTTACCTTCTGGTAATAAATTCTCACCTTCTACATACGGATTTGGCAAGAAAATAGTTATGAGGTTTTCATCTGCACCATTCCAAAAATCGATTCCCCAACTTCTAGGGATACCTTCTGCATTAAACCGTCGATAAAATGCAGCACGATTTACTTGACGTTGCCGCCTTAATTCCAAAGGAGTCTTACAATGAGGGCCACCTAAATTAGCCTCTATACATAGGTGCAAATGCCAGCCTTCAGTGACTACTGTGAGATATCCATCATAGAGGATACAAATTTTGGGCGGAGCATTAAATTCTAATTCTAATACACCTCCTTGGACAATATGCCCTACCCCTACCTGCTGCCAATTTTGCTGAAATAAAGTGTAAAGTAGTGAGGATAAAACATCGGTACTAGAATCAAAATATTCATATTCAATAGACCCCTCCGTAGATAAAGCCTTTGTCACAACCTCATTTACTGGAGTTACCCAACAATTAAATTCAGTCATTAAAAACTCTCCTCTGCGTCAAAAAAACTCTTTCCCTCAAAACGTAGAATTCAACCCAATTTGAAAAACCCTCCCCCCATCAGGATAACCAGGAAATAATTGGTATCTCTGGTTAAAGATATTATCCAGACTGCCTGTTAATATTAAGTTATCACTGAGATTAACTCGCATTTTGAAATCAAAAGTAGTATAACCAGACAAAAATTCTGTATTAGTATTGTTTGTGGGATATGCTCCCAAAGAATGCATCAGTATTCCAGCATATAAACCTTGACGAGTTTCATAAGAAAGTCCTGCATTTAAACTATCTGCACCGGCAAACCGTAATTCTTTATCAACTTCGGCAGAATTTGTACTTTTCAAAATCCGCGGATCATTTGCTGTATAACTAACAAAAGCATAGATATTCTTCGCTAGCTGCAAATTTAAAACTGCTTCGATTCCCGTAGTGGAACCTTACCAATATTTTCATAAGTAGCTACCGGAACAGCATTGTTATAGGCGATTAAATCCGATATTGTGTTATTGAAATAGGTCAAGCGTAACAAACCAAACTCGCCTAATTTTTGGTCAATTCCAATATTATAACTATCACCTTTTTCGGGACGAAGATTAGGATTTCCAACGTAAGTAGCAGCATTTGCATATAAGTTGAAAAGATTCGGCGCACGGAAATTTTTGATATAATTAGCTCTAAGGGTAGTAGAGTTTGTAAGTGAAAATTTTGCTCCTAGACTTGGTGACGTAAAAGAGCCATTTGTCAAGCTGCTAAAATCCTGACGTAAGCCTAAGTTGGCAGTGAAATTAGGGTTAAAACTAATTTCATATCTAGCAAATATTGCTCCTTGACTAATACTATCGTCGTAAGTGACTGTTTTTGTATTAATAGAAAAGTCGAATGTACTGTTAGTAGCTGATATATTACGCTAATCAAAGCCATAAACTAGGGTTTGATTATTAGCAAATTTCCAACTGTGTTGTGTTTGCAATCCGTAAGAAGTTTGCCCGTTATCATATCGTGCTTGGGATGAGTTGCGACTATCATAACGAGTGTTGATGAAATCTGCATAAACTCTTGCTGTTAGCAGTGAATCATTCCCACCTCCTAATTTTGAGTTCCAGATTAAATCAGTGAGAACTTGGTCTGTGTATTTGCGATCGCTATCCGTCAACGAGTTAAAATAGCCAGGAACGGATACTCCTCCTGGTACTCCTTGGTCTTTACCTAAGTATAGGGTTGAGAGGGTTAGAGTATCGCGCTTTCCTAAATTTGCCTCTAACTTAACATTAAAGTTGTTGTAGAGAACATCATTATTTTCCCTGGTTCCCTCGAAGTTCGCCTCTGGGATAGAAAAAGGATAATTATTTTCAGCTTCGGTACGGTTGTAACCTACAACCCAACCAATATCTCCTATTTTTCCGCTACTGTTGATAGTCTGCTGATTTAACCCATATGCGCCAAAAGTAACTCCCGCTTGCGTTGTCACTTTTTCTGTAGGACGACGAGTAATAATATTAATCACCCCTCCAATTGCATCAGAATCATAAAGGGTAGAACCTACCACCAGGTAATACTTCGATTCTTTCAACGATATTGGTAGTAAATTCTGAAAGGTCAAAACCACCAAAACCAAGTTCATTAATTGGTCTACCATCAAGCAAAATCAAGACTTGTGCAGAGTTAGAACCTCGGATAAATTGACCGCTTAAGGTGTTTACTTCTGTGCCAACAGTACCATCAGGCAAGATACCTGGAAGGAATTTTAGTGCTTCTCTGACAGTTTTAGCTCCCTGCGCTTCTATTTCTTCACCTGTAATCACGTAAACCGGACGGGTGGAATCTTTCACTGTCCCCTGGCGGCGAAAAGGTGAGTAAACAGGTTCATTGAGTAGCTTGTCGATGATTGTCAGTTCAATAGGGGGTTCTTCTGTGGATGCTGGAGTATTTTCAGGTGTTACTTGTGCAACTGGTTGTAGGTCTTTGGCAGTACCTTCATACTTGGGAAACTCAGATATTTGTGGAACTTGATTAGCAATCGCTACATTTCCTCCACATACCATCCCATAGATTGCGGTAAAAACGAAGATTTTTGAGAAAAATTCACAACAAGTAACTATACGGGAAGTGGACATGAAACTCCTCGTTTTCAGTAAAGACAGCTATTTATTTGTGCTATTGAGTTTTTAAGATTTAGGCTTTAACTAGCTTGCTGCAATGCATTGCCATACCTAAAGGTGGATACTATTTGGATAGCAAAAAAGACTCTACGGTATTGCTTATGGATACCCAAATTCTTATAGGACAACCCCAAATTGAGCGTCGTGACTAACAGCGAAGCGAAGTAGTAAAACTTGCAGAGGGTACTGACTTAAATCGATACTTGTACCCATGAAATTTATTAATTATACGTATCATCTGTACCTCGCAGATAAGTGTTTCGGGTCTAGAGTGAGTCGGCGGGCATTCTGACTTTGAGACACGTTTTCTTCGTCTCATTACAGCTGCGGGACAGTGCCGGATTTACACCGAACTTTCCCCTTTGCATCTGATGGCTGCTCCCCATCAGAACCGACATTCTATGTGTCACATTACCATAGTTGCTGTCTGTGTGCAAATTTAGTTGGTAACAATTTTGATAAATATTCCAATTCTCGAAATTATTGTAAAATTCTTGATAATAAATATTATTAACAATACGATTAATCGCCAGCTATGACCATTACCCTCACGCAGAAAGAGAATTGGGAACTTTGGGCAGAAGCTGAAATGAACAGCTTGCAAAATCCAGAGCCTGATGAATTTATTTGTCAAGTGCCAAGACTTCTCGGCAAAGGCTATGTGCGAGATATTGAGGTCTATCCCAATCTCTTGCTGACAATTTCGGATTTTGAATATCACGCACTGCATTAATCCCTTGATCATGTTCGTGTTCGGCTTCGTTGTCCTGGTGACTGGGGCGACTATCTAAGTTATCTTCTACCGCAGCGTTGAAACCAAGTAACAAATCGCCACTGATTTTACCGTCCTGACAAGGAATGACATTTACACCAGGGGACAAGTTCTGTTTGAGCCAATCCTGTACCCTAACTTGCGTTGGGAAATCAACGCGATCGCTCTTAGTAAGCAATACTAGATCAGCACAAGCAAGCCGCCGTCACCATTGGTAGCCAGTGGTTAGAAAAGCTGCGGTTGAGGATATCGGTAAAGGCTAACATGACCCAGTTTTCATAACGCCGCCAGCGATCGTAGCGTTTTAGCACCATCAGAGAGCCCAGGTGTTGTCTCTGTTGTTGTGCAGTTTGCAGCACTTGGGCTAGGGCAGCCGCATCACGAATACCCATATTTAGCCCCTGACCACCCACGGGATGACAGCAGTGGGCAGCATCCCCCAGCAACACCAAGCGCGGCTGGCAATAGCGACGGCTCTGCATCAACTGTGCCGGAAACATCAAGGCAGGCATCGCTACCTAACCAAGTTTGAGAGAGTTCCCTTAGCAAAATTTCTATCGATCAATTCTGTACTCCCGTTCCCCCGTACAGCGCGGAACATTCCAAATCGGCATAGAAGAGCACCAAACGCCAAACGCATCAGTAAAAGCGTCGGTACCTCGCGCACAGACTTGACAAAACCAGACAGCCCAAAACGCACCAATCCCTCTGGTCGAGCTATCCCTTGCCAAATCGAATCTAACCAAGAAGGAAGCGTTTCTTGCGTCCAGTCTGCCGTAATTACCTCTCCCTCAACTAATTCTGTCCCCGCCAAAAGCTCGGAAAAGCCTTCAATACTGGAAAAAGCTGGATGAGACCACTGATCGAGAAGTTGCCGCATTACTGGTTTCTCCCAAAAATTTAGGGGCTTTTGACGGTCATCCCTCTGATTCCAGTCAGCTACAACCAACACTCCACCAGGCTTTAGCACCCGCATTAATTCTCTAGCAAAAACGGTTTTATCTGGCATGTGAGGGCCTGCTTCGATTGACCAGACTACATCAAAACTGGCATCTGGAAATGACAATGCCATTGCATCATCAACCGCAAACTGGACGTTTAGCCCAAGGGGTGTTAACTCCTGGGCGCGTTTCACCTGCTGTGGGCTGATCGTAATCCCTGTGACAGCAAACCCATAATCTCGCGCTAAAATCCGGCTGCTGCCGCCAATACCACAGCCAACATCTAAGACGGTAGTACCAGAAGGTAATTTTTCTATTCCACCCCATTTAACCATTTCATGTACAAAGTCAGATTTAGCAGCCAGAAAATCCTTTCGTCGTGGCGGCGAACCGTAGTGACCAAGGTGAATGTGTTCCCCCCAATAAAACTCGACGATGCCGTCAAGAGTCCATTGATCGTAGGAATTGGCGACTGTGGATGAGGATTGATACTTGCGGGCAGTTAGGAAATAAGCCGCAATTCCAATTACTAAAAGCAGAAGAAAACCAATTACAGAATATAATAAAGTTGACATTTTTTTGAACGCTCCTGTACACCTATTTGAGTCGATCTAACGGTTTACTCATTGCTGCTCGTCCCGAATCAAACGAGCGATGGCGTAACTGCCCGACGGAGGCAATCGCAATATAAATCATCCGATACATCGACATTGCAATGTTTTGAACATCTTGAAGAATTTTCCCTTGAAGTAGACTGGGCTTGTGTTTATCTTGAGGGAGAGCCGTTTGTTTGACAAAGGGATGAATAGCAGTAAGAATCTTCCCAGTTCGGTGAAGATAGAATTTCGGCATGATAATTAACTGAAGTATTAATTTAGTAACTTAGCAATTTTTATACGTGATTGGGAAAGTATTTGTTCAGTGGTGAAACAGAACTATGTACGTCATACACGCCATTTTTTACCTGTTTTGAACAACTTCCATCTGTTAGTTAATACAGCGTTTTTTTGTTGTTGTGACTATTTGCAAGCGATACTCTCATAGGGAGTAGCGATCGCTCCATCTCAAGACACAATTTGTACTGGAAATTAACTGCCTACCCTCTCATAGAAAGCCGTAATCTGTAGCGTCTTGATATGTGGGGCTATGAGAACGTAAAGCTGAGTAGTTGTAGAAATTTTCATAAAGATACTTATCTGTGCCTCGCAGATGTACAAAATTTACAAGTCAACTTCGGCGGGCATTCTGACTTACAAGGCAAGCCTAGCCTTGATTACAGCTGCGGGACAGCGCCGGATTTACACCAGACTTTCCCCGTTTCCTCTAGCGGCTGTTCCCCACTAGAACCGAGATTCATCTGAATACTAACACAACTGTGATTTGCTTGCATAAAAATCAATGGTCGATCTATACTGGCATTCGTCATTAATCGGGGCAAATCTCATTCTTTACCAAAGCTTGCTCTAAATTTTTATTGGGCAATTATTCTAGAAATTTTTCAACCCAACAAACTTTTTAGGGTTGCCAGCGTTTGATGATATAGCGCTGACAATTTTTTACATTGCCAAACCTATTTAACAATTCTTTTCCATTTTTGCAATTATTTTTCTACAATTCATCACCCCATCTTGTATGCAAGCTTCATCCACACTTTTTGAGAACTACACAACGGATATCTATGTTGTTCGTCGCGATGGTTCGACAACACCGTTAGAAATTAATAAAATTCGCACAGTAGTTAATTGGGCTTGTTGCGGACTTTCAGTAAATTCTATTGCTCTAGAAGCACATCTGCATCAATGTCCCTTGCTAAGGAACGAGGCGTGTATCCTGCTTTTGCGGGTAGTGAATGGAGCAAGGGACATTTAATAGGAGCAAAACCTGTGGAATGGTTTTTGCAACACGCAAGTCAACCAGAACGCTTCGCAAAATTGAGTCAGGATATCAAATAACATGGTATTCGCAATTCACACATTATGAGCGTAGCACCCAATACTTCTTCATCTCTAGTTCAAGGTTGTACAGCCAGTGTTTTACCCGTTTACAGCAAATTCTTTTATGAAAAGTGGGCCAAGGGTTCAGTACCGATCGCACCGCCTTACATTCGGGATAATTTATGGTTTTATGTCGAAAATAAGACACTGGATCAGAAAAAAGTGGTGCGGGCGACCGCCACAATCCAACAATGGATTGATACAGAAATTTCAATGGAACTACTGTTTAATCTCAACGCTGGAGTTTATTTCCCTGACGAACCAGAGCGTTCTCTCACAGCTGTTGATATTTTTGAAACCCTAATGCTGGCTTGGAAATTGGGTTGTAAAGCAATCTACTACATTCGTACTGTGCAGAAAGATAGTTTCAAAGAATCGAACGAGCAATGTGTTGCTTGTGCAAGCTGAACTACCGATCTGGATGAAGCGTTAAGTCGCTTAGTCTTAGGATGGTGGCAATCACCACTCTTTGAACTTTTGCTATGTTTAAACATGACCAAGGTATAATCTAAGATTGTGCCTCGGTCGAGAATATAATGTCGATAATTTCAACTATGAACTACCGAAACTACATTACGATCGAACCAAATAAACGCGGTGGTAAGCCTTGTGTACGCGGCTTGCGAATTACGGTTTATGAAGTGCTTGAGTATTTGGCTTCCGAGATGACCGAAGCAGAAATTCTCGACGATTTTCCCGAGCTGACACGAGAAGATTTAAAAGCTTGCATTGCTTATGCTGCTGACCGTGAGCGTCGGTTTATGACAGCTCCATTATCTGCATGAAATTACTTTTTGATGAAAACTTGTCACCTAAGTTACCAAGCCATTTGAGTGATCTTTTCCCAAATTCGCTTCATGTTCGAGATTTGGGCATGAAAAACGATCGACCCAATAGTTTGGGATTATGCAAAAGACAATAATTTGATGATTGTCTCAAAAGATGCAGATATGCACGACCTGAGCTTAGTATTTGGGAACCCACCTAAAGTTATTTGGCTTCGCGTTGGAAACTGTTCGACATTACAAGTTGAAAATTTGCTACGTTAGAATTTTAACGCGATCAAGTTATTTTATGAAGATGAAAATTTATCGTTGCTTGCTTTATCATAATGCACCGATGGCTTTGGATCTCTTCCCAGGGTTTTTACAAATGGAGAAAACATAATGGCGATCGCCGTACACATGTCTATGATTTTTGGCGGAGCGATCGCATTCTCAAAGAACGATGCAAATTCATCGCCGGATTATACCAAAAGTATGTCGATAACCCGACACCAGAGAATTATTTTGTATCGCTGTTAGCAGATTACTTGTTGGAAGGGTTATATTTCTACAACGGGTTTATATTTTTCTACAATCTGTCATCACGAATGCTCATGTCTGGGAGTGCCGATATCTTTAGAATGATTAACCGAGATGAACTTTCCCATGTGCAGCTGTATCAAAAATTGATTCCAGAAGCGATGCAAGTTTTCCCCCACAGCCGCGAACAAATCTACAAAATGTTTGCTCTAGCCGTCGAGCATGAATGCAAGTGGACAGGACATATTGTTGGAGATGATATTCTTGGGATTACGGCAAACAGTACAGAACACTACACAAAATATTTGGCAGCTCGCTTGAAGGCGATCGGTTTAGAGCCATTATGGACAGAAGCTATCTACAAGAAAAGCCCCTATGCTCACTTGGAGCGTTTCTCAGATACTAAGAAAGAAGGTCACACGAAGGCAAACTTCTTTGAGGCGAGTGTCACCAGTTATGTGATGTCTTCTAGCATTGAAGATTGGGATGATTTCTAAGAGGGGTTTATAAAGAAGCTGTTGCAAATTTGTTCACATTTTGGATATACTTTGCCGATTATTTATCAGAGTTCTAGCGCCCAAAGCACTAGGGACTTCCAAATAAAAAAATAATCAATCGTTTAGGTAAGCTGTTCTTGAGCAGGGGGAGCAGGGGAGGCAGGGGGAGAAGAAATTGGATACTGGTGTTGGATGCAGGAATTGAGTAATTTAATTCTTGGATGTCCCCTATCAAAACCTACGGGCAAACAAATAATATTCTCCTATAGGACTCATATTTGATTTTTGAAAAAACTCAGTACACCTTTATTCCTTCTTAAGAGTCCCCAGTCCCCAGTCCCTAATCTCTATGAGTAATTCAGGAATCAAATCGGATTGCTATATGATTTGGTTGCCTTACAATGGACACTAAACCTTGAAATTGAGTGGCAGCAATGGATAATACGGATCATTCCCTAGTGGAGGATAGCTTGTCAGCTGACTTAATATCTGCGACAGAGTTACAGCGCCAGTGCGTCAGAGTTGGTGGTTATATGGAAAAATTCCGTATAATACCCGAATAAAAATGTCAAAAAGAGGTTTTCCGTATATTCAGATAGGAGTTCGTTGTAATGCTTGATATTATTAGGATTGAAAAAAAGATTATACCGAAACTTTCCGTATAATAAATAGTTATGAGAAATCGTGCATGGTAGTACTTAGAGATTTTATAAAACAGGATATAGAATATCTCATCGAATATTTGAATAATGATGAGGTTACAAAATTTCTTACTTCTCGAATACCTACGCCATATACACTTGAAAATGCTGAATGGTGGGTAGATATTGGCAGCAAGGAGAAAATGAACAAAGCTATTGTAGTAGAGGGTGTTTTTGTTGGTGTGGTTGGAGCTGCTGTGGGCGAATATGAGTATCAGCGTTCGGCAGAAATAGGTTATTGGCTTGCTCAAAAATATTGGGGCAAAGGCATAGCTACTGAAGCAGTAAAAAAGGTCACAACATCTGTTTTCTCTAGCACAGAGGTTGTTAGGTTATTTGCACCAGTTTTTGGTCCGAATATAGCGTCGATGCGAGTGCTTGAGAAATGTGGCTATAAACAAGAGGCAGTCTTACAAAAGGCATTGTTTAAAAATGGCTCATATTTTAATTGTCATCTATTTGCAAAGGTTCGCTCATAACAAATCGTTCGAGACGGACGTCTGCTGCAAAGCGCTTTGCAGCCGCCGCTCAACTCAATGTTAAATCATCACAAACCTATTTAATGTACGTACTCTTGTTCTGTCAACAATGCCAATTCTGCTCGCATAAACTCACGTCCCAAGTAAGCCGCATGATCCAATCGGCTCACTGGGCAAGGTTTTGTTGACTCAAACAGTTGAATGCAAATTTCTTTCTTCTGTTCTTCCTGTAAAGGTAGCAGTTGGTTGTCGTTCCACTTTGACCGTTGCAGGAATGGGCTTTCCGGTTTCTGGATCGATAGCCAATCCTTGCTCATTAACTTCATTGGTAAAATGTTTCGCACAGATCAAGCCTGCTCCCCGATCTAAGTAGATGATAAAATAACCTGCCGGATCGAGTTCTAAAAATCGCTTGGATAGTTTGTAGTCAATTGCTGCGATTGTTTCCACTGTCGTTATCATCATTTTTAAACTCCAAAACAAAAAGCACCGCTCTAAACGCCAAGAGAAGTCTGAGCTTCATATCTTCAGTGAATGCAGAGAAGAATAGTGTAGATAATTGGACATTACTGTTGAGTTCAACAATAAGCAAGAGAGCAAAAATTTTAAAGCACTCTCAGACTAATGCCTATGGCTATTTACTGTTATTTCACAGTCGCATTTGCTTCCTCCCGTAGAACTTTTGTGGCTTCCACCATGTTCTTTAAAGCCGGAATCACCTCTGACCATCGCCGAGTTTTCAAGCCACAATCTGGATTTACCCAAATTTGTTTTACCGGTAAATTAGCAATTCCAGTCCGCAATTGTTGTAAAATCTGCTCAGTTGTCGGGACAACGGGACTATGGATATCGTAGACTCCATTACCAACTTGATGTGAGTAACCACCCTCTGTGATTTCTCGCAAAGTTTGATTGTTACTGCGACTATTTTCAATCGAAATAACATCAGCATCTAACCGTTCAATATCCTTGATGATGTCACCAAATTCGCAGTAGCACATGTGGGTATGAATTTGAGTTTGTGGTTGGGCTACTGCTGTCGCCAAACGAAATGCATCTACAGCCCAAGAAAGATATTCATTCCAGCGCTCAACCTTCAGGGGTAAACCCTCACGCAGCGCTGGTTCATCAACTTGAATTACCTTTGCACCAGCCGCTTCCAAATCCGCTACCTCATCCCGCAACGCTAAAGCAATTTGGAAAGCTTGTTCTGACTTGGAAATATCAGTCCGGGGATAAGACCAATTTAAGATAGTTACAGGAGCAGTCAACATCCCTTTTACAGGTTTTTCAGTCAAAGATTGTGCGACTTGAAACTCACGTACCGTCATTGGCGCAGTCCGAACCACGTCACCATAAATAATTGGCGGACGAACATAACGGCTACCGTAGCTTTGCACCCAACCATTTTCAGTGAAAGCGAAGCCTGATAACTGCTGTCCAAAAAATTCCACCATATCGGTGCGTTCAAATTCACCATGAACTAAAACATCTAACTCTAATTCCTCTTGTAATTTAATGCTTTCGGCAATTTGAATATCAATTGCAGTTTCGTATTCTGACTGACTCAATTCACCCCGTTTGTAACGCACTCGGAGTTGACGAACTTCAGAGGTTTGGGGAAAGGAACCAATTGTGGTTGTCGGGAACAGAGGAAGTGAAATTTGGGAATCAAGCCGCAATCCATAGGATAAGGAGCGCTGAAAATCATCAGTCTTCAGAGTTTTCAATCTTTCTTGAACTGACTGATTTGCTGAATTAAACTCCTCGAATTTAGTCCAGCTAGTCTCGATAATTTCTTGCTCTGTTTTAGTGTTTTCTCCTGTTATTGTCCGAACCAATAAAACCACTTCTTTAAGTTTCTGTTCAGCAAAACTTAAGACATTACGTAGTGGTGATGGTAATCGTTTTTCTCGTTTGGCATCGTCGGGAACAAATTGTAAGGAAGCAGATGGTTGAATATGTAGAGATGTCCCATGTAAAGTCTCTACAATATCTTGTAAAATGGGAATAACTTTCTCAGAACGAATTTGCCAAATATTTCTTGCGTCTATAATCCCTGCACCTAGTCGCTTATTTGGTGGGAAACCGTAAGTTTTAATTAACTCTAAGTTGCGTCCGCGTGTCAAGTCTAAGCTAATAGCAGCAACGGGTAAATCTATCACCCAAGGGTAAGTTTCACCCAAATCATCAAAATAAGTAACCAAGTGTAGGGGTATTCCAACTAACGAAAGTGATTGATAAACTGTTTGGAAGTGTTCTTTCCAAGAATTAGCATCACCTAAAACAAGTGCAGGTTCATGTATTTGCACTTCTTCTACTCCCAGATTTTTTAATTCGGTGAGTAGGTTTATGTATAGCGGAATTAACTTTGATACCGCTTGCTGAATATTTAGTGATAGTTTGCTTAAACGTAGCAGAGTACAGGGGCCAAGTACAATCGGAATTGCCCGTTTACCTAATATTTTTTGAGCGCGACTAACTAGTTCTAAAAAGTCACTGAAATCAGATGGTAATGTTGATTCTGCAATTTCCGGGACGAGATAGTGATAGTTAGTATCAAACCACTTGGTCATTTCCAAGGCAGGAATTCCTTCTTTACCCCGTGCCATTGTAAAGTAGCGTTCTAAGCCAGAAAGCTGTTGAAATCTTTCAGGAATTAGCCCAAAACGAAATGTCCAGTCAAGTACATGATCGTAGAGAGTTGAGTCTCCAATCCCAATGTAGTCAATTCCGGCTTCAAGTTGGGTTTTCCAGTTAGATTCCTCGACTTTTTGCACGGTTTGGAGTAATGATTCTGACTCTATATTACCACTCAAAAATGCTTCTAGCGCTTTCTTGACTTCCCGGTTTTTACCAATGCGGGGATAGCCTAATGTTGCTGTTTGAATCTGCATTACTTTCTATTCCTTTGAAAACTAATAATTTAGGTACTAGAGATTGGAAACTGGGAAATTTTACCCAATCATCAATTAACAACAACTTATATTTAATTTTGCCCACTTATTTAGTGGTGGAATCTTTGCTAAAATCCCCTTTTTCAAAGGTTCAGGTCGTTCTGACCAAGGCAGTAAACCATCAGGCTTAGTATAATATTGAGTTGCACATTTCAGTACAGCAGATGCACAGCTGTCAACTGGTAAATCGCCAAAGAGATAGGTTGATTTACCTTCTGCTGTAAAGGCAATAACACAAGAATGGTTACAAGCACTCATGCATTCAACTCCCTGAATGAGGAATTTATTTTGCAATTCCCAATCTTGTGCAAGTTGTTGAAGTTGCTGTAGTAGTTGTTCACCTTTACTTTCACCAACTCGTTTACCGTTTTGCCACACGCTGTCACAAGTCGTGCAAACAAATAAAGTATGTTGTTTATTGAGCATTAATTTTGAAGTTTGTAGAAATAATTCTGAATCGCAGATATGACAACTTCTTGCAGTCGTGCAACTGCAACATAACTGTAAGTTTGGCAAGAATGATGTTGCAAAAGCTTTTACGCAAGCGAAAACCAGCGTAACCGACAGTTACACCAAAGCGCAATTGCAATCATCAATAAACTGCCTATAATTTCACAGCCATGAGTAGTCTGTGGCGTATCTCTGGCACTATGAGAACGTGAAGCTGACGTATTGTTGAAATATTTATGGCAATTTTCACCTGTACCTCGCAGATGGGTATGAGTTTGTGTGTTACTTTCGGCGGGCATTCTGACTCACAAGGCGAACCTTGATTACAGCTGCGGGACAGCGCCGGATTTACACCGGACTTTCCCCCTTGCGTCTGATGGCTGACTCCCACCAGAACCGAGTTGATATTGGACTAATAATAGCATGATTATGAATTTAATAATACTTAAACTGACTGGTTGCAATAGCTACCATTTGTTAGTGTGACTTAGACAAAAAACAACCAAAAAAGAACCTCAAATCTATATCCAGAAAGACTTTAACATCGTTTTACTTAGTTTCTTAATATATCTGAGGTTTGGGCTGTTTTTGAACATTTGGTGTATTTACCTTACCCTGCATGGGTTTGAGGCTTGTTTTTCCCTCAAAAATGTTTAAGTCCCGCTAAATGCACAGTTACTAATAATTGATTCCTGCAATTTAAAAGAAGTCTTGGTTATGTCCACCAAGACTTCGGATATATTTATTCAACTAATAACAGCAGAATCGCCTCTTCTATGGGAAAGCCTCATCAGCAATTGCATCTGGCAGTTGATCATCTAGCCGCCGTAGAGGTTGATATAGATAGCCAAAAGCGATCGCTAGCATAGTCAGCATTCCCACCACAACAAACAACAAAGCAATACCGTATCCTCTACCGACACCAATGATCTTGCCGATGCTTCCAGCTAATAACCCTGTAGGGGCAAGTAATGGCTCGAAAACTTGATCGGCTAAAGGCCCTGCAATCAGATAGGCAAGCGGTAGTGATGCCAAGGCGAGCATACTTCGCACGGCAAACACTCGTCCCTGGACAGCAGGGGCGACTTTGCTCTGCCAGATAGCTTGGTCACAGCCATCGATCATCGATACCCCAAAATAGTAGATGAAAGCAGCAGCAAAGAAGACCGGAACAGAGGGCATAAGCCCCGCAAGTAGTATAGAGAGTCCACCTGATAGCGTAAAACCAAACACACCAAGGATACGGTTCTTGGGGCCGCCCCAAACGCTCATCACTAGACCACCAACCAACATACCGCTTCCACCAATGGACAGCACCGTACCCAGTACATTAGCCGCAGCAAAGGCTAATACCAGTGGTGTAACTAGTACGCTGACAACTCCGATTAAGAAATTAATGGCAGCAAAAAAAATCAACAATCCCAGTAGTGCCGGTCGAGCAGTGATGTATGTCCACCCATAGGTGAACTCCCGCAGTTGCCAACTTTTCTTCACTTCATTCTCTGCGGTAGTTTTCGGCTGAGGGAATCGGACGAGTAGCAGCGTCACCAGGGAAAAGAGAAAAGTAACGCAGTCGATCAGGATGATGCCCTGAATCTGAATAGTCACAACCAGCACACCTGCTAACATCGGTGCAAGCAGCCGTGAAGTTGCCTCTGCAAATTGCACCATACCACTGGCACGACCAAGGTGTTGCTTTGGGACAAGCATTGTAGTAGCAGCAGTATAGGCTGGCCACTGGAAAGCGCTAAAGGTCGAACTAACTCCTACAACCAAGTAGATATGCCAGACTTCAAGCCGACCAACGAAGAGCAATAGCGCAATAGCCAGCGTACTCAGTCCTGCTCCGGCATCGCTAAGTATCATGCAAGAACGTCGGTTCCAGCGATCTACAAGCACACCGACCAAGGGTGACAACAAGATGCTTGGCAGTATTGCGAACAAAGAAATCAGGGCATATTGTGTGACTGACCCAGTATTTCGGTATACCCAGACACCTAAAGCAAATCGAGTCAGCCCAGAGCCAATCAGTGAAATAAGCTGCCCAAACCAGATCAGGATGAAGATTCGCATTCTACGATAGCTAAAGTTTCAGTCATCAGTACGACCGAGAGAGACAAACGAAGTTAGGAATAGGAATCTACCAAGAAGCCTCCCTCTTGCATTTCCTCTACGCTATCCTTGATGGCATGAATGATACAGTCAATATCCTCATCGGTATGAGCTGTAGATAGAAAACATCCTCCTCGTAAATAGATTCCCTTAGCGAGCAGATGATAGAGTAGCAAATCGATATTTTCTAAAACAGTAGAATGATTTGAGGTAGCGTTTCCCAAAAGCACAGGACCAAAAAACGAGCCAAAATTAGCAACTCCCAAAGGCACTTTATTGGCTTCAAAGTAAGCATTTAGGGTTTCAACGAATTGCGAAGTACGTTGGTTCAACTGCTGCTGTAGTCCAGAACCCTGACTTTTGAGATGCTGTAGAACGACCCGTGCTGCTGCCATAGCGAGCGGGTGCTTGGAGAAGGTACCTGCAACAAACGTCGTTTTCGCTTGAGGGTAGGACTCATCCCCATAATTCCACATACCGCCGTCAACCCCATCCATATAAGTCGCCTTGCCAGCAACCACACCAATCGGCATTCCGCCACCAATAATCTTTCCATAGGTTGCGAGATCGGCTTCAACACCAAACCATGCCTGCGCTCCTCCTGGATGAATGCGGAATCCTGTAACCATCTCGTCAAAAATTAATGCTATCCCGGATTCTTGAGTCAATTGCCTCAATTGTTGGAGAAATGCTTGGGGCTGCAACTCAGGTCGGCGACTTTGTACGGGTTCAACCAGAACCGCTGCCAGTTCGGATGCATAAGCTTTGATTACCTCAAGTGACTCAAAATTCCCATAATCCAGTACCAACACATCTTCAGCAATATTTGACGATATGCCCCGAGCAAGAGGTACTGCACGCGGATTTTCTGCGCCTTTGTGCGCTATCATCAGCGTGCCATCAGAATGACCATGATAAGACCCTGAAAAGAGAGCAATTTTGTAGCGGTTTGTGGCGGAACGGGCTAGTCGTAGTGCTGTCATCACGGCTTCTGTGCCTGAATTAACAAAAGTGACCCGCTCCATCCCCGTCAGTTCACAGATTAACGAAGCAACTTCACCAGCAAACTCTGCTTGGGGACTAATCTGTATTCCTTGCTCAAGTTGCGCTGCCAAAGCTTCCTTAATAAAGGGGGGATTATTACCAAAGAGATTCACCCCAAATCCCCCTAAATCTATATATTCGTTACCATCAACATCCCACATTCGGGAGCCTTGTGCTTGCTTGCCAATGATGGGATAGAATATTTCCTTGATGGACAAACGGAACCCGAATGAAGCTCGGCTATTTGCTAAAACTGGACGGTAGGTTTGTGTAAGTTGTTTTGAGGTTTCGGTGCGCTTGGTGTAGCGTTCAATAAACGCTTCTAAATACCTCTGTTGTAAGTTAGTTGTTTCTTCATTTATGAGAGTTCTGTTCATTTTTTTGGTTTGAGTTCAATAAGTTTTTTGTTCTTAATCGGCGTTGTCGTCTAGTCATCTAACGATTACTTTTATTGTAAAGATGACTACTATGTCTAAGAGTAAGCTTGAAGAAGTGAGGCATGGTTTAGGCATCTTTAGGTGCTTTGCTTGGAAGTAAATCTAAGTGTTTTTTTCGAGGAACTTTCCGACTTATTACTCAGTTGTTGAGCCTCAAAAAAGCCGCTAAGAATTAGAGATGAAAAGTAAGTACGAAGTAACTGCTCATCTACTGGTGGACACACAATAGAGGTGTCTACAAACCCATTGAGTGTATTTTGACAGTCAAACTGTAGTACTGCTGAGTTTGGAATTTTCTCTTGAGATTCCTTGGTCAGCAAAAGCGGCACCAGCGGATACAAGGCATGTTCTGGCTCTCGTTGAGCAATTCTAAGCAGTTCTAATTGCCACTGGTCATAAGGAATTTGTTTAAGAGAGTAACCAGACGAACAGATTAAGTTGCTCAACATACTTGAGTTGAAAGACTGGGGATTAACTAAGTGAAAAGCTTTTCCTAGAGATTCTTGTTGCCTCGATAAATGGACGATCGCTCTGCTGATATAATCCACAGGAGCCATGTTCTCAATCATCTCTACTTCTGGCATACATCCAAGCTGGATACAACCTATTATCAGTCGATACAAAAAGTCATTTATATTAGAGACACCGGTTTGGCTATGCCCTGATACACGTCCCAGCCTATAGATACAAGCAGGAATACCTCGATCACGCCCAATAGTTACTAACTTTTCGGCAACCCATTTACTCTGGGAATAGCCACCCCTTGGTACTTGGTAATCATCAAGACTGTCCTGTTCTTGAACCACTTTAACTCCAGAATGACCAACTGAGGAGAAAACGCTAATGGTAGAAATAAAATGCACAGGCTTGACTTTAGTTTGACTTGCCAATCTCAAAACTTCTTGTGTTCCCAGAACATTAGCTGCCTTAAGTACAGAGTAAGGAGAAGTATGATGAACCCATGCTCCATTGTGATAAATGATATCAACTAACTCAGCCATCGCTCGAAACTGTTCCTCACTAAGACCTAAAAGCGGCTGAGACAGGTCTCCCACAACTGATATAATTCTAGGGCTTAAAGATTCATCCCAGAGTAAATAAGATTCAAGGCTGCTTTGAATTCTTTTTTTACCTTCTTCGGCATTAGGCGAACGTACCAGACAATAGATATCCGCTTGGGTTTGCTGAAGAAGTTCATAAAGCAAAAAAGCTCCCAAAAAGCCTGTGGCTCCTGTTAGGAAGATGTGATCAGGCTCAGTCGTACACTCAATGGCTATAACCTCTGGACGAATTGTGGGGTCAAGAACAGCTTCAGTCTGTAGATCCGCAACAGTTTTCGTACCAATAGTAGAAGCTCCTGTCTTTTGAGCGATCTCAAGATTCTTGGCTAAACTTGCTACGGTAGGCATCTCAAACAGACTGCGTAAGGGAAGTTCTACTTGGAAAGTTTCTCGCACTCGCAATACCAGCTTAGTAACCAGCAAGGAATGACCCCCTAACTTAAAGAAGTTGTCGTGAATGCCTACTTGTTCTACACCAAGAACTTGTGACCAAATCTCTGCCAGTGCTACTTCGATCGCAGTGCTAGGTGCGACAAATACTGCTTCCAGATTTGGTCTTTCTTGGTCGGGAATGGGAAGGGCTTGACGGTCTACTTTGCCATTGGGATTTAGTGGTAGCGCCTTCAGCATCACGAACACCGAAGGCAGCATATACTCTGGCAAGGAATTTTTCAAGAAGCTACGCAAATCATCAACTGTGGGTACTTGCTCTTTTTTTGGGACAATATATGCTATTAAACGGCGGTGAGCATCAATATCTTCTTGGGCGATAGCGATCGCTTCTTGTACAGCTGAGTGTTGATTCAGAACGGCTTCAATTTCAGCTAGCTCAATCCGATACCCGCGAATCTTAACCTGCTGATCGAGACGACCGAGAAACTCAATGTTTCCATCTGAGAGATAACGCCCTAAATCTCCAGTTTTATAGAGGCGTGCGTTTGGTTCATTGCTAAATGGATTGGGAATAAACTTTTGGGCAGTTAGTTCTGGGCGGTTAAGATAACCTTTAGCCAGACCAAAACCACTAATATATATCTGTCCAGATACACCAATTGGTACTGGTTGGAGTTGAGAATCCAGTAAATATATCTGGGTGTTGGCAATTGGGCGACCAATGGGAACAGAATTGTTTAAATCATGATTTTGACAATTGTATACACTGCTCCAAACTGTTGCTTCTGTTGGGCCATACTCATTAAATAAGCGTGTCTGGGGAAATAATTCACGATGTTGCTTAACAAGCTCTTTTGGACAGGATTCTCCAGCGACAATGACGGTTTTTAGGCTGAGTAGTTGCTGTGGTTGGGCTTGCTCTAAAATCAGCTTGTAGAGAGATGGTAGACATAATAAATGAGAAATTTGTTGTTGAGCGTAGCTTGCTGCCGTAGACATCGCCTCTATCATCTGTTTAATATCTAATTGCCCATTTTCCGGTAAAACTGAGACAAAACCCCCTTGACAAAGTGTCCAAAAAATGACTGCGACAGAGCTATCAAAAGCAAAAGGTGAAGTTAAGAGAAAGCCTGTTACAGGTTGCTCATAATAACAAATCCGAGCAGTCGTCGAGTGAACTAAGTTTTGATGCGTAACCTGCACTCCTTTGGGTTGTCCTGTAGATCCAGAAGTATAAATTAAGTAAGCCAGGTTCTCAGTCTTTACTTCACTTGTAGGATTCTCATAACTTTCTTGAGCAATTGCATCCCAAAGAGTATCTAAGCAGAGTACTTGCGCTCCAATATCAGGTAAGCTTTTCACCAACCGTTCTTGGGTCAATATTATTGATACCTGAGAATCTTCCAGCATATAACTCAATCGCTGGTTGGGATACATTGGATCGATTGGTACGTATGCTCCTCCAGCTTTGAGAATGCCTAGTATACCTACCAACATTTCCCAAGAGCGTTCTACACAAATCCCCACTAATACATCGGGTTCAACTCCCAAAGCTTGAAGACGGTGTGCTAGTTGATTGGCTCTGGTATTCAATTCTCGGTAAGTTAATTGCTCATTTTTAAACACCACAGCTACATTTTCTGGAGTACGTTCTGCCTGTGACTCGATTAATTGGTGGATACACTTGTCATTAACATAATCTCTTCTTGTATTGTTGAATTCAACGAGCAGTTGCTGTCGCTCAATATCGACAATACTATGGGTCAAAGTTCTCAGTGTAGTGTCGGAATTTGCAACTATATTGTTTAGCAGCGCTGACAAATGACTCAACATTCTAGTTACCGTCATAGTATTGAAGTAACGTAAGTCATAAAATATATTCAACGATAACTGCGACCAAGGTTTAACTAAAAGAACAAGAGGATAGTTAGAGTTGATAAAAGAGCGAACATTATCAATTTTCAAGTTTCCTGTAGGTAAATTAGAAATATTGGCGGAAGAGTTTTCAAACACCAAAATGCTCTTGAACAAAGGTATCCCTGGAGGTACTTGACTCCAATTCTGAATTTGAATTAGAGGGGTACATTCGTATCTACGTATACTAAGCTGTTGGGAATGGAGTTCTTTCAGCCAAGATAAAAGCGAAACTTCACCAGAAACGAGTACGCGCACTGGTAGGGTGTTGATAAAAAGTCCCACCATATACGAAACCCCTAATAATGTTGGTGGTCTTCCAGACACAACGGTTCCGTACACTACATCTGCTTCATTGCTGTAATAACTTAACAGCAATGCCCAAACCCCTTGTAATAAGGTGTTCAAGGTCAAATGATGTTGTTGCGCTAAAGACTTAAGTGCTTCTGTGGTTGTTAGCGACAGTTGGACTTGTTGTTGATTGAAACCTTCTTGTTGACTTTTCCCATCTGCTATTAAAGAAGTTGGTGTTGTGAAGCCCTGAAGATATTTTCGCCAAAAGACCTCAGCCTCCGATAAATCTTGCTGTTTCAGCCAACTGATGTAATCCCGATAAGGACGGCTTGGTTGCAACTGGAGAATCCGGCCTTGACAAAGTGCCTCGTAGCAGGACAAAAATTCTTTGAGGATTGTGTTCACACACCACGCATCTAAGACTAAGTGACAAATGCTCCAAATAAATTGGTAAGTATCCACCTCTGTCTGAATTAAGGCCAGCCGCATTAAGGGTGGTTGAGCCAAATCAAAGCCACTTTTTTGGTCTGCTTCCAGGTAACTTTGTAGTTGTGCTTCCTGTTGAGTCGTTGAAAGCTCACGCCAATCATAATGCGCGATCGCCAGTTTAGCTTGTTGGTGTACTATCTGAACTGGCTGATTCAGACCTTGCCATACAAAAGCTGTCCTCAAACTCGGATGTCGGTCTATTACTTGCTGCCAAACCTGCTCAAAAGCTGAGATGTTGAGAGTGGCGTGCAAGGTACATACTGTTTGCTCCACATACATCCTCGAATCTGGAGCCGAAAGGATGTGAAATAGCATACCCTGTTGAGTAGGCGAAAGTGTGTAGATGTCCTCTATATTTTGAGCTTCCATACCTTGAAATTTCTACTTGTTGTTGTTCAAAAAAAGCTTATTTAGTTCTTCCTGAGTTAATTCAGCTTCTGGAAAGTCTGAAGGTTTGAAGCTTGGCGTATCGGTGGACACGAAATGAGCAATGGGCGGCATTTCCTCTTGGGGAACGTAAATTCTCTCCACAACCGTTGCTAACTCTGCAATTGTTGGATATGCAAATAACTGATTGATACTGAATTTCAACCCTGCTTCATAAGCTTTAGCCGCAACCTGAATACTTTGAATCGAATCACCTCCCAACTCTAAAAAGTTGTTGTGGATACCCACCTGCCCAATTCCCAAAACTTGACTCCAGATTGTAGCTAGCACCTCTTCTACTACCGTGCGGGGTGCAGTATAAGCCATTTTTTCCTCATCGGATTGTACCTGCTCAGGTGCTGGCAAACGGCGACGATCAACTTTGCCGCTAGGTGTCAATGGCAATTCTTCTAAGATGACAAAGCTGGTAGGAAGCATATATTCTGGTAACTTCTGCCGCAAGAAACTCCGCAATTCCTTGGTTGTAGGTGCTGGTTTTTGCTCTATTACTATGTAGGCGACTAAGCGTTTGCTACCTGAGTCTTCTAAAAGTGTGGCGATCGCTTCTTGAACAACAGGATGTTGAAGTAAAATTGCCTCAATCGCCGTTAGTTCAATCCGATACCCGCGAATCTTCACCTGATGATCGATACGTCCCAAAAACTCAATGTTGCCATCTGGAAGATAACGGCCTAAATCCCCAGTTTTGTAAAGGCGATCGCTCTGTTTTGACTTTTGAACGCCAGGTGCTACAACGGGGAGCCACTGCGGTCTTGGGGTTTCCCCAAGTGGAGCAAGTGGCGTAGGAACCCCCGCAACGCACTGGCTCCTTTTGACTTTTGACTTGTTAAAGGGGTTGGGAATAAACTTTTGGGTAGTTAGTTCTGGACGATTGAGATAACCCCGCGCTACACCTAAACCACCAATATAAACTTCACCAGATACACCAATTGGTACTGGTTGGAGATGAGAATCCAGTAAATAAATTTGGGTGTTGGCAATTGGACGACCAATTGGCACAGGATTTTTTAAGTCATGGTTTTGACAATTGTATACACTGCTCCAAACTGTTGCTTCTGTGGGGCCATACTCATTAAATAAGGATGTATAGGGTAGTAACTGATGATGGCGTTCAACCAACTCTGTAGAACAAGATTCCCCAGCAACAATAACTGTTTGCAAACAGCCAAGCCCAGTTATATCTGTGTGTGCTAAAAGAGCGCTGTAGAGTGAGGGAACACTCAACCAGTGTGAAACTTGATGTTGAACAATTAGCTTGGCTAATTCCCAAATATCTCTCTGGGAACTTTCTCTTAACAGCACCAGCCTACCTCCTTGACACAATGTCCAAAATATGGACGCTACTGAACTATCAAAAGCAAAGGAGGGAATTAATAAGAAACTGGTAACGGGTTCTGAGTAATAAGTAATCCGCGCCAACGTGGAATGGACTAAGTTTTGCTGGGTAACGAGTACTCCCTTGGGTTGACCTGTGGAGCCTGATGTGTAAATAATGTAGGCGAGGTTTTCTAATGTGCTTGTACTGCTGGGGTTTTCTGCGCTTTGCGCTACAATCTGCCAGTCTGAGTCTAGGCAGACAATTTGGGCTGTGTGGGTAGGTAAGTCTGCTATTAGCCGTGCCTGAGTCAGCAGGACTGGCACTTGAGCATCTTTCAGTATAAAAGCGAGATTTTCTTGGGGATATGTTGGGTCTAAAGGTACGTAGGCTCCTCCTGCCTTGAGGATTCCCAAAATTCCCACTATCATCTCCAAGGAACGCTCGACACAGAGAGCCACTGGCACATCGGCAGTTACTCCTAAACGCTGCAAGTAATGGGCTAGAGCATTAGCTCGATGATTTAGCTGTTGGTAGCTGAGTTTTTCATCGGCAAAGACGATCGCGATCGCATCAGGATTTTGTGCTGCCATAGCCTCAAAGTGTTGATGGATACAGCATTGAGGATATTTGCTGGTGTTATTCCACTCTTCGAGCAACATCTGTCGTTGGCGATCGCCCAAAAGACATTGAGACTCGTAACGTGCCAACGGCTGTGCAGACATTACTGTTAGTGTTTCTTGAAAATAAGTGCCAATAGTCTCTAACTGAGCATGACTTATCTGTGTCAAGTCGCACTCTAAATCGAGTTGGATGCAATTTGAGGCATGATTGAGATTAAACTCAGACCGCAACGTAAAATGAGTTTCACCAAAACCCCTCGCCCCTAAAACTTCCAAATCTTTGAGACTTTGCAGACTCTCATAAACATGAAAGTTAGTGTAATTAAAAACAGTTTCAACTAGGGGCTGGAGAGCCTGACGACCAACAAGTTGATGTAAATCTGCATAGGGATAACGCCTGAAGGGCAACAACTCTCGTTCAGCTGCAAAAACCTGCTGCACCAACTCTAGCCAAGTTCCCCCCATCAGCTGCAAACGCAAGGGAACCGTGTTCAAATGGATTCCTAAAGTTTTTTCTCCGTCAGCTTCTTCCAATCGACCATTAGACTCCAGCCCTGTGAGGATATCACTCTCGCCACTTAACAAACTCATCACCCTGATATGTGCAGCTAACAAGACGTTTTTCAGGGGGACTTCTGCTAACCGGGCTAGTTTTTGCAATTTCTCAGAAAGTTCTGGGGAGATGGGGACATCTAAAAAGCCAATTTCTGGGGTATTTGCGCTGTGGTGAGCCACAACCCAACGGGCTATTCTCGTGGTTACACAATCTGCTAATTTTTGCCTCCAAAAATCTTGAGAGTCTGGCGATTGCAATGTTGCACGCTCTAAGGCGACAAAATCTCGATAAGTTATAGCTGGGGCTGGTTCAATGGCTTCGCTTTTACCATTGAGCAAAGCATAATAATGATGCAGCAATTCTGTCAGCAAACAAGCTTTGCTCCAGCCGTCAAGAATAGAAGTGTGACAGCTAAAGGTGAGATAAAAAGACTGCTCTGTGAGGCGGTGAATGAAAAAGCGAATAAATGGTGGGGAAGACCAATCAAAATTTTGTCGTTTTTCAGCTTTTATCCAGGTGGAAAGTGCTTGTTGTTGTTGGTCTGGTGACAAATGACGCAAGTCTTCGACGTGAAAGGGAGCAGTAACTTGTTGATGAACTAGTTGTAGGGGTTCGCTAAAGTTAGTCAGATCAAAGGATGTCCGCAGGATAGCATGGCGATCAACAACGTGCTGTAGAGCTTTTTGAAACAATTCAATGTCTAGACGAACTTGTAAATTGTAAAGAAAAATATCATGGTACATCGGCTCATCAGGCATGGACTGAGTGTGAAAAATCACCCCAGCTTGAACCCTAGCCAAAGGATAGGCATCTTCTACATCTTTGGGTAGCTTTTGCCGTTCTGTCTGGGAAATCAGGCTAAATGGCTCTGTTTTTTGAGTTATTAAAGCACTGAGTTCAACAAAAGTAATTTCTCGTGCCAGTGAGTCGATAGTCTGATGCTGGAAAATCTGCGCTAAGGAGAAGCTTAAACCTTTTGCAGTGGCTCTAGCTAGCACTTGGATGCTGCGAATCGAATCTCCTCCCAACTCAAAAAAGTTGTCGTGAATGCCCACTTGTTCAATGTCCAGCACCTCTGCCCAAACCTCTGCCAACGCCTTTTCTATGAAAGTGCGAGGTGCTACGAAAGCTTTTTCCAATTCAGGTCTGACTTTACCAGGAATTGGTAAAGACTGCCGGTCTACTTTACCATTCGGCGTTAAAGGCAGTGCATCCAGTATGACAAAAGCCGCCGGAATCATGTAATCAGGGAGCTTCTCTAAGAGAAAGCGACGCAATTCGCTAGTAGTGGGTGCTGGTTGATGATGGGTGACACAATAAGCAACTAATTGCTGATTCCTAAAATCTGCCTGAGAATTAGCCAATTCTCCCTTGAGTAAGCGACGCAAACCAGTAATTGTTGATGAATTTTCTACGTCAACCAGTGGTGTGAAATCTCGGTGCTGTTCCTTCTTCTCAATTTCTCTCATCAAAACAACAACTTCCCGCAATGCTGGATGTTGACTCAGTATCGCTTCAATCTCTCCTAGCTCAATCCTGAACCCCCGCAATTTAACTTGATGGTCAAGTCGTCCCAAATATTCAATGTTGCCATCGCTCAGGTAGCGTGCCAAATCCCCAGTTTTGTAAAGACGTTCTAATTTTGACTTTTGACTTTTGACTTTTGACTTGTTAAACGGGTTGGCAATGAATTTAATATCTGTTAATTCTGGTTGATGGAGATAACCCCGCGCTAAACCCACACCGCCAATGTGTAGTTCCCCAGGTACGCCAATAGGCACTGGTTGCAAGTGATTATCTAGCAAATAAATTTGTGTATTGGCAATGGGGCGACCAATGGGAACAGTGTGTTTACGACTCTCACGTTCACAAGCCCAGAACGTAACATCGATCGCAGCTTCCGTTGGCCCGTACAAATTATGTAAGTCTGCATCCAAACGCGCAAAAAATCGTTCTTGTAGTTTCAAAGGTAGGGCTTCACCACTACACATCACCTGTCTCAAGCATTGACACGCTTCAAGCCCAGGTTCTTCAAGAAACACTTGCAACATGGAAGGAACAAAATGCAGCGTGGTGATCTGTTCCTGGGCAATTATCTGAACGAGGTAGGCGCTATCTTGATGACTTGCTGGACGAGCTACCACTAAACGCGCTCCGGTAGTCAAAGGCCAGAAGAATTCCCAAATAGAGACATCAAAGCTAAAGGGTGTCTTTTGGAACACTTTATCTACTGTTGTCAGTTGATAAGTTTCCTGCATCCAAGATAGACGATTGCAAATTCCTCTATGGGTGTTCATTACCCCCTTTGGTTTGCCAGTCGAACCGGAGGTGTAAATCACATAAGCTAAATTATCAGCTGTCACCTGGCTAATTGGGTTGTCCACATTTTTACTAGTCCAAACCTCATGGTTTTTGTCCACCAAGACCACTTGCGCCCCATGTTCGGGCAAAGCTGCGAGGAATTTCTCTTGAGTCAGCAACACTGAAACCTGGGCATTTTCCACCATGAAAGCCAGACGTTCTTGAGGATAGGAGGGATCTAGAGGAACGTAAGCTCCTCCAGCTTTGAGAGTCGCCAAGATACTCACTACCATTAAGAGCGATCGCTCTAGACAAATGCCAACTAACACCTCCGGCTCTACTCCCAGAGTTTGTAGATGATGTGCTAATTGATTGGCTCGTCGATTCAATTCGGCATAAGTGAGTTGTTCTGTTTCAAATACTACCGCCACTGCATTTGGTGTCTGCTCTACCTGAGCCTCAAATTGTTGATGGAGACAAGGTTTGCTGGCGTAATCTACTTGGTTCTGATTCCACTCAAATAATAATTGTTGCTGTTCTAATTCAGTGAGGAGTGGTAGAAGTGAGATGTGCTGCTGTGAGTCGGCAACAATACCTTCTAGTAAGGTTTGAAAATGACCAGCCATCCGCGCAATAGTGGCAGCATCGAATAGGTCTGTGTTGTATTGCCAAGAAGCAGATAGTGTTTCATTAACCTCAGCCATGATGAGATTGAGGTCGAACTGAGCAATTCGCTGTTCGAGGGCTAGGGACTCTAGTTCTAGTTCCCCTAATTTTATCCTTGCTCCTGTTTCCCCTAATGCAAAGGCTGCCAAACCTGATTCATTGAGTAGGTGCGCTTTCTGCAAGACAAACATCACTTGAAATAATGGTGAACGACTGGAGTCTCGCACTGGTTGTAGTTGCTCAACTAGTCGGGCAAAGGGGTAGTTCTGGTGATCAAAAGCATCCAGCACACAGGAACGTACTTGAATGAGAAACTCATCAAAGGTGGGATTTTCTGATAAAGGCGATTGCGCAAAGCGCAGCACCAGAGGTGAACGCAATACTACCGGATTGACAAAATACCCTACCACACCTGCTGCATCAGTTTGACTTCTGCCTGTTGTGGGGGAACCCACTAGGAAGTCTTCTTGACCTGTGTAGCGATAAAGTAGCACTTGCAAGGCTGCTAGCAAGGTCATGTAGAGAGTAACTCCACGTTTGCGGCTGAAGTTTTGTAGTTTTTGAGTTAATTCTGTACTCAGCTGATAGCTAAAGGAAGCTCCTTGATAGGTTTGAATGGCTGGACGCGGACGGTCAGTTGGCAAATTTAATATAGGTAATCCTGCCAACTGCTTTTGCCAGTAGTCCCACAGGCGATCGCCTTCTGGACTCGCTAGCATTAGAGCCTGTTTTCGTACATAGTCGGTGTACTGCCAAACCAAAGGAGGCATCACAGGTGTATTGTTCTTTTGAGCTTGGTACAGTGTTCCCAACTCATCTACCAAGATGGTGAGGCTCCAGAAGTCTGCGACGATGTGGTGAACAACAAGTAAAAGAATGTGTTCCGTTTGTGAGCGAGTCAACAGACTCACCCGCATGAGGGGGCCTTGCTCCAGATTGAAGGGGTGGTATGCTGCTTTAAGCAGGCGATCGCTCAAAAATTCTTCATCCCATGTTGCAGCATCTTCCTGTTGCCAGCAAACCTCTACGTGCTTATGAACTCGCTGTATGGGATGTCCGTCAACATTTGGGAAAGTCGTACCTAGAATTCTATGGCGTTCCACTAAACTCTGAAATGCTCGATGCAATGCAGAAATATCAAGCTCGCCACGAATACGCAGAGCATTAGCAATGTTGTAAGCAGGACTCTCTGGTGTTAGCTGGTGTAAAAAGTACAAAGCCTGTTGACCGTAGGAAAGAGGGTACTCAGTGACAGTCTCATTAATTTGGGCTGGAGCGCTTTTAGGGACAGAAGAAACATTTGTTAACTCAGCAAGTACTACAGTTGCTAGTTGGTTAATATTGGAACCCCCCAAAAAGCTAGTCATCCGTAAGACCACACCCAAGTTAGTTTCAATAGTGTGCTGGAGTTCTACTGCCATTAAGGAATCAATTCCCAGGCTGTTCAAGGGTTGCTGCGGGTTGACTTGGGAAGACACTAATTTGAGTACCTGAGCTACTAACTGCTGAAGATAACAGGTTAACTGTAACTGAAGCTCTTGTGGCTCTAATGCGAGGACAGCTGTATGAGTCAGGCTGCCTATATTGACTGTAGTCTGAGATTCTTCTAAAACGCTGCTGGCAATATTTTCCCAACTTCCTGCCAAAAAATTAGTACGACAAGCATGGCGCTGAATTTTACCGCTAGAAGTTTTGGGGATACTACCTGGCTTGAGGAGTAACACTGCATAAACTTGCAGTTCATGTTCTTTTACTACTGCTTGACGGATAGCTCTAATGACTTCTTCAGTCGCCAAATTTCGTAGGAAACTGCGCTTCACTTCTTGAGCAATAACTAATTTTTCTTCGCCAGCAAGATCAATTGCAAAGGCTGCACTACCGCTAGGTTGCAGTGATGGGTGGCTTTGTTCTACTGACCATTCAATGTCTTGCGGGTAATGATTGCGACCCCGGATAATGATCAAATCCTTCAGGCGACCTGTGACAAATAGCTCTCCCTCCTGCAAAAAGCCCAAGTCTCCTGTCCGCAGAAAAGGCCCGTCTTGAGTATCTTTGAGGTAGGCTCGGAATGTGTAATCCGTTTGCTCTGGCTGATTCCAGTAGCCTTGGGTGACACTAGATCCTGCAACCCAAATCTCACCCACCTCATTAGGTTGGCAAAGGGTTAGAGTCTCAGGATGAACTATGGTAATCTTTAAATCTTGTAAGGCATGACCACAACCGACTATGGTCTGTACACCAGTTTCATTTTGACTGGCTGGAACTATTTTATTTTGCAGCAGTGCCACCGACTGAACTGGTAATAACACAGGTGGAACTAATTTGCTGCCACCAGTTATAATCAGCGTTGTTTCTGCCATACCGTAACAAGGATAGAAACTCTCACGCCGGAAGCCACATTCAGCAAAGGTAGCGGTAAACTGCTCTAGAGTTTCTTTCCGAATCGGTTCAGCGCCGTTAAAAGCAATTTCCCAGCTACTTAAATCCAGGGTGGCTCGTTGTTCGGGCGTGATTTTGCGAACACACAGGTCATAGGCAAAGTTGGGGCCACCGCTAGTTGTTGCTTTATATCGGGAAATCGCCTGTAGCCACCGCAAGGGCTTTTGCAGAAATGCCACAGGAGACATGAGTATGCACGGTATCCCCAAGTACAAGGGCTGAAGCATATTCCCGACTAAACCCATGTCATGGAAAAGGGGCAACCAACCCACGAAAAGCGTATTTTCTGTGTGCTGCATTGCCTGCTTAATTAAAAGTTCGTTATGCAGCAAATTCCCATGACTCACCATTACGCCTTTAGGTGTACCCGTAGAGCCGGAAGTATACTGCAAAAAGGCGAGGCGATCGCTATTTATAGATGGCTGCTGCCATAAATGTGCTAGATCGGTAGTAATGTTATCAGTAGTCAGCAACCGCAAAGTTTGTAAATTCGGATACTGAGCGAATTGTCGCTCAATGTTGGCAAAGACAGTTGTGGTGGTAAGGGCAATCGCAGCCTGTGCATCTGCCACAACAGCCTGGAGTCGGGACAAAGATTGGTTCGGTCGGGGCGGATAAGCTGGGACTGCAATTACCCCAGCATACAGACATCCGAAAAACGCAGCTATAAATTCTAAACCAGGTGGGTAGAGCAGTAGTCCACGCTCTCCACTTTTGACTCCATAACTTTGAAGTAGAGCAGCAATGCTCCGAGCTTGGCGATCTAGTTTTCCATAAGTCAAATATGATGCTTCTACCTCTCCATCCAGCAGAAAAGAATAAGCCTTTTGCTCAGGTTTCAGAACCGCTCTCCAATGAAGAAGTTCAACCAACGAGGTGAATTTCCTCGGTAGCTCGGAAAGATTTTTGCTCATTTATGTCACTCCATTTATACAACTATCTATGTGGAGCCAAACTGCCTAGTTGTGTTAAGTGCGATTAACTCCGCTGGGCGGTTATGCCATCGCCTTCTCAGCCTTTATTTATTGAAAATTTCAGCTTATTAGCCACACTGTATTTTTTTGAGAAAAAAGTTTTTTATTTCTAATTCTAAAATTTCACAGCACAACCAACTCAGGCAAAATATGCCTTAACATGACAGCTTTGTGAAATTTACAGTTTATCTATGGATTGAACATTATTAACAAAAATATTTATCATTAATTTTCTACTCTTGTCAAGCATCCTGCTATATGTAAACAATATTTAAAATAAACAAAATAACATTTTTATTATGCTTATAAAACATTTATCAATATGAATATTTTTATTTTAAACTGGAAAAAGCTATTCATAGCAATATTTTCAGTGCAGTCTACGCAAATGGTTTACATTTTAGAAATAAAAAAATCTGAATAGGACAACTTGTCAAATTTTGCATAACTTATACAAAGTAGATTTCCCATAGGAAACTGATAGTCTAAACTGTGATAAAAGTAATCTAGGCAGAATAAAAGTTACAAAACATTTCAAGAAAACAAAAGCTAATGTCAGACTATCTATAGTACTGTGCTGCGTAAATACGTCTATCTTTTTTAAGGCTAGAAATCCAGTGTTTCAAGGCTCATAATGGTAGGTTTATCGTAAATTCAAGGGTTTAAGACCCCTACATCTATATGTAGCGCGGAGTCGGAGCCACTCCACCTCCGATCATTTTCAGTCGGGGTTTAAATCCCCGTCTGAATGTTTGAATTTTGAATTGTTAACTGTGCCAAGCTGTATTAGCTTCGATTTCAAAAGTATATGAATGCATAAATATAACAATGTTTAATGAATTCATAACTTTTTTACACAAATAATTCGAGTAGCGGATAGAAAAAAGTATTTTTATGTACAGGCTATGCGATTCAATTATAATAAAATCTAAGTCAAAGCAAATCTTGAGTTATTGATATTGCTAAAAGAAAATGCAAGTGCTTAATTTTTAGCACTTTGATATGTTCAAAGAGTTAATTTTTGAGAAAACAATTGTTTTTAAGAGAATTATGAAAAAAGTGGCTTAGGTTGGTATGGCATTTCTAAAGTGTGGTTGTCTTTTGTGAACAAAAATAATTAATAATAATTATCAATTATTTGTTGTAGCACTTGAAAGTAAAAGCGTATTGCGATCGCCTGCAACTAGGTGTGTCTTGATTTCATCAATATTGTGGTGTGGAGGAAAATCTTGAAACTCAAACAGATGATATTATATATAGGGATTGTAGGAGCTATTTGTCTGTTAGAGACTCAGCCTGTAAAAGCACAGTCAGCAGAACCACCGATCGCAAAGATTCCTCAACTGAGCGATGTTCCACGTCCTTACACCAATGTTAAAGACTGGCTAGCGCAGCAGAATCAACAGACTGAAGTCACACCAGTGACAGGAGTGCGCCTAAGAGCAACTGATAGTGGATTGGAAATCCTCTTAGAAACTCCTACATCTGATAAGTTACAAACCACCATCAACAGGGAAAACAATAACTTTATTGCAGATATCCCTAATGCTCAACTGCGATTAACAGGTGATAGTTCTTTCCGTCAAGACAAGCCTGTTGCGGGAATTAGCGAAGTAATAGTTACTAATGTAGATACAAATAGTATCCGAGTGACGGTAACGGGTGAGGGAAGTATCCCAAAAGTCGAGTTAGATGACGGCGATACAGGTTTAATTTTTGTTGTTACCCCAGTTACATCCTCGACACCACAAGCGCCGGATACATTTAAACCAAGTAGTGAAACACCGCCAACTCAACCATCGGCTGATGCAAATGAACCGATTGAACTAATAGTGACAGGGGAGAGCGATACATATTCAGTACCCGACGCTAGCACTGCAACAAGGACAGATACACCACTCAGGGACATTCCTCAATCAATTCAAGTTATTCCCCGTCAGGTGATTGAAGACCGAAATGTTGTACGTCTTTCGGAATTGGCGGATAACGTTAGTGGTGTACAACCAGAACGGGGATATGGGGGATTGTCGTCATTAGGATTTCGGGTGCGTGGGTTTCTCACCAATTTTGAAACTTTACGCAATGGCTTTCCCGATTATGGTTACTTCAGTCCGCGAGATGTCGCTAATATCGAGAGGTTGGAAATTCTCAAAGGGCCGGCGGCGGTACTTTATGGTGGTAGTCCAACACAATATGCAGGAGGAAGTGGTGTTATTAACACAACTACCAAAAAGCCGCTTGCAGAGCCTTATTACAGTGCCAGTGTAACTTATGGAAGTTACAACTTTTTGCGTCCGACTTTAGATATTAGCGGGCCACTGACAGATGATAAATCAGTGCTGTATCGTTTGAATGTCGCTTATGAAAGTTCTGACAGTTTTCGTGATTTTGTCGAGTATGACAGCTTTTTTATCTCGCCTGTGGTAGAGATAAAAGTAGGCGATCGCACTAAACTCACCTTTGAATACGAACACCAGAAATATAACTTTGTTTTTGATAATGGTTTTCCCATTGAGCCAGAAATTCTCCAACTTGGGCGCAGTCGGTTTTTAGGAGAACCCAACTTTGCTAATGGGGAAGTGACATTTAACTCATTAACCTATAAACTAGAACACGAATTTGACGACGACTGGAAATTTCGCCAAGGATTTAATGTTCTCAGTGCTAATTTGAATGACGCAAGGCAGGTATCTCCTGGTTCTTTGCGAGACGACCGTCGGACACTAGACCGTTTGTTCTCCGCTTCTGATGAAGAACACGAAAATATTACGCTACAAAACGAAATTTCTGGTAAGTTTTCTACTGGTTCTATTCGCCATAATGTGCTATTTGGTGTAGATTTAGCGCGAAATTTATTTAACTACATTTTTGCCCCAGACCTAGAACTATCAATAGATATTTTTGACCCGCAATATGGTGGAACTCCTACTCCTGTAGAAGATGGTTCTCCCTTTGGTCGAAAAATTGTCTCCGAAAATGTTGGTTTATTTGCGCAGAACTTAATTGAACTTACACCTAATTTCAAAGTTTTATTAGGTGGTCGCTTGGACTTTAATGATTACAGCACTCAAGACCGTGTAAGTGGCGATATTCTCGATAAGCAATCAAATACTCGATTTTCGCCGCGAGTTGGAGTTATATATCAACCAAGCGATGCGACTTCACTTTACTTCAATTGGTCTAATGGTTTTTCTCCCCAATTTCAAGCCAGAAGTCGGACAGAGGAAAAATTTGAACCGCAAACTACCGAGCAGTTTGAGGTGGGGGTTAAACAAAATTTTCTTGACAATAAACTTTCTGCAACTTTGGCATTCTTTCAAATTACCAAGCAGAATGTATTGACACCAGACCCACTAGACGACCTTAACCAATTCAGTATCCAAACCGGAGAACAACGCAGTCGAGGTATTGAATTAGATATTGCAGGCGAAATATTACCAGGTTGGAAAGTGATTGCCAACTATGCTTACATTGATGGCGAAGTGACAAAAGATAATCTGATTCCTGTAGGAGACAGATTATTTGGTGTCCCAGAACATAGCGCTGGATTGTGGACAAGTTATGAACTACAAAGGGGTAGTTTGCAGGGCTTAGGATTTGGTGCTGGGTTGTATTTTGTTGGTGAGCAGGAGGTGGATTTACCGAATACGTTTAAACTTCCAAGTTATTTACGAGCGGATGCTTCTATCTTCTATCGGCGGCAAAATTATCGATTTGCAGTCAATTTCAAGAATATTTCTAATGTTAAATATTATGAGGTTGATGGGTATAGTATTGACCCTGCGCCACCGTTTACGGTGTTGGGAACAGTGTCTGTTGAGTTTTGATTATTAGGTTAAATTTTTTTAACGCATAGGCGCTTCGCCTTCCCGCAGGGTAGGAACGCAAAGTACGCGCAGAGGAACGCAGAGTTTTCTGAAGTTAATTCGTTACGATTTTGTTGTGTTAAGAGGATTTCAAGAGGGTTGTGTGAGTAAATTACATCGCCGGATCTGGATATTTCAACCCTTTGTTGCAGTCTTAGCAGTGCTGATGCTGGGTATGGTTTCAGGGTGTGCAGGAAATGTCGCTGCCCCAAATGATAGTACCTCGAATGCGACACAATATACACCATTTACACTTAAGAACTGTGATTCGACGATTACCTACAAACAACCACCACAACGCGCTGTCACCATGATGCAATCGGCGACGGAGGTCATGTTAGCGCTGGGTTTAGAAAAGCAGATGGTTGGTACAGCATACCTGGATAATCCGATTTTGCCAGAGTATCAACAGGCATATTCCCAAATTCGCGTATTAGCGCCTAAGTACCCGTCGCGGGAAGTTTTTTTGGGGGTTGAGCCGGATTTTGTCTTCTCCACTGAGGAAAGCGCTTTTGCCAAAGAAGCACTTGGGTCAGAGTTGCTAAAACTAGGTATTTCTTCTTATTTGTTGCCCATTGAATGCGATCGCATCGAACTTAGACCTGAGCGCGTGACGATGGAGAATTTATATCAAGAAATCCGAGAAATCGGGCGGATTTTTGGAGTGGAACAACGAGCAGAAAAATTAATTGTGCAACTGCGATCGCAACTCGAAGCAACCCAACAAAAGTTAAATAAAGTGACAACCAAAAAGCGCATTTTTTGGTACGATTCTGAAAATCCTCCCCTAACTGTTTCTAACTGGGGAATGCCCAATCATATTATTGAATTAGCTGGTGGAGAAAATATATTCAAAGATATCCAAGAGAAAAAAGCATGGGTAACAGTTAATTGGGAAGACGTGATTGCACGTCAACCTGATGTGATTGTTCTGATTGATGCTAACTGGTCATCTGCCGAAGAGAAGCGTCAATTACTTAAATCTAACCCTGCTTACTCTCAGTTAAAAGCAGTGCAGCAGGATAAATTCATTGTCATCGGTTTTAGTTACACGATGCCAGGAATTAGGAATGTCACAGGGGTGAAACAATTAGCAGAGGCTTTATATCCAGAGAGGTTTAAGTGATGAGGGGAGCAGGGGAGATGAGGGGAGCAGGGGAGATGAGGGAGATAGGGGGACAAGGGGGTAAACAAAACTCCTAACTCTTAACTCTTAACTCTTAACTCTTAACTCCTAACTCAGCACTCAGCACTCAGCACTCAGCACTCCTAATGCCCAATGCCCAATGCCCAATGACTAATAACTAATGACTAATCTATTACCAAAGCAATTGAGAAAAAATAAGCAGCAACGCTACAAGCTGCTAATGGTAGCAATGGTTGTCATATTGTTGGTTTCTATGACGTTGGCGGTGATGATTGGGCCAGTGCCTATTCCTGCTTTGAGAGTATGGCAGATAGCTTTATCCCAAGTGTTTCCAAAAGTTACAGGAGACTGGACGCAAGCACAAGTTCAAATTGTCTGGCTGATCCGCTTTCCACGTGTGCTATTGGCTTTTTTTGTTGGCGCTGGACTATCAGTGGTTGGTGTCATCATGCAAGCACTGGTGCGAAATCCCTTAGCTGACCCATTTATTCTCGGTATTTCCTCTGGCGCGTCGGTGGGTGCTGTTTTAGTTATCCTATTTGGTATTTTCTCGTTTTTTGGTGTGTATGCACTGTCTGTTGGGGCTTTCCTCGGTGCGCTGTTAGCATTCGTTGTTGTTTTCTTTTTAGCACGACGACAAGGATACTTCTCCTCCACTCGCTTAATTTTAATTGGTGTAGCAGTATCGTCTTTGTTTGAGGCGGTAACGAGTTTTTTAGCTATCAAGGCTGGAAGTGGTGAAGCTACACGACGAGTATTGTTTTGGTTATTGGGAGGACTTTCGGGAACAACGTGGACAGACTTAATCCTGCCGATGCTGACTTTGTTCTTGGGAATCGGGTATTTGTTACTCCAGACGCAATCGCTAAACGCACTCCTCATCGGTGAAGAAACAGCTCAGACTCTGGGAACTGACACCGATCGCTTCCGCAAGCAGTTATTCCTAGTAACCTCACTGGTGACAGGCGTAATAGTTGCTCTCAGTGGTGTCATAGGCTTCGTTGGGCTAATGATTCCTCACAGCGTCCGTTTCCTCGTCGGCTCAGATCATCGCCAGGTGTTACCTGTGAGTTTGCTCCTGGGCGGAATTTTCTTAATTTGGGCAGATGTCTTAGCACGCACCATTGTCGCCCCAGAGGAACTGCCCATTGGTATTATTACGGCACTTTTCGGCGCTCCTTTTTTCATTTGGTTGATGCAAGGTAAAGGCGGTGGAAAATGAAGTTAGAGGTGAAACACCTATCCTGGAGTATTGAGGGAAAGCAGATTTTGCATGACATCAATCTGCAAGTGTCGTCGGGTGAGTTTGTGGGGCTGATTGGCCCTAATGGTAGTGGTAAGTCAAGTTTGCTCAGGTGTATGTATCGTGTCCTGAAGCCAGATAGTGGGTTGATAACTCTCAACGGAAAAAATATCTGGCATTTGAGTACCCGTGAAATGGCACAAGCTACAGCAGTTGTTTTGCAGGAAGCATCTATTGAATTTGATTTTACTGTTGCAGAGATGGTATTGATGGGGCGTAATGCCCATCAAGGTTTGTTTGACCGTGAGACAGAAAAAGACCACTCCATAGTCTTCGATGCTTTGGTACAGGTGGGAATGAATGACTTTGCAGAACGTAGTTTCATTTCCCTTTCTGGTGGAGAAAAACAGCGTGTGTTGATTGCACGCGCCATAGCCCAGCAAGCACGGTTTTTGATTCTCGATGAGCCGACTAATCACCTTGATATTCGCTATCAGTTAGAACTTTTGCAACTGGTGAAGGGGTTGGGTGTGACTACTATTGCGGCGTTGCACGATTTGAATTTGGCTGCTAGTTATTGCGATCGCATTTATGTTGTCAATAATGGAACAATTAAAGCAGTAGGAACACCTCAAGATTTACTACAACCTGCTTTAATCCGTGAAGTTTTCGGTGTGGGTTCAACAGTAGAAACCGACCCAAGTAATGGTAAATTACACATCAGTTTCTTCTTAGATGCAGGAATAGGAAGCAAGAGGAATTACCTTGCTCCTTAGAGGTTGTTTGAAAAGTCGGAAGGATGGTAAAAAAGCTCTCTCAGTATAACGTGAGTTCGATGGTTAGAAAACGGCAAAAAGCTTGCTAGATGCGAAACAACATCCTCTAAACGAGTTTTCTACCCTTAAGCAACTTCGTCAGCGATGCCTACGCCCACGTACTAACTAAAAAACAGCGATCGCATACTGAACAATAAGGGTGTTAGGATATCTTTCACCAGCTGAATCTGACTTATGAAATTAGTTTGCTCCCAAAGCGATCTCAGTACAAACCTCTCACTCGTTAGTCGTGCAGTACCTTCACGACCAACTCATCCAGTACTTGCCAATGTGTTGTTACAAGCGGATGCTGAAACTAACCAAGTAAGCTTAACAGCCTTCGATCTCAGCTTAGGAATCCGCACCAGCTTTAACGCAGAGGTATGGCAAAGTGGTGCGATCGCACTTCCTGCTAAATTACTTGTAGACATCACTTCTCGTCTTCCAGAAGGTGAAATCACTCTCGATGATGAATCAGCCTTGACAGGTGCAACATCTGGTGGAGAAGGTTTAATTGTCACACTCACACCTAAGAGTGGACATTACCAATTCCAAGCAATGGGGCCAGAAGAATTTCCCGAACTTCCTGTAATTGAAAATACAGAAGTAATTCATCTCACCACCACCGCATTAATTGAGGGATTACGCGGTTCATTATTTGCTACCAGTGCTGATGAAACCAAGCAAGTACTCATCGGTGTGCATTTAACAGTTAAACAAGATACTCTAGAATTTGCAGCTACCGACGGACATCGCCTCGCAGTCGTAGAAACTAGCAACGAGCGTCCTCTAGGCGGAACTAATCAACTAGAAGTAACAGTACCAGCTAGAGCATTACGTGAACTCCAACGAATGTTAGCTCATAGCGCCTCATCAGATGAACCTGTAGCTTTATATTTCGATCGAGGTCAAGTTGTGTTTGCATGGCAAAATCAACGCTTGACTAGTCGTACATTAGAAGGGCAATATCCTGCCTATCGACAATTAATTCCGCGCCAATTTGAGCGACAAGTGACAATTGAACGGCGGCAATTTGTCAGCACTTTGGAACGGATTGCTGTGCTAGCCGATCAGAAAAATAATATTGTCAAGGTCAGTATTGATAGCGAAGCTCAAGAAATTACCTTATCTTGTGAAGCTCAAGATGTGGGCAGTGGTAGAGAGTCGATGCCTGCACAAATTTCTGGGGAAAATATAGAAATTGCTTTTAATATTAAGTATTTGATGGAAGGCTTGAAAGAATTACCATCTTCCGAAATTCAAATGCATTTAAATCAAAGCCTAACTCCAGTGATTTTTACACCATTGGGTGGTTTGAAAATGACCTATTTAGCGATGCCTGTACAACTTAGAAGTTAGAGGTGATATCATGTCCGCATAATTAGTTATGATTCCCATAGTCATTGCACCCCACCCCTTAATCCCCTCCCCGCTTGCGGGGAGGTAGGGCTGATTCATTCCACAAGAGTGAGAAGTTTGTCAATAATATAAAATATGGTGTTTAACCCTGTGTTTTCCTTTACCTATGCCGATTTTGACAGCAGAAATCCTCTGTTTAGAAGCTGAAATATTTTCATTAGCCGAGTCTCAGCATCCAGAACCTCTGCTGTATGGTGTTACTGATGGAAAAGCTGTCGGAACTTACCTGGAACAGAAATTTCGACTTTACTTAAAAGCTAAGTACGATTTCATACAAGGTAACTCTGCGAGTGGTATTGATTTTCCGGGGTTGCTTATAGATATGAAGGTAACAAGTGTTAGACAACCACAATCATCATGCCCATTCAAATCTGCACGCCAAAAAATTTTTGGGCTTGGCTATTCGTTGCTTATCTTTGTTTACGATAAGGCAGATAATAGTATAAACCGCACGGCTACTCTGAATATTTTGCATACGATTTACGTAAGTGCTAAAAGAACCGCAGATTTCCAGATGACACGTGGAATTTCTAGTATTTTAGAGAACGAAGGTAATAAAGATGACCTAATTGCTTTTATGCTCGACCGCAATTTGCCTGTTGACGAACTTGAAGCAAGTAACATCGCGGATGAAATATTGAGAAATCCACCTTTACAGGGATTTTTAACGATTTCCAATGCTTTACAATGGCGACTTCAGTATGGGAGAGTGATAGAACGTGCTGGTCAAGAAAAAGGTATAATTACGGTTTATAGAGCTAATCCCTGATGCGTACTGTTCAGAAACTTAAAGTAGAATACGGCGATTTTCAAACGCCGATAGAATTAGCCGATCAGGTATGTAAAAAGCTAGTAGAGCTTGGTGTTAAACCACATATTATAATTGAGCCTACTTGTGGAATAGGAAATTTTGTTGAAGCTGCTTCATCTTGTTTTGACTCAGCAAAAAAAATTTTAGGAATTGAATTAAACCTTGATTACTTTAGACAGATTCTAGAAGAAGAAAAGTTTTTACATGACCAAAGGATTGAAATTAAATGTGAGGATTTTTTTCAAGTAGATTGGTTATCACTAATAGGTGAATCAAATGAAGAAATATTAGTGCTTGGTAATTTACCTTGGGTAACAAACTCACAACAAGGTAGTATTGGGGGCGTAAATTTGCCTAAAAAGAGCAATTTTAAAAATCATACTGGTTTAGATGCAATTACGGGAAAAAGTAATTTTGATATATCAGAATGGATGCTCATACAGTTTGTACAATACTTACAGAAGCATAACAGTTATCTAGCGGTGCTTTGTAAAACTTCGGTTTCTAGAAAAATTTTAAATTATATCTATTCGGAAAAGCTAAATCTTGCTTACTGTGCAGTTTATAAGATAGATTCTAAGAAATATTTTGATGCTGCTGTTGAAGCTTGCTTATTTTTCTGTAAATTTGATTCCAACTCACAAAAATATTATTGTGATGTATTTGATAGTCTTGAAAGCTCAGTTTGCTCTCGTATAGGCTATTTAAATAATATTCTTGTTAGGGATTTGATTACATTTAAAAAAGTAGAAAGCTTATACAATAAGCAATCAAAAACAAAATGGCGTTCTGGTATTAAGCATGATTGCGCTAGCGTCATGGAATTTCGCAAAAATAATGACTATTTTATAAACGGGCTAGGAGAATCTTATGAACTCGAAGAAACTTATATTTTCCCTTTAGTTAAAGGTTCTTATGTTGCCCAAAATAAAATAAAAGCGACTGATCGATATATTTTAGTTACTCAAAGTTTTGTTGGCGAGTCTACTGAATTTATAAAAGATTTAGCACCTAAAACATGGGCATATTTAGAAAAGCATGAAAGTCTTTTAAATAATAGGAAAAGTAAGATTTATCAAAATAGCCCCAGATTCTCTATTTTTGGTGTTGGCTCATATACTTTTGCACCTTGGAAAATAGCAATCTGTGGACTTTATAAAAAATTAAGTTTTAGATTAATTGGTAAAATAAATGAAAAGCCTCCTATTTTTGATGATACTGTTTACTTTCTCAGCTTTTTTGATGAGAAAAGTGCATACGAATCATATAAGCTTTTAACTTCTTCATTAGCAAAAGATTTTTATTTATCTTTAATATTTTGGGACGAAAAACGTCCAATTAAGTCTACTATTTTAAATAGCTTAAACTTGGCAGCTTTAGCAAAGTTAGTATTATAATGTACTGTTTAGCAATACAATTATTGCTTGTCATAAAAATCCAATTACTGTAGGATGAAATATCATTTAACCCTGATTTAGATCCCCAACTTCTTCAAAAATTTGGAGCTCGGTAATACGCTTTAGTTAAAGGTAAAAGTCTTTGCCAATGACAAATGACCAATGACCAATGACTAATGACTAATTTGTCTAATCGGAATTTCAATCCAAAATTCTGTACCTAACCCAGGCTGAGAATCACATCTAAACACACCACCGTGTTTATCTACGACAATCTGGTAACTAATTGACAACCCCAAGCCAGTGCCTTTTCCCACTGGCTTAGTTGTGAAAAAGGGATCGCAGATTCTTGCTCTGAGAGCTTCGGGTATTCCTGGCCCATTGTCTGCAATCCGAATGACTACACTCTTGATATTGCCTTCAAGTTCTCCAAAAGCAGTACGGATAGTAATTTGACTGCTATGAGGTTTTGATTGAGATTCCGTGTAATCTTCTAAAGCATCGATCGCATTGCTTAAAACATTCATAAATACCTGATTTAGTGGCCCGGCATAGCAATCTACTAAAGGAAGGTTAGTATATTCTTTGACTAATTTTATCGCCGGACTTTCTGGTTTTGCTTTCAAGCGATGCTGCAAAATTAGCAAGGTGCTATCAATGCCCTCATGAATATCAACTGGCTTTTTTTCTGCTTCGTCAAGGCGAGAGAAATTCCGTAAACCCAAGACAATCTGCCGGATGCGATCGACTCCAATTTTCATAGAAGATAGAGTTTTGGGCAAATCTTCCATGATAAATTCTAAGTCGATCTCGAAGGCGCGATCGCTAATCTCAGGACTAGGGTTGGGAGTATTTTGGAAATAGAGGTCTAGGATACTGAGTAAATCTTGGGTGTAATCATTGACATGATTGATGTTGCCATAAATGAAGTTCACGGGGTTATTAATTTCGTGAGCAACACCAGCTACTAGTTGACCTAATGAGGACATTTTCTCAGTTTGGATCAGTTGGGTTTGAGTTTGCTTTAAATCATGCAAAGCTTGAGCTAGCTTTTGAGTTTGCTCTTTGGTTTGATTATGTAATTGAGCTTGTTGGAGTGCAACCCCAAGTTGATTGGCAATTTGAGTAATAAATTTAATTTCTGAGGCTTCCCAATGGCGGGGTGCAGAATTCTGGTAAGCTGCTAGCAAGCCCCATAGCTGTTGCCCGATAAATATAGGTGCGATCGCATAAGCTCTTGCTTGAATTTGCTCTAAAGCCGTAACATGGCATTGAGAGTGGCCAACTTCATAGATGTCATCGACTACAAAGGTTTCATTGTGACGATATCGCCCACCTTGGGTTTCCTGTAAATAGCTATCTTGCCAAACTGTATTGGTATCAGAACTTACTAGCTTTAACCACTTATCACCCACAAACTCGGCGATATATTCACCACTCCAATCAGCCTCAAAGCGGTAGACTGCAACTCGATCTGCTTGTAATGATTTACAAATTTCTTGGGTGGTTGTCTGAAAAATCGCATCTAGATCGAGAGATTCTCTAACTTTCGCCACAACTTCAAACAATACCCGTTGTTGTTCTGTTGCTTGTTGCAAATCTAATGTCTGCTGTTGTGTCTGAGAAAGTAAATCAGCTTGCTGGAGTGCTACACCCATTTGGGCAGCAATCTGACTGAGAAAGTTAACTTCAGAAGTTTTCCATTGCCGGGGGCCAGTGTGTTGATAAGTTGCTAGTAAACCCCAAAGTTTTTGCCCAACAAAAATCGGAGCAAGCACAAAAGCATGAATTTGAAACTGCTCTAGATTGTCGATATGACACTGAGCAAACCCCATATTGTAGATGTCATCGACCGCAAATGTCTCATTGTTGCGGTAACGTCCTCCTTGTGTGTCTTGTAAGTAAGTGTCATTCCAAATTGTATTAATACCTAGTTCGGACTCATTCGACCAGTATGGACTAGCAGCCTCGAAATCTCCAACAAATTCACCACCCCAATTAGAATCAAAACGATAAACAGAAACGCGATCGGCTTTGATTAATTGACAAACTTCTTTAGTAGTGGTTTGAAAAATCGTATTTGTGTCCAGAGATTCCCGAATTTCGGCAATAACTTTAAACACAGCCTGTTGTTGTTCAGCTGTCCGTTGTAACTCAGCGGTGCGTCTTTTGACTTGTTTTTCTAAGTTTTCATTGAAGACTTGTACTTGTTGGTATAATTCATACTGCTGAATTGCAGAAGCAAAGTGTTTACTGAGGTTTCTAGCCAGTTCAATCTCTTCAACCGTCCATTTTTGAGCTTGTGCTTTTTTAGATTCGCGCCAAACCTCAAAGGATTGTCGGGGATACTGTTGCCTTTGATCGCTATCATATTGCCCCGCCCAGAGAATTTCTGTATCTATTTCGCTGCGGAAAATACTTAAGTAGCCCAGTAATTGCTGACGATATTGGAGCGGGATCATCAACATACTGCGAATTCTAGTTGGTTGAAAAGCAACTTGCAAACTTCGCAAGTCAGAAATTTTATATATATCTGAAATTGCCCAAACATCGTACTTATTCGACTTGTAGTGTTCTTGCCAGATACTATACTGTTCTATGAGTGGATATATAGTTTGTTCTGGCATCACAGGTTGCTCTCCACAGATATAAAGCTTGATACAAGTATTTCCTGGTATTAAGCATTCTATTAAGCCGATCGCGTTGCCATTGTGGAAATCAAAAGCTTCATTTCTAAGGCAAAGCCTGCCACCGACACCATTAAAGGCAGCAACAGCCTCTTCTAGGGCTGGCTGTAATACAATTGTCGGCAGTGAATGTAACAGAGTAGCAATGCGATTAACGATCGCTTCTTGTTCGGCTGTTTTGCGAACTTGAGTCAGAAGGGTACTTTGAGCGATCGCCATTGACAGCTGCTCGACTACCATTTGTATTGCTTCTAGCTCATATTCTGAAATCAAACGCGCTTCAGAATTATGAGACACCAGCAGCCCCCAAAGCTGATCTTGATAGAGAATAGGCGCTACTACAGAGGATTTTACGCCCATTGCCGTCAAATATTCAATATGACAGGGGTCTACAGGGCGGTAACGAATCTCTTCTGAGATAGTTTCTCCATTATCCAAGTCACGCAGGTGAATTTGACCAATCTCTTTAGTATCAACGTTTACAACAGAACGCACGCGTGATTTGATAAATAGTTCACGGGCATAGGATGGGATGTCATCGTAGGGAAAATTTAGCCCTAGTAGCGATGGCAAACAATTGTTATTAATCGATTCAGCAATCACTTGACCACTACCATCGGGATGAAATTTGTAAATCATCACTCGGTCAGTTTTTAATAGCGATCGCACTTCTGCCGTTGTCACTGTGATAATTTCTTCCAACTCTAAGCTTCGTCGGATACGGTTTGTAATGCGGCGTAGTAAACTTTCTTCCTCGCGATATAAAAGCAAATCTTGTTCAAAATTGGAGGTCATTGTTTATAAAAAAATAAATTAATAATTTGAAAACTGACATAATTAAATCTAAAGACATTTTGAAATTTATTTCGCCATTTTGTCTTCAGTAAAACTACGGTCAAATCATTAATAAAAATATTTTTTTGCCTTTTATCAAAATTCACCAAAAAATCATAAAAACAGACGCGAAAAAGATTGCGTCTGTACTAGCTACAAGAGAAAATTATTGCTTTTTAGTTTTAAATTTTTGTTGACAGAGTAAGGTTCAACAAAATTAAACTCTTGTGTTCTAAGCAAAGCGGATTTTTAGATAGTCATTTTCCATCTTTGCTCCGCCTGGTTGTAGTGCTGCTAAGGCTTGTGGCAAAACTAAGTTACGACGATGGTTGCCAATAGTAATGTTTAATTCGTCTCCAGTTTTACTGAGTTGAACTTGGTCTTTAGGGATACCAGGTAAGTAAAGTTCTAAGCTGTATTGGTTTTCCTCTTGCACTACTCTAAGAGTTGTTTCTTTGTAATAAACCTGAGTCGGATCTTCATCTTTATAAAGAGTTTCTTTCAGGCGTTCTAATGAAGCTAATCCACACATTTCCTCAGAGAAAAGGGGAACTTCTTTCACAGGCAAAGGGTGAAAATCATCATGAATTTCTCGACGATATTGCTCCTGACTTTCCTTCCAACGTTGGAAAAAAGGATCTTGGACTTCGCTTGGGATAATCCGATTAGCCACGACTAAATCTGTTGCAACGTTATATAAACTCAGATAAGCATGGGCGCGGAGTGACTCTTTAATCACCATTTTTTCGGGATTAGTGACAAGACGCACTGAGGTTTGAGTATTATCTGTTAATACTTTTTCTAGAGCTTCAATTTGTTCATAAAACTCATAAGGTGCATCCATTACCTCTTTATCAGGTAGCGAAAAACCAGCAATTGGTCTAAACAAAGGTTCAACCAGGGGTCGAAGTGCCACCGAGATGTTTTGAAATGGTTTGTAAAAACGGCGCATATACCAGCCACCGACTTCAGGTAAACTCAACAAGCGGAGTGCTGTGCCAGTGGGGGCTGAGTCGATAATTAAAACATCAAACTCACCTTCATCGTAATGGCGTTTCATCCTTACCAAGCCAAAAATCTCATCCATGCCTGGTAAAATTGCCAATTCTTCCGCTTGTACGCCATCTAAACCCCTTGCCTGTAAAACTTGGGTAATATAACGTTTCACAGCACCCCAGTTTCCCTCCAGTTCTTGCAGCGCATCCAGTTCAGCACCCCACAAATTTGGGCGAATTTTTTGAGGTGCATGTCCCAGTTCCATGTCAAAACTGTCTGCTAGGGAGTGGGCGGGATCTGTACTTAAAACCAATGTCTGATAGCCGAGTTCTGCACAACGGAGTCCAGTTGCAGCAGCGACGGAAGTTTTGCCCACACCGCCTTTACCAGTCATCAAAATTACACGCATAGATGCTTCTATCCTGCCTGAGAATTTTATTACATTTATTTACATTATCGACTGTTTGAGGAAAATAAATGTTGTTTCAACACGTATAGGCATTATTATGAGTATTTACCCTAACTCATCCGTTGGGTTTTGCTGCAATAACTGGTCAAGCTTAGTTTCCAGTGCTGAGAGTTTTTTGAGAATTGTGGGGCGATCGCCATCAAGAGAAATTAGTAAATTGGTTATTCTCTCTTGTATGTTTGTTAATTGTGCTACTGCATTCTGGATTTGAAGCATTCCTTCTCGGAGTTCTTGGCGTTCCTGACGTGCTTCCGCCATTTCATCTAACATAGCTTGGACTGTTTTAGCATTACTCTCAAGTAGATGTTTGAGTTCTTTATCAGTCATTGCGATCGCGCTTTGGAATTGAGTTTATTATTCACTCTAAAGTATTGGGGGATTTTGTTTCAATCCCCCGTAGAGCAGCACAGTTGTGCTACCCTGCACTATGGTTTAATTACCTAAAAATTGCGAGCGGGGCTGTTTACTGGCTCAACATGGCAAAAGCTTGCTCAACAAGCATCTTAGCCTTGTGCAAGTTCAACAGCTTTTCCTGTTCAAATCTATCGGGGTAACTCATTTTCCTACCTTCCAGTGTTAGCCGAATCAGTGCTATTTGCTCATCTGTAGGTGAACTCATCTCATCTATCGCTGCGCCAATATACTGAAAAGTCGTGAAAGTGGGAGCCTTTAACCCTCTTCCCTCTTGCATCTGATGTAATGCTAATTGCGGGAATGCCATCAGAGAAGTGATGTAAGAAACTTTGTATCCTGGGTTCCCTGTCGGCTTGATACCGTAGCGTCGGCATAAGTCGCGTAACTCTCGGATGGTTTTGATTTCAAGTTCGGAACGCGTAAACATAAAATAGAAGTGTCCATTTTTGATAGTGGATATTGGTAGGTGTCAACTTTTCCAGGGTGAACACCTACCTTAAATAAAATCTATTGTTATGCGCGCATATCGTTCAAGCTATATTTACGTTTCTATATAAATGCCTAATCCCAAAGGAACACCAGAAAATTTAAACCCTATTGAATCAAACAGAGAAGAAAAGTTAATAGCAAATCTTAGCTTTCGTGTTACCGAAACTATGAAGGAAGAGGTAAAAGCTAAAGATGATCCTCCAGAATTTTGCCGTCGTGCTATCCAAAAAGCACTAGATGAAGAGAAAGAGAAGTAGTGCTTATTTTTCCTACTCTAACTCTTCTGGATTAACCCCCAATTCCTTCAATCTAGCCTTCAGTTCTTCTACTTGCTGTTGTACAAGTTCCCTCTGTTGTCGTTCAGCTTCAATTTTTCGTTCTGCTGCTTGTACCCTTTCTTCGGGAGTCGCTACCAACTGATTATCTACGTTAAAAAACCGTAATTTGGACTCATAAATTCCCAAAAATAATTCTAACTGCTGACTCCACAGCCACCCTTGAGCATTTGGTTCCAAAGGTTGATATTTACCACCCACTAAACGAAATCCTTGAAACTCCAAAGTATTGGGGTGAAACCAAAAATATTCCGGCGTGCGAAAAGTCTCTTGGTAAAGTTCAAACTTCAGACCTTTGTCAACCTTAGCAGTACTGTTAGAAAGTAATTCAATAATCACATTCGGATACTTTCCTTGTTCTGCCCATAATACCCAACTTTTGCGGGGGCGATTTTCACAATCCTTGACGACAAAAAAATCTGGCCCTCTAAAGTCTCGCGTAGTAATCTGTTCTGGGCTAAAATAAATTGTTAAATTTCCAGTAGCATAAAAATCATTACGCTGACGCCACCACCATTTCAGACACGCCAACAGTAGTTCAATTTGCTCGCGGTGTAGATCGCTTTCCAAAGGAGGCTCATCACTCCATAAATCACTAGGGGGAATGATAATATCTTCTGCTTCTGTATGTATAGTTAATTCAGCAGGGTTTTCAGGATTTTTGGCAGCCGTCACGTCGCTTTGCTCCGAATTCAAAATTCAAAATTCAAAATTCACAATCCCCATAAGGAAATTTACTTGCTCTGTATCCTTTTATTTCTGGTTCATAAAGATTAGTGGCTTTTGTTGTTACGTTTAGTGTAATAGCAATCATCTGTTCAGATATATCAATTATTAACTTTTTCAAGAGGAAAAATGCTGTTTCACTACATCTAGGCGTGAACAGTTCCAATAATCGATATGGGAGACAATTAAACCATCAGAGTTAAGACCTAATTCACTCCAACCAGGAATAGAGATTCGTGGCTTCCAGGGGAGAGGAGTATTCCAACTGAGTGTCCACTCAGTTTTTATTGTGTCTCCTAAACGTTGAATATTATGTAAGTCCATCTTGGGATTTATAAACCAAGTTTCGATAAAATTAATCATTGCTTTGTAACCTTTAACACCACGAAATTTATTCAATGGATCTTGAAAATAAACTTCTGGGGTATAAATGCTGTAAGTTTGATTAACTGGGAATCTTTGATAGTCTTCTTTGAGGATTTCAATGATATCCATGATAGATAAATATATCTGTAAATTGGTTTAATATGAAAACTGAAAAATGGAAATCAACCCTCATTCCATAAACGTTCTAACTGACGTCGCCAAGCAGTTAAGACTTCTTCTCGCCCTTGTGAAGTTTGATTTATTTCGCCCATCATTCCTTCGGCGTAAAAGCGTTCTAAGCTTTGCATGGTAGCTTGCAGAGATTGTCCTTGCTGTTTTGCTGCCTGAATAATTTGCCGGATGCGGCTTTCAACTAGTTGATTAAAGACATTATCTAATCTAGCCTGATGGAGAGATAAAAGTCGGTTGATTGCATTGGATAAATCTGCACTCACTAAAGTTCCACTGTGATGTTGAAATACCCCCCAAATTACTCCTTCATATAAAGCGTAACGTACTTCTTGAGTGTCATCAAAGTTGGCTTCTAGGAACTGTTCTAAAAATGGTTGGGCTTCTTGGATGGGCAGAATAGGCAGTAAAACTCGCAGCCAAGTATTATCTTCGGAAAGCAGCACCAACAGCCGAAAAGTAGGAGTGTCTACTTGCCACGATCCAGGAGCAGTCGTAGCAACAGCCGATGTGTCAAATAATTCTGTGAGCGTAGCCGCAATTTCTTCAGGTGTCATAACCTTATATTTATATATATAGTCTCTAGATTACCGCAGAGGTGCATCAACTTATTCATTAGTAGAACGTGCTTGCTTGTCCAGTCTGAAAACGCGGTGGGGGCGCACAGCTAGGTGTACGCCCCCACGAATGAATGTATTCCACTGAATTGAAATATTTGATTTAAATAAGCGAATTGCTTAAAAACACGATGCCGATCGCACAAAAAGCGAAGCCAGCAAGGCTGATTTTCCAGGGTAAAATTCGGTTTATTTCTCCCATACCCATTGCAACACCAATTTCTCTGGCACTCATGGCAACGGCAAACAGAGTTAAGGTAATGCCTAGTATATAGGCAACTACTGGTATCATTCCTGCCGCAACAATAGATTCAGCATTAGCGTAACCCTGAAATAAACCAGCACTGATGCCCACCAAAGCAAGCACCAGAAAGTTTAGTTGATTTGGCATCATCAGCATAGTACCAAAAACAATGGTAGAAATGGCGATGGCTATTTCTGTGCCTGGTAAATTTAGCTGGGATATATGAATTACAATGCCCAAAACTGTTGCGAAGATAAAACATCCAGCGATCGCAGCGCCACGAACAAACACAGATGAGAGTAAGCCAATGGCAACAATACCAATTAAACAATTTAAGCTAATTACTGGCTCTGCCAATCCCCAGAGAAAGGCTTCCCAGCCGTTAGAGATGCTATGGTCAAATGGTGTTCCACTCAATGAACTCAGTAAGCTAATTAAAATTAAAGCTGCGATCGCTCCGATATGGCGATCCATGAACTTTGAGGTCTTAAGTTCCCCCCAAGCACGGGATTCTGACAATTTAGTCTTGAACATCGCTATATACCAAATTAGTTTTTAGGTAATTTATACTACCCACCTACCCTAAAAAACTAACGTGGTAATGATGCTAGATTACACTAGCTTCACTAAGTTATCTAAAGCCAAGTTGATTTCAAAGTGAAAAGTCTGAATGCAGGCTAAAAACTTTCTCTTATCCTTTAAACCACACAACAGGCTGTTCTTATATCTTTCTGACGATGTACTCAACTAATTGTTGAATCATTTGGGCATCCGTTTCACTTAAACTTTCCAACTCAATTCTGTTGTTTTCTTGTAGAGTACTAGAATCGCTACTGTATATACGACGACTCAAGCCTACAGGACTATTTTCATAAAATGTTGTATAAAATACACATGCTGCTACATACGATCCAATCGGACTAGGGTGGCTTTGATCCGAACTGTAAAGGTTTAATTTCAGATTCGCTTCCTGAATTTTTTGCCAAGCTATTCCTACAGGTGCAACTTTAGCTTTCAGTTCTTTAGCAATGCTCATGTAAGCATCAGTCAATATCTGTTGCGTTTCTGTTTGATTTTGCTTTGCCCAAGTCAAGTAAAACACTGTTTGGGAATTCACTCGCTTAATCTCGGCATCAAACAGACTTGCATACTTGTACATTTCCTGGGGATTGGTAATTGGTAAAGTACTTTGCTCTTGGAGTACTACGTAATCCCAGCGTTTCGCTTTCAAAAGCCTGAGTGCTTCACCACGTTTCCAGTGGTTTTTGAGTGTAGCTCCACCAACCACAACCATTTCAGTTTCCAGCGTTTTAGGTTCTTTCGCTGAGGCAGCCAACTGTTGCGTCAACCAAGGAAGATCGTTGAAATAGGTATAGCTGTTGCCAATAAATAAAACTCTGATTGCCTGCTGTTCGTCTACTGGGAATGAATTTGCCTGAATCTGCCTTCCTAACATCTTAAACAAGATAATTATCAGAAAGAGGAATAAACATACATATATTATCTTGGTATTGCTCATCATCCCTGAAACCTTTGCAGTATAACTTAATTCTTGGATGGGATTTTTTTGGAAATAGTTCTGACTCTTGATGAGTATATGAAAGTTTTCCCAACAAATTGCAAATTTTACCCAACCTAAAACTTTTCTTAACTAAACTGTATTAAGAAGAAGACTAATCTAAAAAGTACCTTCATTGGAAGAGACAATGAAATTTATCAAATTGCTACTACTTAGTATTGCTTTTATCTTCTTTGGATGGATTAGTCCACTACAAGCTAATCCAATAGCTCAATTACCAACCCCTTTACCTGTAGTTGCACAACGTGAAACAACATCTTTAGAAAATTCACAGAATGTATTGACTGTTGCAACCTTTAATGTCGAGAATTTAGACCTAAAAGATCGACGCTTTGATAATATTGCCAAAATTATTGGCAATAATTTGAACGCACCAGATGTCATTAGTTTAATTGAAATTCAAGATAACAACGGGCCAACCAATGATAACGTTGTGAATGCAAACCAGACTTACCAAAAACTGATTGATGCACTCAAAAATATTGGTAGTCCAGCATACGAATTTGTTGATATCCCGCCTAGCGACGATCGAGATGGTGGAGAACCTGGAGGCAATATTCGTGTCGGTTTCTTGTTTCAACCCAGCCGGATAACTCTAGCAAAACTGTCCCAAAAAGGCGGTTCATTAGATGCTGTAGCTATTAATCAAGGTAAAAATGGTTTCGATCTCTCGCTGAATCCAGGTCGGATTGACCCCACCAATCCTGCTTTCGATGAAAGCCGTAAGCCACTTGTAGCAGAATTTATTTTTAACGATCAAAAACTGTTTATCATTGCTAATCACTTTGTTTCCAAGCTTGGAGGTTCTCCCAGCGATCTAAAACGAGTGAAACAAGCCGAAATCGTGAATGAATTCGTGGCGCAACTACTACAAGTTGATCCACAAGCCAAAGTAATTGTACTGGGTGATTTAAACGATTTACCAGATTCCCTAACTCTGAAGACCTTGAAGGGTAACATTCTTGAAAATCTAACAGATCGTTTACCTGTTGGCGATCGCTTTAGTTTTAAATTTCGTGGAAATCCTGAACTTATTGACCATTTGTTAGTCAGTGAAAATCTTTCCCGTGTTGCTCAACCAGAAATTGACATTGTGCATGTCAATGTTGGCTTTAGTAAGCCTGTCAGCGACCACGATCCTGTAATTGCAGCGTTTACATTACCTGTTAACGAGTCCACCTCTGACACCATCCCTCCGGTTGTCCAACCCATTCCCACTCCCGTAAGTGATTCTGCGATTATATTGCCTCAATTATCTAAAGTTGCTTTAGTTGACGAACTAGCTAAGGAGTATACACCTAGCAAAACTTTGAATTACGATCGCGCCAGAGATGAAATGTTTGGAGTTATTGACAACCAAGCAGGTATTGTGACAGATATCTATGCCAGTTACCAAATTCGTTTAATTCGTAATGGCGATCCTAGTCAGGAAGCTGATCAATTAGGACTGAATACTGAACATGTTTGGCCGCAAAGTAAAGGTGCTGACAAAGGTAATGCCCGAAGTGACCTTCACCATCTATTTCCTGCACGAGAAGATATTAATAGTGAGCGAGGTAATAAACCTTTTGACGATATAGTTGACACAACTACTAATAAATGGTATATAAATGATACTATTCAATCTACAATTCCTAGTAGTGAAATTGATGAGTTTAGCGAATTAGGATCTTCTAAATTTGAGCCGAGAGAGAAAGTAAAAGGCGATATAGCCAGGGCAATTTTCTACTTTTACACTATTTATCGACAACAAGCTGAGACAGTAGACCCAAATTACTTTCAGAATCAGCGTCAGACTTTGTGTAAATGGAATCAGCAAGACCTACCCGATCCTACTGAAATAGAACGGAATCGTGCGATCGCTAGATTTCAGGGTAATGACAATCCATTTGTGCTAGATGTTACATTAGCAGAACGGGCATACTGTAATTCCTAAATGCAGTAACTTAGAGTTAATTATTCATTTTTGAGTAATACAGTGAAGATACTACCATTTGGATAATTATCTTCGATAGTAATTGTACCGGAATGTGCTTTGATCGCAATTTTACAGAAAGCCAATCCTAAACCCATTTGTGAAACTGCTGGCATCGGAGTTCCAATTTCATACTTCTCAAAAATGATTTGTCGTAATATCAATTTACATTGAAGCTGCATAGAAAAGAGCTTCGAGAATAAAGTCATAAGAAGTTAAAGAAATAACGCGTTCCGATGTGATTGTCCTGAGAAGCTTATTGAGGCGATGCCTACGGCGGGCTGCGCCTACGCGAACGCTAAATTGGGCATCGAATTTGCCCAATTTAGCGATCTGCTCTCAAAATACGAGCATTTATTTCACTTTTAGTGTAAGTTCCAGGTGGAAGTGAAATACGAAATTCTGCTTAAGGTCGCTTAAACATACCTTTATGTAATAACTACGTTAAATATAGGACTCCTATTTGATTTTTGAACAAGACTAAGAAAAAATACTGAAAGAGGTATAAGTCTAACAGGCAACAATGATAAGTCAGCATTTACAAGCCGCGACACTTGCAGTAGAAGTATCGCGGCAACATTCAAGAGAAGAAACTGCATTTGATGCGATCGCACATCTATAAGAACTTACGATTCTTCATCCAGGTAAATTCTCTTAGTACACAGTTTCGTAAATTCTTGACCAATTGAGGGTTTGAGTTTAAACGCAGAGGGACGCAAAGTATAGCGCAGAGGAGCACAAAGTTTGTTTTAGTCCATTCGCTACGAACTTCAGCGTTAGCTGTACTTAGACATATTCTTTCGAGACTTAGGGACTTCCAAATAAAAAAATATCGCAAATTTTCTTGTGATATGGGTGTTCTTACCCGTCCCATATTCAGGGTGAGCAGGACTTCGACGTGAGCGCTGAGTCGAATACTGCCCACCCTACAAGATTAGATAATTTATTTGTTGGAAATACCTTATGCTAGGATACTTTATAGGCAGTAAGGACAAGCTTAACCAAAATCAAGAACTGCAAAGTGTATGACAACATAACTTATTAACAAAGATAGAACAGAAAAATTTAAAATAGCAGATAAATTATCTAGGTGCTATTCTAATTGCAAAAATGTTCTATACAGTCGTTAATTAAGTATGTATGCAAACATTAATTATTGATAACTATGACTCTTATACCTTTAATCTTTATCAGATGATTGCCGAGGTAAATGGGGAACTACCTCTGGTAATTTATAACGATCGCCTTAACTGGGATGAATTGAAAGAAATTGCATTTGACAACATTGTGATTTCACCTGGCCCCGGTCGTCCAGAAAGGTCAGAAGATTTTGGAGTCTGCCGACAGATAATTGAGAATGTGGATGTGCCCTTGCTGGGAGTCTGTCTGGGGCATCAAGGACTTGGCTACCTACATGGTGCAAGAGTGATTCATGCACCGGAAGTTCGACACGGTAGACTCAGTAAAATTTATCATAATAATTCGGAATTATTTCAAGGTATTCCTAGTAATTTTTCTGTGGTGCGTTATCACTCGTTGTTAGTTGCTAATGAACTACCTGAGTGTCTAGAAAAAATTGCTTGGACTGAAGAAGGACTGGTGATGGGATTGCGTCATCGCCATCTACCTTTTTGGGGCGTGCAGTTTCATCCAGAGTCTATCTGTACAGAATATGGGCAAAGATTAATAGCAAACTTTCGAGATATTACGCTGAAATTTACAGAGAAATCGTCAAGGAGGCAGGATAGCGCAGCGTTAGCGAGTCTGCCAGCGTCGGCAGGAGGCAGGAGGGGGAGACACCGACAAGGGGCAGGGCTTGAAAACCTCTTGGCATCAAGAAGTCCACAAAAGCAATATTGGATTGGATATGGATCTATTAATCCTGTTATGGATCGACCCCGCCAAGAACAGAAAGAGAAGTTTAAATTGTATACACGCAAGTTAGATATCTGCCCAAATACAGAACAAATATTTGTACAGTTGTTTGGGGATGCAGCAAACGCTTTTTGGCTAGATAGCAGTCGTGTAGAACTTGGTCTATCTCGCTTCTCGTTTATGGGTGATGGCAGCGGAGCAAACAGTCTATTGGTGCGATATCATACCCAAACCCAAGAACTCACGATCGCACAGTCAGATACCGTGATTCATCGCACCGAAAGTATTTTTGAGTATTTGAAGCGGGAAATAGACTGCCGATCTTGTCAATCTGATGAGTTACCTTTTGATTTTAACTGCGGATTTGTTGGCTATTTTGGCTATGAACTTAAGGCGGAGTGTGGATCTTTATTGGTGCATTCTTCACCATTACCTGATGCAATTTTTTTACTTGCCGATCGCATGATTGCGATCGATCATCAAGAACAGTGTCTTTATTTGCTGCAATTAATCAAAAAAGGACAAACAGAACAAGTAGAAACTTGGTTTGATACTATCCAACAACAACTCGAAACTCTCGATTCTCTTTTTGCTCTTGTACCCCAAGAAAATTGTCAGCCTGTTAAGTTCCGTTTGAGTCGTACTTACCAAAATTACATTCAAGATATTCAGCAATGCTTGGACGAAATTCACGAAGGGGAAACTTATCAAGTTTGCCTGACAAATCAACTTTACACCGATGCAACCCCCGACCCATTGACGTTCTATCGCACATTACGTAAAATCAACCCAGCTCCTTACTCTGCATTTTTGCGCTTTGGTGAAATTGCGATGCCTGCGGCGAGCGTAGCTATCGCCTGCTCATCTCCAGAAAGGTTTCTACGGATCGATCGCCAAGGATGGGTAGAAACTAAGCCGATTAAGGGAACCCTACCACGAGGAGAAACCCCCGAAGCCGATTTCGTCCTCCGTGAGAAGCTACGCAACAGCGAAAAAGACCGAGCTGAAAATCTGATGATTGTCGATCTGTTACGCAATGATTTGGGACGAGTCTGTAAAGTTGGTAGCATCCACGTACCAAAATTAATGGATGTGGAAACATACTCAACAGTACATCAGTTGGTGACAACGATACGCGGGCGGTTACGTTCAGATTTACAAGCGGTGGATTGCGTGCGGGCTGCATTTCCCGGAGGTTCGATGACTGGTGCGCCCAAAATCCGCACCATGCAAATTATCGATCGCTTGGAACAACAAGCGCGGGGAATCTATTCAGGTGCGATCGGCTTTTTGGGTTTGAATGGTTCAGCTGATTTGAATATTGTGATTCGGACTGCTGTTTTGACTCCCGATCGAACCTCCATTGGTATCGGTGGTGGAATTATAGCGCTTTCTGAGCCGGAGATGGAGTTTCAGGAAACGCTGCTTAAAGCCAAAGCCTTAATCGACGCTCTGCTTCTGACGATGCACGGAACATCTGAACCAGATATGTATCCCATTTTAGGATTAGAAGCAACAACTGCTGATAATTATGAAAAATTATCTGCCTAAATCAAAGACTTAAAAAAGGATGGAGATGTGTTTGGGGTGGCTATCCTGACACAAAACTGGCTACTATTAAAGATTCTTGAAACTAACATTTATATCCAAATTCCCTTGGGTTAAGGATTTTTGGTATTAATTTTTAACCTGTAGAGACGATAATTTTTGTGTCTCTACCAATAATTTTGGGCTTCACTGACGGTATTGACTTATATCCAACATTCAGCAGGTTGGAAGTTCAAAATAATTAATAATCAATAATTACTAATTTATAATCACAACCCCATATATAAATGCACTTTCTTGATTCAGGAATAAATTGAAAGATAAAAAGGAGCTAGCAAAAACTAGGGTTAAAAACAAGAAGATAAAGTCCATATATAGCACAAAACCGACCGAAATTACTTTATAAACTTAACCTTTGGCAAATAAGCCATCTGCAAAACTTGACAATTCCTTATATGTAAAAATTTTCTTAGATATATAGCTTAGTTAACAGCAATCTGATAAGATTTTTCCAACAAGTACAATAATTACTTGTTCTCTTTTTCTTGAACCAACTGATTTTGGTTATTTTTTGGGAAAGGAAAATAAAAATGTCTCATATATTATTGTGGAAAACTCTGGTACTAAGTCCAGTAGTTTTGGGAGTGACGGTGTTGGTTTGCGCTAAGGCTATGGCTGCTGCTGAAGTAGCAAGTTATTCTGAAGATACAAAGCCAAAAGCTGCTCAGACAGAAGCACCAATAGCTGCTAATGCTTCAATATTCATTCAAACAGAGCAACCAAAAGTTAATCAGCAATTGGTTGCCCAAAAGACTGATGAAAATAAGGTTTTAGAAGAGGTTAATCGCTACAGCAGCGAAGGCAAAAATCAGAATTCACTGTCTCAAGTCACATCAGTTTCTCAATTTTCTGATGTACAGCCGACTGATTGGGCATTCCAAGCTTTGCAATCCCTGGTTGAGCGCTACGGTTGTATTGCTGGATACCCAAATTCTACTTACCGTGGTAATCGGGCACTGACTCGTTATGAGTTTGCCGCAGGTTTGAATGCTTGTTTAGATCGAGTTAATGAACTGATTGCGACAGCAACTGCTGATTTGGTGACAAAACAGGATTTGGCGACTCTCCAGCGTTTGCAAGAGGAATTCTCGGCAGAACTGGCAACTCTACGTGGTCGAGTAGATTCTCTAGAAGCACGGACTGCTGAACTAGAAGCCAATCAGTTTTCCACTACCACAAAATTGGTGGGTGAAGCTATTTTTGCTGTTAGTGATATTTTTGGCAATATTACTGGCGATGCGAACAATACTGTCTTCCAGGATAGGGTACGTTTAGATTTACAAACCAGCTTCACAGGTAAAGACGTTTTACACACCCGTCTTGCAGCCGGTAATGCACTAGCCTTTACTCAAGTAGGGAATGATGGCATTGCGATCAATACTACTGAAGGCACACAAACATTTCAAATCGGCAGCACTGGTAACAACGGTGTGATTATCGACTGGCTAGCGTATTACGTACCCATCGGGCCAGCCCAAGTTTACTTTGCGGGCACCGGAGGTATTCATAGCGATTATGTGCCCACTAACAACCCTTACTTTGAGGATTTTGATGGTGGTAATGGTGCCTTGTCTACCTTTGCTTCTGAAAGTCCAATTTATCGCATTGGTGGTGGTGCAGGTGCAGCACTGACTTTACCCTTTGGTAGTAGTGGCAGTTTTTTCAAACCTTCATTGACTATAGGCTACTTGGCGTCAAATGCTAATGATCCTGGGCCAAATCAAGGTTTGTTAGAGGGTAACTATGCAGCTCTTGGACAGTTGAACTTTAGTGTTGGCGATCGCTTATCTATAGGTGCTACCTACGTTCACGGTTATAATGGTGGTGGAAGTATCGGTTTATTTGATGGAGGTAGTGGTAATCCAGGCACTATCCGCGTCGTAGGTACTAATCAAGCTAACACCCTCCTAAACGCATCTTCCAGTAATTCCTATGGTGTATCGGCAGCTTTCAGACCCAGTGACAAACTGTCAATTAGTGGCTTCATTTCTTACCACGATGTCACAGGCGTTGGTGCTGATGATGATTATGAAGCTTGGAGCTACGGTCTTGGGGTAGCCTTACCTGACCTTGGTAAAAAGGGTAACGTTTTAGGTATTTTTGCTGGTGCAGAACCTTATGCCCGTAATCGAGGAGGAGTTTTTGCTGGTACTGGTAATGATATACCTTATCACTTTGAAGGCTTTTACAAATATCGCGTGTCAGATAACATCTCAATCACCCCTGGTGTAATCTGGTTGACCTCTCCTGGTCAAAACAGCAATAACGATGATGCAATTATCGGTACGCTGAGAACAACTTTCACCTTCTAAAGGTTTACAGCAATTTGCTTTAGGGACGCATACTTATGCGTCCCTATGGTAATTTACCGGAATTCAAAGCCAATTACCGATCGCAACCATTGGTGCCCAATATGCAGGATGATCGTACATAATATTGACACCTTCAGATGGCGGTAATTTCTTAGCATGAATCATTCTGATTTGAGCCGTTTGCAAAGCCTCTGCAATACTCATGCCAGTGTTGCGATAGTTGGCGTAAAATGTTTTCACTAGTTCGGATGTCGATTGATCGGTAACACTCCACAAAGATGCGATCGCACTTTTAACCCCAACTTGCAATGCAACTCCAGCTAATCCTAGTGTGGCACGATCGTCCCCAACTGCGGTTTCACAGGCAGTTAGCGTGAGTAGTTCGACGCCATCTGATTTGCTGTTGAGGTTTCGCAGTGAGTTTTCTAATTGGCTAATAGTAAGTTTTTGGTTTTTTCCTGTGACAATGAAGGTGTCTTCAGGAATAATCCCAAATTGAGCGTGACTAGCTATGTGAACAATGGGATATGTGGTTTTATCAAGTTTGTCTTGAAAACTTTCGGGGAGAAAATTATCGTCAATCAGGGGGGTATGATTGGGGAATATACTTTCAACTGCACTGATTTCATCGGGAACTGCAAAAAGCTGTTCAAAAGTCTTGCCGTCGATGGTGGCTTCTTTTGTCAAACCCAAAATTAACGCCTTTTGCGTACTGCGATCGCGTAGTTTAGGTGTGGTTATTCGTAAACTGGGAGTTGTGGCAACTGCATAAGTTTCGACTAAATATTTGTTGAGTTTGCTGTCATAAAGTGCTGCCATTGGAACGCTACGCAAAAACCCATCCTGAATAAATACCAAAGTTTTAACTTTCTCTGGGTTGATATCCTCAGCAAAGGGGCGAATCATCCAATCATAAAGCTGTGATGCAATTGTTGTATCGTAGTTAATTTCTTCTCTTTTAACTAGTCCGGTGCGAAACTCGGCAATTTTTTTCTGTAGGGTTTCACTGCTAACTATTTTCTCACTTTGTTGATTGGGGTCTTGAATCCACTTAAATTTAGTTGCCTGATTGGGTAACTGCAATAATATCCCGGTTTTGCCATCTAAAATTATTGAACTCAAAAACCCAGTCTTCTTAAAAGCTACACTATTATCTTCAAGGAGTTCGCCCACCTGTTTGGGATTCAACCCACTCAAAATGCAATCATTGCCAAAATAATTCTGTAATTCTGCGAGTTTCAGAGCATCAATGGTGTTAACTACTTTTGATAGTTCCTTGGCACGTCTTTCGTCTGCAATTGCCCCAACTCGTAGCAAATCGAGCCGCGACTGTGCCAATGTCCGGTATAATGGTCGAACGACATCGCGGAAGTCAAACTGTACATCTCGTTCGGCAGTCAAAATATCCTGGCGGATATCTTCTAAGGTATCAAATGCTCGTTGATAAGATGCGATCGCTTCTTCTTTTCGCTTCTGTTTATCTAAAATCCGTCCAGCTTGCCACTCCCACAAATACAAGCTATCTTTTGCACTTAACTTGCTGTCTGCTGCGATGATAGCGGCTTGGGTATATTTTAATGCTTTTTGATTATTTAATGTTTTTTGATTATTTAATGCTTTTTCATTATCTGGGCTACATTCCCAGAAATGACCCAAAGCACCATTAGCATAAGAAATTAGGCGCTCATCTTGTAATTTTCGACTCGTTAATACTGAGCTTTCGAGCAAATTTAATGCTTCGTTGTCACCAGATAAAACCCGCCTAGTTGGACAGTAGGTAAAGGGTAAAGTTCCTTGAGCATCGCGCTGTAAGTATGCTAAATCAATTGCGCCATAGACTTTTGTCGCTGAATCGGGCAAAGCTTCAAGAACTTTTAAAGCATCCTTAAGAGCTTTATTAAACTCCTGATCATTAATAAACTTGCTCTTATTTGTCTGGGAAGCCAACTGAATGAAATTTAATAATCCCCGCATCTCTGCTAAAGGTTGTTTTTCGTTGCGGGCAAGTTTTATACTATCTTGAAAATATTGATAGGCTTTGTCGTAGTCTTTTTGTGAACTTTGAGTAAATTCTTTTTCTTTACTAAAAATACCAGCCTTCTTTGCTGAATCGGCTTGTAACTCTCGCAATTGACCGCGACTTTTATAAGCATTACCCAAACTATTAAACACCAAAAATTTAGATTCTGAAGCAATTTGTTGCGCTATGTCTAAATACTTAATTGCTTGGTCGTAACTTCCGATTAAGCGATATGCTTCACCAAGAATACCCAAAGCCGCAAAATGACCGCCTTTATCGTTGTATTTGGTGGCGATTTGTTCAGCACTTTCTGGAGTGCATTTTTCTTCCTGACTTGGTTGATTTTCGGAGCTTTTCGACTTATCTACTAGTTGACCACACAAAAGTGCGATCGCTTTACGAGGTTGTCCCAAATTGCTGTAAACTTGAGCAATTTCTGACTTCATACGTCCGACTTGCTGGATATTATTCACCGTATTATAGTCATTAATTGCTGCCGATAACGATGCGATCGCTGCTTTATTTTCTCCTATTTGTTGGTAAGCACGTGCCAAATTTTCATTTACAACTGCCGTAACTGATGGATTATTTTTATCCTGATTTAATGCTTCTTGCCAATTTTTTATCGCCTTAACAAAATTTCCGGTATTATAGTCTTTAATTCCTTCTTCAATTAGTGCAGTGACATTTGGAGTTTGTGCAGATACAACTTGTCCAAACAATAAACAAATTACCAGACTTGCCAAAAATAATATTTTAATTAATCGATGGCGATTTAGTTTTTGGGATTGCTGGGTGAAGAGATGAATTAGTCTTGCAGATAAAAAAATTCGAGTGGCGGAATTTGCTGCTCGAAACTTCTCCCCTTGGGAGAAGCGAAACGCGAATGGCGGTCTTAAAGGTGCAAAGAGTAAGAGTTTGAGATATTTCTTTAGGGATTTCATATTTTAATTCTGCAACGCCTGGTTATGGTATTCAGTCTAAATAAGTTATTTTTTATACAAATGGTTTTGGCGATCGCCAGTTATTCCCAATTAATAGAGGAAACACTTATATGTATGGCTTTTCTTTTTAACTTACCAGAAATAGGCATCAAAAACTAAGCTTTTAGAAGGTGTGCAGTTTTATGCAATTTGTCTTGCATTTAGTGACTGGAAGTGCAAGCTATATAGATAAAACTTAAAATACTTTATTTTGCATTAAACTAACATTTAATACAGGCATTTGCTGCATTTTAGATGGATTATAGCCACATATTTGAAAGTGACAGTTTCTTAAGCAAACTTAATTTTACTCATGTACAGTATGAAGTCTTCTACTGATACGATCAGATGATTATACAAGTATTAATACCCTCTGAATCGGGAAAATGAAATTATTCAAGGACTTTCAAGTGTCGTGGAAAGATGCCTTAGTTTGCTGCTTAAATATAGTGGCATTGAGCGGCTGTGTAAATGTATTAGCAAAGCTTACCGTAGGTATCGCACTTTCTGAAAAACCTGCCTTTGCTGAGAGTAAAATTATCCCCGACAATAGTCTTGGCGCTGAAAGTTCTAGTGTTGTATCTTTTGATAGTGTTGGTTTCCCGATTGATGTAATTAACGGTGGAGCAATTCGCCAAGCAAACTTATTTTATAGCTTTCAAGAGTTTAATGTTGGTGAACTTCGAGGCGTTTATTTCCAAAATATTAGCAACGAAATTCAAAATATTCTAGCTCGCGTTACAGGTGAGAATCGCTCGGATATTTTGGGTACTCTGGGGATAGTTTTATAAATACCAAACTTGGTGCTGGAGCAATTGGACGTGGTGAGGATATTAACATTCAAACAGAAAATTTTGGCGTTGCAGAGAAAGCGGGATGATTTTGCTAGTTTTGTGGGATGGGGCGATTTGCCCGTCCCTTGTATTTCAGGGCGCTCGTGTCGCCCACCCTACAAGAATCATCCCTTGATTCAGCAACGCCAAAATTTTTTTGTAACGGATTAATCTTGAGTCGAAGTTGTTAAAACAAAATATTGCACATATCGGAAAATTTGGATACACAGTTTTCTGCAAAATGGGATGCACAATCATGCGATCGCACGATACAAAAATCATGCAACTATAGGTGAATGCATTACCTAGTCGTTTACCTGATCGTGGATTTTATTTGAATTTATCCAAGGTGAATTATTTATGAATCAAGCACATCATCCTCAAAAAAGCAGTATTAAAAGTATTATTTCTTTATGCTTAATATCCACTGTATTGAGCCAAGCTTTGCCAGCCTATGCACAAATCATACCCGATAATACACTCTCGTCAGAAGCTTCTCAACTTAAACAAAATCTGATAATTAATGGCGCACTAGGCGACAAAATTGACGGTGGTGCAATACGCGGCAGCAATCTTTTTCATAGTTTTAGCGAATTTAATATCGAAAATGGGCAACGAGTATATTTTGGTAATCCCACTGGAATAGAAAATATATTGACGCGGGTAACAGGTGGGAATGCGTCAAATATTTTCGGGACATTGGGAGTTAATGGTGCAGCAAATTTGTTTTTGATTAATCCCAATGGGATTTTGTTTGGAGAGAATGCGCGGTTAGATGTGCAGGGTAGTTTTGTCGGGACAACAGCCAATGGAGTGCAGTTTGGGAATCAGGGTATTTTCAGTGCCACCAATCCCAAAGCAGCACCATTGTTGACGATTCAACCTTCGGCGTTGTGGTTTAATCAGCTTAATCAAGGTGCAGGAATTCAAAATAACTCAATTGCACGAGCCGGAACAGACCCAGCGGGATTTAATGTATATGGTTTGCGAGTACCTGATGGTAAAAGTTTGCTGCTAGTGGGCGGTAATGTCAACATGGATGGCGGCGAGTTAAATGCTTATGGCGGGAGAGTTGAATTAGGGGGGTTAGCAGCACCTGGAAATGTCAATCTTCTTTTTAATGGGGATAATCTCAGCTTGAAATTTCCTCTTAATGTGACTCGTGCAGATGTATCACTTACCAATGAAGCGCGTGTGTATGTAGAAGCTGCTGGTGGCGGTGATATTGTGGTTAATGCCCGCAATATAGATATTTTGGGAGGGAGTCTGCTGAATGCTGGTATCGCTGAAGGTTTGGGGAAACCAGAGGCTACTGCGGGGGATATTACGCTTAATGCTACCGGGGACATCAAAGTTGCTGACTCCGGGAGTAAGATTCGCAATCTTGTGAGTGAAGATTCAAAAGGCAATGGCGGTAACATTACCATCGATTCTGGTTCATTCTTTCTAAGTGATGGCGCTCAACTTTCTGCTTCAACTTATGGACAGGGAAATGCGGGGAATGTGACGGTGGGTGCAAAAGATGCTATTTCCCTTGCAGGTGGTGACATCTTCAGTAATGTGGGAACGGGAGGTGTAGGCAACAGTGGAGGTATCAACATCAGAGGTAGTTCCCTCTCCCTCACTGATGGCGCTCTACTTTCTGCCTCAATTTATGGACAGGGAAATGCAGGGAATGTCATTATCTTGGCAAAAGACAAAGTTTCATTTTCAGGAACTAACAGTGGAGTACTTGGTGCTGTTGATTCTTTAGGTATAGGAAATGGGGCTAATATCAATATTAGAGCGCGATCGCTTTCTCTTGCTAATGGCGCTCAAATAGCTACAAGCACTCTTGGAAAAGGTAGCGCCGGAAATATTCAAATTAATGCTGATGACTCTATTTTTGTCAGGAGTGGTTCTGTAATACAGGCTGCAACCTTTGGACAAGGTAATGCAGGAAGTATCACCATCGAAAGAAATACAGTTTCTCTCGATGGAGTAGGAAGTAATAATATTTCTAGTGGAGCATATAGCGCTGTCGGGCCCTTCGCAATACCTTCACCGGAATTTAGAGAGAAACGCTCTGGAGGAGATATTACTATTACAGCTGAGAAAGTTTCTCTGACCAATGGCGCTCAACTTTCTGCTTCAACTTATGGACAAGGAAATGCAGGGAATGTGACAGTGGGTGCAAAAGATGCTATTTCCCTTGCAAATGGTAAAATTTTCAGTAATGTGGAAACGGGAGGTGTAGGCAACAGTGGAGGTATCAACATCAGAGGTAGTTCCCTCTCCCTCACTGATGGTGCTCAACTGCAAAGTGGAATCCGTGGAGCAGACACTGACGAAGTAGCTGGACGAGGAAATGGGGGAAGTATCAATATTAATCTAACTGGTGCGTTGACAATCTCTGGAACAAAAGGTGAACTTGCTAGCGCAATTTTTACCGATGTAGAAACGGGAGCAAGAGGTAATGGGGGAAATATAGACATCTCAAGTGGCTCATTCTCTCTAAGTGATGGCGCTCGACTGGTCGCTAGCACTGGTGGACAAGGTTTAGATTCACCTAAGAGTCAGGCAGGAAATATTACCCTCAATACCACAGGAAAAGTAGAAGTTGCGGGGGCAGACAGTGCTATCCGCACTACTTTGCTCACGGGAGGAGTTGGGAATGGGGGTAACATTACCATCGATTCTGGTGACTTCTCATTACGAGATGGCGCTCAACTTAATACCTCAACTTATGGACAAGGAAATGCAGGGAATGTGACAGTGGGTGCAAAAAATGCTATTTCCCTTGTGGGTGGTGACATTTTCAGCACCGTGGAAGCAGGAGGCGTAGGTAAAGGAGGCAATATCGACATCAATGCAGCAACACTGTCACTCACTGATAGCGCTCAACTGCTAACTTCCACTCGTGGTGCATCTGCTACCCAACCAGCAGGGCAGGGGGATGCTGGCAATGTCAATGTTTTGGTAACAGGTGCTGTTGATATTGCTGGGGAGAAAAACGGTTTTCCCAGTGGGATTCGCAGCAATGTGGGAACGGGGACTGTTGGGAATGGCGGTAACATTTTTATCGATTCTGGTGACTTCTCTCTAAGCGATGGCGCTCAACTTAATACCTCAACTTATGGACAAGGAAATGCAGGGAATGTGACAGTGGGTGCAAAAAATGCTGTTGACCTTGCAGGTAGTAATAGTAGCATCTTCAGTATAGTAGGAGCAGGTGGTGATGGTAAAGGTGGAAATATTGACATCAATGTACGATCGCTTTCCCTTGCTAATGGTGCTCAAATAGCTACAAGTACTCTTGGAAAAGGTAGCGCCGGAAATATTCAAATTAATGCTGATGACTCTGTTTTTGTCAGCAATGATTCTGTAATACAGGCTGTAACCTTTGGACAAGGTAATGCAGGAAGTATCACCATTGAAGCCGGAAATACAATTTTCTTTGATGGAGTAGGAAGTAATAATCTTACTGGAGCATATAGCGTTGTCGGTCCTTTAGCAATACCTTCACCGGGATTTACAGGGAAACGCTCTGGAGGAGATATTACAATCAAAGCTCAGAGAGTTTCTCTGACCAATAGCGCTGAACTTGAAGCCTCAACTTATGGACAAGGGAATGGGGGTAACATTTTTATCGATTCTGGTTCATTCTCATTAGGAGATGGCGCTCAACTCAATACCTCAACTTATGGACAAGGAAATGCAGGGAACGTGACGGTGATTGCAAAAGATGCTGTTTCCCTTGTGGGTGGCGACATCTACAATAATGTGGAAACAGGAGGTGTAGGCAACAGTGGAGGTATCAACATCAGAGGTAGTTCCCTCTCCCTCACTGATGGCGCTCAACTGCAAAGTGGAATCCGTGGAGCAGACACTGACGAGGTAGCTGGACGAGGAAATGGGGGAAGTATCAATATTAATCTAACTGGTGCGTTAACAATCTCTGGAACAAAAGGTGAACTTGCTAGTGCAATTTTCACCAATGTAGAAACGGGAGCAAGAGGTAATGGGGGAAATATAGACATCTCAAGTGGCTCATTCTCTCTAAGTGATGGCGCTCGACTGGTCGCTAGCACTGGTGGACAAGGTTTAGATTCACCTAAGAGTCAGGCAGGAAATATTACCCTCAATACCACAGGAAAAGTAGAAGTTGCGGGGGCAGACAGTGCTATCCGCACTACTTTGCTCACGGGAGGAGTTGGGAATGGGGGTAACATTACCATCGATTCTGGTGACTTCTCATTACGAGATGGCGCTCAACTTAATACCTCAACTTATGGACAAGGAAATGCAGGGAATGTGACAGTGGGTGCAAAAAATGCTGTTGACCTTGCAGGTAACGCTTACATTTTAAGCACCGTAGAAGCAGGAGGTGTAGGTAAAGGAGGCAATATAGACATCAATGCTACAACACTGTCACTCACTGATGGCGCTCAACTGCTAACTATTACTCGTGGTGCATCTGCTACCCAACCAGCAGGACAGGGGAATGCAGGCAATGTCAATGTTTTGGTAACAGGTGCTGTTGATATTGCTGGGGAGAAAAACGGTTTTACCAGTGGGATTCGCAGCAATGTGGACACAGGAACAGTTGGGAATTGCGGTAACATTTTTATCGATTCTGGTGACTTCTCTCTAAGTGATGGTGCTCTACTTAATGCCTCAACTTTTGGACTGGGGAATGCAGGTAATGTAACGGTACGTGCAAAAGATGCTATTTCCCTTGCAGGTAATGGGAGCATTTTGAGCACTGTAGAAGCAGGAGGCGTAGGTAAAGGAGGCAATATTGACATCAATGCTACAACACTGTCACTTACTGATGGCGGTCAACTGCTAACTGCTACTCTTAGAGCATCTGCTACCCAACCAGCAGGGCAGGGGGATGCAGGCAATGTCAATGTTTTGGTAACAGATACTGTTGATATTGTTGGGCAGAAAAACGGTTTTCCCAGTGCTATTTTCAGCTTTGTGGACACAGGAACAGTTGGGAATGGGGGTAACATTTTTATCGATTCTGGTGACTTGTCTCTAAGTGATGGCGCTCAACTTGTTGCCTCAACTTTGGGACAGGGGAATGCGGGGAATGTAACGGTACGAGCAAAAGATGCTATTTCCCTTGCAGGTCAACCAACTGCCATCTTCAGTACAGTAGAAGCAGGAGGCGTAGGTAAAGGAGGCAATATCGACATCAATGCTACAACACTGTCACTTACTGATGGCGGTCAACTGCTAACTGCTACTCTTAGAGCATCTGCTACCCAACCAGCAGGGCAGGGGGATGCAGGCAATGTCAATGTTTTGGTAACAGATACTGTTGATATTGTTGGGCAGAAAAACGGTTTTCCCAGTGCTATTTTCAGCTTTGTGGACACAGGAACAGTTGGGAATGGGGGTAACATTTTTATCGATTCTGGTGACTTGTCTCTAAGTGATGGCGCTCAACTTGTTGCCTCAACTTTGGGACAGGGGAATGCGGGGAATGTTCGCATTCATGCAAAAGATACAGTAACTGTTTCTGGAACCAATCAAGAGACAGGATTATCTAGTGCTTTATTCACATTTACTGATTCTAATTCTCAAGGCAAAGGTGGCGATATTAGTGTAAACACCAATATCTTTCGCGTATCAGACGGCGCTTTACTGGATGCACGCACTAGAAATAATCAAAAAGGTGGCGATATTACGGTAAATGCAAATGTCTTTGAAGCACTCAACGGCGGACAACTCACCACCATTACCTCAAGCAATGGACGTGCAGGTAAAATTACTGTCAACGCTGACGATAAGGTAATAATTAGCGATATTGACCCTAGTTACAGCGATCGCATTGCTAAATTTCCTGATAACGTAGTAAATATCGGCGCTAACAGTGGCTTATTTGTCAGTTCCACAGGCTCAGGAATCACAGGCGACATCGAAATCAACTCACCCAAAATTACCTTAGATAACCAAGGTAAACTCAACGCTGAATCTGCATCCGGTAACGGTGGTAACATCAACGTCAACAGCGACTTCCTCTTACTCCGTCATGGCGCTCAAATCTCTACCAACGCAGGTACAGCCGAAAAAGGTGGCGATGGTGGTAACATCAATATCAACTCAAAATTTATCGTTGCAGTTCCCAAAGAAAACAGCGATATCAGCGCTAACGCTTTTACAGGAACAGGTGGAAACATCCAAATCAACTCGCAAGGTATCTTCGGTATCGAATCGCGTCCAAAACTAACTGAGAAAAGCGATATTACCGCCAGTTCTGAATTAGGCGTTTCCGGTGTAACAAATATCAATACACCCGATAACAGTTCTATTCAAAATAGCTTTACCGGATTATCACCAAACGTCATCGACACCAACGCACTCATTGCCAATAGCTGCATTTCACGCGGCACCAAGCGACAAGAAAACTCTTTTACCATTACAGGTTCTGGTGCTTTACGCTATACTCCAGGAGATGTATTAACTTCAGCCTATACAACTGGTGATGTGCGTAGTATTGAACCAACACCACGTCACTGGAAAAAAGGCGACCCAATAATTGAACCACAAGGATTGTATCGATTACCCAATGGGCAATTAATCTTGAGTCGAAGTTGTTCAAAATAAATATTGCATATATCGGAAAAATCGCATACACAGTTTTCTGCAAAATGGGACGCACCATCATGCGATCGCGCCATCCAAATCATGCAACTATATATGCATAAATGGTGAATGCATTACCTAGTCATACCCCTTAATCTGAGTATTAAAGAAACGGTTAATGAATCGAAAAACAACCAAAACCATCATTGATTAACCGTTGCTGATAAAAATCTTGTAATTTTTATTCACTCAGCTTGAGAGGTTTATTATGTTTTTCAAACTATTTCGCAACACACTTTTAGCAGCAACTTTGGCATTACCAATAGTGCCATTAACTAGCCAAAATGCTCTTGCAGACGAGCGCGATTTTTTAGTTTACAACAACAATGAGTTAGAAATCACTCAATTGTATGTATCCTCAACAAAATCTAAATATTGGGGTAGCAATATTCTCAATTCAGATATTGTTAACGGTTCATCTGACACCGTTACCTTTGGCAATAATAGTAATCATTGTACCTATGATGTCAAAGCCATTTATAGCGATGGTACTTATGATGTCATGCCTCAGACCGATCTTTGCAGCACCTATAGAATAACTTTTTATGGTCATGGAGGCGACCATCAATAATCTTAGATTCCAAATCGTTTCTTGATGATTTGCGCTTTTATGCAATCATCAAGAAAACTATTATGGTATTTTAATTAAATAATAATATTCTGTCCCAGACTTCAGCCTAGTAACACAATTTTAGAGAATCTACTAACATCATGCCTGCTTGATTAATTATTAATATGGACATGATATAACATCATGTCTGCTTGATTAATGATTAAACAGAAGTCGGATATCTGGATATCTTTCCTTCTCAGATACCCGATAGTGACTTGCGAAAATTTAGAGACTATCTTTTACAAATTTTACATATCATATATAAACTATATAAACAATGGGTTCACACTTTCAGTTTCAAAAGCTTTTTTTCATATTACTTACGTGCATTAGCATCACTCCACTTGCAGTATTTGCACAATCGACACCCCCACCAGGAGTCACAATTCCCCCCGATACACCAGGGAAAGTCGAAGAAACTCAACCCCAACCATCACCGACACCAACTCTTCCACCCACACCACCGACACCAACTGTCCCCATACTCCCATCGCCCCCACAGGAAAATCTACCCGATACAGCTTTTCCTAGCGGTGAAAAGTTCTTTGTCAAAGAAATTCAAGTTACAGGCTATTCTGTTTTAGGAGATGAAATCATCAAGTTAAAACAGCCTTTAGAAAATAAAAACATCACATTTGAGCAGTTATTGCAACTGCGATCGCAAATCACTCAACTCTATGTTGATAATGGCTATATCACCAGTGGTGCATTTATTTCCAACAATCAAAATCTCACTAGCGGTGTCGTGCAAATTCAAGTTGTGGAAGGCGAACTCGAAGGAATTTCCATTTTAGGGTTACAAAGATTGCAGCCTGGGTATGTGCGTTCCCGGATTGAACGGCTTGCAGGTAAGCCTTTAAATCAAAAAAGTCTCGAACAAGCGCTACAATTATTACAACTTGACCCCGTGATTCAACGAGTTAATGCTGAGTTAACCGCAGGTAGCACTCCCGGAAATAATATTTTACAGGTGACAATTACCGAATCGCCACCATTCCACCTTGGAATTACTTTTGCAAATAACCAATCAACTAGCGTAGGCTCAGAACAAGGAAGTGTTTTTCTTGCTCATGATAATTTATTAGGATTTGGGGATAAATTTAGTGCTGAATATGGAGGTAGCGAAGGTTTAGACATTTACGATATCAATTATTCTATTCCCTTCAACACCTTAGATGGAACCATTGGTGTCCGCTACAGCAACAGCGCTAGCCGCATTATTGAAAGCGAATTTCGTGACTTAAATATCCGCAGCGAAGCCGAAACCCTTTCTTTTAACGTCCGTCAACCGCTAATTCACACGCCAAATAGAGAATTTGCTCTCTCGTTAGCATTCGATTTACGGCGCAGTCAAACCTACATACTCAATGATATCCCTTTCTCCTTTACCGAAGGGCCCGAAGATGGGGAATCAAGAGTTACGGTAATCCGTTTTTCCCAAGATTGGTTACAACGTAATGCTAACAGTGTTCTAGCAGCGCGATCACAATTTAGTTTTGGGATTGATGCAATTGACGCAACCATTAACGATAGTGGTACTGATGGGCGTTTTTTCTCTTGGGTGGGACAATTTCAATGGGTACAACGACTATCTCCCCGCATCTTGATGCTAGCCAAAGTTAACACTCAACTTACACCTGATTCCTTACTTTCGTTGGAAAAAATTAGCATTGGAGGAGTTGATACAGTGCGCGGTTACGATCAAAATCAAATTGTTGCTGATAATGGGGTAGTTGGAGGTGTAGAAGTTCGGATTCCCCTGGCATCAAACGTGGAAACATTACAGCTAATACCATTTTTTGACATCGGTACAGCTTGGAATAATCGCGGTATTAATGCCGACCCGCAAACCATTGCCAGCTTGGGGTTGGGCTTTAACTGGCAACCTTTTAACGGTTTGATATTGCGTGCAGACTATGGTATACCATTAGTTGGCACAAGCGATCGCGGTAGTTCGCTGCAAGAGAATGGCTTTAATTTTTCAGTACGCTATCAGCCGTTTTAAAAGCTATATTTCTAGATTAAGTAGGTAATAGTCTGTCAAGAAATAATTGACGAATAAATTTTTTGTAGAGACGGTGATTTATCGCGTCTCTCCAACCGTCAAAATGGGTAATTCAACATAAAATAAAATCCTAGTTCGTAGTGAGCGATTCATCGCTCAAAGCAAGGATTACTACTAAACCTTATGAACCAAATACAAGCCGAACCAAAAACATTTACTTTCGATGAATTTATAGAATGGTATCCAGACTCACAACTGCGCTACGAATTACATAATGGGGTAATTGTTGAAATGCCTAAGCCTAGAGGCAAGCATTCTAAATTAACAGGTTCCTTGATTGAAAAACTTCTTATAACTATTAGAGAGACAGCTAAAGGCGATATTTGGTTTATTCCTAGAGAATCGATAGTTAAACCTAATCGCCATCAGTCAGGTTACGAACCGGATATCATTGTTCTGAACCAAGAAACTATTGATACTGAAACACGTTGGGAAAGTGAATCAGTTATTCAAAATTCAACTTCCGTCAAATTAATAGTAGAAGTTGTGAGCAGCAATTGGCGTGACGATTACTATGACAAGTTTGGGGACTATGAGGAGATGGGTATCCCCGAATACTGGATTGTAGATTATGCCGGGTTAGGGGGACGTGATTTTATTGGAAACCCCAAACAACCTGCTCTTTTTGTCTGCGAACTAGTTGATGGAGAATATATAAAAAAGTTATTCAGGGGTAGTGATGTGATTATTTCCCCCACCTTTCCCAAACTCAACCTAACTGCGCAACAGGTTTTTGATTTAGCTTTGTAATAGGAATGCTCCTTCTCATTGGAATGAGTTGATTCCACTCTCCAGATACATAACCTTCCAGAAACCGTCCTAATTTGTGTCTTGCTCCCAGTCGATAGATAAAATAATGTGACATTAAGGCAGCCGCAACAGCAGCATTGATCCCATCGGGTGTATTGTGGGTAATTGCCGCTTGAATTGTTGCCGCCTCAATCACTTTTTCTGGGGTGGAATAGATGCCAATGGGTGCTGCACGCATCGCTCCCCCGCTTTTGTCACTATCAGGGTTAATTTTGGTTAAAAACTCTTCCCCATCTTGAATTTCTCTGAGAAAATGGTAGAAGTTTCGAGCATAACCTTCTCTCTCATCGCGTTTGAAAGCTGTAAAAAAACTATCGGCTAAAACTTCTCGCGTCCACGGTGCTTGAGCAACAATCACTTCCGCAATGGCGATACTCATCTGGGTGTCGTCGGTGTAGCTGCCAGGATTGAGTCGAAATCGCGGATGTTCGACGTATCGACTCAAATCATTGTTAGCGATCGCTTCGTCTGCACATTCAAAGCCTGCACCATAGGCATCTGCGTAGGCGTAACCCGCCGAAGGCATTGCTAACTCTAGCAGCATAAGGGTATTAACCTAAAAACGGACGCGCCAGAAAAAAGCTAGAAACTGATTTAGCATCTACCGGCTCTCCCTCCAGAATAGCTTTTTCTAGTTCTTCAGGAGTCATAAATACAGTTTCGATATCCTCGTCTCCATCTTGTGGTGGTGGTGTCTCCAGCTTTTCTAAATCTCGTGCCAGAAAAGCATAGATAATTTCATCAGAATAACCAGGAGCTAGGAAAAATTCGCCTAATTTATCCCATTTTTGGGCACTATAGCCAGTTTCTTCCGCAATTTCACGCTGTATTGTTTCTAAAGGCTCTTCACTTACTTCCACTGTTCCCGCCGGAAATTCTAATATCCGTCCTTGAATTGCAAAACGGTACTGGCGCACCAGTATAAGTTTACCTTCCGCTGTCACTGGTACAGCTAGAGCACCGCCAGGGTGACGAATACATTCCCATTCTCCTTCCGATTTATTCGGCAAACGCAAGCGATTAACTTCAAAATCAAACTTGCGTCCTTTATGAAACAGGCGTTGTCTCAGCAGTTGTGGTAATTCTCTACCTAATGGCATAGTAAAATCTGATTATCTGTGAATACAGAGGCAAAATCAGTGTTCTTCTACTTTTAAGGATGGTAATTTTAATTGTCCATCCATAAATGTACATCAGAACAGTCTACCTCTTTCAGCAGCTCTTTAATCACACACCCGGAAACTGGTTCTATCCAATCTGGGGCAATTTCTGCCAGTGGGACTAACACAAAGGCCCGATCCCGCATTCGTGGATGGGGAATCTGGAGATTTGGTGTATCCAAAGTAATGTCATCATATAATAACAAATCCAAATCTAGGGTTCGTGGTCCCCAGTGTTCCTGACGCACGCGCCCAAATTGTTGTTCAATTCCTAACAAAATTTCTAATAACTGCTGGGGGAGTATTTCTACCTGCAATGTGACGCAGCCATTGAGGTAATCTGGCTGTGGTGGCCCGACAGCTTTGGTTTGATACCAATGGGATCTGGCTTCTAAAACAATACCTGGCGTTTGGGCTAAAGTCTCTATAGCTGCTTCTAAAATTGCCTGGGAATCACCGATATTACTACCAAGAGCAACGGCGCTTCGTCTTAGCTCTGCTTCGTCGTAGCCCGGTGTAGACATTATACTTTCCTGAAATAAGCCGTTTTCGGGCTGTCTTTGCGGATACTTGATCAATAGCTTTTATATTCGCAATAGTTATCAAAATTGCAACATTTTTTACAAAACTAAATTAACCATATTTAAAAAACATTATTTTCTAGTGAATTCAGTTAATTATTTATAGGATATTATACTAACACAATGGTAGTGCTATAACCCCAAAGTTGATTGATGGTGGTTATATAGTAGTTACTACTTTGAGCGAGGAACTGACGTGGGGAAGCTTACCTCCTGGTTCAAGCGAAGACCAACTAATTTGAGTGACTTTGGACAAGGAGGAACGAATGAGAGCTTACCACCAGCACATCTGGCACAGACGAGGCAGTTACTGAGCAAAATGAAAATTTTACCATCTAGGATGAGGGTCAATCGGGCAACTGGCGCTAGACCACTCTATCGCCGTTTTTGGTTTTGGGCAGGTTTGGGTGTTGGTGGTGGGATAGTTGCCTTCATCTACGGCATCAGTTTAATAGATCGGACTTTGCCAGATAAGTCCGAGTTGAATGCTGTGTTTCGAGAGCAAACACTGACCATTAAAGCTGGTGATGGCACTATATTACAACAACAAGGTGAAGCGACCAGAGAACAGCTAAAGCTAGAACAAATACCAGATAATTTAAAAAAAGCTTTCATCGCCTCAGAAGATAGAAGATTTAAGCAACACAACGGAGTCGATCCGCAAGGGATTGTCAGAGCAGGTTTGAGTAATTTGCGATCGCAAGGTGTCGTAGAAGGTGGTAGCACCATCACCCAACAGCTAACGCGGATTCTGTTTTTGAAACAAGAACAGACAATCTGGCGCAAACTCAAAGAAGTCCGCCTAGCTCAAAAAATGGAGCAAGAATTAACCAAAGATCAAATTTTAGAGCGTTACCTGAATCTGGTTTATTTGGGATCTGGAGCTTATGGTGTAGCAGATGCAGCGTGGGTATACTTTAGTAAGTCGCCAGATCAACTTTCCCTCGCCCAAATGGCAACGATTGCTGGATTAGCTCCTGCTCCAAGCTTGTACGCCCCAGACAAAAACCCCGAAGCGGCAAAACGGCGGCGAGATTTAGTATTGCTACGGATGCAGGAAGATAAAGTAATTACACCAGAGCAAAGGCAGGCAGCCGTTCAGGAGCCATTAACCCTCAAAAGGAGTTCACCCAAGCGAGTCCAAGTAGAATCACCCTACTTTACCAGCTACATCCAAAAAGAATTGCCCAAGTATGTTTCTCCTAATGTGCTCAAAAGTGGGGGTCTAGTAGTAGAAACCACCCTCAACCCAAGTTGGCAAAAGGTGGCAGAAGAGGCAGTTGCGAAAACATTGCGAAATCAAGGACGCTGGGAAAACTTTAAGCAAGCTGCAATGGTGGCCATAGACCCCCGAAACGGTGAAATTAAGGCAATGGTTGGCGGAAAAGACTTTGGTAAAAATCAGTTTAATCGAGTTACCCAGGCACAACGGCAGCCAGGATCGACATTTAAAGGGTTTGTATATGCCACTGCGATCGCTACTGGCAAAAGCCCCTACGATAGCTACGAGGATGCGCCCTTTGTCGTAGACGGCTATGAACCGAAAAACTATAGTGAAAACTTCCGGGGTTCAATGAACATCCGAGATGCCCTCACCCGCTCTGTTAATATTATTGCGGTCAAGGTGTTGATTGATGTGGGATTTATACCAACGATTAAACTTGCCCATGATATGGGGATAAAATCTGAACTCAAGCCCACCTACTCCTTAGCACTCGGCTCAAATGAAGTCAATCTACTAGAGTTAACCAGCGCTTATGGCAGTTTTGCAACTCAGGGATTGCACGCAGAACCTCATGGTATTACTCGCATCCTCAACCGCCAAGGCAAAGTCATCTGGTCAGCTAATTTCAAGTCAAAACGGGCCCTTGACGCTGACAGTGCCGCCATCATGACTTGGATGCTACGCAACGTCGTCCAAGCGGGAACTGGTGGTGCTGCCCAATTAGATAATAGACCAGTTGCCGGCAAAACCGGTACCTCAGACGAAGCCCGTGATTTATGGTTTATTGGCTACATTCCTCAGATGGTGACAGGGGTCTGGTTAGGTAACGATGACAACCACCCCACTGATGGCAGTAGTAGTAGTGCCGCTTACACATGGCACGAATTTATGGAAAAAGCGGTTGAGGGGATGCCCGTAGAAAAGTTTCCCAAACGACCCAAGTTAGAAGGTCGCAAAGGCACTATCAAAGCCCAGTCTATCAAGCCCAAACAAGTCCTGAATCGTTCTATTGCCTCTGATGATGATGATTCAGAAGGGGAAAGAGCTAGTAGAAATTCTAATTATGAGGAGAGTGGTTCATCTAGGAGACGTAGAAGAAGGAGAAACTATTCTCAAGAAGAACAGCAAGCAAGCGATTATACCCCAAGACGGAGAAGGCGCGATCGCAGCGAATCAAGTTCTAGTAACTCTTCCTCTGAATCATCTACTCCACGGCGACGATCTAGAAGAGTAGAATCTGATTCTCCCCCACCTCGAAGAACTCGGCGAGAGTTGCCTCCTGCAAATAGTTCCGGTTCTTCAGGTTCTTCACCTTCACAACCATCTTGGCGGGATAGACTTAGACCTTCTCAACAGTAATGAGAAGTGGGCATTGTTGATACTATGCACGACCACTATTTGAGGTACTCATTTTTCAGCATTTGAGTTACCTATCCTAGTTATACTAATTCTCTAAAAGCTGGCTACAGATGAGATAATAAGATTTAATGAGAAGAGGGATATCCAATGTCAGGGGTCTATCAA
>NZ_JABXKF010000107.1 GCF_017115165.1 Nostoc sp. LPT | reverse complement strand
TGCTAGATGCAAGTTTTCAGCTTACCTGCTTTGTATACCAATTAGATAGCTAGGGGTTGAAAGCGGTTATCGCTTAGTTTTTTACTGGCGGCTAGAGCGAGGGCGATCTGCCAACAGGCGGCATCGTATATATCGGTTCCATCAGTCGCGTCCACCCGTTCTATCTGAAGTTGCGCCCCTGGACTGCCTTCTCCATTACGGTAATACGAGGGGTCAGTTCCCTCGTCACCGTGATCTTTGACGATAACGGTACAATCAGCACCGTTTTGCCCTGCCCAAACGTTACAGATATAATCTCCCCAATAGGCAGGGGTCGAGTAATAACTGAGGGGTAGAACACCAGGGACGGTGAAATACTGTCCGTCCGCGCTAAATGTGGTATAGGTGATTAAAAACCAGATTAGCTGGCGGATGTCAGCGTCCGTTTGGGTGTGTTGAAAAGAAAGAGAACTCATAGTCATAGCAATGATTACAGTCTTTATTTTCTGTCAAAAGTAACAAAAAAGGGTTAAGATGATCGCCTACAATCTCATAGCTGGGATGGGTAATTGTGTTCCACTTGAGACGGCTTGCTTTTGGTTGTCAGGTAGTGTTGTACTTTGTGTTGGCAATTCAATCAGTGCGTACCACGGCGCACACTTTTAGTGCATAGAATGGCACTAAGAAAAGACGAAACCTCGTCAGGGCAGGGTGTAGGGGGTAGGGAAAAAGTAAGAAAACTAGCTAGGAGTGCAAATATTAACAAACTTCTTGCTCACGAACCTGCAACCCCACACCCCACACCCAAAAGCCTTATGAATAATAGGTTTACCGTTATCTTAGTGCCATTCCCCTTTGGATCACTTATTTTTTGGAAGTCCCTAATAGGATTTAGACAAAAAACACTCAGAAAATAGCCCTAAATCCATATACAGAAAGACTTTGACATTGTTTTGCTTGGTTCTTTGATATATCTGGGTTTGGGCTATTTTTGAGTATTTAGTGTATTTCCCTTACCCTGCATGGGTTTGAGGCTTGTTTCCCTCTCAAAAATGTTTAAGTCCCGCTAACGTACCCGACAAGATAGGCGATCGCACTGTTCGAGTTACTGGAACGTAGCCGTGGTTCCTGCTATGTTGATGCACATACGTCCGACATAAGGTCCACCGTTGGGACCCACCTGGTATTCATCATGGAGGTGAATAACACCGGGGTTGCTCAAATTTTGAACTGTGACAGGTGCATTAAAGTTGGCTGCCAAACCTGTGGATATAACTGCCGTTCCTGCCTCATTTTTAATCTCTGCATTCAGTAGTGCATCTGATGGAAATGCGGCAGAGTCGTGGGCTTTAGCGGAGGCAGAAATTCGGGCTTGACCCATGAGTTGAGTCGGTGCGCTCGATGTCACAGACCAGGTACCATCTACATTGTAAGCAACTATAAATGTCACATATCCTGTAGTCGCATCACACACAGCGGCGTTTGCCGAAGAAGTCGTAAAGTTAATGACCGTACCAGGCGTGTAGGTTCCAGTCTGTACATAAAATTGTAGTACTGGCTGACAATCTATGTTTTGATTTGGCTGGGCGACGATGAAACTGGAAAGAGTCACCGCACCCGTCGGAGATTGAGATGCTAATCCTCCATTGTACGGGGTTAGAGTAGGATTAAATGTGGGAGTGGTAATCCGAAAAGCACCAGTTTGTACCCCAGAGGTGTTTATAGGCGGTGTCAATCCTAACCCTGGTGATACTATCATACTGGTCGTGTTCTTCGTTGTAGTATCAGGTGGTTGTGGTGTTAAGTTTATCGGTTGAATCGCAGACGAATATCCACTAACCCCTCCGACTACTGGAGGGTTTATTTGCTGCTGAACACCGGCATAGTATTGTTGCAGCATCAAAAACGTGGCAGAAGAACCACCTTGAGAGGACGGTAATATACCCTGACTCCACAGGCTGTTTGAATATACCGTCGGACCTCCAACGTAGATCGCAGGTTTCTGAAAGACAAAGAAGTTTTGAAAAGCACTGCTGTTATTTACGATATGAATTGTGTACAAAGTGGACATGATATACTCCTTAGGTTTGTTACGTTTGTGATTCTTTGGGCATGGTTCAAATCAGGGTAAGTGCCGCCAAACATTGTTTGAGGTACTAGAAGTCATTCACAAAAAACCATAGCTTGTTCTCAAGTAACTGAGCTTAATGAGAGTTAACTTTGACTTAAAAAAAGTTTCGCACCGCGAACTAGTTTAAACATCAATAGTTATTCTGTTGCTCATCACAATTTAAAGTATGCTTGGCTTTTTAACTCTGTAGTTGAGTTAAATTCAGGACTATTAAAAGTCAGTTAAATTCAGTTAAATTCAGGTATACATAAACACATAAATATGTGAAAATTAACACTGAAAAAGGTTTTAAGCATTTGAAAAATACCAATGTTTGCCAAATTCAACCCCACCTATCAGTATCAGCCTGGTGGTAGTCTTCCGCCTGATGCGCCTACCTATGTAGTGCGACAAGCTGATACTGAACTTTACGAAGGGTTATTAGCTCTTGAGTATTGCTATGTTCTCAACGCAAGACAGATGGGGAAGTCTAGCTTGCGAGTACGGACGATGGATAAGTTGCTCTCTTCAGGATTTGCCTGTGCAGAAATTGAGTTGAGTGGCATTGGTAGCCAGCAAATTACGGCTCCCCAATTGGTATGGGGGGATTATTCAAGAATTAGTCAGCGGCTTTCAATTACAGATAAATCGGCGCAGTTGGTTAAGAGAACGCGATGATCTTTCCCCCATCCAGTGCTTAAATGAGTTTATCGAAACAGTATTACTAACCCAGATTCCGCAAAAAATTGTTATTTTTATCGATGAAATTGATAATGTGCTGGGTTTAAAGTTTTCCACCGACGAATTTTTTGCCTTGATTCGCCACTGCTATGAAAATCGAGCTATGAAGCCAGCCTATAGGCGACTGTCATTTGCTTTGTTGGGAGTAGCTGCGCCTTCAGATTTGATTCAAGACAAACACTATTCTACGCCTTTTAATATCGGTCGAGCTATTGAACTTCAAGGATTCAAAATCGAAGATAGCGAACCTTTAGTAAACGGATTGGTAGGAAAACTTAGTAACCCACAAGCAGTTTTAAAAGAAATTTTATATTGGACTAACGGACAGCCATTTCTCACTCAAAAACTGTGTTGGTTAATTGTTAATCACTGCAATAACAGCATAGAATTTTGCCCCCCTCAAGAGGGTGAAGAACGGCAGTGGATTGAGCAAATTGTCCAGAACCAAATTATCAAAAATTGGGAAGCTCAGGACGAACCAGAGCATTTAAGAACAATACGCGATCGCCTGCTTCGCAATACTCTAAAAAGCACACAATTATTACAGCTATATCAACAGATTTTACAACAGGGAACAATCCCTGCTCAAAACTCCCCTGAATACCTAGAATTGCGTTTGTCAGGACTTGTCACCCAACATCAAGGAAGTTTAGCAGTCAAAAACCCAATCTATGCTAAAGTCCTCAATTTGGATTGGGTAAATCAAAAGCTAGCACTACAACCTGCCAATTCCAAGATAGTTACTACTTACCTTACCTTGATGTTCGCCGGGATAGTAGCTTTTACACCTGAAATGCTAGTAAATCAGCAGCATTTGGATATTGTACAGCAGAACTGGCAACAAATGCGTCAGTATTGCCAGCAATTTGGCGGACAAGTTCTCAAGTCTTTCGAGAATGGACTATTATTCTCCTTTGAAAGTGCTGAAAAAGCAGTAGATGGTGCCATAGAAATCCAAAAAGCACTAGCGATCGCCGCTATTAATTTGCTAGAACCAGATAGGCTGCTATATCAAATTGGCATTCATCTGGGAGAGGTATTTTTCAAAGACAATGACGTTTTGGGTAAAGGGGTAGACTTAGTAACACAACTGCACACACAAGCTGAACCCGGAGGAATTTGCTTATCTCAAACCGTCTACGACCAGGTTAAACATCACTTACAGGTAAATGCAGTTAATTTGGGGCAGTATAAGCCCAAAGATATCTTAGAACCCGTTTTTTTATACCATATTAACTCCTATCGTCCTGTGTTGAGTAAAAATACTGACAACTCCCTTAATTTTCCCTCTTACCCAAGTGGTGCAGTTCCCCTCGATTCTCCTTTTTACATAGAACGAACTGCGCTTGAAACACAAGTTTGTCAAGAAATTAGAAAATCTGGTGCTTTAGTCCGCATCAAAGCACCTAGAGAGATGGGTAAAACTTCTTTACTGCTGAGAACTTTGGATTATGCTGCACGCCAAGGCTACCACACTGTTAGCTTAAATTTAGAGCAAATTGACGACGTAATTTTGAACGACCTGAATCGATTTTTGCGCTGGCTGTGTGCCAACGTTACCCATCAACTTCAGCTAGAACCAAAGTTAGAAGAATATTGGGATGAAGATATCGGCAGTAAAATTAGTTGTTCTCTCTATTTTCGGAACTATTTATTAAAGCAAATTGATACTCCTTTGGTTTTATCGTTAGATGAAGTACAATATATTTTTGAGCATCCTTTAGTAGCAAAAGATGTCTTACCTCTGTTTCGTTCATGGTACGAAGAAGCTAAAAGAGAACCAATCTGGCAAAAGTTACGACTGATTATAGTTCACTCAACTGAAATTTATGTACCTCTCCAGTTAAAACAATCTCCATTTAATGTAGGGCTGCCAATAGACTTAAGTAGCTTCAATGTAGAGCAGGTACAACAGTTAGCTCAACGCTATGGACTTAACTGGACTGACTATCAGGAAGCTACAGAACTTATGGCTCTGCTCGAAGGACATCCAGCATTAGTACATACGGCTATTTATCATCTTAGTCGCAAAGAAATTACTTTTGCTCAATTCCTCAATACAGCAGCTACACCAAGTGGAATTTATTCACATCACTTGCAGCGTCATCAAGTAACCTTGCAAGAACAACCTGAATTAGCAAAAGCGTTAGATATTGTCATCAATTCTCAACAACCGATATCATTAGATTCGAGCATGACTTATAAACTAATCAGTATGGGAGTGATCAAACAGTTAAGAGATAAAGTGATACCAACCTGTGAATTATATCGGCAGTATTTTATATCCAGAAATAGCAAACTATAGAGCAATACAGTTCAGTGAAGGCTGAAAGCATAATTGATAATACAAAAATTAGGAGCTTCAATACATATTCCAGTAAGTAAGTCGGCATAAAAAAACCAAACTATGTGAAGATAAGTAAATACGTAAAATGCATCTACTAATTCATGTTGTCAATACAGAAGGCGATCGCATCCCAATAGTTGTAACAGTTTAAAGTACAGTGGTGTCTGCTTTATAATAAGAGTCTTAATTTTTATCCAACTTTTGACGCAACTGCTGATAAATCACGTCCAACCACACTGGAATTACAGGCTTACCTTCATCCAAAGATGCGATCGCCTTTTTTCTGTCAAACTCCACAAGCTCAAGCGAACGCTCCTGCGCTTGGCACAACAACATAAACCGCTTACCTTGACCTGAAATAAATAACTCCGGCTCTTGATCTTTCAGCTTTTTTAGCGTGGTGCTGGCTATGTCAAAACTTAACCCCACAGATAGCCAATATGACATTGCAGCCAGTTCCAGCAAATTGGACTTTGAGTAATAAATACTACGTCCTGTCCCAGTCTCACTGATTACAGGAACAATCACCCCCCTCTCTCGCCAATACTGTAGCTGACGAAGGGTGCAGCCTGTGATTTCAGCAGCTTCCTTGCTTGTAAAAAATGTCTCCTGCATACAATTTATTTTACAGAAGAGTTGTTTAATACAATTATGTTAGTATTAGACAATATTGTTTTAAAGCGATGAGTAAAATCACTATTCAGTGTCGCCTTGTAGCCTCAGAGTCATCACACCAGCAACTATGGAAGTTGATGGCTCAGTTAAATACGCCACTGATTAATGAACTACTACGTCATGTAAGTCAACACCCAGAGTTTGAAACTTGGCGGCAAAAAGGCAAACACCCCACTAGTGTAGTGAAACAACTCTGCGAACCTTTGAAAACTGACCCTCGCTTTATTGGTCAGCCTGGACGGTTTTATACGAGTGCGATCGCATTGGTGAATTACATATATAAATCATGGTTTGCCCTAATGAAGCGATGCCTTCGGCGAGCTTCGCTAACGCAGTTCCAACTAGAAGGCAAAATTCGCTGGTTGGAAATGCTCAAAAGTGATGTTGAATTGGTCGAAAATAGTGGTGTCAGCTTAGATAGTCTTCGCACTATAGCTGCTGAAGTTTTGGCTGAATTTGCTCCCCTTAATACTGCTAAAACTCAATCAACGAATGGGAAAAAAGCTAAAAAGCATAGCTTTCAAGTTTATTGTGATTCTCGCCAACTTCACTGGTTTCAACGCTTCCTAGAAGATCAACAAATTAAGAAAAATAGCAAAAATTAACACTCCAGTAGCCTGTTCACCCTGCGTAGTGGGCGTATTGCTTGGCAAGAAGAGGAAGGCAAAGGCGATCCTTGGAATGTTAATCGCTTAACCCTCTACTGTTCTGTAGATACCCGCCTATGGACGACTGAAGGAACCAATCAAGTAAGGGAAGAGAAAGCTGAAGAAATCGCTAAAATTATCACCAATACAAAAGCCAAAGGCGACCTTAATGAAAAACAGCAAGCCCACATAAAACGGAAAAACTCTACCTTAGACAGAATTAATAACCCTTTTCCTCGCCCCACGAAACCTTTATATAAAGGACAATCTCATATTCTTGTTGGTATTAGCCTGGGCTTAGAAAAGCCTGCAACGCTAGCAGTAGTAGACGGTACTACAGGTCAAGTAATTACCTATCGCAGCATCACACAACTACTGGGTGATAATTACAAACTGCTAAATCGACAGCAAAAGCAAAAGCATTTTTTATCCCATCAACGCCAAATAGCTCAAACGCTTGCTGCACCAAATCAGTTTGGAGAATCGGAGTTAGGCGAATATATAGACAGATTACTCGCCAAAGAGATTATTGCGATCGCCCAAACATACTCTGCTGGAAGTATTGTTCTACCCAAATTAGACAATATGCGAGAGCAAGTTCAAAGTGAGGTTCAAGCCAAAGCTGAACAAAAATCAGACTTAATAGAAGTTCAAAAACAGTATGCCAAACAGTACCGAGTTAGCGTTCATCAATGGAGTTATGGCAGATTGATGGCAAATATTCACTCCTGAGCTGTTAAAGCTGGAATTGTTATAGAGGAGTCAAAACAGCCAATTCGAGGTAGTCCACAAGAGAAAGCGAAAGAATTAGCGATCTCCGCTTACCATTCCCGCAAAATAAACTGATTGACAAAACACCGAACCTTGACAAGTGAACAAGTGCGATCGCAGTTGGGTTTCAACACCCCTCCCAGCTAGAAGCGGGTTGAAAGGTAAAGAGCTTGAGTTTGATTACAAAGAAGCAGTTAGGTTTCAACACCCCTCTACCGTGTATACACAAGTCGAGTTGGCAATCAAATCAACGAAAAACAACGGAAAATTATTTTTAAAATCCTTGATTTTCCGTTAGTCCCCTATCAATAAGCTGATATTATTGATAATCAGTTTGCTTAACTCAAAACCTTGCCTACTAAGGCTTGTATCTTACCAGGCAATGATTTTAGGACTTGTGTATACACCGTAGCCCAGCTAGAGGCGGATTGAAAGGAGTGGACACACAAAAAACAAAAGTAATCAGAAGTATTTCAACACCCTTCTCAGTTAAAGACGGTTTAAAATCAGGAAAAATGAGACTTTGCACGATAATACTTTTTTACATTTCAAAAGCATTCCTAGCTAGAGAAGAGCTGAAAAAAAACTTTGAAAATTGACAATTTTTTTGGAGAGAGTTTTACAAACTTCTCTTAAAAATAGGTGGGTTGAAAGATTGGTAAAAGTCATGGAATTCTTGGACTAATGGAACAAAAACTTGTCAAATTACAGCAATTTTCATTTCTTTGAACCACAAATCCTCGTAGGGGGGGTAAGGTCTTGCGCCCCTACTACATGGTCTATTTCCCTGAAAATGCTTGTAACAAAATATTGTCAATTTTCTTCCGCCTATAGGATAGAGAAGATTGCAGGTAAATTAGGTAACTATATTACGAAACGTAAATATCCTCCAAATCTCTACCATTGAGAAATGACAAATGACGACCCTCTCTGGTCGAAGACGCACTTTCGTTCACCAGTAGAGTTTATTTGCGCCAACATCCTTAGTTAATAAGTCATGCGTTGTTAAACTGGCAGTGTGACCATAGCAGTTAATCTTTGATATGGCTAATCCAGAATACCTAATGGACATTAATTTGTTAAAAATGACAATAATCTGTTAACAGTGACAAATAATTAGTTAATGTACACATGTCGCGATTCAATTTGTGAAGGTACAACTATACAACAAATGGACGTAACTGGATTCGAACCAGTGACCTCTACGATGTCAACGTAGCGCTCTAACCAACTGAGCTATACGTCCTTAACCACTTTTGGACTGTCCCAAGTATACCATCTGAGACGGATTTGGGACAATGCGAAATATTAAACCAATAAATCACAGTGGCTCCATACAGCTTAAGTTTTCCTTTGGGGGTAAAAGGTACACTTTCAACCCTATACCTGGCGGGCAATATGGCGATAAAAGGGATATGGCTACATCTCAGGCGATCGCAACCAAAATACACAATGATAGAAGGCGCTAGCCTTGACCCCAGGTTAGCCCAAATCATCCAGTTATATACCTTGGGACAACAAGAGTGTGACGGTTTTCGCGATTATCCCTTGCATGACTCGTTAGCCTTTGAGAACGGATTCCAATATCTGATTTACAAACAAGGCTTCGAGGATGCCGTTTATGACTGGTCTTTCAGACCGGAACTAGATAACCCTGAGTTCATCGAGTGGCAGCCAGGTAGTGTTTATCGGGGCTGGACTAATAAGGGTAAAGAATATGACCAATCGGGCTACTTTACCATCAGGTGGACTAATAGCCTTGGGCAGACCGGAAGAACCAAGGTAAACGCATAAGGCTTTGCCTTCTCACCTTGTAACCCTTCAGATATCGACTTACCCCCAGATAGCGCCGCTATGAAAACCAAGAGATTACTTGTAACCCTGAATGGTGAACTTTACCACCAACTAAGAACCCTTTCAGCGACTAATGGACTCACTATGGCTGCCCAAGTCCGGTACTTTATCAGCCAAAGCAGACAGACAGCAATAACTAACGACTAATCACTGATGACTAATAACTGAATCCCCAGAACGTTTTAGAGATTCTTTAGTTATTGGTTTATCTGTACTGGTTATATACCAGATAGCAGACTGATTTAAGTAGGTCATAGCTAGCTTGGCTATCGGCTACCACACTTACAGAACCGCTAGCTGTTTCAGAATACCAACCGGGAACTTTCATGGTGTCCTTAGTACGCTTAACTGGCTGAGACAGAAGCTTACCACCATTACAGAAGGATGTGTATGCTTTTACCTCCCTGTAGCCCTTGGCATCCTCTATGGCATAAGTGAAGGATGTCCAGCCCTCCATGCCATCATCCTCGGAGTTAGGCAGGTAGTTAGTCAAAGCATACAGTTTAGCCCCGTCCTTAGTTATTCCCATTAGGATATTCCTGGCTAGCACAGAGGAACTGGACAGCACTATGGACACCCCTAGCAGCCCTGAGATTATCTTAGTTATCATAATAGTTTTAAGTACTTGCAGTCTTTATGATAACACTGTTACTTAAGACTGCCATATTCGTTACTAGTTATCCTGAAATTGTTTTTACCTGTAGTAGGTGATTGCCGATGCACTCTTTTGGGCTTTTGTCCGTACTTTTTAACAAACTCTTTTGTTACCCGCGTAGCTAACAGATGAAAAGAACCATCAGATACTACGATATCTTTTTTCTTTAAGTATTCAGTAAGGGTTAATGACTCCTCCTCCTCATCATAGATACTTTCAAGATTTTGAATAGACTCAGCACCAGCCAACAAATACCTATCAGGATCTTCGGTAACGTTTACAAGCTTCGCTAGGATGTCTCTACGGGTGAGTGAGTCTAATAAGATAACTTCATTATGTCGCCTGTCGCCCGCATCAGGAATCACGTTCAAATAAACTTGCATGATTTTATAAAATCTCTTATTACTTGTATTTTTTAAGTATGTTATTTGACTAGGCCATACTTAATGTTAGCCAGGTTAACCCCCCTGTGTCCATATAGAGAATATAAGAAAGCCTTATAAAATAGCTAGGATTCCCATAAAGTACGTATTCACCTTATGGCTCTGCGATCGCCAAGGGTGTCATCATGGGGGACAGGGAAACTTCAAGTTATACCGTGATGTTCTTTAGCTTTTCCGTTGCCAAATCCTTACCAGTAAAAG
>NZ_JABXKF010000024.1:62014-159463 GCF_017115165.1 Nostoc sp. LPT | reverse complement strand
TAACTCTATTACACCGGACCTCTCTCTTCATCCTCTTATTTTGGCTAAGGTATTGTTTATATAATTTTAATATTTTGTTCAGAGAATAAGACCTGGAGGGTTAGGGCGCAGGGTAGGGTTTTGCTTTGAGGTATAGGAGCGATCGCATGGCAAAATTGTCGATACAGCATGGGTTTAGCATAAAGTTCCCTCGTCTTCAGAGTCAGTATTTGAAGTTTGTGTAAAAAATTTTTAGCGAAGATGTTAGTTTCTGTTGAGCAGATGGGTATCCTCAGAACGGAGGCTTGCTGATACCTAAGTATTTACCGCAGCAAGTATGTGAGGCATGGCTGGTTCAGACGAAGAATACCTAATTACCCGCAAAAAGCAGATTCAGCGGCGACAAAAGATTGTCACGATAGTGTCGATGTTCTCGTTTTTTGGTTCTACGGCATTTGCAGTCATTCCGGCAATCCAACAGGCTACTCAACCTAAGCCAGCAACTGCGTCTGCTTCTCCTGAGTCAGGATTACAGCAACAGGCGCAGGGCTACGAGTTGGTTTTACAACGGGAACCAGAAAACCAACTTGCTTTAGAGAAACTGTCTTTAGTGCGGTTGCAATTGAAGGATGTTAAAGGTGCGATGAAACTTTTGGAGAAGCTGGTGAAGTTGCACCCTGATCGGCAAGATTACAAAGTTGTATTAGAGCAGATTAAGAAGCAAGAGGGGAAAGGCGTCTCCGCTCAATAAAAATGGGGCGTAATGGTCAACCTCTAAAGGTAGTATGATATGTCTTCCAACTCTCAAAGTAAGTATGCCAATGATGAAACTTATCTTTCTTCATCTGTATTAGTAGAAAAAGAGCTTGAAAAACAAGGATGGGTATTATTTGAGAATATTGTTGATGCTCAATTAGTTGAAAAGTTGAAGCTAGACCTCGATAAAGCAAATGCAATAGCTCGTCAGATTCAAATCAAGAATGGTGTAGCACAAAATACTGATGGGACAATTAATCACCTCTTGGGATTGGGTGACAGCTTTATGGAATTTTTAGAAAGAATGTATTTGAAACAAGCCATAACACATTACTTTGGTGGCAACTACATTTTGAATATTTTTGGTGGTGTAAATAATCTTAAGAATCATCCTTCTTATCTTTTGAATATTCATCGAGATGTTCGCAGTTTCACAGGCAACCTAAAACTGATGTTTCAAATGATTGTCATGCTAGATGATTTCACACTAGAAAATGGTGCAACTTATTTCATGAATGGAGGACATTATCTAGCAGATCGCCCATCTGAAAAATTATTCTACAAAAATTCCACTCGCGCTGTTGGAAAAAGTGGTAGCATCATTCTTTTTGATGCTAACCTTTGGCACGCAGCAGGAAGCAATCAGACGGATGAGCCTAGACGCGCTCTTACACTCTGTTTCACTAAGCCTTTTGTCAAGCAACAGTTGGATTTACCTCGATACTTTGGATATGACTATGCAACCCATTTTTCGGAAGAAATGAAGCAGCTCCTTGGATATAATGCTCTAGTTCCAACAAATTTGGAAGAATGGTATCAACCTCTAGAAAAGAGATTTTACAAACCAGGACAAGGTTAATTTATTAATGCATTATAACCCATATAAAGAGAGACTTACTATGAGAGATTACAATACAGAATATTCAACCTTTAATACTAATGACATTGACAACAAATATGAGTATAGCTTTGACAAACTCCTAAGACGCTATATGCTGCGTTCTTTTCTACCATTTTTGTCATCGGGTAAGGCATTAGAGTTAGGTTGCTTTCAAGGAGAATTTACTGAGATACTGATTGATCACTTCACAGATATCACCGTTGTTGAAGCTGCTGACACTTTAGTAGAATATGTAAGAAATCGTGTGGGGTATAGGGTTAAATTTATTAACTCAGTCTTTGAAACACTGGAATTGCAAGACAAGTACGATGCTATTTTTCTAATTCATACGCTTGAGCATTTAGATGATCCTGTCTTTGTTCTACGTAAAATTAATTCCTGGTTGTCAGATCAGGGACTGCTTTTCATAGCTGTCCCCAATGCAAATGCTCCATCTCGGCAAATTGCCGTTAAGATGGGTCTTATTTCTCACAACACGGCAGTTACTGAGGCAGAGTTTGCTCATGGACATAGAAAAACTTACGCTTTTGATAGCTTAGAAAAAGATACTATTGATGCTGGTCTTAATATTGTTAATCGAGGCGGTATATTTTTCAAAGCATTAGCCAATTTTCAATTTGACAAATTATTAAGTACTGACATAATTTCAGACTCATATTTAGAAGCTTGCTACAAATTAGGAATGCAATACCCGGATCTCTGCGCTAGCATTTTTCTGGTTTGCAAAAAAGGTCTTATCCAAAAATAAGATATTACTTAATTAATGTATGTTTTCAAATGATAGATAAACAAGATTCTACTTCAAATAGTGCAATAATAATTTTCGTTATCAATGTTATTTTATACATTGCATAGTAGCGGTATAATTTTTCGTAATTATCTACGAAATTTCAAACTTTCAGCCACTAGTTTAAATATTTTTATCAACAAGGTCTATTTTTTATCGCTCACTGATTTAAACAAAGGGCTATTTATGAAGATTACTATAATGCAGCCATACTTATTTCCCTATATTGGGTATTTTCAGCTTATAAATATGGCAGACAAATTTGTAATCCATGATGATGTACAGTACATAAAAGGAGGTTGGATAAATAGAAACCGAATTCTATTAAACAGAGAAGCTTACCTCTTTACATTAAGCATAAAAAATGATTCTGCTTTTTTGAATATTAATCAGAGATTTTTTACAGAAAATTTTGAGAGAGAGAGAAAAAAATTATTAAACATAGTAGAGTTATCTTATAAAAAAGCGCCTTATTATTCAAACATTAAAAAGTTATTAAATTGTATTTTGTACGTAGATGAAATTAATATTTCACAGATGATAACGCGTAGCCTAAAGCTTATATGTGATTATTTAGATATAGGTACAGAATTTTATTTTTCTTCAAAACTGAATAAAGACAATACTTTAAAAGGAGAACAACGGGTTATAAGTATAAACACTTGTTTAGGATCTGACCATTACATAAATTCAATTGGAGGAGAAAAATTATATTCAAGAGAGGTGTTTCAAAAAAATAATATAAAGTTGTCCTTCTTTCAACCAAGATTTGTCGAATATAATCAATTTGATAATCATTTTGTTCCTTGGCTTTCAATCATTGATGTTTTAATGTTTAATGATAAAGAAAAAATTCAAAAAATGTTGAATGAATATGATTTAATTTAAATAAAATGACAGATTATTGATTAGATATAAAAAAGATAAGTCATTATAATAAATACTTTACTTAAGAGCAACAATCAGATTTATAAATATTTAGTTATGTATAAAGTTATGTGAGGTTTTAAATATTAATATGAAGGCTAGAGTAAAACCAATTGGAGGCTTTTTTGAGTTAGAAATTCAAAATAAAGATTACAATTATCATTCTAATGCAATTCCTCTTAGTAATGGAAGAGCTTGCCTAAATCTCATACTTAAACACATTAATGCTCAGAAAATATGGATACCTTTTTATACTTGTGATGCATTGTTAGAGCCGATTATAAATAAACAAGTTTCTTATAGTTTTTACTCAATTAATATAAATTTAGAACCAAGTGAAGATTTTAAATTAAAAGAAAATGAGTATTTTATTTATATCAATTATTTTGGAATAAAGAGCAAATTTATTGAATCCTTAATTAATAAGTATAGCGATAAAATTATCATCGATAATACTCAAGCATTCTTTGAACGGGAAAATAGTAAAACTTGGTCTTTTAATTCTGCTAGAAAGTTTTTTGGCGTACCGGATGGAGCATATCTTTATACCCCTTATGATATTGCTGTTGACTATGAAAGGAATACTGATTTGAGTTGTAATTATTTATTTAATCGTTTATTAGGAAAGCAGAAACAAGCATATCAAGAATTTATAGAATATGAGAAAGGATTGGATGATGAAATTAAAAAGATATCAATAGTTTCTGAATATTTGCTAGCTAATATTGATTACCTAAGTATTGCTCATAAGCGTCGGTATAACTTCAGCTATTATCATTCTATCTTTGAAGAGATTAATCAATTTAATTTGCCTTTAGCAACTAATTCTATTCCTTACCATTATCCTCTTTTGCTCAAAAATATAATAGATAAAAATCTATTATATGAACGAAATATTTTTATTCCAATATTATGGAAAGATACAATACAGAGAAGATTAGAAGGATTTAATTTTGAACAAGATTTAACACAAAAATTAATTGCACTTCCAATAGATCATAGATATGAAATTGACGATCTAGATTATGTTATTGAATCATTAAAAGAACTATTAGGTATCTAAAAATGTTTACATTAAGAGAGATTTTAAAAAAGGATATAAAAACAATTAACGCCTGGAGAAATGATTCTGAAATTATCAATTTTCTTTGTTGCAATTTTTTTTATATTTCTGAAGAAATAGATGAAAAATGGTATGAGAACTATCTTAACAATAGAGATAAAAATGTTAGACTCTCTATTCTTGAATCAGATAATAACCATCTTATCGGCAATGTTTACTTAACAAATATTCAATCAATTAATCGTTCTGCTGAATTTTCAATTGTTATCAGTAATAAAAAATACTGGTCTAAAGGTATTGGAGAAGCGGTGTGCCGAAAAATTATTAAGCACGCTTTTATTAATTTGAATCTTAATCGTATTTATCTTTATGTTCTTGAGCAAAATACTAGAGCTATTAGAATGTATGAAAAAGTTGGTTTTTTACTAGAAGGAAAGTTGGAAGAGACAGTTTATAAAAATGGCAGCTATCATAACACTTTGGTAATGGCGATTCTTAGAAAGAATTACAACAAAGATATTCAAAACAATAAAATATAAAATGAAATGTTATTTTTAATAATAGTAAATACTACAATAAGTAAGGTTTGCAAATTTGACACGCTAATAAATAGTATAAATACGTTAAATAAAAAATAAAAAAATTTTTAAATGATAGTTTTTGGGAAGTTGTGGGTAGCCTAATAACTAGGATAACTACTAAAATTTTGACCGTAGCAATCTCTTATACATAGCAAATTTAAGTTGTGAATTATTTCCTTCTTATAACTGAGTCAAGTTGAAATATTATAAATCTGGTAACAGCAAAGTTATGTCCCAATTTATCAATGATATTATCCATGCTTTTTATGTAAATATTCATACTTTTCAGGAAAATAACTGGGATTATGATAGGTTTCAAACATTATCAAAGGATCATACCAATAGGCAGATTTTTATAGACTCATATAGTTATTATCTTAAGTTTCTTTTCCAAAATCAGGAAAATTTTCAGCGACTTCACGAAATTCTAGCTGATTCTGAGTCTAAAAATTGGTTAACAAACTTATTACTTTTCCGACTGGTAGGACATCTACACTTTAAATTACCTACCAATAATGAACAACACTGGCGAGACAGACAGAAAGCTAGGGAAATGATAGTTTCAGAATCTGAGACAGATTACTCTGGTATTTTTGGCGAATTGCAAAAGTATGGAGTTAGCTTTGAAGATCAACATATTACTATTGATTGCTGGTGGGGCAATGTAGCTTGGACATTTTTGTTCAAGCAGTATTATTTTAGTAGAAATAATGTTCAAATATGTCCTGAGCCAGGAGATTATGTTATTGATGCTGGTGCGTGCTTTGGTGATACAGCAATCGCTTTTGCATCAACTATTGGTTCAGAAGGCAAAGTTTTTTCGTTTGAAATAGAGCCATATAATTTAGATGTATTTTGCTACAATTTGCTCCAAAATGAGGATTTGGCAGAGAGAATAGTTATCAGTGATTATGCTCTAACTAATAGTTCAGAAACTCAGCTTTATTTACATGGCGAAGGACCTGGTGCAAATATTAGTAACGCTCCATCGTCAATACCTATAGCTACTACCACAATTGATCAACTTGTATATGAAAAAAGTATAGATAGAGTGGATTTTATTAAAATGGATATTGAGGGTGCTGAGTTAAGTGCCTTACATGGGGCCGTAGAAACTATCCGTAAGTTCCGTCCAAAACTTGCTATTTCTATATATCATAGACCAAATGATATTTTTGAAATTCCTCTTTTTATCCATAGTTTAGATATTGGCTATCAGTTGTACATAGATCATTACACTATACATTCTGAAGAAACAGTGCTTTACGCCAAAGTTATGGAATAAACCAGAAAAATTATTTTTACTTTTTAATATATCAAAGACCCTCACTTTTAAAACGTCCTATAATGATTTGTTTAAAACCTTTTCTAAATTTTTCCCAAATACCAAATTAAAAAGCACTTCAAATGAAACAACAATTGAATAATTTAGCTATATTTACTGGCATACCAACCTTCACAGAAAAATTACACGTTGGTCGTCCTAATATTGGAAACCGCGAACGCTTACTTAATCGCATCAATGACATATTAGATAAAAGATGGCTAACGAACAATGGCCCTTATGTACAAGAATTTGAGCAACGCATTGCTGAATTTGTCGGAGTAAATCATTGCATTGCTAGCTGTAACGCTACAGTAGCATTAGAAATAGCCATCCGCGCTGCGGGTTTAAAAGGCGAAGTTATTGTCCCTTCTTTTACCTTTATTGCAACTGCACATGCTCTACAATGGCAAGAAATTACTCCTGTATTTTGTGATATTGATCCTAAAACCCACAACATCGATCCAAAGCAAATAGAGCAATTAATAACTCCACGTACTACAGGTATTATTGGCGTTCATTTGTGGGGTCGTCCTTGTAGCGTGGAGGCTTTAAGTAAAATTGCCCGTACCCACAACTTAAAATTAATGTTTGATGCGGCTCATGCTTTCGGCTGTTCACATCAAGGACGTATGATTGGTAGCTTTGGAGATGCCGAAGTTTTTAGTTTCCATGCTACTAAATTTTTGAACACATTTGAGGGCGGAGCAATTGTGACTAATAATGATGAATTAGCTGCAAAAATTCGTCTGATGACTAACTTTGGTTTTACTGGTATGGATAACGTTATCTATATTGGTACAAACGGGAAAATGCATGAAACATCAGCGGCAATGGGTTTGACAGGACTTGAAAATTTAGAAGATTTTGTTGCTATCAATTACCGTAATTACCAACAATATAAACAAGAATTACACAGTATTCCTGGGCTAAGACTTATTACTTATGATAAAACACAAAAATGTAATTATCAGTATATTGTTCTAGAAATTGATGAAAAAAAATTTGGTATAAGTCGAGATTATTTAGTTGAAATATTACAGGCTGAAAATGTTATCGCTCGAAAGTACTTTTATCCAGGTTGTCATAATATGGAACCTTATCGTTCTTATTTTCCTTACAATAGGCTATTGCTACCTGAAACTGAAAAACTTGTAAATCGAGTACTCTGCCTACCAACAGGCACGGCATTAAAACCAGAAGATATCAACAAAATTTGTCAAATTATTAAGTTAGTCGTTGCAAATAGTTCCGAACTTTCCAAAGTCCGATATTATTCACACATGTAAAATTTATATCTTAGAGGTAAAAGCATGAAAGTTAGCGTTTTAATGGTTACTTATAACCATTAAAATTTTATTGCTCAAGCAATAGAAAGTGTATTGATGCAAAAAGTTGGTTTTGAATATGAACTTGTGATAGGTGAAGATTGTTCTACAGATAATACACGTCAAATTGTAATTGAATACCAAAGAAAATATTCGGACAAAATTCGCTTATTACTGCCTGAAGTAAACTTGGGGGCGCACAAAAATTTTTTAAATACATTCAAAGCCTGTCAAGGTCAGTATCTAGCAATATTAGAAGGTGATGACTATTGGACTTCAAACGAAAAACTACAAAAACAAGTAGATTTTTTAGATAAAAACCTAGATTTTGCTATATGTTTTCACAATGTATTAGTATTTTGGCAAGATAACAGTCACTCACCTGCGATTTTCCTACACAATCAGCCAAAAACTTCTACTATAGAAAACTTGTTAATAAACAATTTTATTTCTACTCCTTCAGTAATGTATCGTGCTGGTTTAGTACAAGAGTTCCCCGATTGGTTTTATGAACAAAGTATGGGAGATTGGACTTTCCATATTTTAAATGCACAACACGGAAAAATCGGATACATTGATGAAGTGATGTCAGCATATAGAGTTCATGCAAAAGGAGTATGGTCTAGTAAAAGCCGAGAATCGCAACTAAAAGAAACTATTAGAATGCTTGACACTATAAAATATAATCTTAGTTCTCAATATCAAGCAATTATAAATACATCAATAAATTTTTTCTCTCAACAATTAGCTAGTTTTTTAAAAAATGAAGAATTAAATAAATTAGAGCAACAAACTGCTTACAATAAAACTAATTTATTACAAGGAAAGCCATTAGTTAGTATTTGTATTCCTACTTACAATGGGAAGGACTTTATAGCAGAAGCAATCAATAGTGTTTTATCTCAAACATATAGAAATATAGAAATTATTGTTTCAGATGATAATTCAAATGACCAGACTATAGAAATAGTCAATAGTTTAAAAAATATATCCGAGATATTATTTTTTGTTATTAAGCATGAAAGATATGGATTAGCTAATAATTGGAATTTTTGTATTTCTCAAGCTAAAGGAAAATATGTCAAATTTTTATTTCAAGATGATTTACTAGAACCAAATGCTATTGAAGAAATGGTTAGCTTGGCTGAACAAGATGAAGAGATAGGTTTGGTTTTTTCGCCGAGAAGACTCTTTACTAATACTCATGATTCCGTCTATGATTCAAACTTTCTAAAGCATCATGAAGCTAAAGATGTACACAAAGCTTGGTCAAGACTGAAGCTGATTCAATCAGGACAACAACTTTTGCAAGACTCAAATATACTTGACAACCCAATTAATAAAGTTGGAGAGCCTAGCACAGTCTTAATTAGAAAAGATGTTTTTGAAAAAGTAGGATTATTTAATTCTGAGTTTTGTCAACTTGTAGATTTAGAAATGTGGCTCAGAATTATGAGTCAATACAAAATCGGTTTTATTGACAAAGTTTTATCTCATTTTAGGATACATCCACAACAACAAACTCGTCGAAATGCTGCTTTAAAGGATGCTATTTTATTAGACTACCAAAAACTATTTCAGAAAATTTATAGTGATAAACGATATCCTGAAGCAACGAGACAACAAGCTCTTTATAGATACGCAGCTTTGAGTGAAGAAAATGCACAATTGCAGGAGTTGCGAAAACAAATAGCAGAAGAATGTCTGAATGCTTCAGATGAGCAGATAACAGATATGTATCTGAGTCTGCTAGGTAAAACACATAAGATGTTAGTGAATAGTAGCATCAAATATGAAAGTCTGACTGATGAAGAACAGATTTTTGCTAATGATGTTGTTACAAGTATATCTCAAGGTTTTGATCGACCAAAAGCAATTCAAAATTTACTAACGGCTATGCTGTATTGCCGTGCTGACCAGTTACCATTACAGCATGACCTCTCTTGCATACCTCGTTGGTTATTTCAGGACTATTTACAATTCCTATTTTCTTCCCAAGTTCACTTTCAAGAACCTAGTGAGGCGGATAATTACTATTACTATATGCAGGGATGGATTAATTATTTACACACATCGATATTACAAAATTCTGATTCTCAATTGTGGGATAAAATAGTTAGTCATTTCACGTTGATTTCTAATTTTATTCCCCTATATTTTAATGAGCATAATCTTAAAGATATCTATGTTAAACGTGCAGAAATTATAGAATCTTTACTAAAAGTTAAGGGTTATGAGGTAGATTACGAGTTTGCTGATAGACCTATAACCAGAAAAAAAATTCGGTTGGGTGTCCTGGCTGCACATTTTCTACCTGGTTCTGAAACATTTGCTTACCTTCCTGTTTATGAGTATATCAGTAGAGATTTTGAAGTAATTTTGTACTCTCTTAATCAAACTGGTCATCAACTAGAACAATATTGTCAAAGCTGTGCCAACTCCTTTAAGCTGCTACCACAAGATTTAGTAGAACAGGTAAATATTATTCGTGCTGATGATCTCGATATATTATTTATTGCTACCAATGTGACGGCAGTAACCAATCAAATCTGCTTCTTATCAATGCATCGGTTAGCTAGAATACAAATCACAAGTGGTGGATCTGTGGTGACAACAGGAATGCGGCATATAGATTATTACATTTCTGGTACACTAACCGATCCATCAGCAATGGCACAACAGCAATATCAAGAAAAGTTGGTGAAACTTGAAGGAACTGCTCATTGCTTTAGTTATGGAAATGAAGAAGAAAATGTAACTGTCAAAGTTGAGCGAGAAAGTTTGGGTATATCTGAAGAAACAGTTATTTTTATCTCTGGTGCTAACTTCTTTAAAATCATACCTGAACTAATTGATGCTTGGGCAAAAATAATTTCTGAAGTTCCTAATTCCGTTTTAGTGCTTCTGCCATTTGGCCCAAATTGGTCAAACAGTTATCCTAAAAAAGCTTTTGTGAATCACTTAAATAAAGTATTTTCAAAGTATGGAATACCAGCAGGCAAACTGATAGTCTTAGATCCTCAGCCAGTGCCGAAGCGCGAAGAAGTTAAAGAATACTTTAAAATTGCCGATGTTTATCTAGATTCTTTTCCATTTGCGGGAACAACTTCTTTGATAGAACCACTACAGGTTAATTTACCAGTAATTGCTAGACGGGGAACTAGCTTTCGCTCTGCAATGGGGGCTGCAATGGTACAAACATTAGATGTACCCGATTTAGTTCCAGAGAGTGAAGAGTCTTATGTACAGTTAGCGATCGCACTCGGCAATAACCCTAAATTACGCCAACAAAAGAGCGCCCAAATCAAGGAAAAAATGCAAGCTAATCCTAGTTTTCTAGATAGTCGCTCTTACTCAGCTAAAATAGGCAGCCTCTTCCAAGAACTATTTAGTAAATATCTTGCAGATACTCTGAGTCAAAATTTCCGCTTAGGAGATATTAACTTAATCATTTTCCCAGACTGGTTACAGTCAGAAGACTTACTATATCAAGATTTAGCGAGTGTCATTTCTACTCTCACTACTCACCCAGATAAAAGTAGCTTAACTCTCCTGATAGATACTCACAATATTTCTGAAGAAGAAGCCGATATGCTTTTATCGTCTTTGACCATGAATTTGCTCATGGAAGATGATGTAAATATAACTGAGGGGCCAGAAATTTCTCTGCTTAGTAAGATGAGTGATACACAATGGAAAACTCTTTTGCCTAAAATTCATACTCGAATTGCTTTAGCAACAGATAATCAATCTGCGATCGCACAAGCGAAAGCAGAAAATCTCCCATTCTGCGATGTAGATAGCTTGATCGCATCCAAATTAGAGATGACGTCTGTCTAATCGTAGTCAAGCCTCCTATGGTGGGTAATAACCCAGCATTTCGCAAAAAAATCCTGTGTCATAGGTTTAGAAGCCTTTTATAAACAAGTTTGTAGTAAGCACTTTAGTGCTTAAATTTGTAATTACAGAGGAGGACTAAAGTCCTCACTACAAACTTTTGAATTGTTTGTAGTAAGCACTTGAGTGCTTAAAAATATATGTATGAATATCGCCAACTCACAACAGAACAAAAAGCTGAACTAGTTGAATATGGCCTAAGCCAGGGTTATCCACCCCACTCACCACCACATAAAGTACGAGATAAGCAATTTTATCTGTTAACGGTAGCTTGTTACGAGCATAAGTGTCATATAAATACTGAATCTCGTCGTCAGCAACTGCTAGATATGATTTTTGATAGGTTTGGTGGGAGTGGAAATGAACAGAGGAGCGCTGAAGCGCCCACTACAAACTTAAGAATATGTGCTTGGGTTATTTTGCCTAATCACTATCATCTACTAGTTCAGGTTGTAAATTTTGATGTATTGAGTGACTTGTTTCGGAGAATACATGGTTCGGTTTCTCGCCAGTGGAATATAGAAAACAATGTAACTAAGAGAAAAATTTGGTATCGTTGGAGCGATCGCGCTATTCGCTCTGAAAGACATTACTATACAACTGTTAACTATATTCATTACAACCCAGTTAAACATGGTTTAGTCAAATCTCCTTACAACTGGGTTGAAAGTAGTGTTCACTGGTATTTACAAGCTTGTGGACAACAATGGCTGCGTGATTGCTGGACTCAATATCCAGTGCGAGATTATGGTAGTGATTGGGATAACTTTTAACTTTGATAAGTAAGTGGGCAAGAATAAATCAAACTATGTTACGCAATGTAAAATTAATTTAATTGTTTCGTAGTAAGGGTTTTAGCCCTATTTTCCGGGCTGAAGCCCTTACTACAAACCTTTAATTATTCACGCTTACTTACTTAGTAAGCGGCTTTAACTCTTAGAAATAAATTATATATATTTCTTATTTTTATATTACCTTTTAAACCCGCCATGCGACATAAACAACCACCTCATAGATATAGGCTTCCTTAAAGTTACGATAATCTGTGGTTCATTTACCTGGAAATTGCTGTAAGAGGTTATTTTGAGCGCTTAAGCGCTCACTATGAGCTTATTTTTCCTCAATATACCTCTGCCACATCTGTTCGTAAGCTTTTTCCATCTCACAAGTAAACTGCTTGGCATTCCATAGCGGTGCTGTGTGCCTTGATTGACGCAATTTCCAAGAAATTTGCTGTCGCAATTTTTCATCTTTACCCAAGCGCACACCCCACTCTAGGTATTCATCTTCACTCCAAGCAATGCCTTCTGTTACACCTACGTTCATCATCATGGTGTAGCTGTTGCGGGCTGCAAATTGCTGTCCAACTCTTGTTACCATAGGTATACCCATCCAAAGGGTTTCTAACGTTGTTGTCGCTCCATTGTAGGGATAAGTATCAAGAACAACATCTGCAAGCCCCAAGTTAGCACGGTGAATCGCTTCAGAAGGAGCATTAGGTAAAAATCGCAGTTGAGAGAAATCAATACCTTCTTCTTCTGCAATACCCTCAAAAAATTCTTTGGATGATTCTGGATCAGCATCACCTTTAATCAAAAGATAACTATTGGGTACTTCTTTGAGAATTTTCAACTGTAATTGCAGGTGTTCCTGATGCCTTTTATATCCCTTTTGAGTCATAAAATAAACTATGGCATCACTAGGAATATCTAAGCTTTCCCGTCGTAAATTAGGTACATCCACCTCAAAACCATCAACAGCTATATAAGTTTGAGGTAATCTCCAAATCGTTTCTCTGTAATAATCCTGTGCTGATTCAGGTAAAACATAAGGATCAGCAATAAAATAGTCAATTGATGGTAATCCTGAAGCATCCCAACCCAACCAAGTTACTTGTATAGGGGCTGATTTTATTGACATCAACTCACAAGAGTAATCTAGAGTAATACTATCTAAATCTACTAAAATATCAATATCATCTGCCTGGATTTTATCCCATATATCATAGTCACGAATTCCAAATATATGAAATTTAGATGATTTGTCAACAAAATTATTTTTTGTAAATTGTTCTACGATATCTATATTGTGCAGAAAATAACTATGTATTTTAAATTTTTCTAGATTATGATTGTGAAAAATCCACCGACATAACCAGCCTACAGAATGTCTTTTTAAGCAATGAGAAATATAACCTATATTTAGAATTTTTTTATCCTTATCTCTACTCTGTTTGCGAAATTGCAATAACTTATTTTGTCGCTCTGCAATTTCTAGACGATTTTGAATAACATTAGCTTGGCATAAACTAGAAATTTCATTTTGAAACTTGCGGTTTTTTTCAGGATTGTCATAAATATATGGCAAGAAAAAGCCTGATGCAAAAAGTCGTGTAGTAACCGCTATATCAAGATTATTAGGTTGTTCTTGAATAAATTGTTTGGCAAGTAATACTTGCTGATCTAATTCAGAACATACCTCTTTCCAATAACTGCCCGCTGTCATTAAACCTCTAAGAATTAAAGCATTGGCACAAATTTTTTCAGCCAATGTATTAACTAGATCATAACATTTTTTTGCTGTTTCTATACCTTGTGTATATTTTTGAGCATTTTGGTAAAAGTTAGCCAATGTTACGAGAATTTCTCGCTGTTCTATTACTTTATCTACAGGAACTAGCTGCCAACAAATTTCTGCAAACCGTGATGCTAATTCCGGTTTTTTTTGAAATATAGCAATTTCTAGACTTTCTAACATTACCGTCTCAATGATAGTTGTAGTATTAGGGAAATACTTAATAGCAGCCTCTACAAAAGTGAATACTAATGTTTCTTGGGATGCATAAATTAGAATATTTTTTACAATATTTAAAAGTAAATCTATATCATATAAAGTTGTTTGTGTGGGCAATAAATTAATTATTAATTCTAACAAAGGATGAATATCTTCATTAGAATCATGCAATTTAATCGCAATTTCAAGAATATGTAGCAAGTTCTTGATATCTTCGGGAACAATTTCTCTGATATGTTGACGAATTCCTAAGGCAATTCGATAGTCTTCTATAATTATCCGACGTTTAGCTTCAGTTTCTAAAACTTTTACTAGTTCTGCCGTGTATAATTCTTCTTCTTCACTTTCTGATAAGACCATCAACCAAGTCATTTGTGCCTCAGTTTCTTGCCCTTGCAACAGCAACATTAGTCCTAAATTCCAATAATAAGATTTAATATCTGGCTCTCTTTCAATTGCCTGCTCGTAAAGAGTAGCGGCTGCACTATAGTTTTCTGCAATTAGGTATTGTTCTGCTTGTTGCTGCCAACTATGGTTATTAGGAAAAGATTGCTCTAATGTCATATTACATTTTCTACTTTTCAAACAATTTAGTTTTAGGAAATTCCAATTTAAATAATCTGCAATTTTTCGGGTGTGTTACGTTGCCGCTTAAGCGCAGCCATACCCACACAGCTATAATACACCCTAAATCTATGTCTAAGAGGATGTTTGAAAAGTCATGATTGATGTATCAAACATTTTTTACCCCTCCCCTTATAAAGGGGAGGGAACCGGATTTTTCTTGTTTCCCCCCAATACATCGGGGGGACTAAGGGGGGTAACAATGCAATTGAAATCACAGCCAATCAATTTTCAAACATCCTCTTAGAGTCTCTGTAACAATAATCATAGTTAAAACTTTTAAGAGTTAAGAATATAACCTTTATGAGGTGGCATTCTTAACTCTTTTGGAATTGTAATATTTGTCGCAAGTATGAGTGATATGTTGATTCTTATTTAAGGAGTTTTGCGCTAGTGGTGCAAGTGCTTCCGCTAGTCAAGCCACTACCACTCACTTCTACATCTTTAGCTTCACAAAGGTAAGAAATACTAGTTAACTCTGAGTTTGTTCCTACAGCTTGTAAGTAAACTCTACCGCCATAATTTCTCAAGCCTTTGATGTTAGACTGCAAATCTGAATAGGTTGTAGCGTAAGCAAGAGTAGAACCTGAAGCCGCAGTGGTAGTAGTGCCATAAGTATAGTTGGAAGTTGAGGTTTTGATACCAATTCCTAAGTCATCAACTGTACCTCCAAAGGAGGAATTTTCTGTATAGTAAGCTTGTTGTCCTCTGTTTATAGAACCAACATAGGTTTTGGCTTCAGATTGCTTGGCTTTATTTGCTTGGTTGAGGAAAGAAGGTAGAGCGATCGCAGACAAAATACCGATGATGATAATTACTACTAGTAATTCAATGAGTGTAAAACCCTCATCTCCTTTCTTTTTGTCAAGGATGTGTTGGAGAAACTTGGCTTTTAGTTCGGTTTTCATAAGTGTTTTCCCAGGGGTAGGGGTTGCTTGGGTGTTCTAGATGTAACTTACCCAGATGCGATCGCTTTCCTATCACCTCCAGAAAAAAAGTTTGGGGAAATACAGTTATACAATCCAAAATCCCTGCATCCCAAATGACACAAACATCACTGAGCCAATGAAGTTGAGCAAGGGCGAGATTCTCAACTTCGATTGTGGGAGTGCCTTATTCAAACTCAGGTGGCCACAGTTCTGATATTGCCAGTTCCCAACCTGGCAGCAAGTCTGGCAATATGAATGTGTTGCCATTCTCCAATACCACTGGAGTTTGGTTTATTCGATAAACCGTTACTGTCAATTTGTCAGGGTCGATCAACATACCGACTACAGACCCAAGTTGCAAGAATAGCTGAATCTTCTCTTCAAGCGGTTTGATTCTGTCACTTTTAGATTTAATTTCAACCATCAAGTCTGGAACTAACTCTACAAAGTCGCGCTTGGTCTTCTTCAGCTGATCAGCCCGAACAAAAGACACGTCAGGGGCACGCAGGTTTCTTTTTTCCGAGTCGTCCTCTTCTATTCTAGGTAATATGAAGCCTGCGCTAGAGCCAGTCACTCGCCCTAGCTTGCGCGACATTACCCAAATATTCAAGAAGGTACTCAACCGAGTGCCAATTTCCTCTGACTCGTAATCTGATGGCCCCATAACTATAATTTTCCCTTCTACCAGCTCCATCTGCCATTCTGGATGCTCGGTTTGTAGCTCCTCTAAGTCTGTAATGGTGAGAGACATAATATTACAGAAAATACTCTTATATATATCATAAGTACCGCACTCTAAGAAAGCTACAATGTATTGTATTTAAAGAAAAACGGCTTTCTAGTTTGCCATTAGTAGCATCAATGAAAACGGATGTAATTTTTTATGAACTTATCAAGGAACTACCACAAATATTTTTTGAACTTATTAATAAACCTGAGACTAATCCCAATATCTACACATTTATTGCACCTGAAATCAAACAACAATCATTTCGTCTAGATGGCTTCTTTGCTACTATCAAGGGATTTGAAAATGAACCCTTATATTTTGTAGAATTGCAAACATACAAAGATGAAGAATTTTACGAACGACTTTTTGGGGAAATTTTTGTTTACTTTCGTCAATATAAACCAGCAAACTCAGACTGGTACGCAATTGTTATCTACAACAAACGCATTCATGAAACCCCACCTCATCCGCGCTATCAGGCTTTAGTAGAACAACATCTACACTGCATTTATCTGAATGAACTTTCTGCTAATGCTGAAGATTCCTTGGGAATAGGAATTGCCAAACTATTTGTAGAAGTACCTACAAAAGCTACTTCCTTAGCCCAACAGCTCATCACTCAGGCACGAGAGGACTTGCCCGATGAAAATCTTCAAAAGAAAGTGCTAGCATTTATCCAAGCAATTGTATTTTATAAGTTTCCCAATCTTGCTTTAGAGGAAATTGAAGCCATGCTTGATTTAGATGAATTCATAAATACTCGATTGTACAAGAGTATCTTAACAAAGACAAAATTGAAATTAGTCTCAAAATGTGTTGACAAAGGTATGAGCATTCAAGAAATAGCAGAATTTTTAGAACTCGATATTGAAATTATCAGGAAGTATCTGCAAGAAAAGTCTTAGCGGTTAAGAGGATGTTTGGCAAGTTTTAAGCGCATAGTAGCGTAGGCATTTTGCGATCGCTCCCCACTTGCGTAGCCAATCGCAATTTATTATGCTATATTAAACGTAGTCGTTATGAGTTCGTATATTTGCATGACTAACCCAACTGTAGAAAACTTAGTAATTATCGGTTCTGGGCCAGCAGGGTACACATCTGCCATCTATGCTGGACGCGCTAACCTGAAACCCGTTGTCTTTGAAGGTTTCCAAGCCGGGGGATTACCTGGTGGACAACTAATGACAACCACAGAAGTTGAGAATTTTCCGGGATTTCCTAAAGGAATTACCGGGCCGGAACTGATGGATCAAATGAAGGCGCAGGCGGAGCGCTGGGGAGCTGAACTATATACTGAAGATGTTATATCAGTTGACTTGAGTCAGCGTCCATTTACAGTGCGATCGCAAGAAAGGGAAATTAAAACCAACAGCATTGTCATTGCTACTGGTGCAACTGCAAAGCGTTTGGGTTTACCCAACGAACATGAATTTTGGAGTCGAGGTATCTCCGCTTGTGCGATTTGCGATGGTGCGACACCGATTTTTCACGGTGCAGAATTGGCTGTAATTGGTGCTGGCGACTCAGCGGCGGAAGAGTCAATTTATCTTACCAAGTATGGTTCCAAGGTAAATATGTTGGTACGCACCGATAAAATGCGGGCTTCTAAAGCCATGCAAGACCGCGTTTTGAGTAACCCAAAAATCCAAGTGCATTGGAACACAGAAGCCGTAGATATCTTCGGTAATGGTCACATGGAAGGGGTGAAAGTCCGAAATACTAAAACTGGTGAAGAGAGCCAACTGCACGCTAAGGGTTTATTCTACGCAGTTGGTCACAGTCCCAATACCTCTCTATTTAAAGGACAATTAGAACTGGATGAGATAGGTTACGTTGTCACCAAGCACGGTACTGTAGAAACCAGTGTAGAAGGCGTTTTTGCTGCTGGTGACGTACAAGATCATGAGTTTCGGCAAGCAATTACGGCTGCGGGTACTGGGTGTATGGCGGCGATGTTGGCAGAACGTTGGTTGTCATTCACTGGTTTGATTCAAGAATTCCATCAACAGCAAGAAACAGCAGATAATGAATTAGAACATCAACCAGCCAAAAAGACTGAAGCCGAGGAAGAAGCTGGATTTAATTTGGATGGGACACGCCATCAGGGAGGTTATGCTTTACGGAAATTGTTCCATGAAAGCGATCGCTTACTCCTTGTTAAATACGTCTCTCCTGGTTGTGGCCCTTGTCATACCCTGAAGCCAATTTTAAATAAAGTGGTGGATGAATTTGACAGCAAAATTCACTTTGTAGAAATTGACATCGACAAAGATCGAGATATTGCTGAAAATGCTGGTGTGACAGGAACGCCAACGGTTCAATTGTTCAAAAATAAGGAACTTGTGAAGGAAGTCAAAGGCGTGAAGCAAAAGAGCGAATACCGCCAGTTGATTGAAAGTAATCTTTAGGGATTGGGGATTGGGGACTAGGGATTGGGGACTAGGGACTGGAAACAGGGGACTGGGGACTGGAAAATAATTCTAACTGCTAATACCCAATTCCCAATACCCAATCCCCAATACCCAATACCCAATACCCAATCACCAATCACCAATCACCCAGTCGAGTACCGTACTCTTCTTTACCCTGCTGTTGGGAACGAATAAAACGACAGTAACCGTTAAGACCTTTTTCAATCCGGTCTTTAAGCTGACTGACCCAGTTTAATTGTTCTGTGTTGCAGTAGCCCAAGCTCTCAGCAATAATAAAGGCACTTTTGGTTTCAGTCAATGAGCCGCGAGCAATGTACATAAAACGCAATCTATCTAAGTAGTGATAACGTCCATAGCCCTCAGCTATGTTCAGTAAAACACTGCAAGCTGCTCTTCGTAATTGATCGCTCAAATTGTAACGCTCACAACTCGGCAAATTATTGGCTAATCGATAAGCCGCTTTTAGCAGCTTGAGGCTATCTTGGTACAAGTCTAAAGACTCAAAGCCTCTATCTTGCATATCATCCCAATCTAAAGTCCCTCAATTTTATGGGACATTTTTACCAAATACCCAGTCCCCAGTCCCCAATCCCCAGTCCCCAATATGTAAAATAGTCAGCGTATCTTGCTTGATCCAGGCGATCGCTCTATGGCCATTACAAAACGGCGACTACCGACATTTTTACAGTTTAGCAAAAGTCTCAATCTTTCCCAAAAACTCATGTTCATCGGGTTAGCCATTACCCTATTTTTCGTTTTCCTGGCATTCTTCGCTCCTGTATTCCAGGCTTGGGGATGGCTGCAAAACCCGAAAGATTTTCTCTCTAATCCAATTCACGAGCCACCCTCAGCTAAACATTGGTTTGGTACTAGTCGCCTGGGCTATGATGTCTACTCCCGGACATTGTTCGGCGCTCAAGCTGCTTTGCAGGTGGTGATTTTGGCAACGGCGCTGAGTATGATTATCGGTGTGCCTTTGGGGATGTTGAGTGGTTATCTCGGCGGGAAATTGGATAAGGTGTTGCTATTTATTATGGATAGCATCTACACTCTACCGGGGCTACTGCTATCTGTGACATTGGCGTTTGTGGTGGGGCGTGGGATATTAAATGCAGCGATCGCTATTAGCATTGCCTACATACCCCAATATTACCGTGTTGTTCGCAACCACACCGTGAGCGTGAAAACTGAAGTGTTTATCGAAGCTGCTCAAGCAATGGGTGCTTCCACTTGGGTTGTGCTTTCCCGTTATCTGTTTTTCAACGTCATTCAAAGCGTACCCGTCCTATTTACACTCAACGCCGCTGATGCGATTTTGGTGTTGGGCGGTTTAGGCTTTTTGGGGCTAGGACTCCCTGAAGAAGTGGCAGAATGGGGACATGATTTAAAACAAGCCTTAGAAGCTCTACCTACTGGCATTTGGTGGACTACCCTTTTCCCTGGTTTAACGATGACATTGATGGTGGTAGGGTTATCACTACTTGGTGAGGGGTTAAATGAATTTGTCAATCCCCGATTACGGAGAGAAAATAGAATCCGACAGTAATCATTGGTCATTAGTCATTGGTCATTGGTCATTGGTCATTAGTTTTAGACAAAGGACAAAGGACAAATGACAAATAAACAATAGAGAGATTTGTATGAAAGATAATCTAACGTTAATTGCTGCCGCTACTGGCGGGTTTATCCTTTCCGTTGCTCTTGCTGGTATCTTAAGAGGTGCGCCAATTACAGCTTGGCAAGAGCAATCGAGTTTCCGCAGCACGACTTTTGCTAATTTACAGAAATCGGAGTTGAAAGCTGCGCGTCTTCTCCCAAGCGGAGACACTATGCGAACAGATCGAGGTTGAAAACGACTCGCGCCCAATAATAGGGAATAGGGAATAGCTGTTCACCAATTACCAATGCCCCTCAAGAGTGCTGAGTCATCAGTGCTGTTAGTGGAAGCGGGGCGTTTAGCCCGTGCTGAGTTGGAAATCTCGCTTCTTTACTCAGGACTGGGAAAAGAGGAACTCGGAACTGTTTTGCCCAATGACAAATGACAAATGATAAATGATAAATGACAAAATTCAAGTAATTGGCATTGATGTCGGGGGAACAGCAATTAAGCTGGGGCGTTTTGCAGCTGATGGTACTTGTCTCTTATCTTTGACTGTGGTATCTCCTCAACCAACAACGCCGGAGGCTGTGCTGGCGGTGCTGGTAGATGCGATCGCTCAAATCGATCCAGATAATCAAGCTGTTGCTATTGGTGTTGGTACTCCTGGCCCATCCGATGCCGCAGGACGCATTGCCAAAATCGCGATTAACTTACCTGGATGGATCGATGTGCCTTTAGCAGATTGGTTAGAAACCAAAACTGGCAAACCGACTGCGATCGCAAATGATGCTAATTGCGCTCTTTTGGGAGAAGCTTGGCTGGGAGCCGGTCGCCACTTTCAAAATCTGATTCTGCTAACTTTAGGTACTGGGGTTGGTGGCGCAATTATCCTTGATGGCAAACTATTTATTGGACATCAAGGAGCTGCTGGAGAATTGGGTTTAATTTCCTTAAATCCTGATGGCCCAATTTGTAATAGTGGCAATCGAGGCTCTTTGGAACAATATGCCTGTGCGACTGCAATTCGCCGCCGCACTCTCAAGGAACCCATCGAATTGGGTTTTCTTGCCCAACAAGGAGATGCCGCAGCATTGACTTTTTGGCAAGAATATGGTGTTAATTTGGGAATTGGTTTGACGAGTTTGATTTATGTACTCACACCGCAAGCGATCGTGATTGGTGGCGGTATCAGTGGCAGCTTTGAGTTTTTCTTACCAAGTGTGAAGGCAGAAATAGAGAAGCGAGTGCAGCCTTTATCACGAGCGGGTTTACAAATATTGCCAGCCGAGTTGGGCAATTTTGCTGGGATAGTAGGTGCAGCAAAGTTGGCATGGCAATGCTATTCAGGATTTTAGATTATGGTTCAAACAATCCCAGCTAGAGACATTAATCTTTAGGAATTAGTAGAAGAAAAATTTGCTTTGGAGCTTGCTACAGACACCAACTTTTTTAAAAAATAGACAGAGAACTTAGGATTGCGGATTAAATAAGACTTGAATAAGCGTTATGTGATGTCAGAAGATGCAGTAAAGATGTTTTTCTGGCAAAAATCATAAAAAATGAGTATGTTATTCAAAACCAAAGCCAGTCCAATGGCTAAAGGCTTTAAGAATCAGCAAAGAGTCAAGCAAGCTTTTACCGTAATGCTAATAAGAGCTAGCCATCGCTACGTACTAGTGGCATTGATACTCAGCTTGATAATTCTTGCCTGCATTAACATCTTAAAATCTAACCAATCCTTAGTCACTGAGTCTCCTATTAACAGTAAAGTTCTAAAGATTTGGTCAGATAAAGGTTATACTTTGGAAGAGGATGAAGCGCTCCAGAAGATCATTCGTAACTGGGAACAACAAAGCGGCAACAAAATAAAACTTACTTTCTATACTAACGATGAGTTGCCACAAAAGACTCAAAGGGCACTTCAGGCAGGTAATTCGCCCGATCTTGTCATAAATAGCAGTGCTGAGAGGGAGCTGTATCCACGTCTTGCCTGGGAAGGTAAACTGGCAGATGTCTCTGATGTAATTGAGCCAGTCAAAAGTATTTATTCTGAAGGTGTGCTGGAAGCAGTTCGTTTATATAACAATGTTGATAAAAAGCCGAGTTACTATGCAGTCCCAATTAATCAATTAACAATTCACATCTTCTACTGGCGAGACTTGCTAGAGCAAGTAGGTCGAACTCAAAGCGATATTCCTAAAGAGTGGGATGTCTTTTGGGAGTTTTGGAAACAAGTGCAGGATGATCTGCGGGCACAGCAAAAACAGAATATTTATGGGTTAGGCTTTCCTTTCTCCACTGGGTCTACAGATACCTACTACTTATTTGAGCAGATTTTAGACGCATACAATGTCCAAATTTTAGACTCCAAGGGTCAACTTCTCCTCAACGATCCTCAAGTGCATCAAGGTATTGTTGAGAGCTTAGAGTGGTATGCGAAATTTTTCCAGCAGGGTTACGTACCACCAGATGCAGTAAACTGGTTAAATCCAGACAATAATCGCAGCTTGCTCAATCGTGGCGTGGTTATGACGCCTAACTCCTCGCTCTCAATTCCTGCTGCCGTCCGCCAAGATCCTGACACCTATCGTCACAAGCTTGGTATCCTAGAATTTCCGAACAAACCCAATGGTAAACCGATGCGCTACTTAGTCTCGGTTAATGAAATAGTTTTGTTTGCCGAGTCTAAAAACCAAAAGGTAGCTAAGGACTTTCTTGCGTATTTAATCAAACCTGAGATAATAGGAAACTATCTTAAAGCTACTGGAGGTCGGTATCTACCAGTAATGAAACCTGTTTGGAAAGACCCTTTTTGGACAAATCCAGCAGATCCTCATCTTTCCACTGCAACTCAAACACTGACTAAAGGTCTAACTCGCCCATTTTATATTGTTCAAAATCCTGCTTACAGCCTAGTTTTAGAAGAGAATGTTTGGGGTAAGGCTCTCAATCAAATAGTTGTCAATAGCATATCTCCAGAAGAAGCAGCAGACATAGCAATTGAGCGAATAAAACAAATTTTTGACGAATGGCAGTGAGCTATATGCAATTTTAAAATTAGCACCTTACTACTAAAGTTACAATTGTTTTTCTTAGATAACTCTACAAAAAAGATGATTCGATAGCTAGGCTAATTAAGCAAAAACTTCCACAAACCATTTTTTAAGATTGGGAAGACAGTAAATCTGTTTTTCAACTTGCTACACAGTAATTTCAAGACAAAGAATATCCTGTTGCTTTCTTAACGTATTTCACAACTTTTTCATAAGATTCAGCATTACTCACAGGGTTGATAATAATAGGAATAGTGCCATCTGGCAACCAAAAAGTTATCCTGCCGTTCGGTTCATGACAAAAGGAACTGATGCAGTTGAGATTAATTACATATTCATTTTTTTCGTAAATTATTTTTACCCAGTGGGCACAATCTAATTCTAATCCTGTCACACATTCTAAATAATCGAGAATTTTTTGATAGTCTTCCAGGTTACTTTGTGGGTTAATTACTATGGGAATAGCACTATCGGGTAGCCAAAAAGTAACTCTGCCATTCAGTTCATAACAAAAAGCATGGACACGTTCAAAATTTACTACATATTCTTTCCTTTCGTAAAGGATTTTCACCCAGTACGCCACAACATCTCCTCAAGTCCGAAATTTACGAATGATGCACCCTATATGTCCAAATCTGCTGAAGCCTTAAGTTAATGTTGTAATTAATTTTGTTAGCGCAGCGTTAGCGAGTCCTCTCCCAAGGGGAGACGCCAAGGGCGAACGAGCGTCATTTTGAATTTTTATGACACCTCCAATGGCGTTGGTGTACTAGATGTCGAAAGAGAAAGAGCGATCGCTGTTTGAATGAATCCTTTAAATAAGGGATGAGGTGTACTGGGGCGTGATTGAAATTCTGGATGAAATTGGCAAGCAAGAAAGAATGGATGCTTGGGTAATTCCACAATTTCAACTAAACGTCCATCGGGAGAAGTACCACTAATCGTATAACCAGACTTTAACAACAAATTGCGGTAAGCATTGTTGAACTCATAGCGGTGTCGATGTCGTTCATAAATTACATCTTCTTGATAAAGCTTAAAAGCTAAAGTATCAGGGAGAACACGACAAGGGTATAGCCCTAAGCGCATTGTACCCCCTAAATCTACTACTTCCTGCTGTTCTGGCAATAAATTTATTACCGGATCAATTGTGTAAGGGTCAAATTCAGCACTATTGGCATCTGTTAATTCCCCTACGTTTCTCGCCCATTCAATCACAGAACATTGCATACCCAGGCATAAACCCAAGAAGGGAATTTGGCGATCGCGGGCGTATTTAATCGCGGCAATTTTACCATCTACTCCCCGAACCCCGAAACCTCCTGGCACAACTATGCCATCAACACCCTCAAGATAATTTTCGGCTGGTTCAGTTTCCAAATCTTCTGAATTCACCCAACGCAGACGCAGTTTGCCATAAGTGGAGATTGCAGCATGGTTCAGCGCTTCCACTACAGATAGATAGGCATCACTTAACTGCACATATTTACCAACAATGGCAATTTCTACCTCGTGCTTGGGACTATGTAACCGTTTTACCAGGGTTTGCCACTGCGTCAAATCTGGTTTACGTTGTTGCATTTGCAGCAAGTTCAGCACTTGTTCTGCCATTCCTTCTCGTTCTAGATTCAGCGGTACTTCATAGATACTTTTGGCATCTTGGGAAGTGATAACGCATTCTTCCGGCACATCGCAAAAGCCCGACAATTTTTGCTTTAATCCCTTGGGTAAAGGGCGATCGCTTCGACAAACTAAAATATCTGGTTGAATACCAATGGATCTCAATTCCTTAACTGAATGCTGTGTCGGCTTAGTTTTCATTTCACCCGCAGAGGCAATCCACGGCACCAGAGTTACGTGCATATACAGCACATTCTGCCGTCCCACCTCTTTACGGAACTGGCGAATTGCTTCCAAAAACGGCAGTGATTCAATATCTCCCACCGTCCCGCCAATTTCTGTAATTACTACAGAGGGATTTGTACTTTTAGCAACTCGCAGAATCCGCTCTTTAATTTCATTGGTAATATGAGGAATTACCTGTACAGTACCGCCATTGTAGTCTCCGCGCCGCTCTTTATTGATGACTGCCTGGTAAATTGAGCCAGTAGTCACACAATTTAAGCGCGACATTGAGGTATCGGTAAAGCGCTCGTAATGCCCCAAGTCTAAATCTGTCTCCGCACCATCTTGGGTAACGAATACTTCCCCATGCTGAAAGGGACTCATCGTGCCAGGATCGATATTAATATAAGGGTCAAGTTTGAGAATCGACACCGAATATTCGCGCGACTTGAGCAAACGCCCTAGACTTGCTGCTACAATGCCTTTACCAATACTGGAAACTACGCCTCCAGTAACAAAGATAAACTTAGTCATAGTAGTTTGAATTTCTAACAACTTCTAAAAATACATCTCGTCATTGTGCCACAGTTGTTGTGGTGTCATCTTCTGTGATTTGCTGTGAAAAAACTTCTAGGATTAGTAATATTAGGCTTTATTCTCTCCTCCTCCATAGCATTGGCACAGCCATCTCTTATAGTCATTTTTCCCCAGACAAACTACCAGACAAGTGCCCAAAAAATATTCTTTCTGGGCACTGCACCACCAGATGGTCAGGTTTTGATCAATAGTAAGCCAATCACCCGCAGCAAAGCTGGTCATTTTTCCCCTAGTTTCCCCTTGCAATTGGGGGAGAATCTTTTTACTGTGCGTCGCCAGAATCAAGAACTTAAGATTAAGGTGATCAGGCTTAACACTAGCCTTGAACTACCACAGGGGGTAGCCTTTGCGAAAGATTCCCTGACTCCCGCAGTTGACATTGCCAGATTACCGGGAGAAGTAATTTGTTTTGGCGCGATCGCACCCCCTAACGCCAATGTCTCTGTAACCCTGGCTAATCAAACTATTGCCCTTTTACCGCAACCTCAACAGGCAGAACTACCAAGTAATTTGGCAGCTTTGACAGGGCAAAATCAGCCTCATGCCCAGTCTAACGTAGGCAATTATCAAGGTTGCACCACAGTGGCAACAGCCGCCGATCTGGGAAAACCTCAATTTCAACTGACGCTTGACGGCAAGACGATAACTCAACCAGGATCTGGTAAGATTGAAATCCTCTCAAGAGCTCAATTGCCAGTTTCTGAGGTTACAGTAGAGTCAGGCGTTGCTCGTACTGGCCCTAGCACCGATCATTCTCGACTCACACCACTGCCCAAAGGCACACGCGCAACAGTGACAGGTAGGGAAGGTGAATGGTTGCGCCTAGATTATGGCGCTTGGATTAATAGTAAAGAAACCCGTATTCTACCTGGTGCAGTTCCGCCACAAACAATAATTCGCAGTGTCGGATACCGTCAACTCCCTGGTGCGACAGAGATAGTTTTCCCCTTACAAGTTCCCGTACCTGTGAGCGTGCAACAAAGCGAGGGTGCTTTCGCTCTCACTCTCTACAATACCACTGCCCAAACGGACATAATTCGCCTGGATGATGACCCCCTAATTTATCGCCTAGACTGGCAACAGGAAGCCCCAGGACAAGTAAAATACACCTTTAACCTCAAAAAAGCTCAACAGTGGGGATACAAGCTGAGATACGACGGTACAACCCTGGTTTTGGCTTTGCGTCATCCGCCTAAAATCGGGAACACAAGACGCAAGCTTTTAGCTAATTTCAAGATTGTACTCGATCCAGGGCATGGCGGTAAAGAAACTGGTGCCAGTGGCCCAACTGGATATTTAGAAAAAGATGTGAATTTGGTGGTATCCAAGTTGCTGCGGGACGATTTGGTGAAGGAAGGAGCAACGGTGGTGATGACGCGGGAGGATGATCGCGAACTTTCTCTGGCAGAACGTCAGGCAATTATTAGTAAAGAAGAACCATGCATCGCTATTTCTATACATCACAATTCCTTGCCCGATGATGGCGATGCCGAAAAAATCAAGGGATTTGCTGCTTTTTGGTATCAACCCCAAGCGCACAACCTGGCAATATTTTTACAGAATTATGTAGTCAAAAAACTTGGCAAACCTTCTTATGGTGTGTTTTGGGATAACCTGGCGTTGACACGCCCAGCAGCTGCACCATCGGTGTTACTGGAATTAGGTTTTATGAGTAATCCTGATGAATTTGAGCAGATAGTGAACCCAGAGGAACAGAAGAAAATGGCTGATGCGATCGCTCAAGGGATTACTGAGTGGTTTATGAGTGTTAAATAAATTTGCAGATACAACAACTAGTTCCTCATTGTATTTGGTAGAGTGCGATCGCCTCCGGCAGGGCGTAGCCCATCGCTATTTTTTAGCTAGTTGCTGCTCAATGTTGCGATCAGTCTTTGTTCAAGCTTTTTGACTATGACCATAGCATGATTGTTAAGAGTTGCTTAGATTTTGGGAATCCTATAGATAGGTCATCTCATACAACATAGCCAGTTAGTCATGTGGATGTAATTGTTAAGTTAAAACAACAGATTTGTATTTTGTTGAAAAAGCTATTTTAAATAACATCTTAAAACTTTGTTTTCAAATAAATATGGAAAATTATAATCAAGTTTTGCCAAACGATTTGAGTCATGAGAATAGATTAAAATGCGATTTTACATATTGGACTAGAGAAATTCGGGTAAATAGAAATGATGCTAATGCTTATAAAGAACGAGCTAGCGTTTGTAATTTACTAGGGGACTACCAAGGAGCAATAGAGGATTATACTCAAGCAATTTGCATAAATCCAAATGATGATAGTGCTTATTGTATGCGAGGTCAGGAACGCAGAAATTTGAGAGATGACAAAGGAGCAATAAAGGATTACAACAAGGCGATTGAGCTAAATCCAAACTATGCTTATGCATATTATTTACGAGCAGAATTGCACTACCAGCAGAGCAATTACCACTAGCTAGTTCTATGGCAATCAATGGAGGTATATATTCTCGCCACAAAACGTATGAGCGGCGGTTTTTGCCATCTAGCCTTGGTGGTACACCAGGGACATAAAACCAGTCCGGTGCTGCTGCTCCTTTTTCTGGCGGATCGGTTTCTCGCCAGTAAATACCGCAATCTTGACCAATGCAATACTGTCCATCTGGATGTAGATTTTGCAAAACCTGAGTAATTGAGTCTGTAAGAATGATGGTTTGGGGATGCTCTTGAAAATTTTTCACAAAAGTACCATCAGACTCTGGTAGTTGAGTGTGATCGGGAAACTGGGGTGGTATGGCAATATCAGCAAGTGTTTCACTCATACTTTGAAAAGTATTGCAGCTATTTATATAGTCCTTTACGCTTCCCATCAGGTATTACCAAGTAGTATAACACCTTGCTATATCTTGATTTCAGTGCTTCTACCCTGCCAGAACCGCTTTGATTGCGGGTAGAAATATATGAAATCTTATATTTTGAAACTGTATGTATTTTAAAATAGGCGGGATTGTGGGTGCGATCGCTATTTTATTGAGTAATGGTAGTGCGTTCACCGGAGGTGTTGGCGTAGCCATCGCTCAAGATGCAGAAAGATATATCACTGTAGGGCATGATAAATTGGGAAACAGCATAGCTCTGGACACGGAAACGATTAAGGGCACGATATACAAACTTTACGGGATCTATGGAGATGGCATCTTCGAGACTACCTTTGATGCATCATGCAAAGAATCGCGGCTGTTTCGCAATCGCATTGCGATTTACGGGCTAGAAGGACAGCTACTTGAAGAGGATAAAGAAAAAGGAGAAATCCCTTTTGTAGCAAGTTCTTCACCAGGCAAAGGTATGAAAATTGTTTGTCAAAAAATTGGTGCAAGTGGTTGGTAGTTGCTCAATATTTTATAAGTAGGGAATGGGGAATGGGGAATAGGGAAGATGAGGGAGTGAGGGAGATGAGGGGACAAGGGGACAAGGAGATAAACAAAACTCCTAATTCTTAACTCTTAACTCCTAACTCCTAACTCAGCACTCAGCACGGGCTAAACGCCCCGCTTCCGCTAACAGCACTCAGCACTCCTAACGCCCAATGCCCAATTCCCAGCTATAAAAATACTAAGGACAAAACAACGTGTCACGCGTATCTCGTCCTGTAATAGGATTAGTTCCTTTAGCAAGTTTACACAATTTTTTTTGCTCATCGGGACGCAGCAGCGTATCGGTAAAATCTGCCCCATCAATGATTGCACTATCAAATCTGGCATTAGCAGCAAAAGCACCCTCCAACAGTGCATTTGTTAAATTTGCTCTGACTAAACGAGCTGAGTCTAAAGTGGAATTTCTCAAATCAGAACCCTCCAAATTCGCAGACTCCAAATTTGCTGCAAAGAAACTGACACCGTTCAAATTAGCATGGCTGAAGTTGCTCTGGCGAAGATTAGCTTTAGTAAAGCTAGAGTCTGTTAAATCACGTCCTGAGAAATCAGCCTCAACCAAAATTTCTTTATTATATTCAAGTGCCAAAGCTGTTGGAGTAAAACCGAGCGTTGCAATGATGCCAACTATTCCCCAGAGGAATAAGCTGAGTATACTTGCCCAAATGTGATGGTTTGTTTTACGCTTCAATTCCAACTCAGTACTAGATAAGTCGAGTCTAGAACCCGTTGTGCGTAGGCGTAGCCCGCCGCAGGCATCGCTTAACCTAGAATTCATAGAATTCATCATATTTTTAGTCAATGGCTAACCTTCCTCCATCTCATTATCCAGATATTGGTTCATTAGGAGAAGACCTAGTAGCCCAATGGTTGCAATCTACTGGTTGGGTAATTCTCCATCGTCGCTTTTCTAGCCGCTGGGGGGAAATTGATATTATCGCCGAACATTCTGGAGGAGGTGGGGAGCAGAGGAGCAGAGGGGCAGAAGGGAGAATTCCTAACTCAGGACTCAGCACTCAGCACTCATTATTGGCATTTGTTGAAGTCAAAACCCGCAGTTCAGGTAGTTGGGATACAGGGGGAAGAAGCGCAATCACCCCACAAAAGCAAGCAAAAATCTGTCGGACAGCTGGAATGTTTTTAGCCCAGTGCCCTGAAAAGGCAGATTATTCTTGTAGATTTGATGTTGCTATTGTCTACTGTCAAAGGATATCGAAAAATCTGACTGGGGTTACAGCAAACCAGGAAGCTCTAGCTACTTCATCAGTACCCGGATACAAGTTTAAGCTGCAAGAATACATTCTGGCAGCTTTTGACTCTTCAATTGATAATGGTTAATCGGTAATGGATAAAATATCTTAATTACCTAATAACCAATAATTTTGTAGTGGCGTTACAACCAAATAGTGTCACGCCAAAGTTTCTGGACAGTAACCTAAGCCCCGAACAAACTGTTGCCGGAACGCTTCAATTTCGTCTCTTTCTGGGCTACCATGAGAAACGATCGCTACTTGATAGCGACGCATCACATCCACAGGGCACTGCCCAGCTTCCAAACTCCAAAGTGCCATTTGCACCCTCATTGGCGGTTCGTAGCTAATTCCTAATTCATTTAGAAAAGCGCGAAAGTCGCCATCTTCTTGGGGCGAAACTTGACCTTTGAGTTTGATCCTAACCACCCAGCCATCAATTTGATGAATTACGGTGACGAACGAAACTGGTGTCTGGGGTCTAGCGTGGAGGTGTTGAACGACCCTCAGGGTTAGACTGGCATTTGCCAGATAGTACAAGTATTCCATGTTTGTTGGTGCTTGGGATCAAAGCCAATCCTACATATCTATATTCGTCAATCATTGCCTGTTCCCGGTAGGGTAAAAGCCCCCGTTTTTAGATGGGGAGGTTTACCCAATTTTTATATTAATTTTTCCGTGTTACTTAATAGTAACAATCTTATAGCCTTGCGACCAAACTGAGTAAAGATGCCTTAAAGTTCCTTTAGAAGGGAAAGCTTAAACCAGCTTTTTTAAGAGAGTATAAATACTAAATAAAGCAAAAACTAGTATAAGCCAATTTGAAAGATACTTCTAGCCCACAAGAAAAAGATTTGGAATTAGATTGCTCGGTAGCTGGCTATGACTACAAACTACCTCCAGAACTCATTGCCCAAAACCCAGCAGTTCCTAGAGATAGTTCGCGGTTACTGGTAGTTAATTCTCCCACTACAGGCACCAAAACAGCACCCATACACCACATTTTCCATGATTTGCCTGCGCTGCTGCGCTCTGGTGATTTGTTGGTTATGAACAATACAAGAGTCATTCCAGCGCGGCTTTATGGTCATAAATCCACTGGTGCTAAAATCCAGGTATTGCTCTTGGAAGAACGGCAGCATAACTGTTGGCTAGCTTTAGTTAAGCCAGGAAAAAGCTTCAAACAGGGAGCGAAGATTATTTTTGAACCAAGGCAATTAGGAATTGGGGATTATAAAGATTCTTCCTCAGTCTCCAGCCCCCAGCTAATGGCTACGGTTCTAGAAACAGATGCAGCAACCGGGGGGCGTTTGTTACAATTTGATGTCCCAGCAGAAAAGACTTTGGTGCAACTGTTAGAGGTATTTGGGGAAGTACCGTTACCACCGTACATCACTACCTCAAAAGCAGCTGATGAGCAGTATCAGACAGTTTATGCCAAACAGCCAGGAGCGATCGCAGCTCCGACGGCAGGATTACACTTTACTCCAGAATTATTACAAAAGTTGCGCGATCGCAAAATTAATCAAGCTTTTGTGACGCTACACGTCGGTGTCGGCACATTTCGCCCTGTGGAAGTAGAGGACGTAACTACTCATCAGATGCATGAAGAATGGATTGAAGTTCCCGCCGCTACAGTAGAGCAAATCCGCGCCACTAAAGCTGCTGGTGGTCGAATTATTGCTGTGGGAACAACGGCAGTACGGGCTTTAGAAGGGGCGGCTCAATCTGGTAATTTACAACCATTTTGCGGAAAAACAGACTTATTTATTTATCCCGGCTACCAATGGCGGGTAGTGGATGGTTTAATTACAAATTTTCACTTACCGCGTTCTAGTTTATTGATGTTGGTAAGTGCCTTAATTGGCAGACAACGATTATTGAATATATACAACGAAGCGATCGCTTTTGGATATCGCTTTTATTCATTCGGTGATGCCATGCTAATTTTGCCATCGGCTGTGGGAGTGGAGGAGTAGAGACGCGACGCGAGTCGCGTCTCTACTCCTAACTGCTAAGTTTTTTAAATCGGCAAACGATTAATATTTTTATTGCAACCAATAACAACCATTGCTGAACCACGCTCTAAACGCTTGGTAGCGTCAGGATTAATTTGAAATTTCCCATCCTGGCTTACTGCTAGCAAATTTAAACCGTAGCGGTTACGAAGTTGAAGTTCAGTGATGGTTTTGCCGTGAAATTCATCAGGCACAATCAACTCTACAATACTGTTATCGGGGTCGAGGTCAAACCGATCTAGGATTGCTGGTTTGGTAAGAGTGCGCGCTAGGGCACAACCCGCTTCATACTCAGGAAAAACAACATGATCTGCTCCTACTCGCCGCAATAGTTTACGGTGAACTTCACTAGAAGCTTTAGCAACTACGTGAGGTACACCAGCCTCTTTTACATTTAAGGTGGTTATGATACTTTCTTGAACATAGTTGCCAATCGCTACAATTACAGTATCAAATTCAAAAATTCCAGCTTCTTTAAGTGCGGCTGGTTCTGTAGAATCTAGTTGCAAAGCATGACCAACTATTCCCTCACTTAATGCTTCTGAAACTCGTTTTTCATCAATATCTGTTGCCAGCACTTGATAACCAAAATTGTGCAGTGTGGAACAGACAGACCTTCCAAAACGACCTAACCCAATTACAGCAAATTGTTGGTTATCTTTACGTAAACTGCGAAAAAAACTTAATGATGACAGATTCACCCTTTTTATCCTTATTATGGTTCCCTGTATTTAGGGCAAAAAACGGTTATACCGCTTGAATTAAAAATTTTATTTTTGCCTTCAAATGTATATTTTATCAGTTTAGTCATTCGTCATTGGTCATTAGTCAGTTGTCAATAATTATTCTCCTCACACTCTCTACTCGCTACTCCTTCTTCCTAACTATCCCACTAGTAAATTTTCTTCAGGATAGTGAATTCTGCTAGGGCGGGGGTCTCCTAGTACAGCAGACATCAGCAGTAAAATACCTACTCTTCCAACGTACATAGTGACAATTAAGAGCAGCTTTGCTGCTGTAGAGATACTTCCTGTAATGCCTGTAGAAAGCCCTACCGTGGCGAAGGCTGATACTACTTCAAACAAAATTTGAATAAAATCTAATGTTGGATCTGTGAGGCTAATTAAAATGGTGACTAAAATCACAGTCGCTACCGAACCCACCAACACACCTACAGCTTTCAAAATTAAAGTTATTGCTATTTTGCGATCGTACAATAAAACTTCTTCTTTTTCCTGGAGAATTGCTTGAGTGCAACTGGTCAAAACTCTCAAGGTCGTTGTTTTCATGCCTCCTCCCGTACCACCGGGACTTGCACCAATAAACATTAGCGCAATTGTAATAAATAGACCAGCAGTGGTCATTTTGCTAATATCGATGGTGTTAAAACCAGCAGTTCTGGGAGTAACTGATTGAAACCAAGCTACTAATATCTGGTCACGTAAATTTAGAGAACCAAATGTTTCAGCGTTTCTAATTTCTATACAGAAAAACGCTATTGTCCCGATTGCTAATAATATAATGGTTGTGCTGGTTGCAACTTTAAAATCAAGTGATAACAATTGCTTTTTAAGAGATTTTTGGAAAATGCGATCGCGCAACCAAAGATACATTTCTAAAATTACCTGATAGCCAATTCCTCCAAAGATAATTAACATAGTGATGGTGAAAACTACTAAGAAGGATGACTGATAACCGATTAAGTTATCTTTAAATAAACTAAAACCAGCATTATTCCAAGCATTGATACTATGAAAAATTGCTAGCCACAGTCCTTGATTCCACCCATACTCTGGAACAAAAGCTAGTAAAAGTAAGAAGACTCCAGTAATTTCAAAAATTAAAGTCGTGGCAATAATTGAACGGATAACTTGGGAGCTACCACTCATCCCTGGTCGGTCTAAAGCTTGTTGAATGGCAATTTTTTGCCGCATATCAAACTTACGGCCAATGAGCAAAATCAGAAATGTGGTGGTTGTCATGTAGCCCAACCCGCCAATTTGAGCTAAAAGTGCAATAAATAACTGACCCCAAAAGGAAAAATAAGTACCAGGATCGACTACTGATAAACCGGTGACACAAACTGCGGATGTCGAGGTAAATAGTGCCACAATCAGGTTATTCCATGTACCAGAGCTAGTTGAGAAAGGCATCATCAACAGGATAGTACCAACAGCAATGACAGTCAGAAATCCCAAACAAATTGTGCGAGCGACAGTCATAATTAATTCAAAATGTCAAGATAGTTAGCGAGAAAATTGTCAGTAAGGGCGACAATGGAATGAACTTTTAAGCACTTAAAAATCAGAAAAATAGTTCATTTTATCGGCACGCTGGCAACAAAATAATCAATTTTTCATTACTAGAACCCTTGATTTTTAAAGCTCTTTGGAGAATGAAACAACCTTGCACTATATAGGTTGTCTAAAAAAGTCCATCTGCCAAAACTAGATGCTCCCTCTCGGTTTACCTTCCTGGAAGTAAAAATACCCTTATTTAATTAAAAACATACATGGTAGCCTACCAATATGTTTTTTTTGAATTCTACTTCGTCTCAATACTACTTTTTTCATGAGTGCAACACTTTACCAGCAAATTCAGCAGTTCTACGATGCTTCTTCTGGTCTGTGGGAACAGATTTGGGGAGAACACATGCACCACGGCTACTACGGGGCTGCTGGTAGTGAAAAAAAAGACCGTCGGCAAGCGCAAATTGATTTAATTGAGGAATTGCTCAATTGGGCGGGGGTACAAGCAGCAGAAAATATCCTCGATGTGGGTTGTGGTATTGGTGGCAGTTCTTTATATCTGGCAGAAAAGTTTAATGCTAAAGCTACAGGAATTACTTTAAGTCCTGTGCAAGTTGCCAGAGCATCGGAACGCGCAACGGAAGCGAATTTGAGTCTGAGAACTCAGTTTCAGGTTGCCAATGCTCAAGCAATGCCCTTTGCTGATAATTCTTTTGATTTGGTTTGGTCGCTGGAAAGTGGCGAACACATGCCAGATAAAACTAAGTTTCTCCAAGAATGTTATCGGGTATTGAAACCTGGCGGCAAGTTAATTATGGTGACTTGGTGTCATCGAGCGACTGATAATTTACCACTGACGGCAGATGAGGAAAAGCATTTGCAGGATATTTATCGGGTGTATTGTTTGCCTTATGTAATTTCTTTACCAGAGTATAAAGCGATCGCCCGTCAACTTCCATTAAACAATATTTGCACCGCCGATTGGTCAACCGCCGTCGCCCCCTTTTGGAATGTAGTCATTGATTCGGCGTTCACTCCTCAAGCGCTTTGGGGCTTACTCAATGCCGGTTGGACTACCATTCAAGGGGCGTTATCACTGGGGTTGATGCGTCGCGGTTATGAGCGCGGGTTAGTTCGGTTTGGTTTATTGTGCGGGAATAAGTAGAAACGTTCTTTGGGAAAAGACTGCGCTGTTTTATTACAGCGCGATCGCACTACAATTTAAGAAATTCAATGACGGCTAATGACACGGATGTACTTGTAGAGACGTTGTATTGCAACATCTCTACATACTAGTAAATCTCATCAATACCTTAACTAAGCAGTAAGGAATAAGAGTTACAGCCGTAGTCACTAATGTTAGGAAAGTGTTTATCGCTCAAAGCCTTGATAAAACTGGGTTTTTACTCAGCACTCAGCACTCAGCACTCAGCACTCAGCACTCAGCACTCAGCACTCAGCACTTTGCTATACAGAGAGTTCTTGCCTAAGTGATAGCTTAGATAAAGGAATTTAGCGTGATTTTATTCAACGACTGTTATCGAAGCTCCTTCGTTTGATGGAGGTATAGCGGGTAATTCAAGACAGTATCCAGCACCATACACTGTCTTGATATAGCGGGGATGGCGAGGATCTGGTTCTAGCTTGGTTCGCAAGTGGCGAATATGGACTCGAATCGTTTCTATGTCATCATCAGGATCATAGCCCCAAACTTCTCTGAGGATTTCGCTAGGAGAAACCGTTTGACCGTGGCGTTGCAATAAGCAGTGAAGTAGCTCAAATTCCAAGTGAGTCAATTTCACCGTCTCGTTGAACCATATCGCCTCAAATCTTTCGGGAACCAGGGTGAGTGAGCCATAGTTGAGAATCTCACTATGCTTTGCGGCTTGGGGAATCCGGTCAGTACGCCGCAAAAGTGCCCGCACCCGCGCCAGCAGTTCTTCAACTTCAAAAGGTTTGGTGAGGTAGTCATCTGCGCCAGCATTGAAGCCTTCCACCTTGTCCTGAGTTTGGCTCAAAGCTGTCAACATTAACACGGGAATCTCAGAGGTGCGATCGTCTCGGCGCAGGCGTTGGCAAACGGTAAACCCATCTACCCTGGGCAACATCAAATCGAGCATGATCAAGTCTGGTTGTAGCTGGAGAGCCAGTGCTTGACCTTTGATGCCGTCTTCAGCTTGACTAACATCGTAGCCAGCCATTTCCAAGTTGACGGCAACTAGTTCTGAAATCGCTGGGTCATCGTCTATGACAAGAATCCTCGGCATTCTTAAAAAATTATTACTACTTATTAAGGATAATTAACAACCTTTGATAGATACAAAGATTTTTAAATCGATTCTAAAAAAGATTTTAAATCTTACATAAATATTAAGATTAAATGACTGTGAAATCAAGACTCAACTAAACGAAATCTTATAGTCTATGATGTGTTATACTCCTGCCTACAATCCGTCTTGGTTTTTACAAAACGGTGTAATTATGACTGTACACACCGCTTTGTGGGGAAGCCGTTACTGGGAAAGTACTAATCAAAACCCAGAACCGTCTTATCAGGAAAAAATCTTTATAGGTGGGCAAGGTGTGCCAATTTTTGGCTTGGTTGCCATTCCTGAAAATGCTCATAGCACAATTATTGCTACTTATGGTATTACTGGAGAGTTAAAGACAGAATGGTCTTTGCGAGTGCTAGGACGTAAAGCCTACGCTCAAGGCTACGCTGTAGTGTTATTTGATTGGCGTGCCCACGGTAAAACCGCCGACTTGTCTCCAACTCTGACTTCCGATGGTCTGTATGAGGGAGAAGATTTTATTCGCATCGCCGCCGCTGCTAAGGCAATGGGATGTCCAGGAAAATTTTGGTTTACAGCATTTTCTTTAGGAGGGCAGTTGGTGCTATGGGCGCTGAAAGTCGCTAGTGAAGTGATTAGAGAGCATGAGGATTTAGGACTAGAAGATAGCGACATTGGCGGTGGTATGGTGATTTGTCCCAGTTTGGATTCTGAGCGATCGCTATCTTATCTAGTCACAAAGCCCTTCGGCAGATATTTGGAAACCCAGATTGCCCGGAATTTAAAAAAACTGGCATGGCGAATACATGATGCCCATCCTGGAAGCATTGACCCAGCAGCGATTGAACGGGCAAATAGTATCTGGGGTTTTGATAATGAACTGGTAATTAACCGATTAGGTTTTCCTTCTGTGGAAGCATATTACCAAGCTAGCAGCGCTCTACAAATATTGCCGCAAATATCAAAACCGACTTTGATTATCTACGCTGCCGATGACCCACTTTTTGACCCAGCCATCATACCTGAATTGCAAGATGCCTGCGATCGCAATCCCGTAATAGATTTGTTGCTCACCCGTTACGGCGGTCATGTTGGCTATATGAGTAGCAAAAATTGCCAGCGCCAATTACAAGACCCTGACCCTTGGTGGGCATGGAATCGGGTTTTACAATGGTTGGAGCAACAGCGTAATTCGTAATTTATTTTGGTTTCAGAATGAATGTATTGTCGCCAGTCCATAATTACTAATTTTTCATAGAAAAGGTAATAATTAAGATTATAACTTTCAGAGAGAGCTTTTCCAGATACCGTGAAAAGTCAGAATCAAATTGGATTACTATATAATACAAATTGTTAGTTATTCTGTCTATCAACATCTTTTAATTATGTTTATTTCTAATTTTTTTACGCCAAGCAATTAGTGGGCTTTCAAAACAGAAAAAACCTATTGCTGAAAGAAATGTAGAAAATAGTAGCATTATCAAAATACATTTTAAGTTCCAGTGTATCCCTAGTTTCTCAAACTCAAAAACAACCAAATAATGAGATAAAAATAATCCGTAAGATAGATTTCCTAATAACTCATCTAAATATGTTTTTTTGATTTTTATTAATAAAGGTATAATTATAATTCCTAATATTAATCCTATTAATACTTCTCGATTGTAGGGCAATATCAAACGAGGAAATAAAAAAGTTGCTGCCAATAATAAACATGAAAAAATTAATGTATACTTTACTGGCTGATTTGTAGTAATATTGTTATTCTTGTGTAAAAAACTACCACAAAGAAATATAAATATTGTTCCAAATATTAATCTATAACCAAAATAATCTGTGTTAATAATTCCTAAATAAGCCATCAAGAAAATTATATATGATAACAAAAAAAATACTTTTTGTAATTTATATATTAATAAAAATGGAATTAAGATATAAAAACATCCTTCCAGACCCAGCGACCATGCAGGTGGAATAATCATAAATTTGTCTCCTACCCAAGGAGTCATATAAAATCCCATAGGTATTATCAAAAGATTTTGTAATAATCCAATTTCTGTAGGTTTACTAAGAAAAGGTGAGTTTAATCCAAAGATAGAATAAATAATTAAAACTGCTATTATGTTAAATAAATACTGTGGATAAATTCTCAAAATTCTATCGAGATAGAACCAAACAATTTTTTTAATATCCAAATAATTTTTAGATATCAAGGCTGTCATTACATATCCACTTATAAGTAAGAATGATATTACTGCTATCACTCCAGGGTTTAAGCTGTTTATAAGTACTCCTGCATGACTTATAGCAACAAAGATTGATAACAAAAAACGATAGATTCCCATTAGACATCTCTAAAAATAAAATTACCTAGTGTTATTTTAGTATAATTAAGTAATAAATTGTTTTTAGAACATGAGTAAATTATTTAAATACATGGAAAAATATCCAAAATCCAGCAAGTTTTTGATCTGGCGTGAGGATAAAGATTTTAAACAATTATTAACTCAAAGTGATGCACTATATGAGGAAAAAGAATTACATACAAAAATTCCGAATTATAATGTAAACACCAATAAAAACCTAATCAAAGTTAATCTCAAACCAAATTTTAAATTTAATTATAAATTATGAACTACGAATTATAAACTACGAATTATTATGACTGCTATTCATCATCTCTGGCTACCTACACCAACAAATTTAACTTTGCTACCGGATGAGATTCATATCTGGCGCATAGACCTTGAGCAACCAGAAACACAACTGCAAAATTTAGCAGCAATTCTTTCCAGTGACGAAACAGCTCGTGCTGAACGGTTCTATTTTCAGGAACATCGGCAGCGTTTCATTGCTGGTCGTGGTATTTTGCGAACTATATTAGGTCGCTATTTGGATATCCAGCCGTTACAAGTGCAGTTTAATTATCAACACCGTGGCAAACCAGTATTAGCAGATACATTTGCCGATAGTGGACTGGCGTTTAACTTGTCTCATTCCCAAGGGTTGGGTTTGTGTGCGGTGAATTGTACCCGCCCAATTGGTGTAGACCTAGAATATATTCGCCCGATGTCTGATTTGGAAGCTCTTGCCAAAAGGTTCTTTTTACCGAGAGAATATGAGATGTTGCGATCGCTATCTCCCAACCAACAGCAAGAAGTATTTTTCCGTTACTGGACTTGTAAGGAAGCTTATTTAAAGGCAACTGGAGACGGACTATCCCAGTTAGAGCAAGTTGAAGTATCGCTGACTCTCACAGAACCAGCCAAGTTACAGATAACTGAAGACTGGAGTCTTTTTGAATTAGTACCTGCTAACAATTATGTTGCTGCTATTGCTGTAGAGAATTTTGGCTGGAACTTAAAATGCTGGCAATATTAATGTTGATTAAGGTCATCTCCTGGGTGAAACAAGAGACATTTTGTGGACAAATGACAAATGACAACCAGCTTACTTATCTTCCTGCATATTTCGTACAATTTTTGTCACCAGCTTTCTGGGTACAAATCTGACACTTTTTGCAAGTAATTTATTCATAAAGCCAGGAATCGCAATGGTTTTGCCCTTCATTAAGGCGTGAAAACCAATTTCGGCTACTGTTTGTGCATCCATCATCCTCTTACCCTTGAGCAACTTAGAGTCAGCCATTCCGGTTCTTTCATGAAAGGCAGATGCAGTTGAGCCTGGGCAAAGAACTGTCACAGTGACACCTGTACCTTCTAATTCATTAGCGATCGCTTCTGAAAAAGATAAGATATAAGCTTTAGTCGCAAAATAAACTGCCATCAAAGGTCCTGGTTGAAAAGCAGCGGCTGAGGCAACGTTTAATATTTTACCCTCACCTTGCTTTACCATGCCCTTCACGAATAGCTTAGTTAAATGGGTGAGGCACACCAAATTTACCTGTAGCATTTCCAGCTCAGTAGCTAGGTCTGTTTGGTGAAATAATCCATAAATCCCAAATCCGGCATTATTTACCAGGACATCAACATTTATATCGGCTTTTTGCAACTCTGTAAAAATTTCTTCAGGAGCCGTCGATATAGATAAATCCTTAACAATAGGTTTGACAAAAATTCCAAATTCTTCTTGGAATTTAACAGCAATTTCTACTAGCTTTGGCCCATTTCTGTCTACTAAGACCAGATTATAATCATGAGCAGCAAAAATACACGCTAATTGGTAGCCAATTCCACCAGCTGACCCAGTAATAAGAGCAGTTTGTTTGCTCTGTCCTTGATGTGTTGTGTTCATGTAAGAATGTTGATGAATTCAATTTGATGAAGCTGCGTTGCATTTACAGTCGTTCTCGTTCTACAATTAAGTATGCGTAATATCTCAACTGACGAGAAATGTCTTGAGTTATTACCCTTTCAAATGCTTGTGTGATGCCTTGGATAGATGTAGCAATCCGAACGCAAATTTAGGATTTATGCATCGAATAAGTTGGGCATTAAAGAAGTTCAGTTATTTCAAACTACTAGCGTCTGGCTTTTGATTACTCACAAAAGCCAGCAGGTAAAATAAAACTTTTATGCCCGATACTAACCATTCTATCCTCAATTGCTTCTGTCAAGAGTTGAATTCTAAAAATTTACATTATTGGGCATAAAAAAACAGGGCAATTATATTGCCGCTGTTAGTCTATAAGTTGTTGCTGGCATCTGAAAAATTGGCTATTCAGTAGTACTGAGTTTAAAACAATGGACTAAATAAAATTATTTTGTAGTGGAGCCAGTGCGTTGTGAAGGTTCCTCACACTCGATAGCGTAGCGTTACCATTAGCGAAGCGGTAGCGAGTAATCGAGCGTCCGTAGGAACGTCTGACTTGCTAACGCTGCGTTATCCCTTGTCGCAACTGGCGTTGTGTTACAGCTTCTGTAACGCACCGAAAATATCTGGGACGGTGCGTTAAGTTCCTAACACATTCTACGCAATTTTTGAGTTTCTAAGCGATATTTAAGAAGCCACTTTGAATCAAGTACGCGGTGTAAGTCATAAACAATTGAGAGTTAATTGGGGGACAAACAATAGAACTACCTGCTAGTGCATTTAGAGTATCTTGGCAGCTAATATGAGGTCTTCTAGCTTGCAAGTACAAATCAGGAATAGTCAGTTGTTCATCAGACCAGCGTTCTAGTAAAAATGGTCGCAGAGTGTATAAAGGATTGTCCACAGAAGACACATTATTGATTAACTCTGCTTGCCATTTTTCATAGGGAATCATCTCAACTGAATAACCAAATGAGCGTATCCACTCAACTAACATTTTCAAAGCAGCAGGTTGCGGATGTTGTAAATTGAAAGCTTTACCTATGGATTCTTTTTGACGTGATAGATAAACAATTGCTTTACTTACATAGTCTACAGGGGACATATCCAACATATAATCTACATCAGGGAAACTTCCCATTTGTAGACAACCCTTGGTCATCAGATTGATAAAGTCATGTGTGTTACAAATACCTGTTTTACTATCACCGGAAATCAGTGGTGGTCTATGGATAGTTACAGGAAGTCCACGGTCACGAGCAATTTTGACTAACTTTTCAGCTACCCATTTAGTTTGTGAGTAACCAAGATAAATACCTTCCCAATGATTGAATTCATCTTGTTCTTTGACAACCTTACCAGCATAGGCAGTGGATTCAAAAACAGCCACACTAGAAACATAATGTACAGGCTTGACTTTAATTTGACATGCCAATCTCAAAACTTCTTGAGTGCCTAAAACATTGGCTGCCTTCAGTGCTGAGTAGGGAAAAACATAATTCAACAAAGCACCACTATGATAGATAGTATCAATATTGGCAGCTAAAATTTGAAACTGTTCAGAGCCGACACCTAATAATGGCAGAGATAAATCGCCAACAATAGGAATAATTCTGGAGTTAAATTCCTCCTGCCAAATTGCATACTGTTGCAGATTATTTTGGAGTTTGCTTTTGCCTTCTTCAGTATTGGCAGCACGCACTAAACAATAGATATCGGCATTGGTTTCTTGTAGCAATTCCCGGATGATAAAAGCTCCTAAAAAGCCTGTTCCTCCAGTTAAAAAAATGTTCTTGGGTTCACCCACAAGCACATTAGATGCAGCGCCGGGATGGATGGTAGGGTCAAGAACAGCCTCGGCACTTAAATCTAGAACAGAGGGTGCAGCATTGGCATTAGAAGCTGTCACCCCTCTATCTTGAACTGGTGAACCTTCTTGCACTTCCTCAGCTAAACGCTGTGAAAGAGCTTCAATATTTGGGTAATGCCACAGGAGCAATGGAGACGGTTGAAATCCTAGTAACTTTTCTAATTTACTTACTAGAATCATTGCTTGGGCTGAATCCAAACCATAGTTTTCTAAATGTTCTTTGACATCTATTTCATCAGTTGCGACTCCTAGCAAATTAGCTAAGTTAGATATCAAAAATATTTGAATATCCTCTGCTGTAAAAGACTGTTTTATAGCCATTTTAAACCTCCACTAATGTAGAACGAACAGGGTGATACTGACTGTAATAATCGGAAGTTTGCAGTCCTTGAATTTTCAAATTTTGGACACGATACAAAAAGGCTGCACCAGTCATAATTTGATTAGCAACATCAACTACACCACGATTATTTGGTTCAGAAAGGTAAGAACCGCGTACCCAGTCATTGAAACCGCCCATTGCCGGGCCACACCAAATTTGATAATCGACTTCTCTACCTTTTTCACCAGAACTAGACCAGCGAGAAGATAATCCTAGATACCAGCGAAAAATCAACGCCATTTTCAGTTTAGGATTATTAACTGCTTTCCCAAGTTTCTCAGGATTCTTTTGGGACAAATAAGCAGCAGTTCCTTCCCACACTTGTGCAATAGTTTTGCGGAAAACTTGTTTTTCTAATTTCTCTCTTTCTGCTAAAGGAATTTCTTCAATGGAATCATAAGCGCGATAGAGTTCAAATAACTTCTGCGCTCGCATGGGGAACATTGTACCCCGTTTGAGAACTTGTAATTTAACTCCCATTTCAAACATATCTGCTGCTGGGGCCATAATCATATCAGCCATTTCTGCTTGAGCTAATAACTTTTTGGTATGTTCACAAGCCCCAGATTCAATGCATGATTGATTAATGGAACCAGTCATTATATAAGCAGCACCCATCATAAAGGCTGCTAATGCTGATTGTGGTGTACCAATTCCCCCTGCAACTCCGATTCTAATGGGTGTTTGATAATGATATTGTGCTTGAATTTCATCGCGCAAAGCAATAATAGAAGGTAACACACAAACCAGGGGACGATTATCTGTATGACCCCCAGAATCAGCCTCGACGGTAATATCATCAGCCATTGGAACTTTAGCTGCAAGGGTTGCTTGTAACTCAGTAATTAATCCTTGTTCCAGAAGTTCTTTGAGTATTCTCGCTGGTGCTGGTTGCAGAAATTTAGTAGCAACTTCTCGGCGAGAAATTTTGGCAATGACTTTATTTTTGATTTCAATTTGATTGGCATTATTCAAACCCAATCCAGCAACACGGTAATAAACAATGTTGGGGGTCAAGTCGAGAAATGCAGATGCTTCTACTGTTCTCACTTGATATTTGAGATATAAATCCACAGTCCGGCGTTCAATCGCAGGTTCATTAGGGCTGTGAATTAAATTAAATGCATAAGGGCCTTGAGGTAAAGCTTGTTGAATGCGATTTATGGCTGCTTCTAAACGTTCTAGAGTTAAACCACCTGCACCAAAGGAACTCAAAATTTGCTCTTTTCCGAGTGCAATGACCATTTCTTCAGAAGCAATCCCGCCAGCCATTGCGCCGGTCACGTAGGCATATTTTACTCCATGAAAGGAGAGAAAATTCGGATCTCCAAACTGTTGAATGCGGATTGGGGCTGCAAATGTTAGCAGTTCTACTTGTGCTGTTGTGCCATTATCACCAGGGGATAAATACCCCTCATTCGTGACACCGATTTTTCCGGCAACTTTCACGATGTAGCAGGGTTTATTTAACACCATCAATTTATCTTTGATGGTTTGTTTCTCAAAAGATACAGTTTCTAAAGAACCTTTCCAAACCTGGTTTTTGTTATAAGACCAGGCGGAGAAATTAAGGCCATTATCGTGTTTACTTAGTACCGTATCTACGGTTGTCACAGCAGTTATCCCTCGGATTATGATTACTAAAAAAGGGGAGTGGTGAATAGGGAATGGGGAAGAAATGTTTACCTTTTACCAGTTAACCTTTCCCCTTCCCAAAGGTCATTGATGGTTAAAGTATGTAGACTTATGTCAGGATTCGTCGTTAAGCAAGTTTTGGGCGCAAGCTAGTTGCAATTGAATGATTTCATTCATTTGCTGACTGTAATCTTGTCTAGCTTGTAAAAAGGCAGTATGCGCTTTAGTTATCTTTGAATTATTAGCATTGAGCTTTTGATACTGTGTCTTATTTAAATCGAACATACTAATGATGCTACTAATTTTTTGAGTGATGACAGGTGGGTAAGAAGGAAGAATTGGCTGTTTAATTACACTTGACTCAGAAGATTGTAATTGTTCTCTTGTTTCAAAACCGTTATCAATGATATTTTTCGGTTTTACTTCTTCTGGCTGAGGCAAGATGTTAGAAGAATAACTTTCTTCTGGGGTTATTTGGTTGGAAGTGTTAAGAGAATATGTGATTTCAGATTGTTGGAAATTAGGTATATTTAGATGCTGTTTTTTGAAGCGATCGCACTTAAGATCCTCACCCAAATTTTCAACAAGTTTGCGATTTTCGTTGCTCAAAATTGTAGCAGCAATTGCTTTTCCACCCAAGGTAACTGTTCTCAATGTTGCTTTATTTTGATTATCAGTTCCTTGAGCTTTGTTGTACAGTGGTGATAAATCCACGTTCACTTGATGACTGAGTAGTTTTGCTAATGCTTTGACCATTGCAGCATGGTCATCCATTCCTCTACGATTTAGAGAGACTGTGATATGTTCTTGATTGCCAAGAATTTTATCAATCCATCGTGAACAGACATTACCTGCGCCTGCTTCTAAAAATATTTTGACACCATCACCGTAGACACGATTAACTAATTGCGGAAAATCAAGTTCTTGGCACAATCCTTTGGCGATATTGTGAGCGATAGCATTACTTTCAAGTGCGACTGGTTGATAATCGGCGGCAGAATAAAACACAATACCGGGAAGAGTTTGCGATGGTAACGTGTTTACCTTCTTGATTTCCTCGAACTGCGATCGCATCGCTTCACAATGTATCACATGGTCGAAGGGAGCGGGGAAAGAATTACAACCTAAAGTTTGAATTACTCGCTTACAGGCGGCATCATCACCAGCAATTAATACTTCTTCTGGTGTATTGATTTGAGTTAAGTAGACATGATTCTCATGTTTCAGACATTCTTTAACTTGGGATGGAGTCGCCATGAGAACATAGGTATTCCAAAAATTGTTGTTTGGTGAATCTGTTAATCCCCAATATTCACGCACAGCATTTTTTGGTCCAGATAACTTATCCCCAAATAGAGGTGATGAGTTTAAGGTGTTACTTCCGCCCTCAAAATCACTCCAAACTCCTTGGGCAACCATCATACTAGTTTCACCCAAACTATACCCAAAAACACATTGCGGCTTGACTTGAAAATCATCTCGAAAAATTGCCGTCATGTATCTAGCAAAGGCAATTTCACTTTCAAACATTGCCAGGGAATCATCTAACAATTGCTTTTCGAGAGTTTCTAGTTGCCTGGTTGTCAATTTAGGCAAGCTTCTGGGATAAACTAATTTTTCCACATCGGCAGCACGGTTGTAGAGATTGTTACTTTTTAAGTCCTCAAAAACTTTAGGAAATAAACGGAATACACTGCGACCAATGCCAATATAAGAATTGACTGCTGCGGGGTAAACATAAGCAACTGCTCCAGTTTTACCCAATGGTTTTGCGGTGAAATAACTTCCTAAAGGTGTTTGCCAATCTGTGCCGTTTTCAAAAGCATTGTTTACACCTTTGCGGGCAGATTCAATTTCTTTGAGTAAATCTTTTGTGTTACGTCCTGTGATTGATAAGACGTATTTTGCATCAGAATGCTGTTCAAAAGTAGCGAATGTTTCGCTGGCGGTAGCTGATAAAGAAGAACTAGCTTCAATGGATTTTTGGAGATTGTTAAGTAAATCGGGTATAGTGGAGCGATCGCTAACTGCGATGGGAAACAAATGAAAAGGCATTTGCTGCAAATATCTGTTATCGCGCTCCTCTTGGCTGGGTTCTTCCGATAAGATTAAATGGGCGTAACTGCCATCTATACCCATGCTATTAATTGCTGCTATTCTGCGTGTGCCGCCTTTATCGACAAACCAAGGTCTTGATTCCATTGCCACATAGAAGGGACTACCTTCCCATACTTGCGGTGTTTTGACACCAGACCATTTGGGTGTGGCGGGAATATACCTGTAATAAAGACAGAGAGCGGTTTTGATTAAGCTAGCAATCCCCGATGCTGTATAGGTGTGTCCGATATTGGCTTTGACGCTGCCCAATGCACAGTGCAGACTATTGCCCACTTTCGGATAAGCCTGGAGTAAACCTGTGATTTCGGCTTCATCCTCCTGGGGAATGCCACTACCGAACACTTCCACATAGTTAACCTCTGTAGGTTGAATCTCTGCCATCTGGAAAGCTTGTTTGCAGACATTATTGATAGCTGAGGCATCAGGTTTTACCAGAGCGTTACTCAAAGTAGAATTACCTTGTGCGAAACTCATGGCATCAATTACTGCATAGATGCGTTCATTGTCTTCTTTAGCAGCTTCGTAGCGCTTGAGGACGACAGCACCCGCACCTTCGCCAACCGTCCAGCCATTGGCTTGTTGGTCATAACCTAACGTGTTGACACCCGTATTAATTGGTGCAAATTGGCTGCGGAATAAGACATTTTCCACACCACCCGCTAAATCTACTGCACCAACAACCACCGCATCAACTTCTCCCGTAGCGAGTAGCATTTGTGCAACTTCCAACGCCTTGAGGGCAGAATTTTCGCCAGCCGTCATCGTGAATGCAGGGCCAGTGAAATTCCACAAAGCAGAAATCCGACTCGCCATAATGTTGGCGATGTGACTCACATATTCGCCGATTTCTACTGGTTGGTGAATGCTATCTTTGACAATGGTTTCCAGTTGCGCCAGCTGTTCATCAGGTAAAGATATTCCTTGGTTGAGTAAGCCATCCTTAACTTGCCAAGATAGATTCCATCTTTGCTGTAGCTGATGCACAGAGAATTCTGTCTCGGCGGCGACAATCACTGCCACATTGCTGCCTTCCTGTAGTTTGGCATCTTTCACGGCGCGATCGCTAACTTTCAGGAGCAATAATTGTTGTGGGTTTAACTTCTCTATTTCATTCGGTGGGATTTTGCACGATAAAGTATCGATTTCAAAATCTTTGATGTATGCCCCTATTGGTGCTTTTCCATCTGTTAAACCGTACTCTTTCAGGACATTCTCTTGATTTTCTATACCATGCCATCTTTGAGGCGGTAGGGAAGTAAAATGCTGTGTTCCATCATAAATACTGCGTTCAAAAGCATCCAAGCCATTGCAATTACCGAAAAAGGCATCCATGCCGACAATGGCAATTTTGACAGGTGGAACAGGTGCAATTGAATCAACTGATTGTGTTGTAGTTCCTTGTTCTAAAATCAGATGAGAATTAGTACCACCAAATCCAAAAGCGCTGATGGCTGCCCGTTTAATTGGTGCATTAGTATTGGGCCATGCCGTAGCTGTTCTAACAATTTTGTCAGTGGAAATTGTACTACTTTCGGAAGTTAAAGGTTCAGTAATATTAATGGTTGGTGGAATTACGCCATGAGACATACTCAAAACCACTTTAGTCAAGCCAACCATGCCAGCAGCAGTTAGCAAATGGCCAGTATTTGCCTTGACTGAACCTACTAGAGGTGCAGCATCATTATTTTCACCAAAAAATGTTTCTATAGAGTTGACTTCAGTTGTATCTCCCAGTAATGTACCAGTAACATGACACTCTAAATAATCGAGAATTTTGGGATTAATTTTTGCCTCATTATAGGCTCGCTCAAAAGCTAGGATTTGTCCTTTAGAATTAGGACTGAGTAAGTGCTTACCCTTGCCATCATTGGAAAGTCCATTACCGCAGATAGTGGCGAGAATATTATCACCATCTCTGATGGCATCAGAATATCTTTTCAGCATCACCATCCCAACACCATCGGCGGGAATTAGCCCTCTTGATGACTTATCTAAGGGGCGGCTGATGTCGTTTTCTGGATACCCTTGAACACCGGAAAATAACATCCGCACAAATAGGGAATCTGCACTACTGATGGCTCCAGCTAACATGGCGTCAGCTTTCCCAGACCATAAGTAATGAGATGCTACTTTAATAGCATAAAATGATGATGAACAAGCAGCATCCAGACAAAAATTAATCTGGGATAGAGATAGAGCTTGAGCAATTATAGATGCTGGTAAGCCAGATATCATGGCATTGTACAAAGATGCTTTAGTTGCAGTTGAGACAGCTAAATCAAAGTCTTCATACTGCAAAAGTTCTCTGACAGCAGGTGCGATCGCTTTTTGGTAAAGGGGAGAAAATAATTGATTAGATAATTTCGTAGGAAGCGAAAGATTACCTAAAATTACACCACATTTAGAGAGAACAGTTTGATTCCCCCAATAACCACTATGTACAATTGCTTGTTTAGCAGCATACAACGACCATTTAAAGGTATTATCTAAACCAGCAACAAATTCTGATGGTAGATTGTATTCACCAGGGTCAAACTGAAAGTTCCGGATGTATCCTCCCTTGAGAGAATAGGTTTTATCTGGTGTACCTTTAACTGGATTGTGAAAGATTGTCGGATCTACTCCGATTTCTTCGACTGTTGCAGAGGATGTCGAATCTTTTTGATTAACAATATTCTGCCAGAATTCTTCGGGGTTTTTAGCATCGGGAAATAGACATGATAATCCGATGATCGCTATTTTTTCCACTAGTTATATCCTTAAGGTTTGGGTATTAGGCAAGAGATATTTAAAACGCAGGATTTACGCTGTTCCCCAAACTTTAAAAAGGCGGTTGCTGAAGAAATAGCTCACGTATGAGACAAAAGAGGCGCAGAGAGAAGAAGTTGAAGATTACTAGCTTCTGAGTGATTTCATCGACCAAATAATTGCGTGGGCACCGAGCATACGCGAATATATTTGTCCTTGACGGTCATGTATGATAAAGTCAGCGATCGCACTAGTTGCTGTTTTCGCTTTCACTTCACAAGAAACGTAAAAAGGTTTGTTATGTGGTGTAGCTACAAACTGTTCATATTTTTCCACCCTACCAGGTAAACAAGCTTCTTGATAAAAGTGCTGTGTCCAAATCCATAACCCGTGCATACTCAAGTCAATCGTATAAGGATTGATCCATTGCACTGGAAATTGTCCTTGTTGCTTGTCGCTGATTTCTTGCCAAAAACATTCTGTAGTGATTTTTTCAGGGCTAATGTTTAAGACTTTTTGGACTTCTTGAAAAGCAGGGCCATGAAATAATGTACTTCCTCCATTTTGGTAAAAAGCTTTTCCTGTTGCAGTGATGATGTTATCCTGTTCAAGATTAATTGATTCATAAGGGCGGCCAATAGGAATTTCTTGCCGGAGATTGAGTTGAGCGCTAAAATGATAATGAATTTTTCCTTCTGCGTTTTTACTCCAGATTTTCGCTTTAAGTTCGATGCTTTCAAAGCTCACCTTGGAAATTTCTTCTATTTCTAAAATATGTTCCTTTGCTAAAGATTCATTGAAAGTAATTCCCTTCAAAATTTTAAAGTTTTTGTGATAAAACAATCTGTAACCTGGATAAAGTTGTTCACAGGCGTTGATCATCCATGACATTGCACAAGTTGCTGGTAAAACTGGAGAACCAGCGATAGTATGATCCAGCAAAAAGGGATTATCTGCTAGTATGATTTGGCGACGAATATGATGGGTTCGTAGTTGAGAATCTAGTTCTGTAGCAAGTGGAGCAAGTGTGCTACCAATCACAACTTGTGCAGTTGCATCAGTAGCGCTATTTATTTCTTGAACGAGCATTTGTGCCCCAGCTGCGATCGGAATTACTTCAATTCCACGCTCTTGAAAAACTTTTTTTAATTCCGGTGTCACCATACCACTATCCCAAGCTCCCCAATTAATCGCAACTACATGGCATGAGGGATAGTTTTGCTTGATTAGATGGGCTGATTTATTGAGAATTTCATTAGCGATCGCATAATCAGACTGCCCAATATTTCCATGAAAACCTGTTACAGAAGAAAATAAAACTAAATGCTGAAGTTGACTAGGGTTAATGCAAGTAAGTAGATTTTCTAATCCTTGCACTTTAGCAGTGTAAACTTTTTCAAAATCTTGTTCTGTTTTTTTTTCAATTAACTTATCGGCTAAATTCCCAGCTCCGTGAATGATTCCTGTAATTGGGCCCATACGTTGTACAGAAGTGGCAAGTTTTTCCTGTAAAGCTTGCGTATCTGTGACATCAACGCTGATATATTCTGCTTTAGCTCCTGTTTTTTGAATTGCTGCTAAAGTCTTTTTAATTTCGCGGCTGGAGGTAATTTTGTTATATATCTTTTGCACGCTCATGGGTGTGGGCTTTTCTCCTTGGGAAAGAAGATTTTCCATGATGCGTTTTTTCAATGCTGATTCATCACAATCTTGAGCAAAATCTGGCTCGATTTCTAAAAGTTCGGAGCGACCGAGAAGGATAAATTTGCAGGGTTGCTGCTGGGCTAATCTGATAGTACACTCAGCCGTAATCCCTTTTGCACCGCCGCTCACGACAAAGACAGATGATGGACTAAGCTGGGCTGTTTGGGTCATAAATCCTCGTAAATACCTGCATAAATTTGTTTTTTTCTTCCTCCGTGTCCTCTGCGCCTCTGCGGTTTTTTTTAACGAACCACAGAGACGCAGAGAGCGCAGAGACAAGAGATGAAGTGATTAACCTTCAGCAATTAAAGTGACTCGTCCTTGTGAGCCGTAGCCAACTTCACTAATATAAAGATTGGGGTCGTGAAGCTCGGCAATGATGTTTTGTACTGACTGTTTAGCGTCAAGTCTGGGACTTAAGTCGATCGCACGAGTAAATACTTTTGGCCATTCCCATCTCAGAGTTTTGGTTAATCCGAACAAACCAGCGCCGATCGCACCGAAGTTAACTTTGTACTCTAACCCGAAGGCTCCATCAAGGTGAGCAACTGTGCAGAAACAACTACGTCCATGACGCGCAGCTTCATTTAGGGAAGGTTTAAGATGTTTCGCCATCAAAAATACGTGCTTGACGATCGCCTTTTCTTGTTCGTGATAGGGAATTGTCCCGGTGTGATTGGCTACAAAGATCGGATGGAGATGGATGAAGGCCCCAATCGCTCCACAGTGAGATGCGATCGCTTGCAATTGTTGTTGGAGATGTTCTTCACTCAAGTTTGCTAAGGTAACGCGGGTTACTTCTGTGGGTAAGGGCGCTTGTTGGGCGATCAGCGATTGGGGGAAGCTGATAACTACTACTTTCCAGCCTTTGGCCATTAGGGATTCAGTTAATTTATAAGTGGTGAGGGAACCATCATCGGTAATTAAAGCGATGTGTCCCTCTGGTAACGTGAAATCCAAATAATCGGGCTGTGGTAGGCTTTTGAGTTTGATAGGATGGCGCTGGATATTATGCTCTAATTCTGGTGGCTGTTGTTGGACAAACTCAGGCTCAGATTTTTTTTTTTCGCCTCCAGCTAACTGCTGTAGGTAATCAACTATTTGACCGATGGTGCGGAGGTCTCCGAGTTCTTCGATATTGGGCTTAGGTAAGTTGGGGTACATTTCTTGCATCGCCCCTAAGATTTCTACCCGTTTGATGGAGTCAATTCCTAAGTCGGCTTCCATGTCCATTTCCAATTCCAGCATCTCAACTGGATAGCCGGTCTTATCACTAGTGATGGCTAACAGGGTTTCACCTAAGTTTGCAAATTCATCACTTGTAACGGCTTCTGGTTCTGGGGTGAATGCGACAACTAGGCTTGGTTCTGGTGAAGTGACTACCTCAACTACGCTTGTCTCAGGTGAAGTGACTACCTCAACTACGGGTGCAGTCTCTACTAGAATCTCAGTTGCTTGTTGTACTTCGTGAACTGCAATTTCTACAGTAATACTTTTGGAAGCGTGGGATTGCAGATACTCTACAACTTGACCAATGGTGCGTTTTTCTGCTAGTTCTTCTAAATTGGGCTTGGGTAGGTTGGGGTACATTTCTTGTAGCGCCCCTAAAATTTCTACCCGTTTGATAGAGTCAATCCCTAAATCCGCCTCCATATCCATATCCATTTCCAGCATCTCTACTGGGTAGCCCGTTTTGTCGCTGGTGATGGCTAAGAGGTTTTTATCCAAGTCAACAATATCGATGGTTGCGCCAGATACAGGTGCAGCAGTTGTGGGTGCTGGTTCTGGGGTGAATGCAACAACTTCATTGACTGGAGGTGAGCTAATTTTGACTACAACCTCGGCTTGGGGTTCTACAACTGGAGGAATTGGTGATGCCGCTACAAGCTCTACTGTCTCTGTTGAGAAAAGATTAGGGAGCAAAGAAGAGGAATTTTCATCCTTCTTAGCAGTCGGGGATACAGGAGTTTCAACTACAGGTACCACCTGGGGAGCAGGAGGCAGAGGTGCTTGAATAACTGTTGAGCCATTTTTAGCTACTGGCTCATTTACAGGCAAAGGCTGGCTTTCTACTATCTTGGTAGTAGGGGGTACGGGTGCATCAGTAACAGTTGTTTCTGTGGTGAATGGGATGAAATGATCGCTTACCCCATTGCTGAGTTTCTCTGCCAGTTGAGTCGCTCCATCACCTGAGATGATTTGAGAATACTCTTGCTGTATGAGTTGGAAAAAGTTTTTGGTATATTCCAGCTGCTCTTGGAGATATTGCTCATGGATGCGTAGGGTTTCACCTTGTTGGGAATGAAACTGCATCATGCTGCGCTCTAAGCTTTCCATGACAACTAGCTTCATTTTGGCAGTTTCGGCTGTTGATTTACTTTCACTCAACAAAGAATTCTGCTGCTGCATCAGTTGGAAAAATGCTTTAGCGTATTCCATTTGATGGTTGAGATAAGTACCGTGAACTTGTAAATTCTCGGCTTGATTTTCCTGGAACTGTGTCAGGAGGTATTCTAAACTTGCTAAAAGTTGTTCGTAATTTGTAAGTTTTTCTGGTGTTGGTTGCATCTTAGATTCCTGGGCTGGTTGTGACAGGGTAACAGGATTCATTTGTTGCTCTGTTTGGCTGATGATATTAGAAGTCACACCGTTCATTGCTGGGGTGGATTTTTTATGTCCGTTAGTCTCGATCACTCCTAGAGGTGGAGTCACACCTGGGCTGCTAAACAAAGGAGCCGCATCAGAATATTCAAGAGTGGGTAATGTGACTTTGTGCCCATCCTGCAAAGCTAGAGCAAAGGCATTTTTCGTTTTTTCGGATCTGTAGTTTATGCCGTTTAAACGTACATTTAATGTCTTCTTCGTCTCAATTGGGGGGATAGTTTGGGGAAGTTGGTAAGGATCGAGGTTATTCAAAGCCAAACCAATCACACGCAACTGCACAACTGCTTCTCGTAAGGAGCGATCGCTATTCTTTTGAGTGCTGGGGTTCAAAGATACGGTAATATGAGGGCGATCGCCAAGGATTTCTTTCACCAAGTTGCTGAGAATTTTCCTCGGCCCAAATTCCACAAAACAAGTACCACCCGCTGCATAAATATTTTCAATTTCCTGTTTAAACAGCACTGAATTAGAAAGGTGCGTTTCCAGGATTTTTTGAATACCTTGGGGTTCTTTGGGATACTGCTTACTGGTGACGTTGCTGTAAACAGGAATTTTGGGACTTTGGAACTTGACAGACTTAGTAGCGATCGCAAAGGATTTCTGAGCAAAGGCGATTAGCGGTGTATGGAACGCTGCTGATACAGGTAACAATACAGCCGTATATCCTTTCTCGTGTAAAGCGTCTCTGACTCTTGCTATTTCTGCGGTAGGCCCAGCCAAGACAAATTGAGTCGGAGAATTTTGATTAGCGATCGCAACTTGCGGAAAATGTCTGATTACTGCTTCCACTTTGCTGATGTCTTCTTTGACAGCCAGCATACTACCCGCATCATGATCCGGATCTTCGGGTGCAGCCATTGCTTGACCCCTAGCTTTCACCAGGAACAAGTAATCTTCTGTACTCAAAACCCCCGCAGCCCATAGCGCTGTTAGTTCACCAAAGCTGTGACCGGCAACAAAATCTGACTTAAATCCAGCTTGTTGCAATATGCTGTACATCCCTGCACTCAACACCCCGATGGCTGGTTGAGCGTATTCTGTGCGTTGCAAGGCAGCAATTTGGACATTTTTTTCTGCCTCTCCAAACACAGGATGAGGAAAAACGATTTCTGACAACGGCTGCAAATTATCTTTGAGCAACAGGCTATCCATATAACCATGAAGACGGCGCATCAAAGGAAAATTCATCACTAGTTCGCGTCCCATCTCCAAGTATTGCGAACCTTGACCAGAAAATAGAGAGACAACTTTTCCGCCCAACTCCATACCAGAGGAACGGTAATAAATCCCTTGGGGATGTTCCCAAGATGCTGCTGAACCTTTAAGTTTCAGCCAGTCAATGCTAGTTTGCAGCAACTTGCAAGCTTCTTCGAGATTCTCAGCGACAAACCCAAATCTGGCAGCAGAGAGGGGAATCTGTGGCGATTTGCAATCCTTGACTAATTGTGCATAGTGTGTAATTGCATCGGGCGATCGCAATTTACCTAAAATCTCTTCAGATTTGCTCAACAATTGCTCTACTGTAGGAGCAAACAACAGCACTTCACTAGCACCACTGTGTAAGCGGTAAGCGTGGTTCTGGTCGGCTTCATATTCTTCCAAAACGACGTGATAGTTGGTTCCACCAAAGCCAAAAGAACTCACACCTGCGCGTCTGGGTGCTTCCCCTTCTGCACGAATCCAAGGTCTAGTTTCGGTATTCAAATAAAAGGCCGAATTTTTAATGTTGAGTTTGGGGTTCGGTTCGGTGATATTAATTGTGGGCGGTAATACTTTGTGATGTAAAGCCAAAGCAGTTTTAATCAAACTCGCCGCACCCGCAGCCGCTTTTGTGTGTCCGATTTGTGATTTCACACTACCCAAAGCGATGTGCTGCTTTTTGTCATCATGTCCATCAAAGAAGTCTTTTAAAGAACCGAACTCTGTCGGATCTCCAGCCATTGTACCGGTACCATGTGCTTCCATTAAGCCAACGGTAGCGGGAGAAAAGCCTGCATCTTCATAAGCACGTTCTAAAGCTTTGACTTGACCTTCTTTGCGGGGAGCATAAATGCTCTTGTAACGCCCATCGCTGGAAGTACCAATACCTTTAATTACAGCATATATTTTATCGTTGTCCCGTTGAGCATCTTCTAAACGTTTGAGGACAATCATCCCGATACCTTCACCCAGCATCATCCCATCCGACTTAGCATCGAAAGGTTTGACATTCTCACTGGGAGAAACCGCCGGTGTTTTGCTAAACGAGATGTAAGCCATGATGGTGTTATCGGTATCAACACCACCAGTCAGCATCATGTCAGAACGATGCTCAACTAGTTCACTAATCGCCATTTTTAAAGCACCGAAGGAACTAGCGCAAGCGGCATCAACTACACAATTCATCCCGCCAAAATTCAGGCGATTGGCAATTCGTCCGGCGACTACGTTAGCTAACATTCCAGGGAAAGCGTTCTCATCCCATTTCACATAAGCGCTTTTGATTTTATCAACGATTTTTTGTGTATCCTCGTCAGATAAACCACTGCTTTTGAGTGCTTTTTCCCAAATCGGATATTCCAACCTCGCAGAAAGTGGCATTCCTAATTGCTTGGCCATCGCCACGCCTAAAATTACGCCAACAGTCTCGCGGCTAAATTCACGTTGTTCACCATAGCCTGCATCTTCCATCGCTTCTTTCGCAACTACTAAACTTAATAGTTGCGATACATCTGTGACTTCCAAAATGCTGGGCGGTATGCCGAATTCCATCGGGTTAAAATCTACCTCTGGAAGAAACCCGCCTCTTTTACAGTAGGTTTTATCTTCAGTAGTTCTAGGATTCGGATCGTAATAATCTTCGACGCTCCAGTGAGTAGAAGGAACATCAGTAATACAGTCAATTTTGTTTACTATATTTTGCCAATATTCCCGCAAATTTCTGGCTTTTGGCAATAGAGAAGCCATCCCAACAATCGCTATAGGATTGTGTTGTAATTGTCTGTTAATTTTGTTGATTGCCACTGATTTATCTGACTTCATTTTTTTTTCCTCTATAGACCTCATTACAGCCTTTTCACAATTATTGACAAGGCTCTCTAACTCCGCTAAGGCAGTATCAATTGAATAAGCAGACATAGGGCATAGTTAGTACTGTGGATTGTGTAGCTACAGTAATTTCTGTTGCCTACTAAATAATGAAAATCTCTCATCTTGTAAAGCAGCTAGCTATCCTATCTGTGCTAAATGCTTTTTTCCAAATCGACACCACACGACACATACTGCCCTGACAAAGCCTTAGATTTATAGGCGATTTTGGCACACTGCGATCGCGAAAAAATGTTATACAACGCTAGACTCTTGATATTGTGGCAATAGGTGAACCAATTTTGGATTTTAGATTTGCGTTAGTGAGTAATCGGGCGTAGTTTCGAGCATCTTTTAGATTTGTTTTACCCACAATAAGGGGAGGATGAACCAAAAAAAATCAAAATCCAAAATCGGCACGGTCAATGACGTTGTTAAAACTGGTAAAATAGTCTTGGAGTGTAATAGCTGCTTAACCAGTGAATTCAATCCATTTGTAATAGTAGAGATTTTGAGCAATGGTATCCTACTGGAGCGAGGAAAACTGAGGAGTAGCTAAGGAAACAGAAATGTTTTTTTCACCCGAACCCGTTTGATTATCTAGCCTAAACACAGCAACAGAGCTGGTGTTAATAACAATGTTCTGTGTTTCAATTAATGTCATAGCTAGTTTCAACGTCCGGGATAATATATTTTATGGGATTTGACCCAGTAAAGTTGACAAGTTCGTTACAGAAAAGACACCGCCTTTAATCCGAGTTTATGCAAATTGAAAAAGTAATTAAATGATCGCTAGGTAATGACAACGCAGTTATCTTTAGTTATTTTTAATTTAAAAATATCAATTAAATAACTAGTTTGTCTAACCACTTTAAAGCATTGAATTAATAAAAACACTAACATACTTTACAGAAACTAAATCATTCCTTTAAAGTTATTTTATAAATAACCATATACTCTTACTGATATAAACTTTGAATAAAATTAAGCATAAAAGTATAATTAATGACTAGATAAATATGTGAAAAATTTTGATATCTACGGGTTAAACATAAATATTCTCTTGATTAGGTTAACACTACAAATCTGTTGTCTAGTAAGTAACAATTCAATGAATACATAGATAAATTCAATAATTACAAGTATTATTTCTCAGAGAAGCATCATAATTGAGTCAAAGTTTTTGGTTATTTTTTAATATAAGTCAAGTTAACAAACAAAGTGGTTATTTATAAAGCAAATATTAATTTTTAATATGTTGCTTGATAAACATAATATGGGTTAAATGAATCTTCAGTAAAAAGTAAACCGAAACAAAGCTCAGATTTTGCATCTCATCTACCAACTAACCCGCTTTGCAAGTTTCTTACAGGGCTAATAGCTTAAGTAAGGGCAATTCATCAATTACCCCTACTAAAAATCGCTATAAGAATGTCTTATATTACACAACCTCGATCGTAATAATCTGTTAGTAATATCAAATCTGCTTAATCACGAACTATTTATAGGTAGGTATTCAATTGCTAGATAAGAGATTAGCGATCGCGTACATTTTTTCAGCACCTAATCTTACTGTGATGAAATATTTTAGTGAGAGAATCAAGACTTATGCAAATTAAGTTGGTTGACAAGAATCAACTTTTAGTCCATACTTGAAAACAAGTTTATCCAGATTTTGATCTCATTTTTATTAGCGCTTCGTTCTTCTTAAAAATTAAATTTTCTGACTAGCGCTATTGTATTTTACGCTACGGGATTAGATGACAAAATAGGATATAACTTAGGAAGCTTTGAAGTAACACGCCATTAATTTTCACGCCACAATAGTAAATTTGGGCGGTAAAAGCGTATAACAATTCATATAAAACCAATTTAGACCCATCCACTTGATTTAAGGTAGAAAACCCAGAGGAAAAGCCCTCTTGGTAATTTGCGGATGATACCAATTTTAAAAAAGAATGCGACAGATACATACTCCCAAACCTTTGTTCTGTCTGGCTTTCTTAATGCGTGAATTTTGAATGCGTGAATTTTGAATTGGTATGAGTCTATTCTAATCGACTAAATATAACCAGGATATTCCCTAAAAAAGCAGAATTGGAATGAAAATATGGCAGTAAATAAAGAAAGTCGATTACTCACAAAACCCGTAGGCCGCTCGCAAGTAATTTTAGCAGCTTCTCTCACCTTAGCGGCTGGATTAATCGCTTTCTATAGTTTGACACCCTATTGGTCTAAAGCGAAAGTTGTGACAGCGCCAGCAAACCCTCCCAAAGCTGCCACGCCTGCGAAAGTTGCTGTGACTGCCTTGGGACGTTTGGAGCCAGAAGGCGAAATTACTTCTTTAACTGCTCCTGCTTCTAATAATGGGGTGCGAGTAGATAGACTGTTGGTGAAAGAAGGAGATGCGGTTAAAGCAGGGCAATTATTGGCCTATCTCGAAAATTATGGTCGTTCTAGAACGGCATTACAACAGGCTATAGACCAACTCCAAGTTGCCAAAGCTAAACTAGCGCAGGTGAAATCTGGAGCTAAAACGGGTGATGTCGATGCTCAAAAGGCTGCGATCGCCCGTTTAGAGCCACAATATAAAGGGGATGTTGCGACACAACAGGCGACAATCGACCGCATCCAGGCGGAAGTAGACAACGCTGAAGCTGAGAACGATCGCTATCAGCAATTATATAAACGAGGTGCGATCGCGGCTTCTGTAGCAGATACCAAAGCTTTGCAACTAAAGACTACACAACAACAACTAACAGAAGCTCAAGCCACCCTCAAGCGGACTCAAGATATATTTCAAGAACAACGCAAGCAAGCACAAGCGCAACTCACCAGTATTAGTGAAGTGCGTAGTGTAGATGTTCAGGTAGCACAAACTGAAGTTAACAGTGCAACAACTTCTGTTCAACAAGCAAAAGCCGACTTGGATTTAAGTTACATCAAATCTCCCATAAATGGCAAAATTTTGAAAATTCACGCCAAAACCGGAGAAGTCATCAGTACCAACAAAGGATTTGCTGAGATAGGTAAAACATCTCAAATGTATGTGATTGCAGAGGTGTATCAAACCGATGTTCAAAAAGTGCGTGTAGGACAAAAAGCCACCATTAACAGCACTGCATTTACTGGAACAATAAAAGGAACTGTAAAAGAGATTGGTTGGCAAGTTGACAAGCAAAACATCTTTAGCCTAAACCCTGGTTCCGATACAGACCGCAGAATAGTTGAAGTAAAAATCTCCATCGATAATCCCGCAGATAGTCAAAAGGTCGCTCGTTTAACTAACTTACAAGTGGATGTCGCCATTCATATTTAGTCATAGGATATATGTCATTCACAAATGACCAATGACAAATGACAAATGACAAATAATAAATAAATCCATGATTTTCAAAATTCCTTTAGCATGGCTACAGCTAGCCCAGCAAAAAGTTCGTTTATTAGTAGCTGTAGCCGGTATTGGTTTTATTGTGCTGCTAATGTTTGTGCAACTTGGTTTTCAAGATGCCCTCTATTCTAGTGCAACCGCAGTCCATCAGAATCTCAAAGGAGATTTATTTTTAGTTAGTTCGCAATATAAATCTTTGACCTCAAATCAAAGTTTTTCACGGACTCGTTTGTACCAATCTTTGGGGTTTGATGGCGTAGAGTCAGTTAGCCCCATGTATTTGCAATTTGCCAAACTGAAAAATCCAGCAACTAGTGAGAAATATTCAATATATGTTATTGGTTTCGATCCAGGTAAACCTGTGATGAACATCCCAGAAGTTGAGAAAAATTTAGATAAACTTAAAACTCCCGATGTTATGCTTTTTGACCGGGGTTCTCGCCCAGAGTTTGGCCCAATAGCTGAAAAATTTAATGCGGGAGATACTGCACAGACAATTGAAATATTTCCCTTCAATTCATTAATTGGTTATCGAGTGAGAATTGGTGGCTTATTCACGTTAGGGCCTTCCTTTGGGGTAGATGGTAATTTACTTGTTAGTGACTCAACTTTCTTGAGGATAAATCCTAATACTCGTCCAGCAGAGATGATAGATATTGGTTTGATTTCCCTCAAACCTGGTACTAATGCAGAAACAGTACTGAAAAATTTACAAGCAAGTTTGCCTAATGATGTCCAAGTTTTTACGCGTCAAGGCTTCATTGATTTTGAAAAAAAATATTGGGCTGTCAGAACACCCATTGGTTTTATTCTTAACTTGATGTTAACAATGGCTGCGGTTGTTGGTGTAGTTATTGTTTATCAAATTCTTTACAGCAATATTGCTACACAGTTCGTTGCTTATGCCACTTTAAAAGCCATAGGTTATGCCAATAGCTATTTATTAAATGTGGTATTTCAGCAAGCTTTGATTTTGGCAATCTTAGGTTATATCCCAGGATTTATTACTTCTGTCTTGTTATATAGTTTTGCAGCGGAAGCAACTAAGCTGCCAATAATTATGACCACTAATAATGCGGTAATTGTTTTAACTTCAACAGTTTTAATGTGTATAACATCAGGAGCGCTTGCTATCAACAAACTCCGCTCTGCAGATCCAGGAGATATTTTCTAAATGATGACTAGCAGTAAAGTAATCAATTTATTTTGCCACGATATAGACTGATAGCTAGGTATTAGTGCAGCCTCCCTACAGAAAATTTCTTCTTATACCAATTTTAGATTTTAGATTAAAAGTATTTACCAAAACTCCAATTTGGTGTTACTTCAAGTCTTTTATCTAAAAACTCAAATTCACCTATTTAACAATAATTTCGATTTTATGAACCTCAAAGACAAAACTCTCCTAATTACTGGGATTAATGAATTTGTCGGTTTGCGTACAGCCGAGTTAGCCATAGCGCAAGGGATGAAGGTTCGCGGACTACAAACTTCTACAGCACAGAACAAACAGTTACAAAATTTGGGTGTAGAGGTAACTATTGGTAGTATCACCGATTCTACTATTGCTCAAAAGGCTTGTCAGGGAGTAGATATCGTTTTACATACAGAGCAAATTGCCGAAGAAACTGGTGCAATTAAGCATTTTCGTGATGTGAATGTTGGCGGTACTATTAATATGGCTAAAGCCGCTAAACAGGCTGGTGTCAAAACATTTGTGCATCTATCCAGTGTAATGGTTTATGGTTTCAATTATCCTGATGGTGTTACAGAATCTGGGCCACTCTCTGGCGAAAATAATCCCTACTGTCAAACTAAAATAGAAGCTGAAACCGCAATTTTAGAACTGAATAATCCTCCAGATTTTGGCATCATCATTATTCGAGCTGGAGATGTTTACGGCCCAGGAAGTATTTCCTGGATAGTCAGACCAATTCTGATGATGCGACAAAAATTATTTGCTTGCGCCAATGATGCTAAAGGAGTAATCAATCATGTATATATAGATAACCTGATTGATGGCATCTTTCTTGGAATAGAAAAAGAAATTTACAGTGAAATATTTAATATCACTGATGGACAAGAAACTTCGTGGAAAGAGTATTTTATGCGTTTAGCAGCAATGGAAGATTTACAAGCACCCCTTTCATTATCGAAAGATGAAATCAAATTGTTTCTAAAGCTACGCGTTCAAGGACAAAAACTTTTTCGGAAAAAAGTTGATATTCTACCAGAGTCTATAGATTTTATGACTCGTCCTTACGCTTGTTCCATTGTCAAAGCCCAAAATCTGTTAAATTACAAACCAGCAGTTGACCTAGAATTAGGTATGCAGCAAACACATGAATGGCTGCAAAAAACAGATATTCAAAGCTTGATGAAATAGTTCTTTGGGAGTAAGAAGTTATAAAAATTAGAATAGTAGGTTGGATTGAGTGACAGCGAAATCCAACAAAACCTTGATGATGTTGGGTTTCGTTCCTCAACCCAACCTACTGGATTCTGAATTCTGAATTTTTATGTTGCATTTACCTAACTACGATTAAGCAAAAAATAATCCACAGATTTTCCGAATACTTGTTTTCTATGAGTAACAATCAGCCACGATTGAGCATCGGACTACCTGTATATAATGGTGAAAAATTTCTCAAAGAAGCCATAGATTCACTCTTGGCTCAGACCTTTGAAGATTTTGAACTAATTATTTCAGATAATGCGTCTACAGATAAAACTGAGGAAATCTGTAGAGTTTATGCCGAGCAAGACCAGCGTATTTGTTACTACCGCAATGACAAGAACATCGGTTGTGCTGGTAACTTTGATCGCGTCTTGAAACTGTCTTCAGGTGAGTATTTTAAATGGGCAGCCTATGACGATCTACATTCTCCAGATTTTATCAAGAAGTGTGTTGACGTACTTGACCAAGATCCTACCATAATCTTGTGTCACTCCCAGGCATATTTCATTGATGAACAGGGGAATTTTCTTCAAAATTACGATATCAAAGTCAAGGCAGATGCACTAAAACCACACGAGCGTTTTCACGAATTGCTGACCAAGCACTTATGTTATCAATGTTACGGGGTAATTCGTGCTAGTGCTTTGAAAAAGATACCGCCTATGGGTGGTTATGGTAATGCAGATGGAATTCTCTTGTTAAGACTTGGTATTCTCGGTAGGTTTTATGAAATCCCTGAATACCTGTTTTTCTTCAGAAGTCATCCGCAACAATCAATGAGTATGTTTTTTCCCAATTATTTGTTGTTAACAAATAAAAATCAAAAATCATTCTTGAGTATGCTGCCTGATTTTTATGGGTATACAGTCTGGTTTGATTCAGCAAAGAAAGGAAAAATTTTATTCCCACATTGGAGAATGATTTGGGAGTATATATTCTCCATCTGGTGTTGTCCCCTGAGTTTATATGAGCGGCTGTGTTGTCATATAAGTCTATATCAGCAGTTAAAAGGAACAGAACATCTTTTGCTGAAAGATTTGCTAATAGCGTTGCAAAAACTTTGGAAAGCTTGGAAACCAGTATCAATTAAAAAAGAGGAAGTCATTTTTTGAAAGAATCAGGTCACAAATAAAAGCTGACTAATGCAGCTTTCTATCAACTCCAAAATCATCTCTTTTGACTACAAAATTATGCTGAAACTATCTCAACTATCTCATGTTTTGCTTGCTACTTTAGTGAGCATCAGCTTTGCTAAAACAGTGAATGCAGAGCCAACTGCAACACTAAGTGTTGTGGTAAATGGAATACATCACCAAAAAGGTGAGATTTGCTTCCGAGTTTATGCAAATGAAAAAGGATTTCCTATGAGTAGTAGTAGTGAAGCTCAAAGTGGCTGCGCTAAGATTAATGGCAGTTCTGTAAAAAAAGAATTCTCCGGTTTGAAACCTGGAACTTATGCTGTCGCTGTGGTTGACGATCAAAATGGCGATCGCAAACTCAATAAAGACTTTTTCGGTATTCCCAAAGAAGGTTTTGGGATTTCTAAAAATCCAACTGTATCCATACAAACAGGTACACCAAAGTTTCGCGATGCCAGTTTTGTTGTAAACAAAAATACAACAGTTAACATCATTATGAAATATTCGCTTGATTCGTAAAGGCAACTGGGGAGAGGAAGTTAAAAGGTAAAAGGCAAAAGTAAATAGAAAAGAATCTTTTGCCTTTTTACTTTTTACTTTTTACTTTTTAATGCCCAATCCCTTATTCTGTCGGAGACTAAAAATTTAATGGAAGATTTGGCAATATTTCTGTCTAAGTCTTTGATGGGTTGGCTGGTTATTCAGGTGTGTTTCACGCTTGTCTTTATATGGTATCTGCGCTCGTCTAAAAAAAACTTATTACCAGATGACCAGTTGCCCAAAACAGCAGTAATTCTTTGCTTACGCGGAGCCGATCCGTTTTTGCCTAGATGTTTGCGATCGCTCCTAAATCAAAACTATCCACAGTATGATTTAAAATTAATTGTTGATAGTCACGAAGATCCGGCTTGGAAAATTGCTAGTGAAACCATCACTGAGCAAGAAGCGACTAATGTTCAAATCAGCCCTTTGAGAATAGTACGCAACAATTGTAGTCTCAAATGCAGTTCTTTAATCCAAGCTATCCGTGAGTTGGACGATTCTTATAAGGTAGTTGCTTTAGTAGATGCTGATACTATAGTTCATTTGAATTGGCTGCGAGAATTAGTCAGTCCTCTAGGCGATGCGAAAATCGGGGCAACAACTGGCAATCGTTGGTATGTACCGACAGGCAGGTATTGGGGTTCTTTAGTGCGGTACGTCGGCAATGTGTCCACAGTAGTGCAAATGTTTATCTTCCAGATTCCTTGGGGTGGAACTTTGGCTGTGAAAACAGAAGTACTTCGCCAAACAGAACTGCTAGATAAGTGGGGACAAGCTTTAGGCGAAGATTTTATGATGCACAATATCCTGAAAAAACATGGTTTTCAGGTAAAGTTTGTGCCTTCGCTGCTAATAGTCAATCGTGAAGAGACTGATTTATTCAACTTAATAGACTATCTCAAGCGCCTTATCCTTTTTTCTCGACTGTATCATCCCCGTTGGTTGGCTCTTGTTAGTGAAGCTGTTTCTAGCATTTTGTTTCCGACTCTACTGATTATTTTAGTTCTAGAATCGTTGTTAGAGGCAAAATGGGAAGCTGCGGCTCTGTTGTTAGTCTGCTATGGAGTCTACACTGTCGGATTACTCTTGATAATGCTGGTGTTGGAATTAGAGATACAGCGAATGGTTCGCTCTAATAACCAAGCGATCGCCAAATTATCAGCTGCTACAATCATCAAAATGTTGATTGGGATTCCGTTGACACAGTGGGTTTATGGGTTAGCGATGCTATCATCCCTGTGGACATCAACAGTCTCCTGGCGCGGTGTCAGCTATCGGGTTAAAGGGCCTTGGAATGTCCATCTGGTGGAATATCGCCCTTATCAATGGTTGGATCAGCCGATTAATAGCAAGGTTTCTCTTTGAATTAAATCGCTAAATATCAACTAGGGCATGAAAGTTATTACACTAAACATTCCCTAGTCTTCAAATTGTATTATCTTATATTTAGTAGAACTATGTTAGCTATAACCCTTGTAAAAAGATACGTTTTTACTTGTTGAATACCAAAATGGATTTGCATTAATGGCAAGGGTTTAGACAAATGTATTAAGGGGAATTTTGACTTAGCATTTTGGATGTTTTGATAATTTCAATCCTAGTTTATAAACATCCGCTTTCAAATCGACAATTTCAGCTATTTGACAATGCGTAAATCCTTAGTCTAACTGTATTAACGGGAATTTCTGAGCCAAATAATCAGGATGTTCATCAAACATTTGCTGCGTAAATCCTAAGTTAAAAATCAGCAATTTTGTGAAATATTCCCCTTTATTATGACTAAGCAAAAACTTCGCATTGCACTGTTTACAGGGTTGTACGCTCCTTTCTTGACTGGTGTTTCCGTTGCAGTTCACCAACGAGTTCGTTGGTTGCTAGAGCAGGGACATGAGGTTTTTCTAATCCATCCCCAAATCAACGATCGCTACCCCAAAAATGTTGGCGATCGCCCCATGCCCGGTTTAGAAGAAATTCAATCTTTCCCTAATTTTTCTGCTTACGCATTCCCTACAGAACCACTAGTATTCTACAAGTCTCTTCCTCAACCGTTGAACTATCGACATTGGAGCGATACCAAGTTGCTGGAGAAATTCCAGCCTGATATTATCGTGGTTGAAGAAGCAGCACAAATGAGAGGTTTATACTCATTTTTCTTGCAAGGTTATGGTCGCCCTATCGGCACTCAATACGCAAAACGAACAGGCACACCAATAATATCACTCTTCCATACAGATATCGTTGCGTATATCAAATATTACTTTGGAGATCGGTTCTTCAATTTTGTTCGTCCGATCGTTCCCGTTTTAGTCAAGCAATTTAGCGAGTCTTATGACTTCAATTACTTCTCTTCTAAAGAACAACTGACTAAATACGAAGAACTCAAATGCCAACGTGCTGAATACGTCGCTTATCAAGGCATCGATTGCGAAAAATTTCACCCGCGAAACATCTGTTACGATCCAATTCCCAATGATAACCGACCAACTCTTTTGTTTGTCGGACGCATTACCCCCGAAAAGAATGTCAACCAATTACTTGATATCTTTCCAGTCATAGCTGCCAAAATTCCTGATGTCCATCTGGTGATTGTTGGTAGTGGCCCGCTAGATGAAGAGATCCGTGAGCGTGCTAAAAAGTTTGGAGCGGGTATTACTGTATGGGGTGAATCTCATGGTACTGAACTTCTAGGTTGGTTTGCTAGAGCAGATATTTTTGTCAATCCCTCCGTTACCGAGAACTTCTGCACGACAAATAACGAAGCATTAGCGTCTGGAACCCCTCTGGTTGCGGTTGTTGCTCCGTCAACCTCAGAACAGGTATTTCCTGGTCGTAACGGTTTCCTCGCCCAACCGAACAATCCTACAGATTTCGCCCAAAAGGTAATTGCGATTCTGGAAAATCCCGGTTTGAAAGCAGATATGACTAGACACGCTCGCCCTTCCATACTTGACTTTGATTGGTCAGCGTGTATGCAGAAATTTGAACACAAACTTTACCAAATCGTTGAAGGAGCGCAGAAGGTGGAAGTAGGTACAACCAGTATAAGACCACAGCGATAAGAAATATGGCGATCGCTAGTATCTTAAGTACTGGCGATCGCTAAATAGTTATAGCACATTACTAGCTGATGCTTACAATATCGTGATATGCACCATAAAGAAGACAGTTCGTATTTTTATGTGCGTGTCCCTGCACGAGTTTTAGGATGTCTATGTGCTGGTGAAATTACCATTATTCTATTTCCTGGGCATGGGTTAGTCCTAACAAAACCAATCCAAACCTATCTTATTCCTGAAAACTTGAGAATGCCCAATAGTGAGTTTGATGTGTTGTTCAAACATCCTGGGCGAAAGATGATCCGAATCTTACGACACAACGAATTCTGTCCAGAAATCGATGCAAGTCATGAGTGAAGTTCAACTTATTTCAAGCATTGAAGAATCGACATCTAAAAACCAATTCTCATCAACAAATTCTATATTTTCATCATAAATAAGAACTAATTCACCAATCTTTTGAGTGTTATTATTTGGTATTCCTGTGGTATCAACTACATCAACTATAAGGAAAAATTTTAGTTGTAAAAAACGTTCTTGGTGAGTAATACCAATAGAACTGCTAACTAATTTGGCTTTTAGGGTACGAGGCAACGTAATTGTTTCATAATATTCATCTTGTTCATCCCAGTAACCGCATACTTTATAATCACATTGGTTAAGATGTTCTTGAACAAAAATATTGGCATCTAAATTTTCTAATATTTCAGTTAAATCTCTCCAGACTTGATGATTTTTTAATTCTAATCTTGTCATAGTTATGTGGGTTTAATGTTCTGTTACCAAACCAGGGAAGTGTAATCTACCATCAATGAATTTTGCATGAAATCGGCGGTCGCCACCTTTACCTAAGACTTTAGATTTCAAATCGTAGCCTGATTCTTGGGAAGCCACCAACCCAACATTACCGCGAGGGGGCACTTGCCCTTTCTCAATGGCTTTTAAATGTTTCCCTTTCCGATCATATTTTAATCCCAGCTTGATTTGTTCACTGGCAAATGAAACTAGCAGACCACTGGTTGAAAGATATACAGTATCAGGTTGAATATCTGCCCAATTATCGGGTAAAGCTTCCATGAAATTAATACTGGTATAGTAGAAGCACAATTTATTTGAATTAAGTAACTCAGTTACTTAATTACTCAATATTAATCTCTTCAAATGCTTGCTCTAAAAGGATTATCAGAATTTCTGATTTCCTTCGACCAGTACGGTTAGCGAGGTTAGTCAGCTTCTTGTATATATTTGGAGATAAATCTAAACTAACTGCGAACTTAGTAACGGCGGATCGGGAATTTCCAAAAGTACCAGGTTTAGCAATTATTGGTTGGTAGCGATCGCTTATTTAAGAAACAAGGCAGGAGGCAAGAGGCAGAAGGTAGAAGGGAAAAGGATTTGACTTTTTTCTTCCATCCATAACGCAAGCGAGCGCGTCCGTAAACAGCTTTTATCTTCTTCACCACCTTAGCTAAGGTTAACGCAAGCTAAAACCAAGGTGGACTGCTTTTATTATCCTCTTGCATTTTTGTATTTGCATCGCTGTGCTATTTAAACGCAACCTGCTGCAATGCGATTGTTTCGGTTCACAATGCAATTGCATCAACTTACAATGCAATTGTTTCGATTCACAATGCCATTGCATCGACTGACAATGCGATTGTTTTGGCTTACAATGCCATTGCATTGACCGACAAAAATTAATCCACTCTATAAAGTTGCACGATAAAATCTACAATTGGGTCAAGCTAGTCTTAGCACCATGCCATCCATGCAAGATTGGCATAGTAAACAATCCCCACGCTAAACCTGTAATTAACCCAAAAGGCGTAACCAGATAGTTATTAAAACTCCACAAACCAAAAATCTGTGCTGCCAATTCCAAAGGATAAGCCATCATCAGCACACTTGCGATCGCCACACCACTCCCGCCATACTGACTTAACCAGTAAAATCCCTTACCACCAGTTACGCCATACAGCAGACGAGTAATCAGCAAACCCGTGACAGTGCCATAGCAACGCATACACACAGCCATAATAAACGGTGGTGCTAAATCTAACCCCATCTCTGGTTGCGGACAGACATGATTACCCATGAAATAAATGATGTCCGCAATCCCAGGAAGCAAAGACACCCCAGACGCAGCCAAAAAGGGAGCGATAGGCGGGCCAAAAACCATCCCTACCAACAAGAAATCAGCTATAAAACTGACCCAATTAATCTGCAACTCATCACTGAAAGCTACTCTTGTCATTTCCCTTTGTCTGCGCCTTTGCGTCTACGTTTTCTTAACGTACCTTATTTACATAAGGACTTGTCAACTTATCCAACTGCTGAATCAACAGACTCAAGAATAATCCCACATCTGTCACCACACCCACCGATTCTACAGAACCGCGATCGCTTAACTTAGTAACCACAGCTGGATTAATATCTACACATACCATTTTCACACCAGCCGGGGTCATATTTCCCACCCCAATGGAATGCAGCATCGATGACAGCATCAAAATCATCTCTGCACCTTCTAGGTGTTTGGCATATTGCTCCTGTGCTTGAATCAAATCCATTTGGGTATCAGGTAAAGGGCCGTCATCCCGAATCGAACCCGCAAGCACAAAAGGTATATTATTGTGGACACATTCATACATCACGCCACTTTTAATTGCTCCCGCCTCCACAGCTTTCGGAATGCTGCCATAACGGCGGATACTATTAATTACCTTCAGGTGATGGCGGTGTCCACCATGCACGGCGATACCCCGCTTCATATCTACACCCAAGGAAGTGCCCATGATATTTTGCTCGATGTCGTGAACTGCGATCGCATTACCAGCCAGCAATGCCTGTACATATCCTTCCCGAACCAGTTGCGCCAAGTGTTCGCCGCCACCAGTGTGAATTACCACAGGCCCAGCCGTGACAACTACTTTACCACCAGCATCGCGGATTTTACGCAATTCCCAAGCCACTTGCTCAACCACCAATTCTACACGCCGTTCGCTGGAAACTCCCGCCGACATAAAGCTGAATTCTTGGGTGCTGCGGAGTTCCCGCGATTCAGTTTTGCGGATGGTGCGGATACCTAAAACGTCTACAATTACCTGTTCGCCAACTTTTAAATCGCGGAGTATTTTACACCGAGCAACTAAACCTGTGGAAGTTTGAGTAATGGCGATCGCGCCATCCATCCGCTGATTTTCTACCTTCACCCACTGGGCATTAATTCGCACTTCGGTGGGATAAATTGTACTGACGTAGAAATCATCAGGCGCAACGCCATCTTGAATTACTGGCTCTAGTTTGGCATCTCGCTCATCATGGGGTAAATCTACTGCACCCAATTCAATCAACCGGGAGATGATTTCTTCCATCACCTCATGGGATGGTGCTGATACCCTCACTTCGGCGGCTGAGGTACTTTGCCGTTGTTCTCCCAAGTTGAAATTTAGAACTTTGAAACTTCCCCCAGCATCTATAATCAAATCCAAAGCACGGTTAATTAAGCCAGCATCTAGCAAATGTCCTTCCATGCGAATGACGCGGCTTTCTACCGAGACATTCGCATGAATTTCATCTCTAACTGGTTCTGTCACCCGCAAAGTTAAGCATTTAGCTGCACCACCAGCTTTGAGAAATTCCGTAAGTGGTGTTTCCAAAACTTGGAAACCTGCATCCGCAAGACGGGTTTTTAAAGCATCACTCGTCTTATTCATAATGACGATGCTATCCACATTCACCGCATTACAAGCGAAGTTGACTGCATCAGCCTCTTCAATTGCGATTCGCTTTTCTGATGCGACTCGCATTTCAATTAAGCGGTTGGAGTAAGAATCAAAAGCGCCGGGATAGTATAGCAAATAGCCATTTGCTAGGGGACAAAAACAGGTATCTAGGTGATAGAAACGTTCGTCTATTAATCGTAGAGATAGCACCTCAATATCCAGCCATTTAGCTAGATAAGGGTGAGAATCTAATTCCGAGCGGAAACCGTATCCCGCCCATAACCAGCGTCCTTCCCGATCTAGCAGTGCGTCTCCTGCTCCCTCAAAGGGCAAATCTTTGGGAAGTTCATTGACTGTATAACCATTTGCCTCAAACCATTGCTTGAAGAAAGGTTCCTCTCCCTGACGTTCTTTGTGCAAAAAGCGACTGAGGACGACATTATCGCCCAGAACTAAGCCAGCGTTGGCGGTAAAAACCAAATCAGGCCAGCCTTTTTCAGGTGGTACTAAATCTACAATGGCGTGTTGTTTGAGGATTTGATGTAGTCCCTGCCACTGTTCCACGGCGCGATCGCGCGATGATTTGTGAATATTCCCTTCCATCCAAGGATTAATCACATAGTCCACGTCGTAGTGGTCAGGAGGGCACATTAAAAAGCGAATCCGGGAAGTCATAAAAATCTTACAAGCGTTTTGTATGCTACAAGCTTACTTTGAATACAGACTTTTGTTTTTTTACAGGTAAAATCTGCTACTAGAGCTTCTATCTTTTGATAGTTGAAGACTTTACCAAGGCTTCAACTATCAATTCTATGGTAATAATACCAATTCAAAATTAAGAAAGCCTGATTTAATTTAGGTTTCCAAGAAAGTGGGGCAAGTAAAAACACCAGTTTATAGTATGCTAATAACAAGCAACTAACCATCATAGTCGGCAAATATAGTCAAGCGAACGCTCATTTTCCCAGCGTTCGCTTTTAACTTTTCACCAACACCCGTAGCTTCTTGGTAGCAAAAGCCCCCGCAAGTCTTAGTGCAGCAGTGGGGTTTGGGTGAACAAAAAATTCAAACGCAAAGGAAGAGAAGGAAGAAATGCTTAACTCAACTGTATTGTCATATAAATAATTTGCTCCTCCTCTCTCCTGCCTCCTGCGCCCTGCCTCCCTCAAGCAGTTACTATATAAGACGAATTGATCGCTGCTACACGACCAGCATCTACCAAAGCTTGATACACGATCGCCGCTACTTCAGCACGTGTAGCATCGCGGGTAGGATTGAGTTGTTTCAGGTTTGGGTAATTGACGATAATTTCCTTGTCTATAGCTTTTACTACCTCATCCTTGGCATATTCAGGAATCTTGGCTTGATCATCGAAAACTTTGATAGTTGCCGTACCATCACTTGATAACCCCAGTCCATTTACTAAAGAAACAATCACTTGTACGCGCTGGATATTTTTGTTGGGACTAAAGGTATTGTCGGGAAAACCAGAGAGAAATAAACCTTGATATGCTTGCTGAATTACCTTGGATGCCCAGAAATCTGCTGGTACATCTTTGAATTTGATCGCTGCACGGCTTGGTTGTGGGTTGAAAGCTTTTACCAGTATTGCCGCGTATTGTGCCCGTGTCATCGTCGCATCGGGTTTAAATGTGCGATCGGGAAAACCATTAACTATTCCCAATTTGACTAATTCCCGAATAAACCCACCTGCCCAATGATTCGCAATATCGGTTAATTCAATAGTGGGTGTTGGAGTTGGGGTTGGTGTTGGGGTTGGAGTTGGGGTTGGTGTTGGTGTTGGAGTTGGAGTTGGGGTTGGTGTTGGTGTTGGAGTTGGGGTTGGAGTTGGGGTTGGTGTTGGTGTTGGAGTTGGAATTGGGGTTGGAGTTGGAGTTGGGGTTGGGGTTGGAACCGAACTATCTGCAAACTCTATGTTTCCGGTAACTTTAGACGCATCTATTTTATTTCCTAAAGAAATCAGCTTGTTGGAACTAACATTTTGCAAATCAAATTTACCGTTATTGCGTAGAGTATTGCCCCCTGGATTATTGGTACTGCCGATATCCGGTAGAGCAGTTCCAATTACTGTAATCCCATCATCAGTATTATTTTCACTAACATTATTACGTAATACGGGACGCGCACTACCAGAGATGACAATCCCAGAACGGTTTTCATAAATTCTGTTATCTCGAAGGATGGGTGATGCAGTATCACTAATGGCAATGCCAAAACCTGTTTTGAAGTAGGTATTATTTTCAATTTGACCTTTAGAATTTTTAGCGATCGCAATTCCATTGGCTGCATTCTCACTGAACACATTACCTAAAACAACTGGATTAGCATCGCCTGTAGCAAATACTCCCTCCCGCTTATTGTTGATGAAGGTGCTATTAGCAACAGTAGGGGCAGTTGATTCAATCCAGACACCACTACCACGGCTAGCCAAATTTGTTACAGTCACTCCCCGCAGTTCAGCTTTATCTAGCAGCACGAAAGTGACATTCTGACCAGCAAAAGTACGGCTCAGATAGCTACCACTTCCTTCAATCAAAATGCCATTACCTTTATTGGTTTCATTACCCACAACTGTTACGCCAGACGGAATCGTTAACGGAAAGACTTCACCGCTAGCAGCATTGTAATTACCATTTGCTAGTTGAATCTTGGTATTAACAGTAGCTACCTTGAGGGCTTGCGTAATAGTTTTGAAGGGGGCTTGTTGAGTACCTGGGTTGGTATTGCTGCCTGATACTGAATTTACGTAAAAAGTTTGAGCCATATTTATACTTTCATAAAATACATAGCTATCCTAACGCCAACCATGAAGGTGGGTAGCAGTTGATGCATTAAGTAAGTTTAAGTACTTCTCACTACAAAGTTAAAAAATTATGTAAATGCTTTTGGGTTTCACTAGTACTCGACTAAATGAACTACCTCTAGTTGGCTTCGCCTAAACTAGAGGTTTCTACATCCTCTAGAACAATATGAGCAAAGTTACTTTGAGATTGTGGTGGATGATATTGATCGGGAATACGCGCAAATTCAATCAGTAAGGTGTGAAAATTACAACGAAGATTGAGACTGAACCTTGGGGTGAAAGGTTCTTTCAAGTCACAAACCCCAACGGTGTCGTGATTCAACTCGTCCAGTGAATCGCCGAAAACATAGGAGAAACAGTGTGAACTATGCCCCGCCACCTGCAATAAGGATAAATCTCCGCCCTGCTAGCTTTGCTGATTTGGATTTATTGCGCCACTGGGATGAGCAACCTCATGTGGTTAACTCCGATCCTAACGATGACTGGGGCTGGGAAGTAGAACTTGACCGTGCTCCCGAATGGAGAGAGCAATTGATTGCTGAAATTGATGGTCGTCCCCTCGGATTTATTCAGATTATCGATCCAGCACATGAGGATAGCCATTACTGGGGTGATGTTACGGCGAATCTTCGTGCCATTGATATCTGGATTGGGGAAGAAACTGATTTGGGTAAAGGCTATGGAACACAAATGATGCGGCTTGCACTTGCTCGATGTTTTGCTGATCCGCAAGTAACGGCTATACTCGTTGATCCGCTAGCCAGTAATACCCGCGTTCACCGTTTCTATGAACGCTTTGGCTTCAAATTTATCGAGTATCGACGGTTTGGTGACGATGAGTGCTTTGTTTATTGCCTGAGTCGAGCAGATTGGCATGGTGAAAGTGAAATTAGCTGAATCACCAGAAATCTTTTGATTACTCATACCAATTCTTTAAAATAAGGCAACAGATATAAGCCGGGATTGCCTTGCTACATCTAATATCATGTCCGGTTGAAGACTTATCATTAAGACGGCAGGGAGCAGGGAGCAGGGGGAAAGAGGGTTTCCTGGTTTTTGCACAGATGCGCTAATTATAACTAATTAGCCGGACTTGATATAAATTTCTCAATTGCGAATGGGCGAAAAAGCGAATTGCGAATTGGTATAACAGCTTATTTGTGGTTTTATCTGAGGAACAATTCAATCAACAACTGCCCGAATTCAATAAACGACTGCCCGAATTCAATAAACGACTGCCCGAATTCAATATAGGAATTTAGCAAACTTGCTTTTATTAAACACAAAAGCGATGTCTACGACGGGCTACGCCTACGCAAGAATTGAACTGATACAAAGCGTAGACGCTGCATCGGTGAGGGAGTCGCAGTCTTCTTTATGAGACGCTGCGCGTTCGCGTAGCGTTCCGTTGGCGCAGCCTCTCGTAGAGAAGGAAAGGCGGCAATACGGTTCAGTTAAGGCTCAAATAGTTGTAAATTGGGTATTTCCAAAAATGGAAATCCAGTCAGGTGCATCTCAAGGAATTCTCGTTGGTGTCTTCTAAGATACGAAGTACTGAGATATTCAAGGCGATAGAGACAGCTATCCCCGCAACTTCAATCGAACAGGCGATGCCTTCTCTACGAGACGCTACGCGAACGGCAAGTCGCTTGCGAGCGTCTACGCGAAAATCAAAGTTGAAGAAGAACGTACACGCTCGTTACCAGCGCAACTGGTAGTTTGTCTGATAATAGCAATGAGTCTGTGGTATCGCCCTGTTGGAGAAAGTTTGTGATCTACTGATGTTGTTTGGGAAAACTTGGTGATTTATGTGATTCTACTTGTAGTAGGCACAAAAAGCTTGGGGGTGTGACATAGAGATGCAAAAAAATAATATTTTGAGTGAAGTAGTAAATACCTTATTGTTTAGTGCAATTATCTTTACCTTTTACTCTAGCTTTACTGCTGGTGAGCAACAGCTTCGCAATCAACAAATATACCAAGCATGGCAGGTTATTAATACTGCACACGGACAACCGGGTAATGGTGGAAGGATACAGGCATTAGAGTTTCTTAATAGTGAACCAACACGAATTCCTTGGTTTTGGGTGCACTGGGAGAGGGAAAATTTATCAGGATTAGAAGCACCAAACGCTTACTTAGTCCCTTCTCTTACTGGAGAAAAATTTGGTATTCAACTCTCTAAAGCAGACATGACAAAAGCCAATCTACAGGGGGCATACCTGAGCAATGCTAATCTACGGGAGGCAAACCTGAAACATGCCAATCTACAAGAGACATACCTAGAATACGCCAGACTACAGGGGGCTGAACTATTCAAAGCCAATCTACAGAGGGCATTCCTGGAAGGTGCCAAACTACAGGGGGCATTCTTGGGAGATGCCAATCTACAAGGGGCAAAACTGCCAGGAGCCAATCTACAGAGCGCAAACCTGTATGGTGCCAATCTACAGGGGGCAGTCTTGGCTGGTGCCAATCTACAGGAGGCAGTCTTGACTGGTGCCAATCTACAGGGGGCAAACCTGTATGGTGCTGATCTACAGGGGGCATACCTGCCAGGAGCCAATCTACAGGGGGTAAACCTTGTTGCTGATCTGCAAAAAGCAAAATACACAGATAATAGTACTAGTCAAGAGACGTGTAAATCTAAATTTGAAAAATACCCATGTCCCACTATTTTTCCCGATAATTTTGACCCAAGAGCAGCAGGGATGGAGTTAATAAAATAATAAATTTATTTGTAGTTATCATGTATTCGATTCCGGGTGTTAGCCGTAGAGCTAGTAGGGGTAATTCATGAATTGCCCCTACCTGAAAATAAGGATTTCGGTTATTGTTTGCGTAAGTCTTCCGATTAATAGGGCCACTTCCAATCGCGAATTTCCGGCATATCGTCGCCGTACTTATCAATGTATTGCTTATGTTCGATCAGCTTATCTTGCAGATGCTGCTTGACATAAGCTGCCCTATATCCCAATTTTGGTACGCGCTCAATTACGTCCATCACTAAATGGAAGCGATCAAGTTCGTTAAGAACAACCATATCAAAGGGGGTGGTGGTAGTTCCTTCTTCCTTGTAGCCACGTACATGCATCTGATCGTGGTTAGTATGACGATAGGTTAAGCGATGAATCAACCAGGGATAGCCATGAAAGGCAAAGATGATGTGTTTATCGGTGGTGAAAATCGTGTCAAAGTCTTTTTCGCTCAAACCGTGGGGATGTTCGCTTTTTGGCTGTAGTGTCATTAAATCGACTACATTCACCACCCGCACCTTTAAATCAGGGAAGTGCTGGCGCAGAATATCCACAGCCGCCAAGGTTTCTAAGGTGGGAATATCCCCAGCACAAGCCATTACTACATCTGGATCGCCGTCTTGATCGTTGCTTGCCCATTCCCAAATGCCGATGCCTTTGGTGCAGTGCTTGATAGCAGCATCTATATCGAGGTATTGCAATGCTGGTTGCTTTCCAGCAACTATGACGTTGACATAGTTGCGGCTTCTCAGGCAGTGATCGGTTACTGATAGCAAAGTGTTAGCATCGGGCGGCAAATATACGCGAACGATTTCTGCTTTTTTGTTAACTACATGGTCAATAAAACCGGGATCTTGGTGAGAGAAACCGTTATGGTCTTGTCGCCAAACGTGAGAGGTGAGTAGGTAATTGAGGGAAGCAATTGGTTTACGCCAGGGAATATGTCTGGTCGTTTTCAACCATTTGGCGTGCTGATTGAACATCGAGTCAATGATGTGGATGAACGCCTCGTAGCAAGAGAAAAAGCCGTGGCGTCCTGTAAGGAGGTAGCCTTCTAACCATCCTTGACAACAAGTTTCACTGAGAATTTCCATTACCCGACCGTCGGGGGAAAGGTGGTCATCTTCGGGGAGGATCTGGGCTACCCAATCCCTGTCTGTGACTTCTAAGACAGAACTTAAGCGATTCGATACTGTTTCGTCTGGGCCGAGGATGCGGAAGTTGCGCCTTTCTTGGTTAAGTTGCATGATATCCCGGAGGAAAGTTCCGGCAACTTGGGTAGCTTCAGCGATCGCTTGCCCTGGTTTGAGAACATCAACGCCATAGTCTCGAAAGTCGGGCATTTTCAAGTCACACAGTAAGATACCGCCGTTAGCGTGGGGATTGTCACCCATACGTCGATGACCTTTGGGAGCCAGTTCTGCTAGTTCGGGAATCAGCTTACCGTTGCTATCGAAGAGTTCTTCTGGTTTGTAACTCTTCATCCAATCTTCTAGGAGTTTCAGGTGTTCTGGCTGTTTGGCTATGTTTCCAAAAGGAACTTGGTGCGATCGCCAATAACCTTCAGTTTTTTTGCCATCAACTTCCTTGGGCCCTGTCCAACCTTTGGGAGTTCTCATAACAATCATTGGCCACTGGGGACGTTCAGTGAAACCATGTACGCGGGCTTCTCTTTGGATATTTTGAATTTCGGCGATCGCTATATCTAGAGTCGCCGCCATCTGTTGGTGGACATCTGCGGGATCGTCACCTTCAACAAAGTATGGCTTGTAACCGTAGCCTACAAATAAGCTTTCTAATTCCTCATGGCTGATCCGTGCCAATACTGTTGGATTGGCAATTTTATATCCATTCAAGTGCAGAATCGGCAGTACAGCCCCATCATGCACGGGGTTCAGAAACTTGTTGGAATGCTAGCTAGTCGCTAAAGCACCTGTTTCGGCTTCGCCGTCACCGACAACAGCAGCAACAATTAAGTCGGGATTATCAAAGGCAGCACCAAAAGCGTGGACGAGGGCATAACCTAATTCTCCGCCTTCGTGGATCGAACCAGGAGTTTCCGGTGCAACATGGCTGGGAATACCACCAGGGAAAGAAAATTGTTTGAAGAGTTTCTGAATTCCTTCAGCATCTTGGGAGATGTTGTGATAATACTCGGTGTAAGTCCCTTCTAAATAGGTGTTAGCTACCAGTCCAGGGCCTCCATGACCGGGGCCAGCAATGTAGATTGTGTTTAAGTCATATTTTTTGATCACCCGATTTAGGTGAGCATAGATAAAATTCAGTCCTGGTGTTGTTCCCCAATGCCCTAAGAGTCTGGGTTTGATGTGTTCCAGCTTTAGCGGTTCTCTGAGTAGCGGATTGTCGAGTAGATATATCTGCCCAACCGAAAGATAGTTAGCTGCACGCCAGTAGGCGTTTATCTTATGTAATTCTTCATCTGTTAAAGGCTTTGTTTGTGGAGGACTGGCTAATGTCATTTCGACACTCCATTACAAAATGATTTTGACGGATTCACCAGTATGTAATTTTACTTATTTTCAAGATGATGGCCATCTAACCGATGATGAATTTTTTCAGTCTTTGTGACTAAATTCCTTGCTTCTGGGTACAGGATAGAGAGCGATGTCTACGATGGGCTACACCTACGCTATTGATTAATGCTATTAATCGGGATTTTCTTCGTCATAATTTTCTAGTTATAAAGTGTAATCTAATGCCACTTTTAACATTAATAAATAATTAGAAGGAAGAGTTCCTAATTCAATACCATATACTAGTGGTCTGTAAAATTGATTTTGACGGTTAGAGAGACGCGATAAATCGCCGTCTCTACAGGAAACCTATCCATCAATTATTTATTGACAGACTACTAGTACGCCACAGCGTAAATAGAGTAACCATCTAAAATTCCTGCATAGCTTATTCCATAATACTTTTGACTTTTGATTTTTGACTTTTGACTTCCGCCTTGCGGTACTAGTCCAATTTCAGAACTGTCATACTCAAAATAATGAAAATCGATACTTACCTGTCAAATGATAAGTTTATATACAACAAGAGTTCTGATTACTTTTTAATAAGACTGATAAGATATGCATTACCCACTATTTAATAGTTAGATTCAAGTACTGACACAACAATTTTTCCAGATATTACTGAATTTTATATATTGTTAATTGTCAGCAAAGTTACAGCGTTGGAACTCCTACGCTTATCGTTATCCAAGGAAGGAAAATCAATTATGCTTTTGAACCACGCTCACCTAACTACTGCGGTTGTCGGACTGGCTTTAATAGCAGGTATATTTTCGGTTCCTACTCGTACAAAAGCTTCAGTTAACTCCAATTCTTTAACTATAGATTTCACAGAAAATACAATAAATTCAAATTCGGTAATAATAGAAGACACTAACGTGAAGAATTCTCTAGCTTTAATTCAAAAGTTTAGTTCCTATATTCACACATCAAATGAAGGTCCATATAGCATTGACCCTGAGATGAAAAACCGTTTAAGCGTAAAAGATATTGGAGAAGCGGAGAGATTTTTAGCATTTATTAATACTTTTCCATCCATTACACGACAACAACATATAATAAAAGCGGATTCTTCTATAAATGCCAACGAGATGGTGGGATTACGGTATATCGGCGCAATCATTACCCCCGATAGATGCGTACTTTTAGGCTACTGGGGACAATTCCTGGGTGAGTGGAATACTTGGAAATGCTATCAGGTTATCCTTCAGTCAAACGAAGACGGTAACGCCTATGGTTTAATAGCCGATCGCAAGATTTGAAGGTTATTTTGTAATAATCTAATTATTAATTTCCAATAACCCAGGCGGTGGTGTAATTTCAATGCGATTAGATTTCAAGTCTACTACTGGTGCGATCGCTTGTACAAATGGAATCAAAACAGTCTTTTGCTTTTTGTCATTTGTCATTTGTCCTTTGTCAGTAGTAAATGATTCATGCAACTTGACTTCTAACAAATCATTGCCAGCGGGGATGATATCTACCACCGTACCCACGAGTTCGCCAGATGCTTGCATGAAAACTTCCAAACCAATCAAATCGAGGACATGATATTCATCTTCGCCTAATTGGGGGCGATCGCTTGCTGGCACCATTAACTTACAACCACGCAAAGCTTCCGCCTGATCGCAATTTTTCACACCAGCTAATTTGATCGCATACAAGTTTTTGTTACTGATATAACGTCCTGTTAATAATTCGATTGGTTGTGGTTCTGTGCCATCTAAACGCAACAACCAACGTTTTCCTGGCACCTCAAATCTTTCGGGAAAGTCAGATACAGGATAAACCTTCAATTCTCCAGACAATCCTTGAGGGGAAACAATCTTACCAATTTCTAACCAATCATCGAGATTGGGGGCTGGGGATTGGGAACTAGGGGCTGGGGATTGGGTATTTTGAATTTTTGAATTTACTCCTACTCTCTTGCCCCTCTGCTTCTGTGCCCCTCTGCCCCTCTGCGTCTCTACGCCTCTGCTCGCTATCTCTTTGTTTTCTTGATGTTTCATTTCTATTTTCCCTATTAGGCAGTCACCGCAGCACCTTTATAAGCTTCTTCAGCGACTTTTGCTAAACGTTGCATGGCAGTGACAATCTCCTCATCGCTGCCTGTAAGGCTGATGCGGAAGCATTGGTGTTTGTGCGCCCACTCTTCCTCTAAACCGGGGAAGAAGCTACTTCCTGGGACAATAATCACACCTACTTGCTTAACTAGCTGGTAAAATTCCCAGTCGCTAATAGGTAAATCCTGTAACCACAACCAAGCAAAAATTGCTCCTTCACCGCGATGGAGGAACCAAGGTAAATCTTTCGGCATCGCTTGTTCTAAGCTGGTTTCTAAAACGGTAAATTTATTTTGGTAAAAGGGACGGATGACAGTGTGAGAAATTTCCACTAAAGCACCAGAATTGATTGCATAAGCTGCGATCGCTTGGCCGTAACGTGAAGAATGGAGACTCATATTTGCCTGAAAACACTCCAGCACTTCAATCCACTTTTCATCCCCAATAGCTATACCAATCCTTTCTCCTGGTAATCCGGCTTTCGATAAACTCATGCAGTGGAGAATATTATCACCAAACACTGGTGTCATTTCGGTAAAATTTAATGCTGGGAAGGGAGGCGCATAAGCTGAGTCAATTAACACGGGTAGATTGTAAGGCGCAGCCAGGGCGGCAATCTTTTTCACCTCATCATCGCTGAGGACGTTACCAGTAGGATTACAGGGGCGAGAGAAGAGGATACAACCAGTATTTTCTGTAATCGACAGTTGGCTGAAGTCAGGGCGATATTTAAATCGGTGGGCAGCTGCATCGATATCAAGGGTTGGTTTATAGGCGATTAGGGCTTTTGGAACTAAGCAGATACCGCCGTAACCTGTGTAGTCAGGGCTGAGGGGCAAAACGATTTGTTTTAACTCGCCGCTAGGTGTGTAGCCACCGAAGGTATTGGCAGCGTAGAAGTAGAGGGTTTGACTACCGGGAGTGATCAGGATATTGCGATCGCTTAAGTTTAAGCCGTAGCGTTTATTGAAGTCATTGGCGATCGCTTCAACAAATGGTGCATAGCCCTGACTTGAGCCATAACGGCAAACTACCTCGCCATATTCTGGACTAGCCAAAAGCTGTGCAGTACAATCCCGCCATAATTGCTCTACCTCTGGCAAAATCAACGGATTACCAGCACTCAAATTAATAAAATGCTGCCCTGCACCCGCTCGTAATGTCTCGATAATATCCTTCATAATTGCTCTGACGCCAGTCAGGTTGGACATTTGAGCGCCAATTTGAGTTAGGGCAGGGTTCATAAGCTGTGACAAAATATATTAATTTAGGGGTGGACAAATTATTTGGGGGTTGCTGCTGACATCCAGTTTACATTGTTGTCAAAACAGCTGTTGCCGCCTTTAACCAATCTAGCTAGAGAATGGTATTTTAACAAAGTAATATTTATCGTTATAGTGGCGATCGTGCTTAGTAAATATGATGAAGTAATACAAAAGTTTATCATGTGTTCAATATTTATGAGGCGACTAGGGGAGCAGGGGATAAGGGAGATGAGGGAGATGAGGGGGAATTATTGAACAAATCTCTCCCTTGTCTTCCTCCTCTACCTTGTCTCTTCTTCATGCCCAAGGACAAATGACAAATGACAAATAACAAATGACAAAACTATACAGGAGCGCTGACATTGGAAGTTAAAGCAGCAGTAGCTCACAGCGCAGGTAAGCCGTTGACGATTGAAACCGTTCAACTATCGGGGCCACAAGCCGGCGAAGTGTTAGTTGAAGTGAAAGCAAGCGGAGTTTGTCATACCGACGCTTTTACCTTATCGGGTGACGATCCAGAAGGTTTATTTCCGGTTATTTTGGGACATGAAGGTGCTGGTGTGGTAGTGGAAGTAGGCGCTGGTGTCACCAGTCTCAAACCAGGCGATCGCGTGATTCCCCTTTACACTCCCGAATGTCGCCAATGCGAATATTGTTTGAGTTTCAAAACTAATCTCTGTCAAGCCATTCGCCTAACTCAAGGACGCGGTGTTATGCCCGATGGCACTAGTCGCTTTAGTATTGATGGGCAGATGATTCATCATTATATGGGTACATCCACTTTTGCTAACTATACGGTGTTGCCGGAAATCGCTTTGGCAAAAATTCGAGAAGATGCCCCCTTTGATAAGGTTTGTTACATTGGCTGCGGTGTGACTACTGGTATTGGTGCAGTTATCAATACTGCCAAGGTGGAACCTGGAGCAAATGTTGTGGTTTTTGGTTTGGGTGGCATAGGCTTAAATGTCATCCAAGGAGCGCGGATGGTAGGGGCCAATATGATTGTTGGGGTAGATATTAATCCCAACAAACGCGCCTTGGCACAAAAGTTTGGTATGACACACTTTGTTAATCCCCAAGAAGTAGAAGGTGATTTAGTTCCCTATCTGGTTGATTTAACAAAAGGCGGTGCTGATTACAGCTTTGAATGTATCGGTAATGTTAAATTGATGCGTCAAGCATTAGAATGCTGCCACAAAGGTTGGGGTGTGAGTGTGATTATTGGTGTTGCTGGTGCTGGACAGGAAATCAGTACTCGTCCTTTTCAACTAGTAACTGGGCGCGTTTGGAAAGGTTCGGCATTCGGTGGCGCTAGAGGACGTACAGATGTACCAAAAATTGTTGATTGGTATATGGAAGGTAAGATAAATATTGATGATTTAATTACCCATGTGATGCCCATTGAGCAAATTAATGATGCTTTTGAATTGATGCACAAAGGTGAATCAATTCGCAGTGTGGTGACTTTTTAGCTCTCCTTTTAAAGTCCAGTAATAATCAGCTTGGGGCTGACATTGGCTGTGTAAATGTCTTCAGTCAACAGGATGAAGGCTTCGCGGATTGTACAGGAAGTTATTTAAGACAATCCCCTAAATCAGAAATAGCTGGTAGTAATGTACTAGTTTCGATACAACTGATTTACTTATTGACATAGTATGCTAGATTTAGCATACTAACTATTACATGAGCGAAACGCACCAAAAAGCTTTCAAATGGATTGGAAGCGCTTTAGATGACTTAAAGGAGTTCCCTGAAGACGTACAAGACGTAATGGGTTACGCCCTTGATATAGCACAACATGGGGGTAAGCATCCCGATGCAAAACCCCTGCACGGTTTTAAAGGAGGCGGGGTTTTAGAGGTTGTAGATGATTTTGATGGAGATACATACCGAGCAGTGTATACTGTAAAATTTGCAGAGTTTGTCTACTTATTACACGCGTTTCAAAAGAAGTCAAAACATGGTATTGCTACATCACAACAAGATATAGATTTAGTAAAAAAGAGGTTAAAAGCCGCCCAGGAAGACTATTTGGAACAAGCTGCTAAAGAAAAGGAGTAAATAAGTGACTAAAGAAAATAGCGTTTATACTAGCAGTGGAAATGTATTTGCTGACTTAGGTTTACCTAATTCTGAAGAAAGATTAGTGAAAGCTGAACTAGCACGCAAAATCAGTGAAGCAATCACTTTCCGTAAATTAACACAAGTCCAAGCTGCCGAACTTTTAGGAATTGATCAACCAAAAATTTCAGCATTGGTGAGAGGCAGACTTTCAGGCTTTTCAATTGATAGATTATTTCAATTTTTGAATGATTTAGATAATGATGTAGAGATTGTCATCAAACGAAAACCTGAAGACCGCAAGCAAGCTCGGACAACTGTTGTTTGCTAAGTAATAGATAAAAACTCGTGACAGCAAATCTTAAGATACCTCTTTAGTTGATTCTAAAGGGGTATCTTTAAAAGTTAGCAATAATTTAACTTTGCATCGTTAGCCCCCACAATCGGCATTTCCACCCAAAGTCTGGGAAGGAGAAACCAGAAAAGTTTGACACCAATGCACATTTATGATCCTTTACTATAATTAGGGAAAGTTCACCAGGTTTTGAACCCACTATGCAGATACCACAAACCGGACAACCTGCGGTAAACCTGATGCCAAACCTCTACGAAAATGACTTTTACACTTGGACTCAACAACAGGCTAACCTTCTGCCTCATCACCAATGGAACCAGCTTGACCTGCCCAATTTAATTGAGGAAATTGAATCTTTGGGAAGAAAGGAACGCCAAGAATTAAGAAATCGTCTGAGTGTGTTAATTGGACATTTACTCAAATGGGAATATCAACCAAAGCAACGCAGCCGTAGTTGGTGAGCCAGCGCGTTGCGGGGGTTCCCCCCGTTGTAGCGACTGGCGAACCCGAAGGGTTAGCAACAATTAGAGTACAACGACGAGAAATTCTCAATTTGTTGAGCGAGAATCCTAGCCTGAAACCTTACATTGAAGAAGCACTCCAGGAATCATATCAAAATGGTAAGGATTTAGCATCAGGAGAAACAAATCTGCCACTCTCAACTTTTCCCAACCAATGTTTATATCCTTTTGAGGAAATTCTGAGCGATCGCTTTTATCCGGGTGAGGCTGCGACAGATGATTTAATGGAATAAAAGCAATGTTTAGGATGGGCTATGCTTACGCAATGAAAAAGGGCTGCAACACGCTTTTTAGCTGGAATTTCTCACCGATCTGATTCGCACAGTTTCCACGGCTGCTGTCTCCACCCTAATCTCCGTCTTACTTCGGAAGTATCCACTCTTTGCATGTGAATCTCCACAAACTCTACGGTTTCTCGAACTAATGCTTCAAGTTCATTGACAGCTACAGGGGCTTCATGACTAAACAAGTCTTCGAGACGAGAGGCAAGATTGTTAGGGGCAATATCCATTTGCTCAATAAATCTGCTCATTCGCTTGAATTGAAATGTTGAATAATACAAGTGGTTTAATCCAGACAACACACCAAGAAGATTTTGGACTGATTCAACCAAGATTTGGTAGTACCAGAGCGTTGTATCCCGTTTGGCAAGCTTGGACTGCATTCCCCAAATTGGGACAAACTTGAGATAATGCTCGACCATCGTTTGCGCGAGTCCATCGGGATAATTCGCAATCTTGGCTTTCCAGTGCTGAATCAGCGTTTTGCCGTATAACGGAATTCCGACCAGTGTTCCTGACATCGCTTTCATGATCGGAGATTGAACATCAAACTCCTCCAAAATGGTTGAAATTTCCTTTTCCCATTGTGCGATCGTCGCATGAGCAAACTGACATTCAACCCCGTTCACAAGGAAACTCTCGCCAAACGCACCCTCTTGTCGATCGCCTAAAATCCCGATCAACTCTGAACACTGATTTTGCTGACGCGCAAGGTGCAACTCTTCTTCAGAAGGTAATTCATCGTAATAAATCATCACATCGCAATCCGAGTATTCATCGCACAGCCTTTCTGCAACTGAGCCTGCAACCATTACAGCTTTTGTTTTCGGGTTGGCAATATACGCTCTGACATTGCGTTTGACTAATTTCAACAAGTACTGAGTTTTATCATTCACGTTGCTTCGCTTTGAATTCAAAATTCAAAATTCAAAAGTTTCCCTAATATGTATCTATTTGGCATAAGAAAGTAGCAAAATTTGTCAAGTTGATAATACTCCATCAAAGTATCGATCAATTTCTGCTGCCAGTATGTCAAAGTCTACAGGCTTGGTTAAGTGGCATTTGAAACCAGCCTGAAGCGCAAGCTGCCGATCCTCTGGGCTACCGTAACCGGTAAGCGCAATCAGAATTGAGCGAGTAAATTTGGAGTCTTTACTTAATTCCTGTGCAACGGCGAACCCATCCATTTCGGGAAGTCCGATGTCACAAATAATCACATGAGGCTCAAGCTTCTTTGCAGTTTCTACCCCTAAAATTCCATTATTGGCAATGGAAACTTCATGCCCAAAATACTCAAGTACTGCTTGTAATGATACGGCTGAATCGTCATTATCTTCAATGACTAAAATCTTCAACGATTTTTTAGCCGCCTCTGTAATCTCTAGGTCGTTGTCCAAGGCTGTAATCTCTTCGCATATAGGGAGAGTGACTTTGAATTCTGCTCCCAGATTAATCCCTCTACTTGAGGCTTCAACACTACCACCATGAAGTTCCACAAGACTTTTTACTACCGAAAGTCCCAAACCTAGCCCGCCCCGCGAACGATCTAAACTGCGATCGGCCTGGGTAAACGGCTCGAAAAGTTCTGGTAATATTGTCGGGTCTATCCCGATGCCTAAGTCTCTTACAGATAAGACCGCTACACTACCTAAGCCATTCTCACCTGGAATAACTGAGAGATCCACCCAGATCGTCCCATCTGGCTTTGAAAACTTTAAGGCATTATCAAGAAGATTCCCAAAGATTTGGAAGAAGCGGGTGGAGTCAACATAAGCCCACACGGGCGTGTTTGGCAGGTCTTGTACTACGTTAAGATTCCATTTCTTTATTACTTGTGCATGGTCATTGAGACTCTGGCGAACTAATTCTACCAGATTAACCTTCTCAAGGTTTAATGAAACCTTCCCATAAGTGATAGATGATACGTCAAGTAACTCATCGATCAATTTCGAGAGGTGCTTAATCTGGTGTTGCATCCTTAAAACTGTTTCTCCAACTGCGCCAGTCTCGCCTAGCTTTAACTTGAGTAGCTGAACGCTGTTGGAAATGGGGGCAACGGGATTCCTCAGTTCGTGAGCTAGCATCGCAATAAATTTGTCTTTTAGGGCGTTTTGGCTCGTCAGTTTCTGGAAAAGTTGCACGTTTGCGATCGCAACTGCTGTAGTGTCAGTCAAAATCTCAAGCATTCCGATCTCTTGAGGCGTGGCTAGGTGTCGTGTACTCCAGTAGGCTCCGATCGCACCCAGTGGATCGGAAACCCGAATGGGAACCATCACTAAACTTTTCACAAAAGTCACTTTGTAGGTCTCAATAGGAATTCGTGCATCCTGGTAAATGTCCTCAATTACGGCTGCTTTTTTATTGAGCATTGCCCAACCGGAGATGCAAGACTTGAGCGGAAAACGCATACCTTTCCAAAGTGGCCCAATGGCGTTTTCATCTACATAGTGGCAACATTCACCATCCCGCAATACAAAAGTTACTCCATCAGCATTTGTCAGATCGCGAGCAGCCAAACGCACAATCTCAATAATTTCCTCAATAGTCCGTACACAAGCTAAATCCTTCACGACCGAAAGCAGCCTGTTGTAAGACGAAATGCTATAGCTGTGATCTGAATTCTGTTCTTGAGAGATGGAGATGTCTAATGTATTTTTCATAAAGAACTCCGAACAAAAAAGATGTCTATTCTATATAAAAACTCACGTAAAGCGCGTAGGTTCAGCAAACACCTACTCTCAATCGTAATCTTAACTTTGATCTTGAGACGACAATATGTTAGCGCCTTTTAGGTTCTCCTATTATGGTATAAATCTCTTTGAAATTTATGAGTAAATATTAGTAAGCAACTATATTTGCTAATGCAACTTATGGTGTTTAATCTACTGAGGTTACGTAGCAGCTTAAACTCGTTATCAAGAAAGGCAGAGGGCAGGAGGGAACAAGGGTTTAAGACGCTCTTATTCAAAAGGGGTCTGAATCCCTAACTGAGGTAAAACCTTCTGCCCTCAGCATAGCTGCCTTCTTCAATTAGGCGTAGCATTTGCAAGAGAATCGACGATGCGTCACCAAACAATCCTTCATAGACATCATTGATCGCAGGCAAATTATTTGGCGATCGCTAAATAATACTCAAATCGCTGCCCGAGTTGTTTAACTGTTAGATTCTGAGTCCAGTACTCCACTAAAGCGTGACCAAATGCCCAGGCGTTGCGATCGGGTGCAGCGGAGTTTTCCAGCAGTAGCGGCCAAAGGGATAGCAATTCAAAGTTGAGTGAGTTGGAGTTCAAGAGCGAGAAAAGTTCATATCCCATTTGCAGTTTGCCAATCACAATCGGCAACTGTTCGACGGGAATTTGCTCCGCCAGCATATATGCTAAAGCTGGAGATCCGGTTGAGAGGGTAGAAACAAACTGAAGGACGGGACTTTTGAGCAATGCCGTTAATCCTTGTGTTGTCGTCATCTGGAAGGTGTAGTGGTCGATGATTTTGGCAGCGGCGACGATGCGGGCTTCTAGATTACGCAAAAAGCGGGCGAGACGGAGTTGCTTGGTAGGTGCGATCGCATCCACTAATCCCAACGATAGCGCCTCCACTCCCCAAGCGGTTCGTCTTGTTTTGCTGTCATCTGTAACCACGGGTAAAACTAGATTACAGAAGTTTCCCAGCTGTTTGGCGCGATACTCAGTGGCTTCGCGAATCGCAATTTCTTTGGTGCGATCGCCCCATTCCCAATCATAAGGTGGTTGCCATTCGCGGATGGGACGCAGCCGATCTACCTGGGTGACGATCGCGATCGCAGGTAAATCTGCAACTTCTGCTTTGATGTCTTGCAAAAAGTCCACATCCATTTGCAAGGCAGGATCGAGGGCAGGGGTAGCTAACAGCAGCAAATCTGAATTGATGGCATAATCAAGCACTAGATTTCGGAGATCGGCACGGTTGACTTGTTCGTAACCAGGTGTATCCAAAAGCGTTAGGGTTTCCCCAGTTTGAGTCTGCCATTGATAATTCTGAATGCGATCGGTACTGGGTAAAACATCAACGGCTGCGAGATCCGCCTGAAATAGCGTGTTAATCAGGCTACTTTTTCCCGATCCTGTGCGTCCCACCAGCAGAATATTTACAGGTTTTTGCTCAACCGCCTTGGCTGGTTGGGCTTGAGTCAAGATTTCTCGGAGTGTTTGAGTTTTTGCCTTGAGTAAAGTTGGTGTGGAAACTACGGTTGCTGGAACTGGGCTACGTCCGTAAAGTGCGATCGCTTGTCGGCATAAGTTTCTCAGGGCAGCTTCCCGGAATAACTGGCTCAAATTCCCCAATAATTGCTGAGTTGCTTGGTTACTGAAACCCTGACTGGCTTGTTTTGCCACCGCCGCCACCGGATTTAAGATCCACTGTGCCCAGTTCCAAACTTTCCAGAATTTCCGAGCCGATGGTTCCAACTTCCGGTAGACCTCATATCCTTGGTATGCTTGTCCAACCGTTACCTGATTCAGGATCGGGGATAACTTTTGCATCCACTGATCCATATCATCCACCGTTCCGCGAATCAGCCCGTAAGCTTGGGGAACGTAAATATTCAGCAGAGGATATTGAATCTGAGGATTGTAGATATGAGCGATCGCTACCACTAAATCCTGGCATCGCGTCCAAAAAGTTTGCCAGTCTTCCCAAATTGGGCGATCGCTTTGTGCTGCTTGGAGAATTTCTTGAAAGGCGGCTTCTGCAAGCTTTGTGGTGTCACTTCCCACAGGTCGCGCTACTGTATCCTCTGCTGTCGATTCCAGTTCTTCACGGACTTGAGTTAATACAGCTTCTACTTGGTTAACAGCTGGTTGAGTCCATTTGACTAGCAGCCAACGCCAACCAACGAATAAAACGGTGAATACACCCCAAATCCAATTAATGCCCCACGCATGAATTTGTGAACCGGCAGACACCAGTAAGAAAATGATGATAAACGCGATCGGAATTGCTAAGACGACCCACTGCCACAGTTTTAATCGCACCATTACCCCATACCTGCTTTAATAACCCTTCTTATACAAATAGTAACTATGAAAGAAAGTTTGCAAAACTAATTGACTACCGATGATGGTATCTGTTGAATTTTCTAATTTTGTGTTCACACTTTTAGGAAACTGATGTTATGACTGTGTATAAATTACTATTGCCTTTTATTGCATTGTCTTATACATTTTTGTCAAAAATTACTTAAGGGGGAGTTTTCATGGAACGTGAAGATATGCACAGACAACTAGGAATTTTAGATGAAAATCCGAAAGAGATAGACCAAGAAGAACAAGAAGAACAAGAAGAATCGGAAGAACAACAAAATTCTGCCGAAAAGAAAAGAAGAAAAAATTCTAAACCAAAACGACCATTCCCTACTTATCTATTAGAGGATGCTATAAAAATTCCTCAAGTAATAAGACAGTTTAATGGTGGTAATGCTTGGAGTCCTGATGATATTGTAAAAGCTTTAGAAATGGGCAAAGGTAATAATTTTTATTACTTGACAGCTTCATCTCGTGATTATGGTTTTACTGAGGGTACTAGCAGTACTCAAAAAATTGCACTTGCGTCTATAGGGAAAAGTATTGTATATGCAAGATCGGCAGAAGAAGAAATAAATGGCTACAGACAAGCATTTTTTAGGATTCCCTTATTTAAAACAGTACATGAATACTATGATGGACGAACACTTCCACAAATTACATATCTTAAAAATACTTTAATAACTGAATTTAACATTGATGAAGAGTTTCATGATGACTTTTATAAAGTATACCAAGCTAATTTAAATTTTCTGTCAAAGTTGGAGGAAACTACACAAAATAAATCTTCAAGGGTAGAAAGGGTAGAAATATCAACGAACAAAGAACACTCTGCTGATGCCTTTATACTTGGAGAGCCGGAAGAAAAAACTACTTTAGTAGCATTTGTGGCAATGCCATTTTCAGAAAATACCGCAGAATATCCCGAAAGTTTCTTTGATGAAGTATTAACTCAATTAATTACTCCTGCTGCAATACAAGCAGGTTTTAAAGCTGAAACTACAAAAAAGAAAGGAAGTGATGTAATTCAATCAACAATTATAAATGACTTGAGTAAGGCTGATCTGGTGATTGTAGATTTAACTGAACATAATCCCAATGTTTTGTTTGAGCTTGGTTGGAGGATGGCTTTAGATAAACCTATTGCACTGATTAGAGCATTAGGTACAAAACCAATATTTGATGTAGATCACATGCTCAGGGTTTACGACTATAATCCAAGGCTATGGAGGTCAAGTTTAGAACAAGATATTCCCGCTTTAGCAGATCATATTAAGGCATCATGGGATAATCGAGATAGTGATAAATCATACGCCAAAATACTAACAGATAAATAATCCTTAAAAAGGGGATTTAGTAAACTTGTATAGTCTGTTAAATCTCAGTCGAAAGTGACTCGCCTCAAGTCGCCTTTACATAGAATAAAGAAATAATCGCATTCCTATTTAAACAATATTTAGATTGGGTAATCAGGTAATTGTCTTCGATACATTCAGCGATCGCAAGCAACAATAAAGATAGCGATCGCTTGCCATAAAACCTAAAATACTAGTGAATATGTTGTTGACTTGAGTGAGTACGACCTAAATGACACCATTGCAACTTCCCGTTTACGGTAGAGATGGCAATTTTTATCCACAACTCATTGCGATATTGATTCTTCTACCAACAATTCTGATGCTGCTTCACCCTCACCCACGTTATCAGATTTGGAAAAACCATCTGCTACATCTTTGATAAAACCAGCTACAGGTACCGCAACTAGTAAACCCAACACTCCCCCAACATTGGTTCCGACAAGCAAAGCAACTAATACCCATATTGGTCTAATACCAGTAAACTTACCTAATAAACGTGGTGCGATCGCCTGATCGATTAACTGATCGATGACAACAGCTACCGCAAAAACCTTAGCTGCTAGCCAAAAGTCATGTGACGCTATTATTAAAGTTATTAAAACCAGACTAACGACATCACCAAAGGGAATTAAGCTCAAAAGCCCAACTGCCAAACCAAAGAGTAAACCAAACTGGACTTGAAAACCTAAAAACAATAATGTTATTGAAACACCCATCAGCAAAGCCAAAGTTCCCTGACCAATTAAGTAATTTTGGAAGTTTTGCTGAATAGACTGGCTTACCTGCTGGGCAATATTTGCAGGTAATTTCTTAAAAATTGCCTCCCAAATTCTTGGTCCATCTAACAACAAGTAAAAAGTTATAACTACTGTGATTAATGCCTCAGAAATACTATCAATTGTATCTATGATAATACTTAAAAGTTTATCTGAAATAAACTCTAACTCATTAGGTAATTGGTCAGTAATTTGTGCTAATAGCTGAATTAAATTCACATTTAATTTATGTTTAAAAAACCAATCATTGACAATCTGAAGTTTTTCCTCGCTAGAATCAATCCATTGGGGAAAGACTTTAACCATATCATTAAATTGCTCTAAAACAATGGGCACTAAAGTGATACCTAGAGCCACAACAATTACCAATGCTAATATAAAAACTAATGCTACTGCATAGCCGCGTTTAACTCTCCGCTGTTGGAGAATTGAAACAGGATAGTTTAAAACGAATGCAAGCAAGGTAGCCAAGACAAGAATTGTGACGACAGGTTGAAAGTTTTTAACCAGCAAAAATGCTAGCCAACCATTGAGGAAGACTAGAGGAAATAACAGCGTAAAAATTAACCATCTAAGTAATTGATTCAGTGGAAAATTCATAATTAATTTAAAAGCGAAAATTATTCTATTTACTAGATTTAACCGAATAATCAAATCTGCTCAAGAGGATGTAGACAATAGACCTCTTGCATAAGTCGAATATACCCCCCTTAATCCCACGCCACTTGCTACAACGGAGGGAACCTCCGCAACGCAGTGGCTCCCCGATATATTGGGGGGAAACTTGAAATCTTGACCCCTCCCCAACACATCGGGGAGGGTTGGGGAAGGGTGATTCAAGGATTTTTGCAACAGGTCTAATAAAAATTTTCCCCTAGTACAGACGCAATTAATCACGTTTCTCCCAACTCTCCATTCCCTACTCCCTATTGTTCCAATTACTAACTTTCAGCGAAAGCTAAAAATTGCTCCTCATTTATTCGCCCTGCTTGATAGAGAGTATTAGTAATTTCCGAAATAGTTAAAACTGCATGACTGCGATAACCATTTTGCTGTAACCTATCTTTCACCCCCTGTTCATGATCGATAAATACCACAATATCATTAACCTTTAATCCAGCTGATTCCAACTTTCCTGCTCCTTCCATGACACTTTTGCCGCTAATGAGAATATCGTCAACCACTACAACTGTTTCACCAGTATGAAAGTTACCCTCAATTACTCTTCTAGTTCCGTGTGCTTTCACCTCTTTACGCGGGAAAATCATCGGACAATGAAGGCGCAAAGCTAAACCAGTCGCAGTAGGTAATGAACCATAAGGAATACCTGCTAATCTATCAAAATTCAGGTTCTTCAAAATATCCTCATAAGCTGTGAGAACTTGATTAAAAACTTGGGGATTGGAAATAATTTTGCGTAAATCGATGTAATAAGGAAATATAGCTCCTGATGCTTGGACAAAGCTGCCAAACATAATGCAGTCAATATCATAAAGTTGTAAAATCAAATCTTGGTGGGGGTGCTGATTTAGAAAACAAACATCAGGAAACCACACAGAACAAGTAGAATTTTCGTGAATAATTTCAGTTTTGATTTGATTAATTTCTGCACGTAGATACTGGACTTCCTCTGATAATTGTGCGCTTCCCAACATATCTTGAGGGACAGGAATCAGTAAACCATCACCATTACTATTCAAGCCAGCTTCTAAAATTTGCTTCAGATTTTGACCCTCCGCCCAGATACTACGCGCCATAATAATTCGTTCAGGTGCAACTGCTCGAATAAGTGCTAAAACTTCAGGATTTGTAGTTCCCACTTCCAAACCCAATTGTTCTGGAGTTCCCCAGGTTTTGGATTCTTTTACTACCTGTAAATAAAGGGGTGATTCGTTTGTAGGATACTGCTGTAAAGTTTCTGCACCTGGATTAGAAGTACAGCATAAAATAAACACCGCTTTATCAGGATAGACTAAAAAAGGTGCTACGTGATCTTGTCCTGTATAGGGACTGAGAGTGATTGCATCCACCTGCCATTTTGTAAACACAGTCTGGGCAAAGATGGTACTAGTATTTAAGTCACTGTGTTTGACATCTAAAATCACTGGAATGTGGGCTGGAATAGCTGCTAAAGTTTTGTACAGCAGTTCTAAACCAGGAATACCTAACGCTTCATAAAAGCCAAATGTCGGTTTATAAGCACAAACGAAATCAGAAGTTTCCGCAATAATGAATTGTAACCACTTTTCCAAACCAGCAATCAGTTCTTCAGATTCATAACGCCCAGGCATCATCTCTGGATTTGGATCGAGTCCGACAAATAGTAAGCTTTGATTTTCCAAGATATTACGATTCAATTTATCAAAAAAGTTCATTTTTTTTTTAAAAAAGAGTCATTGGTCATTGGTCATTGGTCATTGGTCATTGGTCATTATTCCCTGCGTCTCTCTATCTCCATGACTATAGTTTGTTTACTAAAACATTGATTCTGTTAGTTGAGTACCTCCAGCTTTTTTCCCTAATTGATAGTGAATTACTACAAATAAGATAACCATCGGCACTGAGGCAAAGTGAACAATTCGCAATGCTTGCCAATCGCCAAAGAAATCCACAATCCAGGGAAATTGAGCAGGTTTATACATTCCTATTCCTGTAAATAATGCCAGCAGCAAAATAGGAATAATTGCTGTATAAGCAATCCGATGCCAAGCATAAATTAGGCGTTGGGAATTTTGAGTTTTTTGTAATGCTTTGAAGTCATTAGCACCTACAAAGCGATGTCGCCAGCGTCGGGTAATTAAAATGTAAATTCCATACCACAACAGATTCAGCGAGAATAGCCACATTGCTGCAAAATGCCAGTGTCTACCTCCTGCAAGCCAACCTCCTAAAGTAAATATCAAAGGAATGTGCAAACCTGCGCGTCCACCAAAAACAGGGTTAGCGTTGTAAATTTGTAGTCCACTGGTAAGCATGATAAATAGACTAATGATGTTACAAGAGTGGAAAATTTTGGCTCCTATTGCTTGAGTGGGTCGCTTTCGAGTTAGAGAGGGAACGTTGGAAGTCATAAATTTTGACTGATAAAATTTGCTGTTTATGAAAAAAGCACTTGTTCAAAACCTTGCCCCTTGTAGGCAAAAAAAATCCTTATTTCCCAAGGCAGGTAGAAACCCCACCCGCAAGTGGCGTGGCTGTATAAAATGTTTGAATTTTGAATTTTGAATTTTGAATTGATTCATCTGTCTTGGGTAAATAGCCCAGCAAGTTTGGAGGTGGGCGGTGATAAACGCGGTTTACTTTTCAGACATCCTTTAAGATTAAAACATCAATAGATATCAAACACCATTTAAGCAAGGAGAATAAGATGGCTAACACAGCTAATCTCACAGGTGTGAGAAATTCGGGTCTTGCGATCGCCGATCCCCTGATTGGTAGCACAACTGGAAACACTGCTCAG
>NZ_JABXKF010000024.1:0-61914 GCF_017115165.1 Nostoc sp. LPT | reverse complement strand
GGGTCTTGCGATCGCCGATCCCCTGATTGGTAGCACAACTGGAAACACTGCTCAGATATTGGAAGTTACTGGTCAAGGAGAGGTCAGCGTTGCCACTACTTTAACTGAGGTGCAATTGGGGATTAAAGTACAGGGAAAAACCGCAACCGAAGTTCAAGAAGCTGCTGCTCAACGTTCAACAGCGGTAGTTGATGTGCTGCGAAACCTTGGGGCGCAAGAACTTCAAACTACATCTATTCAACTAAATCCTGTCTATAGCTATGAAAATAATACTCAAACCCTAACCGGCTTTGAAGGTCTCACCACACTTCAGTTTGAGTTACCAACAAATCAAGCTGGGGCAGCAATTGACAAAGCTATCCAAGCAGGCGCAAATGTAATAGAGAATATAAGTTTTACTGCCTCAGACGAAGCTTTACAGCAGGCACGTCTGCAAGTTCTCAGCGAAGCTGTTAAAGATGCCCAAGCTCAGGCTCAGGCTGTTTTTAGTACTTTGCAGTTAACCCCCGGACAGATTATTGACATTGATATTAACTCAGATGACAATCCGAGACCATCTCCTCTGGTGTCTAATCTAGCAGCAGATAGCGTTTTGGCAACAGCTGCTACAACTCCTATAATTGGTGGTCCTCAGACGATAGAAGCTAGTGTTTCTCTAGATATTGGTTATTCTCCAAATTCAGTAGGGACTCCCGCTTCGGCTACTGATAATCTCACAGGTGTGAGAAATTTGGGTCTTGCGATCGCCGATCCCCTGATTGGTAGCACAACTGGAAACACTGCTCAGATATTGGAAGTTACTGGTCAAGGAGAGGTCAGCGTTGCCACTACTTTAACTGAGGTGCAATTGGGGATTAAAGTACAGGGAAAAACCGCAACCGAAGTTCAAGAAGCTGCTGCTCAACGTTCAACAGCGGTAGTTGATGTGCTGCGAAACCTTGGGGCGCAAGAACTTCAAACTACATCTATTCAACTAAATCCTGTCTATAGCTATGAAAATAATACTCAAACCCTAACCGGCTTTGAAGGTCTCACCACACTTCAGTTTGAGTTACCAACAAATCAAGCTGGGGCAGCAATTGACAAAGCTATCCAAGCAGGCGCAAATGTAATAGAGAATATAAGTTTTACTGCCTCAGACGAAGCTTTACAGCAGGCACGTCTGCAAGTTCTCAGCGAAGCTGTTAAAGATGCCCAAGCTCAGGCTCAGGCTGTTTTTAGTACTTTGCAGTTAACCCCCGGACAGATTATTGACATTGATATTAACTCAGATGACAATCCGAGACCATCTCCTTTGGTGTCTAATCTAACAGCAGATAGGGCGTTTGCAATAGATACTACAACTCCTATCATTGGTGGTCCTCAAACGATAAAAGCTAGTGTTTCTCTAGATATCGGTTATTCTCCAAATTCAGCAGGGACTCTCGATCTAGCTGTTTATGGATTGCAGTAAGTTGCTTAGAGGATGTTTTAAAAGTCCCAGAAGGTATAATTTTGCCGTTCGACCTTTTAAAACATCCTCTTAATCAGGAATTACGCAACTGTCACAAGCACGTGGCGCAACTACACCGCGCCACGTGCTACTCTCATCGGTGGTGTCGGTGCTAACTTTTTCCTTTTGGATTTCTTGGAACAACACCAAATAAAATGTGAGCGATGCCTGCGGCGGGCTACGCCTACGCACTCTCTAGGATGGCATTGGTGCAAAGAGCGATCAATAAGCTATCTGCTGATTTATAGCCAAATACATAAGTGTGACGCTATCATATCTTGTCCTTTTTGGACATTTTTTTCAAGGCATAGTGACGGAGCAAAATGAGAGTTATAGCGATCGCTAATTGGACTGATTATGAAGGAAACATGGATTTCTTATGCCGAATCGCTGATACAGCTGTTGCTCATTCACTTGCTGCGACAATACTGTGCGTTTTCACCAAAAATACAGACCGATGTGGAAGGGTACATCTGGAGGTTTAGGAAGTTCTAAATAATTAGGCACTACTTTTTTACCGATTGCTGTTACAGCAGTCCGATCGCAATAAAACAATAAATTGCATTCCATCACTCCCTCGCTCAAAGGATTGCTGATGCTCGAATCCCAATTTCTGCCATATCCGTATCGCACGCTTGTTGAATGCTGCGATCGTCACCCGAAAAGCTTTAGGTTTAAATAAACTGTCTGCGAATTCCAATACGGCATTGGCATATTCAGCACCCTTTCTTCGTCCGGTCAAGTCAGGGCGAATTCCCATGCCAATATCCAACGCCGAATCGCGGTAATTACCACCACTAACCTGTCCATCTTGTCCAAAGGAACAGTAAGCTACCAAGCTATTTTCATCCATAATGCTGTAGAAGGTATTCTGGAGGTGAAGAATATCTTGTAGTAGATTAGCTTCATCCTCTAAGTAGTTGTATAAATCATAGGGTGGCTCATATCGCCAACTTAGGATAGCGCGTGCGTTACTCTCGTCCATTAGGTGAAACGTGAACATTACTACTGTAATAGCTGTATTTTATTATACTTTAATATACGCTGATAATTAGTGCGATCGCCGTAATTGTCGGACGAGTATAACCTCTGTTGCGATCGCAATAGCAATCTTTTAGAAAAAATCGCTACATTGTTGTGCATCTACATTCTAAGATATGTCTAAAAAAAGTAGTTCAAGTCACATACAATTACCTAAAAAGCCCGAAAAATTTGTAAAAAAAATTTTATGATTGAATCACGCTAAATAATTTCAGGATGCAAAAAATTGTCAAGGCTTTTTTGTAGCTTTTTTAGTCAGGGCTGGCTGCTATGCATATAAGGCAGACTACATTAACTTGCAAAGCTTAATGGTGTGAGAAAATATCATACTGAATTAGAGTCAATGAGTAATGACTATAGATGAACTAGTATTGCTACTAAAAGCCAGTCAAGCAAACGGTTTAACGACGCTCCAAGAGTTGATATTGCGTTCTTCGTGGGAAGGAAAAACCTACACCAATATAGCCGATGAAGCGCACTCCGGCGAGGAACGTGTCAAGAAAATTGCTGCTCATTTATGGCAAGTACTGAGTAATTTTTGCAAAGAACCAATACATAAATCTAACTTTCGCCAGACTATAGAAAATCACCCTTTTAGCGAAGCGCATCAGCAGTTAATTAAGGAATTCAACCGAGCCGCCACAGCGATATCCTTAGAATTTCCTAGTGGCCCAGTATCTCTTAATTCCAGATTTTACATCCCTCGCCCGCCAATTGAAGAACTCGCTTACGTAGAAATGGCTGAACCTGGGAGTGTAATTTGCATCAAAGCACCCAAAAAAATGGGGAAAAGCTCTCTAGTGTTGCGCTTGCTTGCACGCGCTAATAAGCAAGGCTTTTGTACCGTAACTTTGGACTTTCAGCAAGCAGACAAAGCAGTATTTGCCAGTTTGGATAAATTTTTGCGCTGGTTGTGTGCCAATGTTAGTCGGGAGTTACAGCTAGAACCAAAACTCAATGATTATTGGGATGAAGATATAAGTAGCAAAGTCAGCTGCTCTATCTATTTTCAAAAATATTTACTGTCTGCGCTCTCAAGTCCCCTGGTTTTAGTATTAAATGAGGTGGATTGGGTATTTGAGTATCAGGAAATTGCTGAAGAATTGCTACCATTAGTGCGATCGTGGCATGAACAAGCTAAAAGGGTAGAAATTTGGCAAAAACTGCGTCTGGTTCTGGTTTATTCAACGGAAATTTTTGTTCCCATAAAACTGACTCAATCACCATTTAATATTGGTTTGACAATTAATTTACCTCCCTTTACGAAAAAGCAGGTGCAGGATTTAGCACAACGTCACGGGTTGAATTGGACAGATGGTAAAAATGCCGATAGTTTGATGGCAATGGTAGGAGGAAATCCTTATTTGGTGCGATTGGCATTGTATCACCTTGTAGGTAAAGGCGGATTAAAACGGGATTTAGGGCAGCTATTGCAACAAGCACCCACAGAAGCCGGAATCTATAACCAGTATCTAATGCAGTATGTGTTAGCACTACAAGATGAGTCAGAATTGGGCGATGCTTTTTATGAAGTGATTAATACTACAAATTATGTGAAATTAGAGCCAAGATTGGCAAATAAATTACAGAGTATAGGGCTAATTAATTTAGAAGGCGATCGCAGTACTCCTACGTGTGAATTATATCGTTTATATTTCCAACAATATCTCAAAAAAAGCGAGCATTTCAACAATACTCATATTGAACTGTTAAAACAAGAAAATCAACAGTTGCTCGTTCTCCCTAACTTAGATGAACTGACTTAATTAGTAAATCGCCGCTACTTTTAAATCTACCTGCTACTTTAGTTAATGCTGCTGAATAATATCGTGTCCGGTTAAAGACTTATCATTTAGACCGCAGTTATTGCTGGGGGCAGGGAGCAGGGAGAAAGAGGCTTTTGCGCTTTTTGCACAGATGCGGGAATTATAACTAATTAGGCGGACATGATATAAGCACTTAATCAGGCAAAATCAAAGGACGCGATCGCGTTGTAGTTTAATATAAAACTTATAATCAAATCACGAAATTGAAATTGATTAATAAGGCGATTGTCTCTAACATACTCCATAAGCGCAAGAATAAAAATAGCAATTGACAAGACTTTTTGTTGCCGATGAAACTTCCATCACCAGCTTGGGAATAATAAATCATGCTTGAGAAATATTTCTAATGAATCTCAGCAGATTAGGTGTGTTTACCATCGACAATTAAAGGAACAATTTGTTAATGAAAGTCAGTTCATCAGGAATTAAGCTAGGTTTTGCAGTTGTTAGCAGCAGTTGTCTCGCAGCAGTAGCGATCGCTATTAGTGGAACAAGTGCAATTGCTGCTAAATTCATCACAATTGAAAGCACTGGCACATTATCAGGAACTATCCAACTTCCCAGAAATAATCCTAATTTCAATAACAGTATTACTCGTATTGATACGGATGACACTGGAACTTATTACCGGAACTTAGGTACTAATAATAATCCTAATTATGTTCCTGTATACTAGTCAGACTATTTAAAGGTAGAAACACGCTCTGATGGAAGTCTGCATTACTTTGTTGACTTTAAAGGTATTCCGATTGTCTCGTTTGATGGTGTTCTGACATCGCCGGTTCTTTCTGGTGGTCAGTTGACTGCCTTTCTTTACCAGGGACAATTGGCAGGAACCACATTTCAAGGAGTAGTTCAAGATGAATTTAATCTCACAAAAGCTTTCTACACTGGTACTGTCATCGACCCAGACACCGGAAATAAGTATCAAGGTACTTTTGAAGTGAGTGGATATGGAGAGCGATATAGTAATCCCAATGAGAATTTAACTCCCACGGTCTTTGATTTTCAGTCCGATATCCCAGGTTTGCCAGGTGTAACATCCTTGACTATAACTAACGCTAGCTTGGCAAATTTAAGAATCAAAGTACCTATAAATGAAACTTCTATTCCAGAACCCACTAGCCTTCTCGGAACTTTGATGGTAGCTAGTTTTGGTATCGTTCTGAAAAGAAGAAAAGATATCGGACTTAGGAAGACGTTTTAAAACGGAAAGGCTGTTGTAAGAAAGCTCACAAGGCTTAAGCTGAATAGTAAACATATCAGCACCTTGTGAGCAAATGACTCCTGAATTCAGGAGTCAGAATTCAGGAGTCAGAATAGTTAAAGAATCAGATGAAGATTTGATAAATGAATATCCTAGCTATACTAAACTTCTTATATATTCTGGCTTCTGACTCCTGGGTGCTGAATTCTTGAAATTTAAAACTGATTCACCTATCAAAACTTTTGGGACAGACCATTAGTGTAATTTTAAATATAAGCCGGATTTACAAAAGTCCGGCTGAGTTTAATCAATCATCTATACGCAGTAGCTTGCGGTAAAACGGTTGTGAAAAATCGGTCACGCGATAACGTTTATAGTTGTCCATAAGTTCAATTAAAAAATTAATGAACTCGAAACTAGCCATCATCAGTTCATAACTCAGGTCAGCATTGCCATCAAACTGAATTCGGCAACGGGTTAAGTCTGAGGGTAAAGTAGCAACATTCCAGGAGGCGACAAAGGGGACATGTTCGCTAGCTTCAATCTTCCGATGTCCCTCCAAGACCCCTTTTTGATAAAGACTGATGGCATAGGGTAAGAAATTGCGCCTAGCGCCCTGAACATAAGGTAAGTAAACACTGGCTTGTTGTTGAGTTGCAGGCTGGAGTTGCTCAATAGACATAGTTAAATATTCCTCAAGTTAGTTAGCAACTGGGGATATTAGTGGATATTAGTAGTATTCCCCAAAGATGTATCTAAAGCACATAGTGGGGAATAGGGAATGGGGAATGGGGCATGGGGAATAGGGACTGGGGGACTGGAGAGCAGAGGAGTGGAGTTCAAAGACTTGTCAGCAAGTATCAAAGACTTACCCCTTATGCCCAATGCCCCATGCCCAATGCCCCATGCCCAATAAATGAAGTTACTACTAAGAAATATTAAAATTTCGGTTACAATGATGCTGCATTAACTGTTATCGAATCTGGGAGCGATAACACTAAAAATCCCTACTGTAAAGTGGTGAATACCGTTGTTGCAGTTTTTCCCAACAAAAAGCTGCTGCTACCTTGCTATTACTTTACCCAAACCGGAGTTCTCATTGGAGAAAGTCCGACTCTACAAGCTTCCTGCCCAAGTGGCTATCAAAGGAATTAAGCCTCTGTCTAAGAGTAGCAAACGTGGTTAATGCGAGGTAATTACGCAGAGTGGCGGTGACAACAAAGGTAGTCCCAGCGGCTTTTGGCTTAGGGATAGCGGGTATTGCAGTTTGCCCATTCCGATTAATATCGGGAAAAGTAGCTTAGGGATATTTGTCCGTAAAATTACTAACTGTAGACAAATAGTGGTTTTTGAATCAAGCAACCTAACCTATGCCAGCGAATTCCTGGCCCGAGGAAGATTCTTATCAAGAGCTTGATCCGCTCAACTCCTTGTTGTCTGACCTATCAGTAGATGAGGAGTCAGTGTTAGAGACAGATTCTATGTCTCTACCATCCCGGTTTCAAGGTCGTAGAGGCAAAGCAGCTCTCGTCTTGACTATCGTCTGGAGTGGCACGATCGCTCTACATTTAGTTTCTTGGGCTTCCATTTTTATTCTAGGACTGACCACCATTCTAGGATTTCATGCTTTGGTGGTAGTGTTTACTAAATCCCGTCGCTATCCAAAAGAAATACAGGGAGATTTACCTTCTGTTTCTGTGCTGGTGGCTGCGAAAAATGAGGAAGCGGTAATTACTAAATTAGTCAAAAATCTTTGTAATCTGGAATATCCAGGTGGGCAGTACGAAATTTGGATAATTGACGATCGCAGCAGTGATAGCACGCCACGTTTATTAGCAGAACTCCAACAGAAACACGACCAGCTGAAAGTACTAAGGCGTTCAGCCGAAGCTACTGGTGGCAAATCGGGGGCGTTGAATCAGGTATTGCCGCTGACAAAGGGCGACATTATAGCAGTATTTGATGCTGATGCCCAAGTAACACCAGATTTGCTGCAACAGGTAATACCTTTATTTCAAAGAGAAAACGTGGGGGCGGTGCAGGTGCGAAAAGCGATCGCCAACGCTAAAGAAAACTTTTGGACTAAGGGTCAAATGGCCGAAATGGCACTTGATACCTGGTTTCAGAAACAGCGGACTGCCCTTGGTGGCATTGGCGAACTGCGGGGCAATGGTCAATTTGTCCGGCGTTCAGCCTTGGAAAGCTGCGGTGGCTGGAATGAAGAAACCATTACCGATGATTTGGATTTAACAATCCGTTTACATTTGGACAAATGGGATATTGAGTGTGTTTTTCATCCAGCCGTACAAGAAGAAGGAGTGACAAGTGCAGTTTCACTCTGGCATCAGCGCAACCGTTGGGCAGAAGGCGGTTATCAGCGCTATTTGGATTATTGGGATTTAATTCTCAAAAACCGCATGGGAACACGGAAAAGCTGGGATTTGCTGATTTTTCTGCTGATTATGTATATCTTGCCGACAGCAGCAGTCCCAGATTTATTAATGGCGATCGCTCGTCATCGTCCACCAATGTTAAGTCCGATCACAGGCTTATCCATTTCTATGTCGATGGTAGGGATGTTTACAGGTCTGAAGCGGGTACGTCAAGATCAAAAATTCCCACTCTCTACATATCTTATGATGCTGGTGCAAACCCTGCGTGGCAGTTTATATATGTTGCACTGGTTAGTCGTCATGAGCAGTACTACTGCCCGAATGTCGGTAAGACCAAAGCGCCTAAAATGGGTGAAAACTTTGCATACGGGGAATGGCGAGTAGGGAATGGGGAATGGGAAGATGAGGGAGATGAGGGAGATGAGGGAGATGAGGAGAAGTTGCAGTAAGTTTTTCCCCAATGCCCAATGCCCAATTTCTTATTCATCATCCACTTCTGCTTCTTCTACCCATTCTGGTGTAGTTATGGAATCGGAGAATTCTGGGAAATCATCTGCAAAACGGATAATTTGTCCGTTGAAAAATTCTGCTACACGTTGAGCTGCGATCGCTACTTCGTCAGGTTCCCAATCAGGTGCGGGTGTTTGTTTTGGGGGTGGAGGCAAAGTTTGCATCCCGTTTCCATTTACCCCGTTTCCATTTACACCATTTCCATTTACACTATTGCCATTTCTTGCTGCCAACTCGCTTTTTTGTGGTGCTGGTGATGGATTAGTTGGCTGTGGTGCTGGCGCTGGAGGCGAAATTTGCTGGTTGTAACTAGGTGTGGGTGGCTGCTGAGGGCGAGTAGAGTCTTTTGGCGGAGGATTTTTTTTGGCTGAGGTAGAGTTTGAAGAAGTTCCTTTTTCTATATTTATCTGGATTTCACGCTGGAAAGTCTGCTGGAAAGCTGCCGTAATCATCGGTAGATAAGATTTTCCCTTGTCATACCATGCCTGTTTAATCGCAATTCGAGCCACAACACCGTCGAACTCTATGAGTTGGCTCATTTGACGCAGCATTTCTTGCCTTGATTTTGGCTGGAGGTTGGCAAGCACTTGTTGCCAAATCTGAGTTAAGTCATATTCTGCTTCGCCAACAACTTCTGAAGTAACTGATTCAATATTCACCGATGGCACAGGAACAGCAACAGGTTCTGGGGTTGGTGGTGAAACTGAGTTAGCAACAGAATTGTGATTTGTTCGCTGTTCAACTGGGGGAGATGAAGTGACGGACTGATTTTGGGCAGCCGCTTGATGATTGGCAGATGCAGAATTATGATTTGTTTTCGTTTCAGCTAAAGGTACAGAAGAGACTAGATGATTTTGGGCAACTACTGGAGGATAGCTTGGAGATACAGCAGGTGTATTAACTCGCGGCGCGACACTTGAGGCTTGTGGCTGAATATTCGTCGCACTCGGTAACAATCCTAGTAATGTTACTTCCAACCACAAACGCGGCTGGGTGGTATTTTTAATTTGTACTTCAGCTTCTCGCAAGTGTTTTTGTCCTGCCAAAATCACGCTCATATCGAAGTATTGAGCAAATTCAATCAGCGCTGTCCAGGTTTGCTGAGTACAAGCAACCAAATCATGGCGGTTGGGTGCTGTTTTAGCAATCAGTAAATCGCGGTAAAAAGCAGCGAGATTTTGCAGAATAGTTAGGGGTTCTCGACCACGATCTAGAATGTAGTGAGTACAGTCTAAAACTGCTTCCGGTTTATCTTGAGCGATCGCATTTAAAAGCGCTAACAAGTCCTGTTCGCTGACTGTCCCCACCAAATCCCAAACTCGCTCTGGTGTTACTTCACCCGCTAACAAGCCCAATTGATCGAGTAGACTTTCGGCATCCCGTAACCCTCCCTGAGAAAGTTGGGCTACCAGGGTGACAGCATCAAGTGAAATATGAATGTTTTCATAAGATGCGATCGCACTTAAATGCTTCACCATCGCCTCTAATTGAATGCGTCTAAAATCAAACCTTTGACAGCGCGAAATAATTGTTGGTAACACCCGTTGCGGGTCTGTTGTCGCCAACACAAAAACTACATGCCTCGGTGGTTCTTCTAGTGTCTTGAGTAGCGCATTGAATGCCTGGGTACTGAGCATGTGGCATTCGTCGATTACATAAACCTTGTAGCGACACTGCACAGGAGCAAACTGGGCTTTTTCAATCAACTCGCGGATATTATCGACACCAGTGTTGCTAGCAGCGTCGATTTCAATTACATCTAGGGTGTAGCCCTTGGTGATTCCCTGACAAACCTCACACACACCACAAGGTTCAGCCGTGGGCTTGTCACTTTTGAGACAATTGAGGGATTTAGCCAGAATCCGGGCACTAGAAGTTTTCCCCGTACCTCTAGGCCCAGTAAATAAATAGGCAGGGGCGATTTTGGATGTGCCGATCGCGTTCGTGAGGGTGGTGGCGATCGCCTCTTGACCCACCAGTTCAGCAAAACTTTTGGGACGATATTTGTGGTGCAGGGGTTCATAAGACATGGAAATATAGACTTCAATGCCTTTCAAAGTTAATTACTAGCACCGAGTCGAGTTTGGGATTCAACTATTTTAAACTCTCATACCTGCTTTGTTTATCGATGTTGCCATAGCGCCAGACTCAACTAATGCCGTAAATTTTGGCACTCAGGAAACTTGCAACCAGATATGATTTCAACATCTATGTATGGGAATTATAGCATACTTTTTAGTACATTTGTTCTGATTAAGAAGAGTGGGTAAGAATAACTATTGCCCAATCAGGACTTAGGCACTCAAATCCCCCAACCTCCTTAAGGGGTTAGGAGGATCTACGTTTCAGGCTTCAGTGCGTAAGTCCTATACATATCTCAAGCTAGACTCAGAACAGAAACACTATTTTTTAAGTGTTTATACTGTAGTTTCAAAGAAAAAGTATCGTTAGATTTACATAAATCACAAAAAAAAATGCCTTTTTAAACTACTCCTAATGACTTGTGACTTAGAGGCTGAGGCTACATAAACTAACGTTTTGAGGTTTCTTTAGTTAAAGATTTTCAGGCGTTGCATAACAGTAACAATTGTATAGTCTTTGTCCTTGTTCTACAAAGAATTAGGACACTGTTTTCGTTTGCTTTTAAATAGCAAACAGTCAGCAATATTTAATCAGTAAACCAAAAATTTTCCAGATTATGAATCATAACATCAATTACAAACCGACTCAACTGCTTTTTATTGATGCGACTGTTAGTGACATTGAGACTTTATTGCAAGGGGCTTTACCTGGTATTGAAGCGCACGTCCTTTCTGGTGAGCAAGATGGTGTAGCCCAAATTACCCAAATTCTGCAACACCGTCCAGAAGTTAATACAGTTTACATTGTTTCTCATGGTAGCCCAGGTTGCTTATACCTACCCAACACCCGACTGTGTCTTGATACCCTGCATCACTACACGTCACAACTTCAAAGCTGGTTCACTCTCTCCACCTCTCCCTCTCTCCACCTCTATGGTTGTAACGTCGCTGCTGGCGATGCAGGCGAAGAGTTTATAGAGAAGTTGCATCGACTAACTGGAGCAGAGGTGGCTGCGTCGCGCCAGGTAATTGGTGATGGTTACTGGTCGCTCGACATTAGCTCGACAGGAACAAATGCACCTGCCCCATTCAATGAAGCGGTGCTAGCAACCTGGATGGGACGACTGACACTGAGCATTAACAACCTCAGCAATTCATTCTATACCGAGCAGGCTCCTGCGATTGTCTTGGACAACGATATAAGCTTCTCAGGGGGTACGGACTACAAGGGCGGCTATATCGAATTCAGCCTGGACACTCCGACCTCATTCGATAATCTGACGCTAATCACAGATGGAAGCCCTTCTACTGTCAACAGTCAAATTTCCATCGTTGGTGATACGGTTTATATCGGCAATGGGACTAAAGCAGCAGTAGTCGGCAGCGTAGACCAGACGTTCAACGGTCAAAACGGTCAAAAGCTGCGGGTCAACTTTTTCAACGACGATTTCAATAACGGCAATTTTAATCTCGGTTCGCCTGGAAGTACCACCATACCGGGCTGGACTAGCGTGAACCAGCAGGTACAATTCGGTATCGATACCATTGCTGGCTTGCCGACGCCCATCGACACGACTATTCCGGCAAACGCATCCAACGCCGACAAAAATACGGCCGCAGACCCTGGCAGTATGACAACAGTCCTCGATTCTACTCAGAACGATGGGTCTGGCAATTCCGTCCAGTTGACGAGTTCAGGAATCACGACCGCCCAAGGCTTTGATATCGTTCGTGGGCCCTACATCTACAGCAATAGTACGGCATACCTATCAGTTGATGACGAGGTGTCTTTTGAATGGCAGGCTCAGGGTGGCGATGATGCCTATGACGTTTATGGCTACATCGTTGATGTCAACACTGGCTATATCCAGACTATTCTGGACGAGACGGGTAGCAGTGACACTGCCTCCACTACTTGGGCGACAAAGAAAATTACCGTCTCCAAGGCTGGTGAGTATAAGTTCGTTTTCGTTGCTGGTACTTACGACTTTAGCGGCGGTACGGCGGCAGGGGCACAGCTTTACATCGACGACGTGACCGTTACCAAGGCAGTGCCGCTTCCCGTTCTAAACGACACTCATCTATCCACCATCGCTCGGAGGGTTCAGTACAACAACACTTCCGATAACCCCGACACATCGAAGACCCTGACTGTTTCCGTTGAAAACAACGCTAGCCAAACGGCAAGCGCCACCGCAACTATCAATATCACGCTTGTCAACGACGCACCCACCCTCACAGCAACAGCAGCCACCCTCAGCAATGGTACAGAAAATACCGCTTATGCCATTACTGCCGTTCAACTCTTACAAGGGTTCACCGACGTTGACAATGATACCCTTTCCGTTTCTGGATTAACTGCTATCAATGGCACTCTGACTGACAATGGCGACGGAACTTACACCTTTAACCCTGCTGCTAACTACAATGGTACAGTTAGCCTTAACTACAACGTCATTGATGGCAAGGGTGGCATTACCACCGCAACTGGCAGCTTTAGCCTAGACGCGGTAAATGATGCACCTACCTTCAAGCTTTCAAAAATTGCGGATGATATCTTTAAAATCTCTAATAGCAGTAGCAAATCAAAACTTCAAGTTACTCTCACTGGACAAAGCTCTAATTTTGTAAATGAAATAGGAGTGTTTACTGTTGACGATGCTCAAGGTAATATCAATGGTATTGCTCCAGGCGCAACAGGTTATGCCCAAGCAGCTTTAGACCGAGCTAAGGTAATTTTCTCTGCTATTGCCAATCTTCCTAATGGGTTTAATACCGACAATTTGACACATCTGTTGGAATTTAACTCCGGTGATAACTTGAGATTTTATTTGGTGAAAAATAGTACAACTGATGCTCTACGAACTGGAGTAAGTCCATTCACAGACATACTATTTTCCGATCCTTTAACGCAAAAGATTACAGATTTGGGGAATGATGACTTTTCCCTTGCGTGGAAAGATGGCTCTGGTAATAACGCTGCTGACTTCAATAATCTGGTGGTAAAAATTCACTTCACAAATGATTCATTACTTCTGGGTACAAATCTCCAAGGAAACCCCGAAGGAGAAATGATTGATTTGCGCGGTGTTACAAGTCAGGTAAAAGCTGATTTTGTGGTCAACAGAGAAGCAGCTTTCAATAATTTCATCGGCTTCTATCAAGTAGCTGATGACAATGGTGGCATTGACACCAACTCAGATGGCAAAGCAGATATTCTCATCGGCCAGGCTGGTTATACTGAAGCCGCAGTTCGGGGGCGGGTTGCAGGCATTGACTTGACAGTTAATAATCAAGGTAGTGCAACTTACACAGGAACTTTCCAACCAGGTTCTATCTTTGTACCATTTATTATTACTAAAGGTACGCCTGATGCTTTACTTGATAGCAATCCAAATAACGATCCAGCAGTTTACTTCCCATTCTTAGGAGCTAACGCTGATAAAGTAGATCACATTCGCTTGCTAGGGAATAACGTTTTTGGCTTTGAGGATTTACCAAGTGGTGGTGACAAAGATTTCAACGATATGATCGTGCGAGTCAATATGACTATCGCCTAGTCTAAATTATTAAACATCGCCGCTAGCTAACAGTCGCCAATATTTCATAATGCAATACGGTTCAGTTAAGGACTAATGGTGTAGATAATTGGTCTTTGAAGACGCGATAAATCGCGTATCTACATGAGATAAATCGCGTATCTACATGAGGGTTTTGGGCTTATCTGAACCGTATTGTTTTATAATGTCTTCTTAATAAATCTCAACACTTCCACGATTAACTATTAAACTAGTACAGGTCGGCAGAAATAAACAGACCATTCAAAATGACACAAAAGCCCGGAATACAATTCTTTTGACTTTTGACTCTTGACTTTTGCCTTGCGGTACTAGGACTTACACAAAAACCCTCTCAAACTCTCATTTCTCCGTGACCTCTCCTTTTGGGAGAAGACCGCCCTGGCTTTCCAATAATGCACTAGAGGAAAAAAGAGATTTTCTGTCTATACGTTTTATTGACTGAACTAACCCTATAGTCCAGTGCGATCGCTACAATTTTATAGATAAGCAATACTCGATGGTGCAGCAGATGCTCAAGCGGCTATTTCAATGGCTCAAAAAGCTTTTTGGGGGCTTGTTTGGTGGAAAACAGACTACCTCAAAATCTAGGGGAAATGTGGAAAAAGAACCAGCACCACCCTTAAGCGATACGGATCTGGAATTTCTCTTCAACGAACTGTTGCAAGGAGTACATCAAGCACGAGGGGAAGCATGGGCACAGAAGTGGCTGCATAATATCGAACATCGGATCACAACTGAAGACTGGGTTGAGTGGTTAGGGCGCTTTGGCGACAGATTGCTCGCATCTCCGACACCAAATAATGAAATGGCTGCGCGGTTAGTGCAATTGGGTGAATTGGGCGTCGGAGAAATTGGAGATGTTGCCTATAATATCGGGATGCAGTTGTTGACACGCAATGAAGGCGAACCAATTTGGGAATACGAAGGGCCAGATGCTTTTAGCACTCCTTTGACTTCTGAAGTAGCTGCCCCAATATCAGAGTCAGCAGATGCACCAGAAAACCCCCCAGAGGGAGAATACCAAACTGTCACCCTAGAACAGTTGTTTGTGATGTTGCAGGAGGATGAAAATTTACGTCAGCAGATTGCTCAACAGCTTGCCGTTGAAACAGACGATCCACAAGTGCTTGTCGAGGCATTAATTAGTCAGTTATATCCTGCTGGTCAACCGACTACAGAGTAAACTGAAAATTAACTGCTTGCCAGAGTCAAATTCAAGAGTTAAATCTGGGAATTGTTACGTTGTAATGCTATTCTCTTGAAGATTTGTATATTTTTTGCTAACCTGCTACGGAAGCGCTGTCTGAATCTAATGGATTTTTACGTAATTGATGATTTTTTTAACACAACGATGGCTACAATCTAGAAAAACAAAATCCAAGAGTGTGGCAGATGCTCAGGCGGATATCGCAGTCGCTTAAAAGGTTTTTAAAGCGCCTCATTGCAAGTAAACAGAATAGTTCTCTCAAGGGTTCGAGAGGACGCAATCTGGTGGGGGTACTACCAGAACTGACCAATGCGGATCTGGAACAATTGTTTATCCAATTGTTAGAAGGCGTGCAGCAAGCACGAGGACGACAGTGGGCATTGAGGTTTCTGCAACGGATCGAAAATCGCATTCCGGCTGAACGTTGGATAGACTGGTTGGTGATGTTTGGTGAAAGCTTGCTAGCTTCACCTACACCAAATCCTCTTTTAGCAACACAGATGGTGCAATTGGGAGAACTTGGTGTTGGCAGAATTGGAGAAGTTGCTTATGACATTGGCATTCGGCTAATGCAAAACTTACCTACAGAGATACAATATCAGGACAATCAGGCACAAGATGAGGTAGAAAGCACTCCTGGGCAAGAACTGCTCCGCGATTTGGGCGAACAGTTATGGGAGTATGATCAGCCTAATGTGGTAGAAACTACTCCAGGGCAAGAACTGATCCGCGATTTAGGCGAGCAGTTATGGGAGTATGATCAGCCTAATGTAGTAGAAACTACAACCAATGAAGAAATTCTCCCAACTTCTCCTGGACAAGAGCTAATCCGTAGCTTGGGCGAACAATTATGGGAGTATGATGAGCCAGATGTTGAACCAATAACATCAACACCCGAAAATACCTCTTTTGAGGAAAGATTGCCCGAAAACTTCGAGGAACTGGTATGGGAGTATGAAAGGGAAGACGCCCAAACCACAATACCAGAAAATATTCTTCTGCCCGCACCGGAAGATTCAATTACCTCGTTAGCCCAATTGAGGTTTGACGATGAAGAAGAAGTTGTTCAAATTACAACACCAGCAAATCTCCTTTCCACTAGACAAAAGACTGAATTAGCAACGTCTTCTTCGGTGGAAACCTGGGATAACACTTTGACGAATTTAGAGCCGAATGTGGCTAATACCTTAGATGAGTTGTGGGTAAAATTGGATCAAAGTACCAATTTAGTCCAGCAACTTGCTTCAGACTTGGCAGTTCAAAGCAGTAATTCACCTGATATTATTGAGCGAAATAACGATAATCCGATTATCCACGCTCAAGGGTGGTTTTACCAAGGTCTAAGCCAAGCGAAAACAGGTGATTTGTTAGGCGCGATCGCATCTTATGACCAAGCCATTGAACTGCAACCCGGATTCTCAGAATATTGGTTTAATCGAGGCTTAACGCTGTTCCATTTAGAACGTTTTGAAGAAGCCATCGCCTCTTACCAAACAGCCGTAGAACTGAAACCAGACTTTTACAAAGCTTGGTACAACCGGGGTGGAACTCTCGGAGAATTAGGATATTTTGAAGAAGCGATCGCTTCTTTTGAAAAAGCTATAGAAATCAAGCCAAACTACAAAGAAGCGTGGTCTAGCAAGGGTTTGGCACTGCTGAAATTAGGTTGGCTACCAGAAGCTATTGCTAGTTATGACCAAGCACTACAACTCGAACCAGAAGACCAGGAAAACTGGTATCACCGAGGCATAGCCCTAGCTGTCAGCGAACAATTTGCCGAGGCGATTATATCTTACGACAGAGCTATAGAAATTGACCCAGAGTACCACGAAGTTTGGATAGATCGGGGTGTAGTGCTGTTTAATTTAGGTAGGTGGTCAGAAGCGATCGCCTCCTGGGATAAAGCACTTTCAGTTCAAGCCGACTTCTACTTAGCTTGGTACAACCGAGGTATAGCTTTAGATAACTTAGGACACCGCCCTGAAGCGATCGCCTCCTATCGGCAAGCGATCGCCATTAAACCCGACTTCCACTTAGCTTGGTATAATCAGGCAGTAGCACTGTTTTATTTAGAACAATTTGCCGAAGCGATCGCCTGTTATGACAACGCTTTGCAAATCAAACAAGATTATTGGGAAGCTTGGATTGGTCGGGGAACTGCGATCGGTAATTTAGTAGATTCTGAGGTATTGCGGAATTTGTCGAGTAGTCTGATAGCGACAAATCCCACCTTACAACAAGGCGGCTACGAAGGAAAATTAACCAGCTACGAAGAAGGGTTAAAGCATCTGCGGACAGATACCCATCCAGAAGGTTGGGGTAGATTGCATTTTGCGATCGCTAATACCTACTACGAGCAAGGCAAAAAACATACCAGTCCCCGCGATTATTGGCGCAAAGCTGCATCTGAGTACCATCAAGCGCTGTTAACCTTGACACTAGAATATTTTCCCCAGTTGCACCTAGAGGTTTTGCAGTCTCTAAGCAAAGTGTTGATGGGTTTGGGACAAACCACACAAGTTCAAGAATTGCTGCAACGTGGGACAGATTTATTGCGACAATTACTGAGTGAAGAAACTCGCTCAGACGAAAGTAAAAAACAGCTAGCTCTAAAATTTGCAGGCTTCAATCAATTGGCAGTTGATTTAGCTGTGGAGTCTGGTGATTTAGTAGAAGCTTGGGAAATTGCCGAACAAGGTAAAAATGCTTGTTTAAACTGGCTGCTTTCTGGCTGGAATGATAATATATATTCGCCTTATTATGGCGCAATTCAACAACTATTCAATCCCACAACAGCAATTATTTACTGGCATATTAGTCCAGTTGCCCTACATACTTTCATTCTCAAAGACCAAGCACCATCACCAATTCTCCTGTTTACACCCATGCAAGATGTTGGGGCAATACCTTTAGGAGAAGACGTTATCCGTCTAAATGAATTGCCTCTACCCGAAGCAGTGCAACGCCTAATTGAATTTGAAATTTGGCTAGAAGATTGGCATCAACAATACCAAGAATATCGCAGCACAGCCCACGACAAAGAAAGTAAAAGTCAGCATTCTTGGCGAGTTGATATGGAAGAGAAACTGTTGCAACTGTATAAAATTCTGAATATTTCTACAATTGCACAGGAACTCGAAGGCATCACCCAACTGGTCTTAATTCCTCACCGTGACTTGTACAGATTGCCCATTCATACACTTTTCCATCTTTCTTCGCCATCACTAGAAGAGTTACCAAATGTGGAATCAAATTTCAGCTTTACCTATCTACCTAGTGCCCAAATAGGTTTATCAATCAGAACTGAGGATATTTGGCAGTGGCAAAATAAGTTATTGCTCAGTGTAGAATATCCTGAAAGTACAGGTTATCCTACCCTGAAATTTGCCAAACTGGAGTCTGAAATTGTTAGCCAGATGTTCAATAATATCCAACGAATTCAGGGGGCAGAAGCTACAAAAAATATTGTCGGAAAGGCCTTATCTGATAATTATAATATCTTGCATTTTACGGGTCATGTCACTAATAATCTAGCTGAACCTAAAAAGTCAGAATTGGCATTGGCAGGTGAAGACAGACTTACTCTCGATGAAATATGCCAACAAAATCTTGCAAGTTACAACCTTATTACCCTCTCTGCCTGTGAAAATTTAAGTACTAGCAACCACACTATCAGCAGCGAATATATGAGTTTAGTCAGTGGTTTTGTGAGTCAGGGCGTACCTCATGTAGTGAGTACTCTCTGGAGTGTAGAATCTTCGGCTAGTGCCTTGGTAACGATCGAGTTTTACCGACGATTACAGCCTAATAAATCAGCAGTTACTGCTTTAGCTGAAGCAATACGATGGCTGAAAGAACTAACTGCTGGAGAACTAACAAAATGGTATGAAGATATCTTGAATAATCTGCATCCTGAAGAAGTAAGAATTCAAACTTATTTAGCAACACAACTATATAGAAACAGTAAAATGGCATCAGATAAAAATCTTTATAATCATCCTTATTATTGGGCAGCATTCACGATTATGGGTAAGCCGAATTAAAATAATTCGTAATTCGTAATTTGTAATTCGTAATGAAGCTTGCAGACTCGCTACCGCTGCGTTAACGTAATTCCTAATGGGAAGGTTTATTATGCCAGATGTTCGGTTTGATAAATACTATCGTTATGAAGAACTGACAAGCATTCTACACAGTTATGCAAAGGAATTTCCCCAACTAGTACGCATAGAAAGCATTGGCAAGAGTTACGAAGGACGTGACATCTGGCTATTGACAGTTAGCAACTTTGCCACTGGCGCACATCAAGAAAAACCTGCCCTCTGGGTTGATGGCAATATTCACGCCACTGAATTAGCACCGTCAAGTGTTTGTCTATATCTCTTGCAAACATTAGTGACGGCTTACGATACTCACCCAGAAATTACCCGTTGTTTAGATACCCGCACCTTCTACATTTGCCCCCGTGTTAACCCTGATGGTGCTGAGTTGGCATTGGCTGACAAACCGAAATTTATTCGCTCTGGGACTCGTCCCTATCCTCATAATGAGGAAGGTAACGATGGGTTAGTGATGGAAGATATCGATGGCGATGGTCGCATTTTACTGATGCGAATCCCCGATGCGAATGGGGCTTGGAAAGTCTGTCCTACTGAACCCCGCCTGTTGGTGCGACGCGAACCAACAGAAACAGGTGGTCAGTATTATCGCGTACTACCGGAAGGAAATATAGAAAATTATGACGGAGTTGAGATTAAAATTCAGCGTTCTAAAGAAGGGCTAGATTTAAACCGAAATTTTCCATTTTTGTGGCGGCAAGAATCTGAGCAATCGGGGGCTGGCCCCTATCCTACATCTGAAACAGAAGTGCGATCGCTTGTTGAGTTTATCACTACACATCCTAATATTACAGGAGCGATCGCCTTTCACACCTTCAGCGGTGTTCTCATCCGTCCCTACACCCACCTCAGCGATGATGAATTCCCGGTCAATGACCTCCGCACCTATCAACGCATTGGTGCAAAAGGTACTGAACTTACCCAATATCCAGCCATCTCCGCCTTTCATGATTTCCGCTATGACCCCAAAGCCGTAATTACAGGTACATTCGATGATTGGGCTTATGAATACCAAGGTCTATTTGCCTGGACAGTAGAAGTCTGGAGTCCGCAGCGCCAAGCTGGAATTAATGATTATAAATACATCGATTGGCAGCGAGAACACTCTGTAGAAGATGACCTGAAGTTGCTGCGTTGGAACGATGAAAAACTTGTAGGTAAGGGCTACGTAGATTGGTATCCCTTCGAGCATCCCCAACTTGGTCAGATTGAACTAGGCGGCTGGGATACGATGTATGCTTGGACAAATCCACCCCCTGAGTTTCTGGAGAAAGAAATAGCCCTCTTCCCAGAATGGCTGGTTTGGCATCTGTTAATATCTCCTCGTTTAGAGATTTACGATGCCAGTGTCCATAACTTGGGTGACGATACTTATCGGGTGCAATTGGTTGTGCATAATACAGGCTGGTTGCCCACTAATGTTACCCAAAAAGCTTTAGAAAAAAAGCTAGTGCGGGGCTGTATCTGTGAAATTGAACTACCTTCTGGGGGAACTTTAGTAACGGGTAAGCCCCGTGAAGAGTTAGGTCAATTAGAGGGACGAGCCTATAAGCCTTCAACTCCCATTAGGCGGCACAGCGATCCTACCAAGGATCGGGCAAAGGTGGAATGGGTGGTGCGTGTGCCTCAAGGTAGTACAGTTAAATTGCTAGCCCGTCATGAACGTGCTGGAGTTGTTCGCACTGAATTGACATTCCCATAATTTTGACATTTAAAATTGTCAAAAATTACCCTAATACAGCTTTGTCGAAACCGATAATTACTGTTCGCCTGATTACACGCGACGAACTTCCCCAACTTTTGGCTTTATATCATCATCTAAATCCCGTTGATGCGCCTCTACCAGCTGATGATGTTTTACAATCTATCTGGGATGGGATTTTACATGATCCCCGCTTGTATTACATTGTGGCTGATGTTGATAACCAGTTAGTAGCAACATGTAATTTAACCATTGTTCCCAACTTGACGCGTGGCGCACGTCCATACGGCATTATTGAAAATGTTGTCACCCATCTCGATTATCGACAACAGGGATTGGGTACGCAGGTGCTACATTATGCCTTAGCTTTAGCATGGGAGCAACAGTGCTATAAAGTGATGCTTCTGAGTGGCTCAAAACGCGAAGAGACGTTGAACTTCTATGAAAATGCAGGATTTAAGCGTGGACTAAAAACTGGATTTGTTGCCTTACCTCCAGAAGAGTTGTAAGCAAGATTGATACTGATTAGACATCTTCTAAAAACCCTAGTTTATCTTTGGGTTCATTTTCATAAAATTGTCTTTTGGAAAAAAATAATTCTTAGGCGAAAATCTTGGCGCAATCAGGCTCGAAATTTTTGATTGCGATCGCTAATTTCCAGTTTAGTATTTGAAAATTTACCCTCAACGACAACTATCTAAAGAGTGAAAGTTTTTCTTCAAAATCCAGCCCTGAGTTAGTTGTATAATCTCGATAAAAGATTAACAATACACCATATCGCCAAGATTGATTTTATTTCTTAAATATTGCTAAAGATTATGATACATTGAGTTTGACGGCATTAACCCTCGTCGGCAATTATAAAGAGACGGCTATTAAAGCCAATTAATTTACTGCTTGACTGCAATTTTAGAACTGAATAAAATAGCCTACTTGCATTAATTCTCTTTATTGTTGCAACATTTTATATTACCACAAGAGCCATGCTTATTCTTACGTATGCTCTGCGGTTTTTTAAAAAAAATAGGAATTCGATACTATGTGTGGTGCACATGAGGATAAACGTTATGAGATGTCAGAGCAGCTACTCATAATGTTCAACGTTTTAATTTTCCAGAGCTAAAAGGTTTCATTTCTGGTTTCCATATCGAGGCGAACCAAATAATCATCTAGATATTTGTATTCACTTAGCCTTGATCCAGTATTTTCCAATCGTCAACCCAAGAAATTGAAAAGAGGATATTTCCATGTCTAGTTTGTTTCGTTGGTCATCAGCAAAGGTTACTTTGCTAGTTCTGGGAATGACAGCTGCTACAATAACTCCCATCGTAATTTCTGCCCCAGCTTTATCTCAAACTCCTGTTCCATCTGCGACACCATCACCTGAGACACCATCACCTGCGACACCATCATCTGACACACCATCACCTGCAACACCATCACCTGCAACACCATCGCCTACCTCAACAGTTAACCTGTCTGATGTTTCCTCAGATTATTGGGCGCGTCCCTTCATTCAAGCCCTAGCTGAGAATAACGTGATTAGTGGCTTTCCTGATGGCACTTATAGACCAAATCAGCCTGTAACTCGTGCTGAATTTGCTGCCTTGATTCAAAAAGCTTTCGGTAATCAAAACCGAGTTCGGCAATTAAGTGCAGGTGGATTTAGTGATGTTCCTGCTAACTACTGGGCAGCTGCTGCAATTCAAAGCGCTTACGAAACTGGATTTTTGGCAGGCTATCCTGGGAATGTATTTAGACCAAATCAAGAAATTCCCAGAGTGCAGGGGATTGTTGCTTTAAATAATGGCTTAGGTTTAACTGGTGGCGATACAAGTACTCTTACTAATTTCTACAACGATGCCTCAGCCATCCCGGAATATGCTGTTAATAGTGTGGCAGCAGCGACAGTAGGTAATCTTGTTGTCAACTACCCGGATGTAAAACAGCTCAATCCACAACAGTCTTTGACTCGTGCTGAAGCAGCAGCACTTTTATATCAAGCTTTAGTTAAAACAGGACGGGCACAACCTATTGCTAGCAATCTTCCAGCTAGTCAGTACGTTGTAGCTGGAACTCCTGTCAGTACTGATATTGTTTCTCTGGCAGCATCGAGTAGTTCTTTTACAACTCTGACTTCTTTATTGAAGACAGCCGGTCTAGCAGATGTTCTTCAACAGCCAGGCCCTTATACAGTCTTCGCTCCCACCAATGACGCATTTGCTGCTTTGCCTGCTGCTACCTTACAACAGTTAGAGCAACCAGAGAATAGAGAAGCGTTAGTTAAGATTTTGAGATATCATGTGGTTCCCGGTGCGGTAACTGCTAGTCAACTCTCGACAGGGGAATTGACAACCGATGAAGGAAGACCTGTAAATGTTAAAATCGATTCCGCAAACAGTCAAGTCTCGGTGAATAATGCCAGAGTTCTCCAGGCGGACGTGAAAGCTAGCAATGGTATTATCCATGCAATTAACCAAGTCCTGATTCCGCCTGATGTTAACATCAGTCAGTTAAATCAGCCGCCAGGAAGTACAACACCTGATGTTAACGTAGGTAGAAGTACTCGTGGTGGCAGAAGCTATATCGGAGTTGGTGGTAACATTGGTTTGAGCGGCGATGATACAGCTCTGAGCGACACTAACTTTACAGTGATCAGCAAACTTGGTCTGACAAACAATATATCAGTGCGACCATCGGTGATCTTTGGGGACGATACAATATTTCTAGTTCCTGTGACTTTAGATTTTTCTCCCCGTAGAGCAGGTTCAGTGGGTGAAAGAACCTTTGCTATATCTCCTTACATCGGTGCGGGTGTAGCAATTGAAGCTAATACTGATACTGATATTGGATTACTGTTAACAGGTGGTGTAGACCTTCCTCTGGGTTCTAAACTTACGCTAACAGGTGGTGTAAATGCTGCTTTTGTGGATGATACTGATGTAGGACTACAGTTAGGAATTGGCTATAACTTCTAAGTAAATAGAAGTAGAACATGTGATAAGGGCGCACAGTTAGTTGTGCGCTCTTGCTGTATTAAGGTCGCTTGATTGCTAAAGTAAGTCCATCGCCGATGGGGACAAGGGAGAGGCTAATGCGTTCGTCATGATGTAACTTCTCGTTGAACGCCCGGATTGCTTGAGTGCTTTGATTTTGATTTTGCTCGTCAGCGACTTGTCCAGACCATAAAACATTATCAATCGCAATCAATCCACCTGGACGCACTAATTGCAGCGATCGCTCATAATATCCATCAGAATTTTCTTTATCAGCATCAATAAAGGCAAAATCAAAAGTCTCGGCTTGCCCAGTTGCTAATAACCGATCTAAAGTTTCCAAAGCTGGTGCCAATCGGAGATCGATTTTATCAGCAACTCCAGCTTCTTGCCAATACCGCCGAGCGATCGCAGTAAATTCTTCACTCACATCACAAGCGATAATCTTGCCATCAGCCGGCAGTGCCAAAGCTACAGAAAGTGAGCTATAACCCGTAAATACTCCAACTTCTAGGGTTTTCTTCGCTGCAATTAACTGCACCAGAAGGCTCATAAACTGCCCTTGTTCTGGTGAAATCTGCATTCCACTGCGGGGATGGTTTGCGGTTTCTTGGCGCAACCTCCCAAGAATCTCTGGTTCCCGTAGCGAAACAGATAAAAGATAATTGTAGAGTTGGTTATCAAGACCTATAGACTGTTTTGGCATGATAGATGAGAGAATTGAGAGAAACTACAGTTATACTATCGCTGATAAGTGGAATCTCAGGAATAACATGGTGCGGTTAGTTTTGACAGCGATATTGCTGGTGCTAGTAACAGCTTGTGGCAGTATTGGACTGCTACCGACTAGCGATTTAGTGCAAAAAGCGATCGCATTTGGGCTAGAACAAACTCAACAAAAACTTAGCCAACAGTTGGATTTAGATTTTCAAGGATTTGAAATCAAGCGGTTATCAATTACCCAGGAACAACCCCTGACGATTGACAATTTACCAGCTTTCCGCGTTCGGGGAACCTACGACTTGATTGTTAAACTGCCAAAACGGCGCTTGACGCAACCAAAAAAAACCTTTGATATTTATCTCCAAATTCAGCAAGAAGGTAAAACTTGGCGATTGCTGCTTCCAGAAAAAGGTAGTAAAAACACTCAATCAATTTGGCGTAGCTATCTCATCCAATAATTGGTATAACAAGTTCGCTATTCACCCAACAATTGAAATATCAACAGACGGACGTAATTTTGCACAAACTGACAAAACTTGATGAATTTCATGCGTTAAAAACTGATCAAATAGTTCCTTATCTATCCTGAGATCGGAGTCCAGCGTAGGAAAAGCTTGTTGATATAAAATGTAATCGAATCTTGATGCCCATTTTCTTGCTCCTAATCGCGCTGTTATCGAGCAATTATCAACCATAAAGGCGATGCCTTTGTGGTGCATATAGGGATTAAGAGAATCCACGCTTTCAATAATGGATTCATTAGCGATTTCTGAGTAGGAGTGCCCTTTTTCTTGAAGTAAGTCTACCTGAGCCATCATTGTGGCAATATAAATGCCTGCGGTGATGGGATTAACGGCAATATTTTCTGGATGTCTTTTAGCACGGACACTAGCGCCAACTTGCCACATTTGGGTTCCATCAATATTTTTCATAGGATAGCGTTGATGCCGATGTTCTGCTTCAATAACACTCTTGATTTCGCTTCCAGAAGCAACATCGTCATATATCTCCATCAAAATTTCAAAAGCAGGATGATAAGCAGCAGAGTAGGCTTTCTTAAAAGCTTCCTGATCTGTTTCATTTAAAAACTCGTAAACAGACAAAATTCCCTTTTGGGAAATCAGCTTAGTAATTGGGCCAGTGAGAGATTCCACACTCTTAGTAAACGCACTTTCTTTAGAGAATCCTTGACCAATAAACCAACGGTAAAGACTTTCTACAATCCCGTGAACTGCTCCAAGTAACACGCCTCTTTCTCCAAAGATATCAGACTTATATTCTTCTTCAAGCGTAGTTTTAAATGTAACAGGTGAACCGATAGCAATTGACCATCCAAGTGCGTAATCTGTTGCTTTGCCGTTAATATCTTGATGAATGGCAAAGCTAGAATTAATGCCAGCCCCATTCACTTCTTTACCTTGCTCATAAAGTCTCCTAACTGAAAGGCCCATCCCTTTGGGACATACGGCAATCACGTTAATATTTTCCGGAAAATCTTTACCAATACTTTTGAGGTATCCCAACAAAAATCCATGAGATAAGCCGAGTGTAGAACCTGGACAAAGAGACTCAAAAATTCGCTCTATATTGTTAGCTTGTGCAGCATCAGAAATGAGAAGTATGGACAATTGTGAAGACGAAAGCACTTCATACATCTCTCCCAATGTGCCATCCTCTGTGGTAAAGCCAGCTTTTTGAGCTAATGGAATAGAAGTCGAATTTTCTCGCAGACCTATTTTGACTTTAAGATCAGTTCCCCTAAGAGAATCTCTTAAATTCTGTGCTTGGGCAGAACCTTGAGATGACCAACCTATGACTCCGATTTGCCCAATACCTGCAAATGCTTTGGGTAAAAGTGGAAAAAGATGATGCCCTCCCCGGATGATATATTCTTGTGTATTTGCTAAAAGAATTTTTTCTTTTTGAAATATCTTGGTGTTGAAGTGCAAACTACTCATAGACTTATTACTACAGTGCTATATTTCGCAACGACTAGCTAATACATTAGATGCTAGCTGTCGCCCTGTCCAACACATTTTTTACAGGTAATTAACACTTAAAAAGTTCAAAAAATGGAGCTAAGGCATTTACGCTACTTTGTCGCAGTTGCAGAAGAATTACATTTTGGTCGAGCAGCCCAAAGACTCCATATGGCGCAGCAACCTCTAAGTCAACAAATACGCCAATTAGAGGCAGAATTGGGTGTCTCACTATTCCACCGCACCAAGCGTCAGGTTCAGCTTACAGAAGCAGGAAAAGCTTTTTTGCACGAAGCGCGTCAAGTTTTGGATAAAGCATCTCACGCAATAAAAGTGGCAAGACTTGTTGCACAGGGAGAAATTGGGCGACTTGCTGTGGGTTTCTCTGGTTTTGCAACTTATAGCATTTTGCCGAAAGTTCTTCGGATATTTCGAGAGCGTTTCCCTAGCGTGGAATTGGATTTAGAGGAAATGACAACCAGCGCCCAAGTACAGGCTTTACAAAACCGTCAAATTCATCTTGGGCTGATGATTCCCCCTGTAAATGATGCGTCTCTAAGCTTGTCTATGATTCTGCAAGAACCATTTGTGGTGGTTTTGCCAGAGTCTCATCCTCTAGCTAAAAAGCCGGAATTAACTTTGTCCGCCTTAGGCAATGAATCTTTTATTTTGGTGTCGCGTCATTTAGAACCCGGCTACTATGATTTATGTATCAGTTTATTCCAACAAGCTGGTTTCAGTCCTAAAGTCGTTCAAAAAGCAAGCCATAAGCAAACAATACTCGGTCTTGTCTCTGCTGGTATGGGTGTTTCCCTTGCTCCTGCATCAATTCGTAATATCCACAGGACAGGGGTTGTTTATACCAATCTCAACACGTCAATAGCAAACGTGGAGCTTGCAGCCGTCTGGCGACAAGATGAGTCATCACCTATATTGCAAACATTTATTGAGATCATTAAAGAAATTGTTCCTCAGAATTGATTTATGGTTGACCTATTGAACATCAGAATTTTTGAATTGTGAATTACGTACAATAAGATATGTGCTACGAAAAAAACTATCATAAGCATTCTGAACCCAAGAAATTTTGAGGTTTGAATTCCGCACAGTGGGATATGTGCTACTCAAAAAACCATCACAAGCATTTACGTATAACTGCTAGGGTAGAGTCACGATCGAGGTGATAGTTTCATCGGAGACAGGGTAAGATGTATATCAACTTTTTCATCGGTTCCATTATTGGAATTGTGGTTCCGGTGCTGGTGGCTTTTGGCTTACTGCAATGGTTGCACATACCTACAGGTAATTTTCTTGACTGGGTGATTGGTGGTGCTAGTTTTTGGTGGCTGTTGGTAATTGTTACCGTACCGTGGAATGTGCATTTTCAAGCCAAAGAAGTCTTAGCAGAAGCAGCACAATCAACTGAGAAAGGCATTCCAGTTGATGAGAAACAAGTGAAGTATGTCACAGTGTTGGCAAAGCGATCGCTCTGGGTTGCCATTGCTTTACACTTATTCTCAGCCGTTGGTCTTTATACTCTTGCTGCCACTGGTATTAGTACGGTTGGATATATAAGTTCTGGTGCAGCTTTGTTATTAACAATTCTGCGTCCTGCGATTCGCGCTTATGAGTATTTATATGCGCGGTTAGCGATGATTCGCCAAGAATGGAAGTATCCGCGCGAAGATATTTTTGAACTGCGCGATCGCTTCTCTATATTGGAACAAAAAATCCAGTCATTGGAAGATCAACTCAACCCAGAACAACCCTATTCATTATCCGCAACTCAACAACGCTTTAGTGAAGAGACTCGTAGAGATTTAGCTCGAATTGCCGCTAATTTAGAAGAATTACGGGCGACAAATCAAACGGAACATGAGCGTTTGGGGAGAGAAGCCAGAAATGCGATCGCGCAACTTTCCACCGATGGGCAATTTCTCGATCATGTCCGCGAAATTATTCGATTTTTTAAGACCGCTTAATTATTATTCTCATAGCTAGCTGAATTTTAAATTTTGGATCGTGGTAGTGAATATTTATCATCCAAAATTTAAAAAGTTTCTTCAAAGAAGGTTAATGAGACTCTACAAACAGAAAAGTAAGTTTTATAAACATTGTATATTTGGGCATACAATGTTTATTTTTTTTAGAAAAAAGGAAAAAATTATAAATGTTTGATTCTCTGATCTTAGTTTTTATATTAGGCATGATTATCCCTTTTTTTCTTGCTCAGATTATGCCAAACAGCAAGTGGCTAATAGGTTATGCTGTTTGTTTTGGAATTTTTGTTCTTTTTATACATTACGAGCACTTGACAACGCCAAGCGAGCGAAGAGGAAATGGTTTTGTCTACGCCTGGGCAGTACTTATGACTCGTTTAATTTATACATCAGGAAGTGTGGGAATAATCAACAGGGCTGTTGTATTAGCCTATAAGTCAAGAGGATATAAAATCAATATATGGTTCATAGTTAATATAATTTTTCTTGATTGGATGCTTATTTATATCGCATTAAAGATGTGGTAAATTTATTTCTACCTGGTTGAAAATGCACTATTGAGGCTCATCGTGTACCTAACTAGAACAGGAAAGGCTATAGTAAAGCTTACATAACTTCAGGAGTACTCACGGTGAATCAGATACAACTGACTTTAACTATTGGTTACTTATTAATGACATGCTATTTTTTAACTAATTGGTTAATATTTTCCCTACGTCATTTTGCTTCCAATCCAGAAGATAAATTTTTATCGATTGTGATGTTTGTGGTGACAACTATCTTCTGGCCTCTGATGATTCCGATGTCTTGTTTAGAAATGGTTCAACAAAAGCGAATAGACTTTAGTAAAATGATTCCTGTTATTTTAGTAATATTTGTATTTAGTATTTCATATTATTTAACCGAATAATTTATAATTCCTCCTCACAAATTGCATAGATATTAAAGAGAAGCCGGAGGTTTAACTTGTTACCCTCCGGCTTCTTTGTGCAACACACTACCTTAACTTCTTAGGCGGTGTATTTATTGCATTTGGAATTTCCTAACGGCGTCTGCTGCCAAAACCAGTTGAGCGGCGGGGTGCTGAACTACGCCCACTACCAAAACCACTACCAGAATTGCGTCTGGGTGAGGTGGCTCTGCCAGAAGGTTGCAAGGTACTACCACCAAAACCAGAACCAGAAGGACGGTTATTACCTGTAGTGCTACGCGGTGCATTGCGTATATTTGAATTTTGAGGATATGACCTTCTAATTGTCCCTGTATTGCGGAACGCAGTGCGATTTGTCACGGCTGCGGGTGGCGCATTATAGCGAGTTTGGTAGTTTTGAACTGCTTGGCCATAGCTTCCACCATATCCACCGAAGCCACTTAATCCTTGTCCTGATTGATAGACAGGGGGTACATAATACTGGGGTCTAAACAACAGACTACCAATCGCCTGACCTGCCACAGCACCAGCCACAGACCCAGCAAATGGTGCCCAGAAGTTATTTTCTCGACGGACTACAACCGTCTCTTGTTGTCCTGTTTGGGGATTAGTTTTATTCTCGGTAACGTTATGGACGTACTCAATTTTAAAGTCTTCCGTCAAATATAAAATCGGTTGTCCTTTTTCTACCTTTAGATAGGTTTTCTTACCCTGCTTGATTTCATCATCAGTTAACCGTGCCATTTGCAAATTTTCGGTTGCAAAGGTTGGGGGATTATTGTTAAGTAAAAACAAGCTATACTCACCAGTTGCATCGTCATAAGTAGCTTGTTGTATTTGATACTGCCCATCACTGAGTTTTGTGTTAGTAGAGGTTTGGCTAACGTTCTTAGCTGGAGGGGTAGTGGTATTTTGCTCTCCTCCCCCACAGGCTACAGTTGTCAGGCACAAACTCATAGCTAAAAAAACGGCTGTAAATTTACGCACTATGGTCATGATCATTGGATTATTGTCCTATCTCCAAGCTTAACAATTTCTCGATGTGAGTAGTAAGTACGGACTACCCAACAGATTACAAAGGAATCAGTTCTGGGTAATATTGCAACAGCTGATCGCTAGTTAGTTCATCGCCTAACTGTGCTGGAGAGAAATGCACTTGGATTGCCTTCAATCTATGTTTATAATGCAAATTTATCAATGCTTTCAATCCTTCCTTGAGTGCCTGAACGTTAGAAAGGTCGGTTTCCAAATCTGGTACTTCTCCTTCATAAGCTACTGTAATCATCACAATCACGTTGCGGGTTACAGGTATGGATAAAGGTTCATTCAATCCAGAGTTAGAGGCATAATCTGGTTCGCTGAGATATCTTTCGGCAGAGTCAGTAAATAATTCATTCACGTAATCTCCTGCCTCACCTTCATTCCAAAATACGTCACCTTCGTTGGCAGCAGAAAGCCAATATTCATCATATTGCAGCAGGGTTTGGCTAATTTCTACCAATCCTTCTCCTAAAACTTCTAAATCGCCATCGGCATCGATCGCATCCCGTCCAGCATTATTTAATACTCCCAAAATTGGCGCTACCTCACCTCCCCCTAAGTGCAGAAATAAGCGAAACACTACATAGCGAGTTCGACCAATCATTTTATTAAAGATATTGCTCATTTTTTCCTCCAAAATTTTGTTTTTTGTCATTTGTCATTTGTCATTTGTCATTAGTTCAATGCCCCATCCCCATAACTAATGACTAATATAATGAAATCCTTTGACAAAATCTATAATAATATCTAATGAAGGTAATATACTTTTTGTTGAATCACTGGACATATCATAAGCTGAAGCATTAAGAGCAGAGCGATTAATAAATCTTTTCCCAAAGTTGGGATGGTCATAAACAATCAAAGTGTGGGCACTGGAATTCGTTAAAACTATTTGGGCTGGGGCTTTACAAAAATTTAATTTTGCGGCTACTTCGATATTTTTTTTCATCTGTTTAATTGTTGTAGCCTGATTCATAGCTTGTTCAAAAAGAGTATTTAATTGTTTTACTATATGAGGCGATTTTAAGTTTTGGTTTGCAACATCACTGTTAATCATTTGCACTATACTGGAAATATTCTTTTGAGTAGATGCTGCATCTAGAAAGGGAAGAATGACAATGTAAGCAGTGGGAAATAATGCTTCGTCGCTATCTACATGAAAGGTGAAAATAGTCCGACGACGGCCACTTTCGATACTTGGAGGTTGTTTCAACCCTCGATATTCTTGAGCAATTTGGTAGTAAGCGCCAGCGATCGCAAAATTGGCTTCGTGTTCTAGGGCTGCATCAACTATAATCCGAATTGTTGGCGGTGTTTCGTTAAAAAAATCTCGTGACTCTTCAGAATGGAAGTTTTGGACAATGGAGCGATCGCCAGCTGGGCTAAGATCGACCCATTCACAAACCATGCCTTCGGTTTTTAAACCAAACCTGGAGGTTGCATAAAGCTTGGCTCCTGTTAAAGTTGCTCCTGTTAAGTCAGCACCGATCCATTCTGCTCTAATTAATTTTGCCTGAGTTAAATTGGCGTGGACTAAACTTGTATTTGTTAAATTGGCATTGCTTAAATCTGCGCCAATTAAATCAGCCCCGCTCAATTTTGCACCGCTCAAATCTGCCCACCGAAGATTTGCGCCGCTCAAATCAGCCCCACTCAAGTTAGCATGGCTGAGATTGGCTTGTCTGAGTTCGGCATCTCGCAAATTTGCCCCGCTCAAGTCAGAACGACTCAGGTCACTGGCGTTTAAGTTAGCCATCTCCAAGTTGGCTCCTGTTAAGGAAGCACCTTTCAAGATAGTCTCACTCAAGTTAGCGTGACGGAGATTCGCTTGGCGGAGTGTCGCCTCTCGCAAATCAGCACTGGTGAGATCGGCCTCCAACAAATCAGCGCGACTGAGGTCAGCGCGAATTAACTCAGCGCGGATTAATGAAGCTCCTCTGAGTTGAGCGCGACTGAGATCCGCTCGAATCAAATTAGCGACGTTGAGACTGGCGTTGTTGAGGATGGCGCTGCATAGATTTGCGCCACTCAGTCTGGCTACATTCAGCTTGGCATTGCTCAAGTTAGCTTCACTCAGATTCGCGCCACTCAGGTTGACTATACTCAAATTAGCATCGCTCAGATTCACCCCACTGAGTTTGACCCCACTCAGGTTGGCTTCTGGGAGGTCAACACCACTAAAGTTTAAGACTCCTGCTGCGTATTGTTCCAGTAATTCCTCTACAGTCATTGATGCTACCCCTTGGATACCAACTTTAATAGTTGGTAAAGTCATAAAAAACGGAATGTCAAAATCAAAAATGAATATTGGAATTTTAGGATTGGGATTGATAGGCGGATCTTTGGGCTTTGATTTGCGATCGCAAGGACATCATATCTTAGGAGTTAGTCGCCGTGAAGCTACCTGTCAAAAGGCAGTTACCCTCGGCAGTGTCGATGAAGCATCAGTCGATCTGAGCCTGTTAGCAGCCGCAGAAGTTGTATTTATTTGTACACCTCTAGCCCTTATTGTGCCCCAATTTGAACAGTTAGTCGCTCATTTGCCTACCGCTACAGTCGTCACTGATGTGGGTTCGGCGAAAGCACAGATAGTCAAGGATATTTCTCCCCTTTGGGATAATTTTATCGGCGGTCATCCAATGGCGGGAAGAACAGATAGTGGGATAGAAGCTGCACAGCGAGATTTATTTGTTGATAAACCTTATGTATTAACACCGATAACGACAACCCCAACTACAACAATTACAGTTGTGGAAGAAATTGTGCGATCGCTAGGAGCTAATATCTATTTTTGTCAACCAGAGCAACATGATCGCGCTGTTAGTTGGATTTCCCATTTACCTGTAATGGTCAGTTCCTCGTTGATTGCTGCTTGTTTGAGCGAAACTGACCCCGATGTTTTGCAATTAGCCCAAAAGTTAGCCAGTTCAGGTTTTCGGGATACTAGTCGTGTGGGTGGTGGGAATCCAGAGTTGGGCGTGATGATGGCGCGGTATAATCGTCAAGCATTGCTGCGATCGCTGCAACAATATCGTCAAAACCTCGATGAGTTGACTAACTTAATTGAGCAAGAAAATTGGGCAGTTTTAGAGGAAAAGTTCAAATCAAGGCAACAGGCACGACCTGATTTTGTTTAATAGTTGTCAGGTGCGTTTAGCTATGGATAACGCACCCATTTTTTAATTTAGTGAGTTAATTAATAAAGTTTGTTGGCTGCTTTTTTGTCAAAACAACTCTCCACAGCTACTCAGGAATTCCAACAATATAAATCTTTAAAAATGCTACTCAACAGTCTGATAGTCACCAAACCGATGTACCATACAGATAAATTTACAAAAATCAACAATGGTAGAACGTCCAATCAAAAAATCGGAACGTCAGTCTCAAGGAAGCACTGACAGCAATTCCGAAAATTCGGATTCTGTAACCCCTATTGAATCCAACCCCAAAAGCTCAAAACCGAGCCGCGATCGCTCATCTGACAAAGGTAAAAAAGCATCATCATATAAGGATGAAAGCAGACAACCGGTGAATCCTGCACTAGCGCGTGGCCCAAAACCCGTTAAACCTCCAGCCCCCAAAGTTAAAACAGAAGAACTTGAAACAGAATCAGAATCTATCTCTGAGGAGTCTCAAGAGTAACATTACAAGTGTTGTTGTGTGTGATGTGGGAGGCTATAAGCATATAAAGACTGGGATTTCTGGCTCCGAAGGCAGCGATCGCGCCCCCCATCACCATTAAGTTATTTTTAGCGATCGCATCTCTCAGAGAGTTCCTGTATGTCAAATGCGCGAATGGGTAGGTGTACAAATTCCACAGCCATAAAAAAGTGCTTATATCTCAATACCAGCAAGCATTTCACCTTACTTATCACCCAATTATCATCCGCGCAATCTCTGAAATGCTCACAAAAACTAGGGTGTCAGCCTTTAATTTTTCCCGGCACTCTTCCCAAAGGAATTCTCTAATGCTATGATTGCTCCAGAATCGCGCAACCGCACCTTGAAAACTAAATATAGCTTGGCTTTCACGCTCCCGCTATTGCAATTTATCAAAATCCCTATTAGGGATTGAAACTTTACGCAACAACTACGTAGTCGACTCCAAGACTAATTGCAATTTATCAAAATCCCTATTAGGGATTGAAACCACACCATAAAGTGATTCAACTGATAAATTATCAAATTGCAATTTATCAAAATCCCTATTAGGGATTGAAACCTGGCTTTGCTATTCTCTCAACTTTTGACTTTACAGAACATTGCAATTTATCAAAATCCCTATTAGGGATTGAAACAAAGCCAAACATTTTTAACTAGGGGATTGGGTATTAAGATTGCAATTTATCAAAATCCCTATTAGGGATTGAAACACGTACAATATCGCAGTATAAAATGTACGCCCTACTTTATTGCAATTTATCAAAATCCCTATTAGGGATTGAAACTGAGCCAAGCGATCGCGCCAATCTTCAATCTTTGCTAATTGCAATTTATCAAAATCCCTATTAGGGATTGAAACATCGTGAAATACCATTGTAATCTCAGCTAACTTTGGAATTGCAATTTATCAAAATCCCTATTAGGGATTGAAACAGAGCAACAAACTTTTATCCCAGTCGATAGAGCTATTGCAATTTATCAAAATCCCTATTAGGGATTGAAACATAGATAGAACTCTTTGGGAGACCTGGGAGATTATTGCAATTTATCAAAATCCCTATTAGGGATTGAAACACTGAGATATTTTTGGCTCCATGCTTGGCAAGCATTGCAATTTATCAAAATCCCTATTAGGGATTGAAACAACGCCTCTCCCACTTTTGCAGCTTCATTTTTTACATTGCAATTTATCAAAATCCCTATTAGGGATTGAAACATATCGCTTCTTTACTTGTTATCTACTTCCTATTTTGATTGCAATTTATCAAAATCCCTATTAGGGATTGAAACGGCTCACATATATGACGATACTTGGAGTAACGCTGAAGATTGCAATTTATCAAAATCCCTATTAGGGATTGAAACTTGATGGCATTAACGACATATCGGGACAAACTCTGATTGCAATTTATCAAAATCCCTATTAGGGATTGAAACGCGAGTTGTGATGCTTGGACTAAAACCGTCTGTAATTGCAATTTATCAAAATCCCTATTAGGGATTGAAACAGTTTACCTACGCACTGATTCAGTACTAATTACAGATTGCAATTTATCAAAATCCCTATTAGGGATTGAAACTTGTACTTAACCCTTTGTAATCCTGGCACGACTAAGAATTGCAATTTATCAAAATCCCTATTAGGGATTGAAACTACTTGGGCCCACATAAAGCCCGTAGCCGCGAAATTGATTGCAATTTATCAAAATCCCTATTAGGGATTGAAACCTAAATCCCGAAATTGGGCCGGGCTAGCCTAAAGATTGCAATTAATCAAAATCCCTATTAGGGATTGAAACTGCTGTGTATGGAGAAGAACACGCAGTATTCCAAATTGCAACCATCACGGCGAGCGCCAGCCTGAATCAACAGAGCGATCGCGCTTAACATTTACCAATTAAAAGCGATCGCTCCACCACAATACATTACTGTTCTTCACCTTTTTTTTGAAGGAGCGATCGCCAATCTTCAATCGCCTTCTCCGTCCACAGCCAATTTTTAGCTAATTTATCTACCTGGAAATTTTCTCGGTCGGACTTGAGAACCGTTTGCCGCAACTTGATCGCTTCATTCAGATACTGTGTCTGCTTACCACTAGATTGACTAAGTGCAGATTTATACAGTCCAAGAGCTAAACCAGCATAAGAAGTTAAAGCATCTTGAGGAACTGCTGTATTTCTGGATGTTGAATTTGTGTTCTGTTCTTTGAGAGCTAAATTCAAAGCCTTGAACCAAGAATCATTGGCGCGATTCAGATTGCCTTCTGTGTAGTAGGCAAATCCCAAAGCGTTATTATACAAAAGCGATTCGGGTTTAGCTTTGGCAGCAGTTTCCCAATAACGACGGGCATCATCGACACTATAATTATTGTCTCCAGTTTGGATAGACTGCCATGCCAATCGTCCCTTGTAAAAATTCACAGATGGATCGTCAGCTTGTTTACTAGGAATTAGTTTTAAGGAAGTTTCAGCCGCAGCCAGTGCGCCCCGATTGAGTAGTTCTTCTACAGCCAATAACCCACCTTGCAAGTCACCCTGACTCAATTTTTCCGTAGCAGTCGCAGTGACAATCCCAGTCGCTTCTATTCCTAAATCGATATTCCGCTGCTTTTGAATCGGTCGAGAGTCAGGTAGAGACTGGGTGGGAATTTCTGGTATTTTAGGCAGTGCTTGGGGGCGATTTTGCCACCACCAATTTAAACCGATCGCAGCTGCTAACGCACTGATCCCCACAACGCCCACAATTGGCCACAGCTTACGGCGACGGGTACGATTTCTTGGTGCGGGTGGTTGCGATGCCTGGGTTGGGCTATGCCTATGCGAAAAATTAGAATTTTGCCAATTTTCTTCAAGGTTTCCAGGAGTTGCAGGTGGCGGTGGTGGAACTTCTCCCCACAAATCTGCTGACTCTTCTGAAGAAGTCATTTCCTCTGAAATCTGGCTTTGGTGAAGACTACTTTCGCGAATTTGTTGATCCGGTTCAGTTGCAGCTTTTTGGTTATCTAGCTGACGAAACAAATCCGAAACTATTGCAGAATCTTCTTCATAGCTTGGGTCATCATACTCAATTTCATCAACCAGATCGCCCCAAGTATCTTCACCCAGCCAGTCCAATCCAGAAGAGTCCCGCGTCAAACCAGTAGGAATCATGTCTTCCATTCCTAAAGGTATCTCACTATCATCAGGCATACCAGGGTACATCGTAGAAGTTGCCCCTAAAGGCGGACTATACTGATTCAGCGACTCCGTACTTGTAGATACCTCAGTTTCCTGACTTAAAAAACCGTCAAATTCTGGCTGGAGATATAAAATCGGTAATGCCCAGTACATCTGGTGAGAACCATAAGCAGAAATTAATCCTTGGCGCACCCGACTTACACACAAATCTACTGGATATCCCTGACTTAAGTTGCGGTAAAACAATTGTGTGAGCGTCAACGCCACTTCATCAGGAATCCGTTCTGACATCGCCAAAACGCTTCTAATTCCGCGCTTTACGAGACTTTCTGCTAAGTTTCGTTCGCCAGTATCTCCAGAGGGATTGGACGCTGCTGTGTACGCGCCCAAGCAGGAATTAAACACTGCCATTTGGATATTATTGTTGACGAGCAAACCTGCCAAATCGTCCCCAGTCAAGATTTCTGTTAAGCCAGTTCTGCGACTAACAAGATAAATTTCTCCGCCATTTGCGCCTAAGTTACTATGACCAGAGTAGTGGAGAACGTGGTATCTACCTTGTTCTAGGGCTTGCGTCAGTTCTTCCCGTCCTGGTTGGTCTAATACAGTGAGTTCAATTTCGGGGAAACGATTGCGACCTTCACCAGGTCGTGACGTTTGACGGTGAAGTTCCGCTTGCAGTTTAATCGCTTCCTGTTTCTGTAAGTCAAGACGGACTTGATCTGAGGGGGAAGCAATTACCATCAAGACTTTGACACCACCTTGTTCTAGGGGTGTGGGCATATTTTGCGTAGGCGTAGCCCCCCGCAGGGATCGCAAAGGAGAAGCCCCCAAAATTCCACTTTGGAAGCGAGAAAAAGCCACATAAGGCCCAGTAGCCAGAGGGCGATCGCCTGCGTGCATCACTTCCCAAGGTAAACGAGCTAATCTAGTGTCTTTTAACCCTAAGCGTAACCGTAGTACTTGTTGATGGTTCTGAGCAATACCTTGGGCAGTAATCCAACTATCTCTGAGAGTGCCTTGAAATAGGGCATTATAAAATTGTTGACCCAACGCCACCAAATTCACAGAGTTTCTGGCGATATCGCTTTCATGCCCGCCAGAGGTAAATGGATCTCCTTGTAACACCGAATTCAACGGGTCATTCATCAAATGCCCAGCAGCCATCAACCAATCAGCTATAGGCCAAGTCACCAATTCTTCTGCCAATGGTACCCCAGGCGCGACTTGTTCCGTCCGCACCAAGTAGTCATTTTGCCCTACTGGGGTTACGGAAATATGGAATTCCTGGGTCACAGTTTCTCCTGTCCGCCTCCTAAATCTGGTTTGAAACGCGAAAGTTTCAAGTCGATTTTTCGCTCCCTCTGATAATTTAGATGCATCCCGCCCCTGAATGTTTCTGATTCGGTGTCGTTTTGGTTTTTCTGCCTTTACAACTTTATCCGGATCGGATTACTTGGGTCTAGAACACTTAATTGGTAGATGCACCTTGATCTTCAACTCCCCTAGTTGGCTAACACCCACTGGGGGTTTTTTTGTTTTTGGCAAACAACAGCAACTTCTGACGCAGATATTCTCTACCAGAAAATAGTGCTTAATCCTAGAATACTTGATTAATAGATGGATGTCCCTCGATCTTTAACTCCCTTAATTCAGTTAATATCCACTTTTGTTTTTTTGACACACGACAACAATCAATTTTCTAATAAATTTATCCGGAGCATGGTGGTTAAACCTAGAACATTTAAGTGGTAGATGCACCCTGATAACTAGCTCCCCTGGTTGGCTAACGCCCACTGGGGGTTTTTTTATGAAAATTGAGTGCTATTGATTAACCCTGACACACCCATTTTGTAAAACAGCGCACCGAGCGTTTAATTGGTAGGTCTGTCCTGATAACTAACCCCTCTGAGGTTTTTCTTCGATCGATAAACAGTAACAACCTCAACCTCTGCTAATTTATCCGGTAGCGACCCATTTATTTTAGAAAAGATTATTGGTAGATGCACCCTGATAACTCACTCCCCTGGTTGGTTAACACCCATTGGGGGTTTTTTCTAGTTGCGTCACCGATAACGAACGCGAATGCGTCTCGTAGAGAAATCTTAGCGAGTCCTTTCCTCTTAGAGATGCTACGCGTAGCTTGCTTCTCCATAGGGGTACGAGCTTCACAGCCCATCGTAGACATCGCCTCTGATTTAGTTCTTTTTTCCCGGAAGATGCTGGCTACCCCTAGAAAAGATTATTGGTAGATGCACCCTGATAACTCACTCTCCTAGTAGGTTAACACCCACTGGGGGTTTTTTTTATTTAAAAAAATAACTGACCCTGATAACTCACTCCCCTGATAGGTTAACACCTACTGGGAGTTTTTTCTACTAGTTGCGTTACCAATAGCGATCGCAAATGCATCTCGTAGAGAAATCTTAGCGAGTCTTTCCTCTTAGAGATGATACGCATAGCTTGCTTCTCCATAGAGGTACGAGCGTCACAGCCCGTTGTAAACATCGCCTCTGATTTAGTTCATTTTTCCCGGAAGATACTGGCTGCCCCTAGAAAAGATTATTGGTAGATGCACCCTGATAACTCACTCCTCTAGTAGGTTAACATCCACTGGGGGTTTTTTTATTTAAAAAATAACTGACCTTTGTACAAATTTATCCGGAGTATGGTCTTCAACCTGAGAACATTTAATTGGTAGATGCACCCTGATAACTAACTCCCCTAGTAGGTTAACACCCACTGGGGGTTTTTTTGGCGTAGACGCGTAGCGGTGCTACTGCTGGTAGACCTTGAGTATCTTCCTGTTGCCAGGATAGAGCATAACTTGCTCGCTCAATTCCTGAATCGCTTTCTTTTTATTTTGAGCTAGAGATGCCACTCCAAAATGATTGCTATGATATTTAATCACGTTCTTAATTTTTTTTATATATTTTGAGGAGTTCCCTTTTAACTTTCACTATTTGTCTGCCAGTCTGCCTCAGCAAATCTTACCTTCTTACTCAGCACAGACTCACAGACTAAATGTCATGCTATCCATGTACAGCACTCCAGAAGCAATTGAAAACTGCTAGAAGTTGCAATTTTTTAGCTGGCTGGGATTAGACGGTATTTGTGTGGTAAACAGGCGGTCTAAAATTTCTGATTTCTGTTCGGAACTGAAGTTGTCATAAAAATTTTCCAGCTTGTCAATTATTCCGAAATTTCTGAAAGCCTCTAAATTAGAATCTGGTTTTTCAATTAGAGATTTTTGTCTATTCTGGGAATAAGTAAGTATGTCTACTGTATTATTCCTGCGATGCACAAGCTGCATCAATAAATCCATTGCAACACTTGGCAGAACACGGTAGTTATAATTCACAAAAAAATCAAAAGTCATATTTCCTAGACGGATGCGATCGCCATCTTTGAGCTTGATCGGCATAAGAGCGCGATTACCATTTACAAACGAGCCATTGGTACTGTTGAAATCAATTAAGTAAAAGCCTTGCTCGTCAATATGCTGAATAGCAGCGTGGCGACGAGACAGATGACTGTCAGCAATGTAAATACCACTGTTGCGATTACGACCTATCGTCCAGATTTGTTGTGGCTGTCGTAAACTCTGAGTCTGATTGTCGCCCAAGTTAGTCATCAAATAAATAGCAGTATTATCCACTACACCATGTACGTAACCTGCCTTGACTCTCTTCAACGACGGTTGAGATAAGTTTTCTAGCTGAAGAATTTCATCTAGAAGGCTGCTGTGGTGTTCATACAACTTGAGGAATACTTGATATAAAGTTAATCGCCGTTCTATTTCCGTTTGTGCAAAGTCAGTCATTATCCGTAAACCTTATACTACCTGATTTCGGTTGTGATCTACTTCTCCAGCCTACAATCAGGGATAATTGATTTTTTGCTTTTTGCTGCCATCTGAAAAATTGAGTGGTTTAGAATCATTCTATTTTAAAAATTTTCGGTGTGAGATTCCTTATTGTTTATAGCCATAAAAAGCATGGAAATATCTTTGAAAATTATTATGATGCTTTATTGTTTATTGTAAATAATCATTTGTTATTTGTAACAGATAAAAATCATAAAGATTTCATGAAGAATTGACAAATATCTACGTGTTTTTACTAGATAGGTGAATATTTCTTAATATTCGTAATAGTGATAGCTATCGCTCAACCTAAACATTATATATATTTGGTCAATTCTGAATAAATCTAAGTTTTTATCGAAAAGAATCAGGGCTAATTTTCCCAGATGTGAGAAAAGTTCAGCCTTGTGATTCTGATAAAATAAGCGTTTTAAAATTGTTAATAAAAATGGAGAGCTTAAAAGCAGGGAGTTGAAGCTATTCTGCTAATCTAAAATAATTGATTTCAATAAAAAGGGTTCATCCGTCAGGATAATCTAGAATCTAATATAGGAGAATATTCGGATAGAACTACAGCAACAAGAGAGCTATTCCCGACGAATTGGGAAACCCCATCCGTCTATAGGCTGGGGTAGTTCACACTTTAAAATCACAACAAGCCTCGTTTCCCATTGGGGCGCACGGTCATCCAATTTGTTTTTGCTAGTGCTAGCTGCTCATCAGAAATTTTGGCACTGGTGAGATTAGCACCACACAGATTAGCTCCTCGGAGGTTAGCATTGCTGAGATAAGCATTGCTAAGGTCTGCGCCTCGCAGGTCTGCTCCTTCTAAATCAGCATGGTTAAAGTATGCTTTGCTCAAATTAGCATCTTTAAGATTTGCTCGAGTGAGACTGGCTCTGCCAAAGTCACTATTGTGAAGATTAGCTCCCTGAAGATTGGTTTTTTGCAATTGAGCAGAATGGAAATTTGTTTGAGATAAATCAGCACCTTGCAGATTCAGCAAATTTAAATTGTGTAAGGCAAAATCTCGTCTTCCTTTCAGATAAGCTGTTAATAAACCTTGGGTATCTAGCTTCCGCCCAACTCTAGAATTTTGAACTTGTGAACCATTGCTGTTGCTAGTGAAAGTCGTTGATTTGCCCATCCCAGAACCCTGGTGCAATCCCACGGCTTCCGCTGTCTTGGCTCGTCTAGCACGAATTGCAGCCGCGACCTGTGCCACTCCAGCACTAGTAGCAGCAGGGTTGTTACATAAAACAGCAGAATTTTCTAGGTGGTTATGTGTTCGCTCTTTAGATCCATTATCAGATTTAATCAGCAAACCCTTTGCTAAACTATCTAAGTATGGTTCTATTTCCAAGGCTCTGAGAACTTCTGCCGCTGACTGATAGCGATTACGTACAGACACCTCTAACATTTTTCGTAACACATTCCCCAAGTGATCGCTCACTTGCACAAGTTGCTCCCACATCATCTCGCCAGTATTGGGATTGTAATCTAAATCTTTAGGAGTTTTGCTAGTCAGTAAATAAATGCATGTTACCCCCAATGCATAAATATCACTGGCGTAGACTGGACGCATAGCCATTTGCTCTGGAGGTGCAAAACCAGGAGTACCAATTGCATACGCAGTTAATGCTGTCTGTCCTGATGGGCCTGTAGCACTTTGGCTAATTTGGTTTTTGACCGCACCAAAGTCGATGAGTACCATTCTGGCATCTTGGGTGCGGCGGATTAAGTTGGCTGGCTTGATATCACGGTGAATCACCTTTTGCTCGTGGATGTATTGCAACAGTGGCAAAATCTCACTCAAAAATTGCTTCACTCCAGTTTCGCTCAATATGCCGTTAAGTTTGACCTCCTCTTGCAAGGTATCGCCACTGATATATTCTTGAACTAAGTAGAATTGCTCATGATCTTCAAAATAGTCTAACAATCTTGGTACTTGGGGATGATTGCCAATCTTACCTAGAGTTTTGGCTTCTCGCTCAAAGAGTTCTCTGGCCATCTGTAAAACGTGTGGGGCGCTTCCTGATGGGCGTAATTGTTTGATTACGCAACTCGGTTCTCCTGGTAAGCCTTGATCGTTGGCTAGGAAGGTCGCTCCAAAGCCACCCTGACCTAATGGTTTAATCGCCTGATAGCGATCGCGCAACAGTAGTTGCGAGCCACAAGACTGACACCTTTGGCTATATACCAAATTTTCTGGATTGGAACAGGTAGGATTTAAGCAGTAGCTCATGCACTCTCAACTCGCTGCACGAATAATCACGGGGAGTGTTATACTCCCTTTCAATTATTTAGACATTAATCAACTCTTGCCAGGTAATTTTTGCTGGAAATCCTTTGAAGAGTTCCTAAAGTTTAGCTGAGATTACCTAAAGCGAGCGCTAAACAAGATTATTTATTATACTTACATTCATTGGCAAATACTGTTTATGCTACTTTCTACCAATTCGTAATTCCTAATGAGACTCTCTTAAGGCTTGTGACGTGCATCGTGCTGTTAAGCTAAAAAACATCTAATTTGCATAATCGAATAAAATATAACTCTTGTGGGGTGGACATCTTGCCCGCCCAGTATATGCAATTTAAATGTGGAATAGCTTATCCCATTCAGAAAGTCAGCTTTAATCTGGTTTGTTTGCATGGGAGAATTGGTATTTAAAGGTATTGGAGGGCAGTGCCCAACGCCAGTTACTATATTTGGGGAAACCCCAAGACCGCACTGGCTACCCTACAGAAAATCGCTGTAGGATTTTGGATGCCCAAATTTGGAGGCAATTTAGAATCATCTCCATTAGTCATTAAGAGATTATTAGCTAGCTTTCATGTTCACACTAATCAGCTGTTCGATAAGTGCAAAAACATCACTGCGGCTGAGTTTCTCTTTACCATTAGCAAGGGCGTCAAGAGTGCCGTTTGCCAAGGTGAAGGGGATTTGACAAAAATCTAAGGCTGGCCCCCCAGTAGGAAGGTCTTTGATATAAGCTTCTGCTAGGGCTAGATTGCGCCGAGCATATTCTTGCATATTTTCTGCACTCCAACCTTCTGGGAAGAATTCTACCCCACGCCCCAAATCTTCAGTATGGTTACGCAAGATATTGACTGCTTGTAAACCCCGACCAAAACCAATCGCTTGGGTACGGTTCGTTTGTGTTCCATCATACCAAGTCCACAAGTCAGAAAGTAACAGTCCCACTGCACCTGCAACTCCAAAGGTATAACGATCTAAATCAGATTCTGTATAAATTTTCCAGTTTTTTTCTGCCCAATAAGCCATCCGGTCTGCCATTGCAGCAGTGGCATCCCAAATTCGAGGTGCAATGGTGTCTGGTGCTAGCAGTGACCATTCTCTAATCCTCAAAGTGACTTCTTCTAATGAATTCTCATACCCACTAAATCCTGCAAAGAAAGCATCTACCGCAAAGCCATCAACTCCTGCCTGTAATGTCAGGCTAATGGTTCTTAACAGCTTTGCTTTAGTAGCGTTATCTAGTTCGGGATGATCTTCAATTTCATCAATGGCACGCATACACAAATATGCTGATGCTACTGCTTCTTGTAATCCTGGCGGTAAAACACTAATTGGGATATAAAAAGTTCGGCTAGTTTCTTTGAGGATTTGCAATGCATCTCTACGTAAATTCATGTTTTCACTCCCCACTTGATTTTGGCACCACATGAAGTTTGCAGTTTTTTGATGATACTGGATATAGTTTTGACTAAACCTTAAAAACTATAGACTATAAGATACGCTAGTATTTCATTTAAAAATTGATAGTTTTTGGTGTTGCAATTAACAAAACTCTCAAATTTATCAAAGTTTAGTCTAGTATAGAGGTTTTTGGGTGCAAAAGTGTTTGAAGTGTCGTTTGATATAGCTTTCATAGAATTTTAGTATATATATCAAGAATTATGGTAATATTTGGTTGGATATGATGAAATTTTTCCATAAGCAAACATCCATTTTAGAGATTTGAAAGGGCTTGAAGTCTGCGTTAATCTGACTAACAAAGTGTAATTATTGTATATATAAAGACAATTCAGGAAAAGCTGACAACGGATAACAGCATTTGTACATACCTTTGGATGGGTACAGTGGTTTAGCGAAGAGTTAGGGTCAGTTAAATTGGACGACATATAAGGCTGCAATGCCTGAGTTGGACTAGACCTAATCTATTGGAGTCAGAACCGCTTTGCTGTTCAAAGTGACATAAAGTGACCAAAACTCAAAACAAGAAGTTCCCGTATATTTACGAGATTGACAATAAAAAAGTTGGCTGTTTGCCCACTCAACACAATATTTGTGAATATTTAACCAAAATATCAACGGCGTGCAAGCCCCTAAATTCTATTTATGGGGGTTGCAGGAAAGCGAATTTAAACGCCTTTCAAGTTTCGTTCTGATTTTGAATGTACATTTTAATAGTGTTTAAAGTCGCACCGCCAACAGTGGATACAAAGTTTCGGGCTGTTATAGTCCAGATTATGTTTACAAAAAAACCGAACAGTCTGTAAAAACTCAAAAAAACATTGAAGTATTCCTAATTATTAAATTTTCTCAATCCCTTGTTGATACTGTAAATATTTTTTCTGTAATTCCTCTGGAATGGGAATAAGACGATTATTTTGCAGACTGACAAAACCACCCTTCTGGCTAGCCACTGCTGCTAACTCATTGTTAGATAAAATTTCAGCTTGCACAGTCCACTTTAAGCGTCCTAAACTACTCAGCCATAAACGTCCAATTACCCGATCAATAATCTTTATCGGACGTTTATATTCAATTTCAGTTCCGGCTAGAATCGGTGTATATCCTAGCTCAATTTGTTGATTGAGCTGCCAATGTTCATCTAAAAACTTTAGACGTAAATCCTCTAGCCATCTGATATACACGATATTACTCACAATTCCCATAAAATCAATGTCGTATGTTTTTACAGGAATTGCTAATACTACTTCTAATGGTCTGTGTAAGTTGTGATTTACTAGCATTATTTCTCTTAATATTTTTTAATACTGCTCGGTCTATTCAATTAAAGAGAAGTTTCCAAGTATTGAATCAGGTGATTAATTACCCTATGTATATGAATTGAATCTCCATAAAGCTTGCTGATCATTATGCCTCCTTCCAATGTTGCGATGATGATGGTAGCGATTTCATCAGCGCTTACTTCCGGGCTAATTTCACCCTTTTCAATTCCTTTTTCAATAATTCGACAAATTAGATGCAGCCAAGAGTTCATTGCTTGTTGAGCACGTTCTCGCAACGCCGGATGAGCATCATCACTTTCCACAGCAGTATTTAGCAGTGGACACCCTCCCTTGATCGGTGGATTTTCTGCGAAGCTACTAAACACTCCAATGATTGTTTGCAAACGTTCTACTGCGTGGTGTTTGCTTCGTAATGCAAATTTAGTATGCTGCTTAATGCGAGCGATCGCAAAATCAAAAGCCTGTAGTGCGAGATCATCTTTGCTTTGGAAGTGATTGTAAATTCCTCCTTTCTGCAATCCAGTTACACGCATAATGTCTGACATCGATGAACCTGCATACCCCTGTTGATTAAACAGTTCGGCTGCTTGCTGAAGAATTCTGGTTTTTGTTTCTTCACCTTTGGACATTACAGCGATTTTGATAGTAGGGAATTTATTGAATTGAAAATTGCTATAAATAAAATATTACCGACCGAATGGTTTGATAAAATTAGCATGATAGTTGCTTGCAAGTCAAGCTTTTTTCAACACTGAGTAAAGAACTAGGCATTGGCTATTCCCCAAACTCGCTCGGTATACTGTAAGAGTTTTTGCCATTTGCGATCGCGCATAATTGTCAGGGTGCTATCTAGCACAATAGCCAAAGTTTGAGCACGATCCAAACCATGCAATGCTGTCAATTTCGTCCAGCCAATGCAGACTTCACCTGGTCATAGATGCCGTTAGCTTTGATGCTACCTCTACCATAAGTAATCAGGATTTTGGCATTATCAGGAATTTCAGCAGCAATGTTGGCGATTTGACCTTTGTCAAACAGGATTTTGACTGGATTGCAAAAACAAAATTTGGAATTATCCTTATGCTTATTAACTTGTAGGTAAATTTTTGAGCAACCAGTCCGTAGTGAGTTTGACGGACTGCGGTGTATTTTCCAGATAATTGAGCGATATACAACGCGAATACGCTGGACGTTTGATCATGCTTACTAGTAAAATACGGTAAGTGCATCGCTTTACGTGCTTTTATATGTAAAACCGCAGAAAAACCTAGTTAGAAGTTGAGTTTAGCAGAGCGACTGACCAATAAGCAGTTATCAAAGTCTGTTTCAACTAAATGCCAGTCGTCATGCTTACAAAAACTTCCAGACAGGTTTTAAGTTGTCCAGGAATCCTTGAGAAAGACAATAACTTGTCATAACTAGCCCTGTCTAGCACTAGGCTATAGTTTGGCTGAGTTGCTGCTCTCTAGCTGCTCGTAGTTAAGTCAGTGAAAAGTTATTAAGGCTTCGTTTGGGGATTTAATCAACCCCTACCGACGCTGCTCACTTATAGAAGTGAGAGACTCAACAGGACTCTGATAACTGATAACTAATTGTTGAAACCCCCGAAGAGTATGCACTATTTATTACTACCGTTCTTAAGCTTTTTTGTTGGTATCATCGTTGGTTTGACGGGAATTGGTGGAGCGTCTCTCATCACCCCAATGTTGATTTTTATTTTTCAGGTTCCGCCTTCTATCGCTGTGAGTTCTGATGTTGTGGCCGCCACCTTAATGAAAATTGTTGGTAGCGTCAAGCATTGGGAACAGAAAACCCTTGACACAGAAGTTGTCAAATGGCTGGCATTTGGGAGTGTTCCAGGCTCATTGTTCGGAGTGGGGATTTTGCACTTCATTAAACATACAGGTGAGTATAGCCTGGATAATATCTTGCTCCGTTTGCTTGGCGGAATGATTTTGCTAGTCACAGTGTTAGCACTAGTGCAATTGTTGTTATTGACTTTTTTCCCCAAATTTAATTTACCCGAACTGCCAAAGTTAGACTTAGAAAGTAACTTTGGTCGATTTATGACAATTACTTTGGGAGCAATTTTAGGCTGTTTGGTTGGTCTAACTAGCGTCTCATCAGGTTCAATGTTTGCCCTAGTGCTGATTGGGTTTTTCCGCCTTGATGCGCGGAAGTTAGTGGGTACAGATATTTCACACGCAGCAATTTTACTGTTGTTTACAGCCCTTGGTCATCTGAGTTTGGGAACAGTTGATTGGAGTTTGGTAGTACCTATATGGCTAGGCTCTGTTCCGGGGGTGTTAGTAGGCGCTAAAATCTGCCAGGTAGCTCCGCAACGCCCACTACGGTTTATCATTTATACCATTTTGATGATGGTAAGTTGGAAATTAGTTCATCAGGTTTGACAAAACTCGGTAATAGAGTTTGGTTATAAAAATTTTTCGCTGCTCACTCATTCTCCAAAAAAACGGCACCGAGATTAGGTGCGGCTAAATCTATCCCTCCGTTCGTTCCAGTATTCGTAGGAAAACAAGAATTAGCGACATTCAGCAGTGTTTTGGGAGTGCAAGTAACATCAGGGCCAAACAGCGAGTAGCCGTAGACCTTTTTTCCCTGTGACACAAGTTCGTCGGTGCGAATCAGAAGACCTCCTAAAACTTGGTTCGGTGGAATAGTGAGTGCGGGGTTTATGGAAATTCCAGGATTATTTTTGGCAGCATTGTTTAGGAAATAATATTGGGGAATCGGGTCTTGTAACGGTGTTTTACCCCAGGTGGAAGCTGCTATCACGTAAATGGGCCCGTAGGAAGTGGGATTTCCTTGTTTATCCACACTTGTAATCGCCGCAATACCGAAACCATCGTGTCCAGTAGGTAATCCACGCTCGAAGACGGTAAAGTGAATTTTATTACTTGCCTTCACAGGTTTAACAAGTACAAAGTCAAGGCGCTCGATACTAGCGTTACCGTTGTAAAGTGTGCCACCTAAATTTGCACCTGTGTTAGTAAAAACGTTATCTGGGCCTGCCAAGATATTGTTGATACTAAACAGCGTTTTCTCTGGAAGTGGGCCCAAACTAAGAAAGTCAAAGGTATTAGAGGAAGAATCAAAACTGCCTTGGTAGTAAGCTAGCTTTCTGTTATCTGTGGCGGGGTTACGACGAATCTGCACAAAAGCAGGGATGGATCTAAATGTTGTACTGCCTCCTATGGTTGTCAATCCTGTAATTGATTGAATTTGCCCCCCGAAGTTGAGAGTAAAAGTATTGCCTGCAAATTCGCTGTCACCTGCAACTTTGGTAATAGATATAGTAGGAAACGAAGCAGTGTCAGTAGTAATTGAAGTGATATCTTGTCCGATTATCTGTGCTTGTGCTGAGGTAAAGCACAAAAATGGGGTGATCATTGAAATCAGATAAAAACTAGATTGAATGTTTGGGCAAAAACGGATAGGATTGCACCTAATCGCAGAGATAAGGGAGTATTGCATTACACAGCTTTTAATAAGTCAGACTATTATATTGATACTCAACCTCATCTAGGTTAAGAATTGGTAAACAAGAAGTTTTTCTCCGAAGATCGAACACTAACGATTTTGTGCATATTTCTATGACAAATTTTAGATTTCAGATTGGAGTCTTCATCGTTCAATCCCACGAAATCCAGCATTCAATATTGATTAACTTCTTACCCAAGGTAGTAGAGTGAATGTACCTCGTTCATACATAATGAACAGACCCAAGCCAATTAACACAAAAGGTACAACAGCGTTACCATAGCGATTTAAAATATCAGCAATAGTAGGTTGACGGCTTAAAAAATAAGCGATCGCACACCAAACCCCTACCATGATAAAAAATATACCTAGAATTACTCCCAAACTGACAAGATTGTGACCTGCGAACAAAGGGATATATATACTAATATTGTCACCACCATTAGCGATCGTTACTGCTGCCACTTTATAAGTTTGGGGATGCAAAACACTCAAAATAAAAGACAATACTGGGTTAGTAGGTCTAGACTGTCTAAAATCACTACTGACTGTCTGAACTGTTATAGTTTCTTCTTTTCTAGATACTAATTGTTGAATTCCGATTGCTATTGGTAACAATCCTAACAATCCTATCCATTCTCGCTGTACAACCAATCCCCCAAAAAATCCTGGTAAGCTAGCGATGATAATGGCTGTAAAACCCAGATATTGACCGAGTAAGATATGCCGCCGCCGAAAGTTAACATCTACCTGTGAAAAAAAGATTAACAAGATAATGATGTCATCTATGTTAGTGGCGATGAAGGCAATTATCCCTTCACTGAAGGCTGTCCCTAGCTGACTCATGCTGGATTTTTAGAACCTACAATTTATCACCATACCAAATTCACTAATTCGTAATTCGTAATTCGTAATTCGTAATTATTGGGTTGAAGTCCCCCACCAAATTATATTTATTGGCGGTCTAGAAGAAAGTTGGGGTCTAAATTACCAACTAATTCAATTACAAATTATTTTAACCTTCTATAGCAATCTGATTTGATTCCTGAATTACTCGTAGAGACTGGGGACTGGGGACTGGGGACTAGGGACTGGGAAGAAGGAATAAAGATGTACTGAGTTTTTTTCAAAAATAAAATATCAGTCCTATAGCACAACTAAGCTTTAAAATGACAAAGTAATTATCCTCACAAGTAAGCCGGCGGGAAAATTTACAAGTATGTAACCAAAAGTTAATCATAGTCATCGTAGAAAACGGAATAATAATCGAAGTTATCCAACCCTAACTCCACAACCACCACAACAGCTTCCCTAGCCTCAAAACTATGGTAGGTTTGGAATTACACTAAGTAATACTTAAACAATAAACCAAGTTTTAGTGATAAAAAAACCCACAAAATATGAACGAGTTAGTTACTGCAATTACTACTGGGTCAATTGCGTTCATTGCTACTAATATTGATGATATTGTTATTCTATTATTGTTTTTTTCTCAAATAAATGCTAACTTTCGCCCTCGGCATATAGTTACTGGTCAGTTTCTAGGTTTTACGGTTCTGTTAATTCTTAGTCTTCCTGGTTTATTTGGTGGGTTAGTTTTATCAAAAAGCTGGATTGGATTACTTGGTTTACTACCAATGTCCATAGGTATCAGCAGTTTAGTGAATCGCGAAGAAGATTCATTAAAAGAAGTTGTAGCTGCAACAGAAGAAGCTGAAGCATCAACAATTACTAGTTTTTTTTCTCCCCAAGCTTATAGTGTGGCAGCCGTTACAATTGCCAATGGTAGCGATAATATTAGTGTCTATATACCTTTATTTGCTAGCAGCAACTTAGAGAGTTTTGTGGTAATTATCGGATTATTTTTTCTCTTGTTAGGAGTTTGGTGCTACGCTGCATACAATTTAACTAATAACAGAGTCATAGCTAGTGTATTGACTCGCTATGTTAATAATCTTGTGCCTTTTGTGCTTATAGGATTAGGCGCTTTTATTGTATTAAAAAGTGAAGCTTTGAGTCCAATTAAGTTAGCTGCTAGTTGTTGCTGTTTAACAGTTTTGGTAAAAAATGATGTTGCTAGCCATTAACAACAAATAATTTAGGAGCAGAATTGAAGATGCTCTGTTTCCGGTTAATAGTTAGAGGATGTCTGAGAAGTATCAAATATTGGTTGATCCCCCTTACCCCCTTTTTAAGCCAGGGTGGTTTCATACGAAAAAAGAAAAATACATAAGTCTTGATTTCTCGTTTTATGTCCAGGCTTTTTCCCTCACTTCCATTCCTCTCCCCCACAGGGGGAGAGGCTTTGAAACCCAGTTTTAGTTTTTCTCTGCTTGTATGAAACTACCCTGCCTTACCCCCTTAAAAAGCAGGGCTGTTTCATTCGCTATCTTAAGGATTTTGTCAACAGTATCAGCCAAAAACTTTAGGTAGTAGGAAAAAGAAAAATCACTGTTTCAACCAATATATTAAGTACGAACGCTAGGGTTATGAGCAAATAAAATTTTTGAATTACCTGATTTTTTTGGTTGATACCCTTGTAAATCATGGTGTTTTAGGGAATGAAACAGCCCTGCTTTTTAAGGGGAATTTAGAAGGATCTAGAACTTTTGATACCGACAAGTGGACTTTTAAAACATCCTCTAAGCTCAATTAGTGAAGCGATCGCTTATCACCATTGCGTATGCTTAACTTTTGTCAAATGATGATTTGCACTGTATATAGCGGTTCTCGTTTACGTGAGGTGTAGGGGCACGGCAGTGCCGTGCCCCTACACCTCGCAATATAATGTTGTACCGCATCTGAATGGAAACCGCTATATATTGTGACTAATCAACTATCCAATAGGTGTAACACACGCTACAAAATCAAATATTAAACTTTACTCAACCACTCATTCTCCTCTGGGTCTTTGAATAGTGAGGTGCTGAGGTAGCGTTCGCCGAAACTAGGCTGGATCATGACGATGAGGCGACCTGCATTTTCTGGACGTTGTGCCACTTGAATAGCCGCGTATAAAGCAGCGCCACTAGAAATCCCCGATAGTAATCCTTCTTCTTTTGCGAGGCGACGGCTATAAGCGATCGCTTTTTCATCCGCTACCTGAATCACTTCATCTACCACTTCTGAACGATAAATTGCTGGGATAAATCCCGCGCCAATACCCTGAATTTTGTGAGGCCCTGATTTACCACCTGTTAATACCGGACTGTTGCTTGGTTCAACTGCGATCGCTTGAAAACTCGGCTTCCGTTTTTTAATAACTTCTGCAACTCCCGTAATTGTTCCACCAGTACCCACTCCCGCCACGAGAATATCTACCTCTCCATCGGTGTCATTCCAAATTTCTTCGGCTGTGGTTTCGGCGTGAACTTTCGGGTTAGCAGGGTTGCGAAACTGCTGTAACATATAAGCATTGGGCGTTTGAGCTACAAGCTGTTCTGCATGAGCGATCGCTCCTCGCATCCCTTCTACCCCTGGCGTTAACTCTAGTTGAGCGCCATAAGCTTTGAGCATAGATCGTCTTTCGTGGCTCATTGTGTCAGGCATCGTTAGAATGAGATGGTAGCCCTTGGCAGCTGCCACCATCGCTAGCGCAATTCCTGTATTTCCAGAAGTTGGCTCTACTAAAACAGTTTTTCCGGGGTGAATCAAGCCTGCTTCTTCTGCCGTTTCCACCATACTCGCGCCAATCCGGTCTTTCACAGAAGATGCTGGATTCATGCTTTCTAGCTTCACCACAATCCGAGCAACCGCTCCTGAAGCTTGGGGAATCTTGTTTAATTGAACTAAAGGAGTCCGTCCGATTAACTCTGTGATATCTTTTGCTATCCGCATGTGGGTACTCCGTCGTGTCTAAATATAATACATTGGACTCTGCTGGGCGCGAGTTTCTCTTTCGTCGCACAAGTTTTGGAGTGTATAACGACCCAAAACTTCAATTGAGGCAGCGTTAGCTTGCTCCCAAACTTCATGTATCAGAGTCTTTTCTAGAGTGGAAGAGTTAGAGGTATCTTTCTCTTTCCGCTCGCCTTCGACCAAAGTGACAATTTCAAGTATTGTAATCTGCCAAGGTTCACGAACTAAAACGAAACCTCCTTTAGAGCCGCGTTGACTCTGCACCACACCAGCACGCCGGAGGTTGGTCAAAATTTGTTCCAGATAGCGCTCAGGTATGGGTTGCTTGGCAACGATCTCGCTCATGGTTAGAGGAAGTTTTTTCCCGTGGTGGCTTGCTAGCTCTAAGAGTGCCAGCAGCGCGTATTCCACTTTGGAAGACAGATCCAAGAGAGCGTAGTTTTGGCTATTCAAGACTGTACTCAATATACTACGGTGAATTTAGGGACTTATCGCAGTTTATGCGAAATTAATTTTTTTCAACTGTGGAATGTGATAGCATCCCACTTATTACCCACAAAAACACTATAATCTATCGACTTACCGTAGATTTTGAAATGACACAATTCCTATAAAGGACTCGATCTTTTTCTGGGAATTATCCTGAGTTTCTGTTTTCAGAGCCTCACTTACCAACAAAAATCTCAACAGAGTATGCTACTAACTGATTTGCGAACCATTTTTGAGCGTGACCCAGCAGCCCGTAACTGGCTAGAAGTATTGTTCTGTTACCCTGGACTCCAAGCTCTAGTGTTTCATCGATTGGCGCACTGGCTGTATAAAATTGGAATTCCCTTCATACCAAGATTCATCTCTCATCTTAGTAGGTTTTTTACCGGAATTGAAATTCATCCTGGGGCATTAATTGGTCAGGGAGTGTTTATCGATCACGGCATGGGAGTAGTGATTGGTGAGACTGCGATCGTAGGGGATTATGCTCTGATTTATCAAGGTGTCACCCTTGGCGGGACTGGGAAAGAAAGCGGTAAACGCCATCCAACTTTAGGCTCTCATGTGGTTGTGGGAGCGGGTGCGAAAGTATTGGGAAATATTCAAATTGGCGATCGCGTCCGTATTGGAGCTGGTTCTGTGGTGCTACGAGATGTCCCTAGTAACACTACAGTAGTTGGGATTCCAGGGCGCGTAACTCGTCAGAACAACTTAAATAGCAATGTTCTGGATCATGATAAAGTACGCGACGTAGAAGCTGAAGTAATCCGCGCTTTATTTGAACGCGTCAAGTCTCTAGAGAAACAGTTTGAGCAATTAGAAGATCAATCAAGTTTGTCCTCAACAGAGGTTGGCGACGAATTAACCGACAACCCTAAGAGCAAATCTGATGGGATGATTGAAGATTTTCTTGATGGTGCGGGAATTTAATTTAGGGAATGGGGCAAAACAGTTTCGAGTTTTGAGTTCCGAGTGCTGAGTAAAGAAGTGAGATTCCCCACTCAGCACTCTAAGCCGAGGCACTCCTGAAAGGCATTGGGCATTGAAAAGAGACTTGGGGACAAGGAGAATTGGGGACAAGGGGAAGGGAAAGACTTGTTGCAAGTTCTAACTTTAGTCACCTTGTCACCTTGTTCCCTTGTCTCCCCTGCCTCTCTGCTCCCCTACTTCTCTCTCCCCTCTTTAAAATACCCATAGGTTCTTAGAACCTGATATAAATATAATACTACGGTTCATTTATCGGAGAATAGTTTTATATAATATGGTGTCTTTGTACACAAGCTTCTCTAGTTCAAACAGTAACAATACTAAGCAACTTTTTGCCCGTAGGTCATTTCTACCAGAGCATCATAACGACCTTTGGAAGATTGAAACGGGTTTTGTGAGAACTTTTAGTTATCTGGAAGATGGTACAACTGTTGCTCTAGGATTGTGGGGACCTGGAGATGTCGTTGGTAAGAGTTTGTCAAAATTAGAACCTTATCAGATGGAATGCCTAACTAAAGTGGAGGCAACAGTTTTACCTATAGAGGAGTGGACTGAACTAACAGAAACTCTACTTGCCCATATCCAACAGGCTCAAGAATTGACGATCATTCGTAGCCATAAAAAAGTCGATACTATGCTCATCAAGCTATTGGCATGGTTATCCAAAAAGTTTGGTTCGGAAGTTGAGAAGGGACGTTTAATAGATATGCGTCTGACTCATGAAGACCTGGCGGAAATGCTCGGTTCAACTCGTGTGACTATCACTCGTATTCTTGGGCAGTTTGAGCAAGAGGGCTTGATTAATCGTCTTTCTCTACATCGAATTGTGTTGCGAGAAGAAGAAATTTGGTACTATGAAATTTAAATTATTTCAGTAAAACCAACTATCGCCGTCAGCATTCGGCTTGCCCACAATTCTAATATTCAAGGATTCTAGGTAAGCTAAACCGCTAGCAATTTGTGGCACTGTTCCCCGCAGTTCAATGTCAAAGCATCCTTCTGCATCTGCATTTGGTTGTAGCATAGCGTTGGTAATATTAACTACCAAGCCATAAGTAGAAATTAACTGCGAAATCACGGGTGCTTGCAGATAGCATTTGGGAATATGTATCCGCAGACGAATCTGAGTAACTTGGCTTTTTTCGTAAACTGAAGAAACCAGTGATAATCTGTTTTGAGAATTGGTTTTTTGGTTATTTAGTCCTGCCATTGGATAGTGATGATTTTATTAATTAGCGATCGCTATAAACGCTAGACAAATCCAACCATATCGGTAGTCACTAGTTAGTTTCTTCTTTCAGCAGCAATGATTTCACCTACATCTTATCTTTTCCTTTGTCAGGAGGAAAGCAAATTAACTCTAAATCATGTCCATCAGGGTCTTTAAACTTGAAGGCACGGACACCACCAGATGCTTCATTATCAGGTGGTATTGTCTGCGGCGCAACTGAAATGGGTTCAATGGGAAATGAACGCACTTGTGCATAAGCACGATCCATGTCACTCATTACAATTGCCAGATGTTGAAACCACAGGTCATTGCTTTGCGAATCGCTGGGGTTGGATTTTCTCTCAATGTTGAGATACTCCATTAACGTGAGTTCATCTCCTAATCGCAAGGTGACAATGCGAATTTTTGCCCCAGTTACACCTTCTAGGTCGCTGTAATCCTGTCCTTCAACAATGATGTTAGAAACGAGTTCAAAAGCAAGTGCTTGCCTATAGAAATCAACAGAGCGATCGCAGTTTATTACCTCTGTCACGGATGTATTTACCCTGGGTTCTCTGTGGGTACTGATTGCCAAGCAAGGGGATGTTTCCAGTGCGATGTGAAATTAAGTTGAACTGCTTGGTTAAAGTCCTCCAAAGCTGCTAAAAAAGCTTTCTCTTTTAGCTTTGCTGCACCTTGGTTGTTCAATTGTTTAGGGCATTGTGGATTCCATACATATTTTTGACAAGTTTGGTGGGCAATTTCTACATCACTGCCATTTTCAAGATTTTGAAAGACGGGATGATAATGTAACCTGTTGCAGCAAACTTGCAACCATTTTTGCCACCCACAGTTCCACAAGCGCACTGTTCCATCAAGACTACCACTGGCAATCAGTTTAGCATCAGGGCTAAAAGCTGCGGAATTTACCCAATACTCATGCCCGCGCCAAGGTTGAGTGATCGGGTTGCCCTTAATATCCCACAAGCGGATTGTCGAATCATTGCTGGCACTGACAATCCACTGACCATCAGGGCTAAAGGCGACAGAATTAACTTCTTTTTCATGTCCGCGCCAAGGTTGAGTGATCGGGTTGCCCTTAATATCCCACAAGCGGATTGTCGAATCATTGCTGGCACTGACAATCCACTGACCATCAGGGCTAAAGGCGACAGAATTAACTTCTTTTTCATGTCCGCGCCAAGGTTGAGTGATCGGGTTGCCCTTAATATCCCACAAGCGGATTGTCGAATCATTGCTGGCACTGACAATCCACTGACCATCAGGGCTAAAGGCGACAGAATTAACTTCTTTTTCATGTCCGCGCCAAGGTTGAGTGATCGGGTTGCCCTTAATATCCCACAAGCGGATTGTCGAATCATTGCTGGCACTGACAATCCACTGACCATCAGGGCTAAAGGCGACAGAATTAACTTCTTTTTCATGTCCGCGCCAAGGTTGAGTGATCGGGTTGCCCTTAATATCCCACAAGCGGATTGTCGAATCATTGCTGGCACTGACAATCCACTGACCATCAGGGCTAAAGGCGACAGAATTAACTTCTTTTTCATGTCCGCGCCAAGGTTGAGTGATCGGGTTGCCCTTAATATCCCACAAGCGGATTGTCGAATCATTGCTGGCACTGACAATCCACTGACCATCAGGGCTAAAGGCGACAGAATTGACCCAATTCTCATATTTGCGCTGCGATCGCCCGATGATCCGATCTTGTAGTATTTGATGTAGCTCCCACAAACGCACAGTTTGATCGCCACCACTGACAATCAGCTTGCCATCGGGGCTAAAGGCTAGGGAATTAACCTGTCCTTCATGTCCGTACCAAGGTTGAGTGATGGGGTTGCCATTGATATTCCACAAGCGTATTGTTTGATCGCAGCTACCACTAATAATAAACTTGCCATCAGGGCTAAACGCTACAGAATTTACATGTCCTTCATGCCCGTGCCAAGGTTGACCGATGGGATTACCTTGTATGTCCCACAACCGCACTGTAGAATCACTACTACCACTGACAATAAACTTGCGATCAGGGCTAAAGGCGACACAAATAATTTTCGCCTGATGTTTGTGCCAGGGTTGAGTGATGGTGTTACCTTGTAAATCCCACAAACACACTGTTCCGTCAAAACCAACACTGATAATACGATCGCCATTTGGGCTAAAGGCGACGGAAATAACTCCTTCCTTGTGTCCGCGCCAGGGTTGAGTAATGGCGTTACCTTGTAAATCCCACAAACACACTGTTCCGTCAAAACCAACACTGACAATGCGTACCCCGGAGCGGTTGGCGCAGCCATCGCCATTTGGGCTAAAGGCGACGGAAATAATTCCTTCCTCATGTCCCTGCCACGGTTGAGTAATGAGACTACCTTGTAAATCCCATAAACACAAAATTCCGTCAATACTGCCACTAACAATAAACTTGCCATCAGGACTAAAGGCTATACAATTAACCTCTTGCTCATGCCCCAACAAAAATTGAGCAGTAGGATTGCCAATGATATTCCACAAGCACACCGTAGAATCACTACTACCACTGGCAATAAAATTGCCATCAGGACTAAAGGCTACACAATTCACCTCTTGCTCGTGTCCGCGCAAGCTATTTGTCTCTGTGGGTGTGTTCATTGCTTCCTTTAAGCTTCCCAAAACAGAAGCTAGAAGCTGGTTTGGGTATTTCTCTAGATTCTCACCCATTGTTTGAATTGCCAGCACCAAACCCTCTAGTGGTTGGACAGGAAGTAAATTCAAAACCCTGGCAGATTGCTCGCGCAGTTTTAATTCAGTCAGTGCAAGGTTTAACTTTTGAATCTCTTGTTCCTGGCGATCGTGCCATCCAACACTAGCATTAATAAATCGATTAGCTTGTTCGCTTAAATAACCAAAAGTTTGCTCTTTTAGTTCTTTATAAGTCTTTGTCTTCAGAACCCGGTTTGCAATATTTTCCCTTTCCCACAGCATATCTAAGGTGTATGCCAGAAGTGGTAAATAATCATTTTGTTGGTGAAAATCATGAATAATTTGCTCAATTAATCCTTGTTCAAAGGTAACGCCATTTCTAGCAGCAGGTTCAGCGATCGCTAATTTTAATTCGCCATCGCTCATTCTAGTGAGTATACAACTATAGCGATCGTGAATCTTCGCAAGTTGAGGATACTCACTAAATCTATCCAAAAAATCAGATCGCATTGTTAAAACAATTTTGACAGAACTATCCTGCTGCTGAAACAGTTGAAAGAGACTAGCAACAAATTTATCACGTTCCGGCTTTTGAGTTTTCGTAAATAGTTCTTCAAATTGGTCAATAAAAATTAGAACGCACTGATAATCTTGTTTGAGGAATGTGACAATTTGTATTAGCAAATCTTCTCTAATTTTTCGAGCAATATCGGCTATTTGCGATTTTTTACCATAAGTAAAAGCCAGACACTGATAAATAGATTTAAAAGGATTTTCATCTGGGTGAAAACTTATATTAATTAATGAATTTTTATTAAATCCTAAATAAGGAATTAAGCCTGCCCGAATCAATGATGATTTGCCACTGTCTGATGCTCCTAAAAGCAAGAGTATATTATCTTTTTTTAAGCGATCGCCCAGATTAGCAATCCACTCTTCCCGACCAAAAAATTTGTCTTTATCTTTAATTTCAAAAGTTTTTAGTCCTAAGTAGGGAGAGTCTGTTTTGAGTGGACAAGGATGAATGTCCTCAGACTTAATGTCAGAAAAAAAGTTGTATTCAGAAATACCTTGGACATTACACCCAATATTTATATCGCCTTCAGAACTGTTAACCATCTTATCTCCTTACCTTTGGACACCCTCTGGCTAAATCTTTCCCTCAGTTATAGTTCCTCGGCTAATCTTTGTAAGGACTTCAACAAAATTAATTACACATTCTCTTGTGAAGCTTTCCCTGTCGCCACCCTATAGGATAGAAGTTTTGTAAATCCCATCCGTGAAAGATTAAGGTTTTAAATAGCTTTATTCAGCAAAATTACTTAAGTAACTTTCAAAAATCTGTAGTAACTTTATCCTAAAACGCCGGAAATGACAAACGGGATGGAACTTTTTGATAACCTACACCTTGCTATGTTTAGCGGCAAAGGTGGAGTCGGAAAAACGACAATCTCCTGCACCTTTGCATGTCGTTGGGCGCAGAAATTTGTCAATGAGCAAATTCTTTTAATATCAACCGATCCGGCTCACTCTCTTGGAGATGTCTTACAAGTTAGCGTTGATGACATTCCTCGTCCCATAGCGGAACTACCCAATCTACTAGTAAGGGCGTTGGATGCAAAGCGTCTGCTACAAGAGTTTAAAGAACGTTATGGTCAGGTGTTAGAACTGTTAGTGGAGCGCGGTAGTTTTGTTGAAGGAGAAGACTTGCTTCCAGTTTGGGATTTAAATTGGCCTGGACTAGACGAGTTGATGGGCTTGTTAGAGATCCAACGGCTTTTTAAGGAGCAACAGGTAGATCGAGTAGTAGTAGATATGGCTCCTAGTGGTCATACTCTCAATTTGTTTGGATTGATGGACTTTTTAGACACTTTCCTCCACTCTCTTGAACTGTTTCAAGAAAAGCATCGGTTTATTAGCAAGACCTTTGCTGGAAGTTACACACCCGATCGCGCTGACGAATTTTTGCAAACCCTGAAAGCTGAACTGTGGCAAGGTCGTCGTCTGCTTCAAGATCCCACCCATACTGCTTGTTTGTTAGTTGCGATCGCCGAAGCAATGAGTTGGTTGGAATCAAAACGATTCCTAGAAGCCTTACAAACCATGCAGGTTCCTTGCGGAGGGTTGTTTGTTAACCAAGTCCTTGCCAGTGCGACTGACCCAGATCGTTACCAAGAACAACAACCGCTCATCAGCCAGTATACGGCTCTTGCTAGCGGAAAGCCGATGTTTATTATGCCACAACAAGATGAGGAGCCTTTGGGAATTGTAGCCCTCAGCCATCTGATCAACCAAATCCATATTCCTCAGCTTGAACCGCTATCTCCTGTTCATCCACTCCCAATTCAATGGCCTGAAAAAATTCCTCCTAGCTTTGGAGATTTTCTGAGCAAAGGTCGTCGCCTGTTACTAATTGGCGGTAAAGGTGGAGTAGGCAAGACCATAGTAGCAGCTGCGATTGGTTGGGCTATGGCTCAACAACATCCTGAGCGTAAAATTCGCATGGTTTCTATCGATCCAGCCCACTCCTTGGGTGATGCCTTTGGTCTGAGTTTAGGACACGAACCATATCAAATAACTGCCCTAGCTATCTAATTGGTATACAAAGCAGGTAAGCTGAAAACTTGCATCTAGCA